>NZ_JBFUFB010000003.1:0-729625 GCF_056403655.1 Mesorhizobium sp. P2_F8
CAGTGAGTGGGCCAGTGTCTTCGGCGATGCCAAGATGACGACCGCGCTTCTCGACCGACTGACCCACCATTGCCACATCCTGGAAACCGGGAACGACAGCTTCCGGTTCAAAAACAGCTCCGCACACGAGCCTAAAAAAGCGAAGGAGAAAGCCAGAACCTTGACCGTCAACACCGAACCGAAACATACATGAGAGGCGGGTCACTTCTCGGTGGAAATGCCGGGTCAGTTCTCGGTGGAAATCAACACGTCGACTTGCCCGCGCCGTTTTCGCCGAGCAGTGCATGCGTTTCACCAGCCATGACATCGAACGAAATGTCCGAAAGCACGCGGTTTGCGCCAAACGACTTGCCGATGCGTTGCATCGTTACGATAGCGTTCTTGGACGTTGAAGTTGTCGCTTCGGGCATGACGATTTCTCGATCGCTCGGGGAGCGCCGGCGGACTGCTGCGGCCCGCCGGCGAAAGAAGGAGCTAGAAGCACTCGCCGTTGCAGATTTTCACCACCGAAGCCGGCGCATCTTCCTTTGTGACCTGCTTGAGGGCACTGAGGAGGTCGAGCTTCTTGACGCGCAATGTCGGCACCGAAATGTATGGCGGGACCTCATGTCCAAGCAACGCAAGCGCGGCCGCCTTGGCCTCGGCGACGCCCTGGTCGTAGGGACGCTGCGCGCCTACGGCCAGAAATTCGCCACGTGCAACGTTCAGCGCGCTGTCCGCGGCGATGTCATTCGTGGTGACGACGATATCGCGCCCAAGTGTCTTGGCCGCGGCCACGACTTGCTGGGCGGGCGTGTCCCAGGCAACGAAAATGCCCTTCATGTCGGGATGCGCCGTCAACATGGCGGTGGCGACCTCGTAGGCCTTCTCCGGCGCGGTGAAGGTGCCGACATCCGCGACCTTGATGTCGGGATGTTCGCCGAAGGCCTTCAGTGCGCCGACCTTGCGGGCCGCAACGGAGTAGTAATAGTCATAAACCAGCGTGATGACGCCGACCTCGCCCTTGCCGCCAATCGCACTTACAAGTTCCTGCGCTGCGAAATAGGCGTTCTTCTCATTGTCGGAGGCGACAACGGACACATAGTCCTTGCCCGGCGCCATATCGACCGGGACATTGTCCATGAAAACCAGCTTGATGCCGGCGGCTGCCGCCTTCTTGTAAGCTTCGGATTCAGACTTCGGATCGATCGGGATCGAGAAGATCACATCCGGCTTACGGGCAATCATCTGCTCGAGATCGCTGATTTGCTGGCCGGGCTGGAACTTGGCGTCGGTGGTTCCGACAATCTCGATGCCAAAGTCCTTGAGTGTGTTGGTGATTCCGGCGACCTGCAACTGGGGCCAGCCGGCATCCATGGTATGCATCACCAGTCCTGCGGTGAACTTTCCGGCCTTGAGCTTGGCAAGGTCGTCGGCCGAAAATTTTAGCACATCTGGCGACACTGCCGGCGGGCCGTCCGGGAAGCCCGGGACGGGTTGGCCCCTCGGCGACAGGGGCAGCGGCTCGAGCAAGGCCTTTGCCTCAGGTGGAATGGTGTCATCGGCGATCGCCGAGGATGCGGCCATTCCTGACAGCGCCACGGCCAAAGCGGCCGCCATAAACCCACGATAGTGCATTTCATTCCTCCCGATCATATGAAACGGCCGTATCGGCCGGGTGGCGACCTGGCTGGTCGTACTGGTTGGGCGGTGTTCAGCGCCCGTAAGGCATCAATGCCGCCGTGGCGGCACCCGAGTAATTCACGTAGACCGTCTTCTTGCGCATGTAGCTCTCGAGCCCATGCACGCCGTCGTCACCGCCCAGTCCGCTTTCGCGGAAGCCGACATGGAAACCCTGCAGCATTTCCGGTCCAATCCGGTTGACGTAGATCTCACCGAACGAAACCTCGTTGACGGCGTTCATGACGCGGCTCAGATCATTGGTGAAAAGATAGGCCGACAGGCCATAGCGACTGGCATTGGTGATGCTGACCGCTTCCTCGAAGGTGTCGAAGGGCATGATCGGCACGACCGGGCCGAAGATTTCGCGCGTCATGATCGGCATGTCGGGCGTCACATCGGTCAATACGGTCGGATTGAGCCAGTAGCCGCCATCGATCGGCGCCTTGGTCGGGCGGCCACCGGCGAGAGCGAGCCTGGCGCCACCTGCGACGGCTTCGGCAAGAACCGCCTCGACCTTTTCCAACTCCTCACGGCTGACCTTGGGGCCGATATCGGTGTTTGCCTGCATCGGATCACCGACGACGAGCGACTTGGAGAATTCCACGAAGCGCGTGACGAACTGATCGTAAATCGAACGATGGACGAGCGTGCGTTCGTTGCAGATGCAGACTTGTCCGCAATTCATGTAGCGTGAGGTGGCTGCCGAACGCACCGCCAGGTCGAGATCGGCATCGGCCAGGACGATGAATGGCGCCTTGCCGCCGAGCTCCAGCGAAACCGGTGTCAGATTGCGTGAAGCGTTGGCCATGATGCGCTTGCCGGTCGGCACGCTTCCCGTCATGGTGATGAGGTCGATTCCGGGTTCCGTGCAGAGCACTTCGCCTATGGTTTCACCACGTCCCGTTATGATGTTGACCACGCCGGCCGGCACGCCCGCTTCGACGAAGATGCGACCCATTTCGAGTGCCGATAGCGGCGTGTCTTCGTGCGGCTTGAGGACGATGGTGTCGCCGGCGATCATGGCGGGCGCCACCTTTCGGCTGACCAGGGCGCTCGGGTAATTCCACGGAATAATGGCGGCGACGACGCCAGGCACGCGCTGGATCCAGACCTGCTCTCCCGCATAGTCGGATGGCAGGATCTCACCTTGAATGCGACGGGCAAACTCGGCGTAGTAGTCGAAGAACTCGGCCGCGCCGCCGACTTCACCTATTGCTTCATTAATCGGTTTGCCTTGTTCCCTGACCACCACCTCGGCCAGATGTCGGGCGTTCTGCCGGATCAAGACCGCGATCCGCTTCATGATCGCCGCACGGGCGAGAGGTGATTTGAGCCCCCAAGCCTTCTGCGCCTTGCGGGCGGCTTCTATCGCCTGGCGAGCCTGACCTGGGCTTGCCTCGGGCACGTCGACAAAGGCCTTGCCGTTGGCCGGATTGATCACCGGGCGCGTGCCGGCTTCGCCGGAGACAAACTTCCCGTCGATCAACATGTGATGGGATTTCTTGTCTTCTACTGCCATGGTTCAATCCGCTTCTGCGTGCGTTGCAGGCGTGCCGACGCCTAAGGGTTGGATTTTGCCGCGGCCATTTGGACCGCGAACTCGATCGCTTCGATAAGACTGTCCTCGTTGGCGATGCCCTTGCCGGCGATGTCGAAGGCCGTGCCGTGATCGACGGAGGTGCGGATGATCGGAAGGCCGAGCGTGACATTGACACCGGAGAGCGCCTTCCACTGACCGGTCGCGGGATCGACGTTGAAGCCGAGCAGTTTCACCGGGACATGGCCCTGATCGTGATACATAGCGACCACCGCGTCATACTGGCGGGCGCGCAACTTGACGAAAACCGTATCGCCCGGAACAGGCCCAAACACCGTAAAATCGGCGGGCGTGTAGGAAGCGACGACGGGGGTCGTGATGTCGATATCCTCACGACCGAAAATGCCGCCTTCGCCGGCGTGCGGATTGAGCGCGGCAATCGCAATGCGGGGATGGGCAATGCCAAGGCCGTGCAACGCCTCGACCGTCAACTGGATTACCCGCCGCAACCGAGGTTCGGTCAGTTTCGACGGAACCTGTGCGAGCGCTACATGGGTCGAGACATGGCTGACGCGAAAATCGCCATGGGCCAGCATCATCACGGAATCGCGGGCGCCTGTCAGGTCTGCCAGCATGTCGGTGTGACCGGCATAGTGATAGCCGGCCAGATTGAGCGCTTCCTTGTTGAGGGGAGCCGTGACGATGCCTGCAATTGAACCGGCCTGTGCCAGGCGAACGGCTTTTTCGATCGCCAGATAGGCGAGGCGCCCGCCTTCGGCCGACATGACGCCCGTTTCAATGGGTGTCCGTTCGGGGCCGGCTTCGAGAAGGGCTACAGGCGGAAAAATCCCACCGGCGGAAGCCGACGGATCTTCCTCCTCGATGCGCCCGGAAATCGACTCCATTGCACGCATCGCGGTGACGCTGCCGATAACGAGAAGCGACAACGATCCTTCGGCAAGGCGCGGTTTCAGCCGTGCGCATGCCTTTGCGATGATCTCAGGGCCGATGCCCGCAGGATCACCCATTGTGATGCCGAGTCTTGGACCAGACATAAACGCCCCTAATCGGTCAATTGTGATCATCTTCTAATCCTTCTAACCATGAATGCGCAATAGTTTTCTTTTTCAGTCATTCGTAATCACCTGAATGGTGAAAATCCGGCTGTTTGCCTGCCTCTCCGTGGGTGTGATCCCGGTGTATTCGGCTGCTGAGACATCGTTTGACGCCATTTGACCGGCGGGGATGGACCCGCCGGTGCTTTTGGCCGGCGATTGTCTTGATCAGCGACGCGCGAGAGCCGCGAGCCTGCAGAGCAGGGCACTGTCGCCGAATGCGCCAGATTTCGAAATTGTGGCTAGCCCCTCGAAAACGCCGCCTTTGACTCTGGAAACCGGAAGCCCTGGCTCAATCTCGCATTCGACCGTGAGTTCGACGGCACCCAGGCTGTCGCACACCGATCGCAATGTTTCGCCGCCAGTGACGAGCAAGGTGCCGGGCTTTGGCAAGCCCGCGAGAAGCGAGGCAAACACCTTGCCGATATGATCTGCCACGACGTGGCGATCGCCCGATGCAACGACGCTGACAGCCGACGGCTCCCCGCGCATCATCCGTTTCGCCAAACGCATTTTCGCTTTGTCGACGTCGTGTTCCACGACGATATGCGCATCTGCATGCCTGGCGGCAAAGAGGGCTACCTGTCCCGCCGTGACCTCATGATTTGTGCCGACAAGGGCCAGGAATGGAGCGGAAAACGCAGGAACAGGCTTGTGCGGCGCATTCATGTGCCGTGCAAGTGCCGCCGCCAAGCCGCCAGTACCGACCCACAACGTCGCGCCCTTCGGCGCCGTCGCGACGATCTTGTCCAGGTCCGCATCCGTTTCGGCGTCATAGAGTGTGATGAAATCAACTGGGCGTGACCCTGGTGTTGAACGCCCAGCCGGAAAGCGCTGGCCTAGACCGGCGACAAGGTCGGGACCTACCATTTCGGGTTGATCGAGTCGCCATTGGCGCCCAAGGCGCGTAACACGTCCCTGAAATGGGAACGCAGGTGCCAGAACAACGCGCTGGTACGCCCCGTTGAGGATGCAGGCCTCGATTTCGGCGATGACGTGGCCGCGCAAGAGGCTGTCGATCTTCTTGAAACTCAGGTGTCCGGCGGCAAGCCATGGCGCAAGCGTCCGGTGTCGCTCGACGGCCGTCGCCACTGGCCCCTCCCGGGTGGCGGCATCGATAGCCATACGCCCCGCAAACGTACGGTCCAGCTGCCAGCTGACCCCAATGCCATTCCCAGGCGATGCGAAGGAAACCGCGCTGTCCAGGGCCCCGGTCAGGTCGTCGGCGACGACCCGGATATCCATAGCCTCAAGAGCGCTCAACTGAAGAACCCGAACGGCTGACGCGCACGACCCTGACGTCCACATCGAGCGTTCGAAGATTGGTGAGGTGAGCCTGATCGATGCCCTCGTCGGTAATGATCTGGTGGATGTCGGCCAGACGGCAGATGGTGCAAAAATTGGGCGCGGTGAACTTCGAATGGTCGGCAAGCACGACGACGCGGCGCGCCGCGGCGATCATCGCCTGCTTCATTGCCGCAACCTCCAGGGAGGTCTCCGTGAGCATGTCGCCGGTGATGGCATGCGTCCCCAGAATGGCTATGTCGGCGTGAATGGTTCGCAGGAAATTCTCGCCAGGCTGGCCGATAAGGGTCAGCGAACCAGGCTTGCAGGTGCCTCCAGGCATGACCAGGCGTACTTCCGGCACAGGTGCAAGGATCTGCGCGATCGCAAGGCTGTTGGTCACGGCCGTAAGCGGGATAGGCGCCGCAGCGATGGCGCGGGCGACTTCCAGAACGGTCGTGCTTGCGTCGAAAATGACGCTCTGGCCGGCTCGAAGTTCCGACATCATGGCAGCGCCTATGGCCTCTTTCTCGGCCCTGGCGAAATGCGCTGCAGTGGCGAGATCCGGCTCGAAGGTGGCCAGTTCCGTGCGTTGAAGCATCGCCCCGCCATGCGTTCGCTCCAACGCTCCTTGCCTTTCAAGCGTCTCGAGATCGCGACGGATCGTCGAAGGCGACGCGCCGATGAGATCGATGAGTTCCTGGACGCCGACGGCTCCTTCTCGTTTCAGGCATTCGAGAATGAAGGCGTGACGCTTGGCCGGAATCAGATCGACCCGTCCGCGCCCGCCGTCGTCTTCCCATGACCCGCCGGACACGACAGGCGCCATGTCCTCCGCCGCTGATTTTCGAACATTCCTTGCCACGTTCGCATCTCCGCATGGTGTCGCAACGCGCTCGCCTGAATCACAGCGCTCTGCATCGCGAATATCACGAATCCCTCAGGCGAGCCCAATGATTTGTCACCTTGGTGGGCGAATTGCTATCGTTTTTGGCTGACTTAGAATTATTTTGACTGATTTTGACCGCATATGGTAATCAAGTGTCGTCAATCGTCGTCATCTGGTGGTTGGAGAACGAGCAGTTCTGGTCAAAAAGTCTAAATGAATCAGCAATGCAAAGGGCCAGTGGGCTCCATTGCGAACCGGGTTGGAGGAACCATGTTTTTCTTGTCTAGGCTGAAATCGGCCGTCATCGGCTTCGCTGCTGCGGCCTTCTTGTCAACGGCGGCTGTCGCTGCCGACGGCCCCACGGTCGGCGTTGTCGTGCCGACCCTGGATGCGCAATTCTGGAACAGCTATGTCGCCTTTATGAAAAAGGGAGCGGATGAACTCGGCGTGAATCTCGTCGTGCTCAACGCCGACAACAAGCCCGACCAGATGGTCAAGTCGCTCGAGGATCTGGTGGCCCAGAAGGTCGACGGCATAATCTTCACGCCCTATTGGGCCACTGCCGCTCGTGGACTTACCTTGGCGAAGGAAGCCGACATACCGGTCATCCTCACTGACAGCTACCCGGATTTTTCGCCTCAAACCGAGCGTTTCCCAAACTACATCGCCTTTATCGGGCCGAGCGATGAAGACGCCGGATACCAAATGGCCAAGGCGCTGTTCGCTGCGATCAAGCCCGGGCCGGACGGTAAAAAAGTGATCGGCGTGGTCAACGGCACCGCCGGCACCTCGGTCGCCATTGATCGTCGCAAGGGTCTGGAAGACGCTCTCAAGGAAGCTCCCGATGTGCGTGTCGCTGGTGAGGTCGATGGCAATTTCGTCCGTGATACTTCGCAGACGGCATTTGAATCGCTCTTCCAGGGGAATCCGGAGATCACCGGCGTCTGGGCTGCGAACGGCGGCACTGCGACCGGCGTGATGGCCGCTCTCAAGAACCACGGGAAAACGCCGGGGAAGGACGTCATGGTCGTCGGAATGGATCTCAACCCTGAGAATGTCGAAGCGGTAAAGTCCGGCGATCTGCTCTTCGACATCGGCGGTCATTGGCTTCAGGGCGGCTTCGCCCTTGTCGCCCTCTTCGACCAGATCAAGGGCGTTCCGGTTCCCGCGGGCGCTGACAATGTCAAGCTGAAGCTGCTGCCGTTGACCAAGGATCGCGTTGCGCTGTTTGAAAAGGACTTTCCGGGCGGAGTGCCCACCTATGATTTCCGACAGCACTCCCGCTTCTACAACAAGGACGCCAAGCCAGCCGTTTTCGAGATGCAATACAGCAACTGAACGCAAGGTTCGGCCTGCCTGCAACCGCACGGTTGCCGGCAGGCTTCTCCCTGGCATTGGACGTATTCGATCCATGACGCTTACCGCGAGCGATCTGCGCAAGAGTTACGGCCAGACACGTGCCGTGGATGGCGTGTCGGTGGTGCTTCTGCCTGGTATGGTTCACGCCATCGTCGGCGAAAACGGAGCCGGCAAATCGACGACCCTGCGGATGCTCGCCGGTGCCGAACGGCCTGACAGCGGCGTGATGACGCTGGACGAAGCACGATATGCCCCACAGAGTGTCAGCGGTGCGGCGGCCCTTGGTGTGTCGCTTGTTTACCAGGAAATCACGATCAACCGGTCGTTGTCGGTTGCTGAAAACATCTTTATCGATCGCCTGCGAAGGTTTGCCGGTCGCCTCGGTCTCATCGATCGCAGACGTATGGAATCGGCGGCGCAAGCGATCCTCGAGCGGATCGGCGCGCAAATACCAGTCTCTGCAGACACGGGCCGCCTCAATCTCGGCGAGCTGAAATGCATCGAGATCGCCCGAGCTCTGTCTACAAATCCGAAAATTCTCCTCCTCGACGAATCCACCGCCTATCTGGATCACCGCGAGGTTCAGGCGGTCCTTGGCGTCATCAACGAACTCAAGGTTCAGGGGATGACCGTAGCTTTCGTTTCTCATCATCTCGACGAGGTGCTTGCCGTCGCCGATGGACTGACGATCCTGAAGGATGGGCAATATGTCGGAACATATCGTACGGCCGAGATCGAGCCCAATGAAATTCATCGCCGCATGGTGGGACGCGACCTCGCGAAAGGTATCTATCCGTCTCGTCTGACGGCAGACCCAAGCAAGCCCGCGCGGGGCCCTGTTGTCTTCCAAGCCTGCGACGTGGCCGTTGGGCGCGAACTCAACGGCGTCAGCCTGGATGTTCATGCCGGCGAAATCCTCGGCCTTGCCGGATTGAAAGGCGCTGGCGCCGAAGCGCTGTTCGCAGCCATTTGCGGCGACCTGCCTTTAGGCCACGGCACGATGAGGCTTGCGGATGTTCCATTCGCGCCATCGAGCCCGACTGATGCTTGGCGGCAGGGCGTAGCCCATCTGCCCGGCGACCGTCACAATGAAGGGCTGATCGCTGAGTTCAGTGTCCTCGACAATCTGGTGATGGTCCGCCCGCCCCGGCATGGGCCATTCTTCGACCGCCCCGCTGCCATCGCCATTGCGGCCGATCTCATCACTCGGATCGGAATCAAGACGCAGAGCATCGACGCGTCCTGCCGTTCTCTCTCGGGAGGCAATCTGCAAAAGGTGGTGATTGGCAAATGCTTGGCCGTACAGCCACGCCTGCTCCTGCTCAACAACCCAACGCGCGGCGTCGACATCGGCGCCCGCACGGAGATCTATCGAATCATACGGCAGAAGGCGGCGGAAGGCCTCGCCGTGATCCTTTCTTCGGAAGACATGCCTGAACTGATCGGTATGTCGGACCGCTTGCTGGTTCTCCGGCAAGGACATGTCACGCATCGCATCGAGACTGCAGCCGATGCCACCGAACACGACATCATTGGACATATGGCCTGACCATGGACACAAACGAGACCGCGAGCACCGCCATGACGCCGAGCGCAAGCGGCGAAAAAATCCGCAGCGCGAACAGCTTCGAACTCCTCAAGCGCACTTTTCCGCTCGCGATGCTCGTTCTGCTCGTCTTCATATTCTCTCTGTCGTCGCCGCGCTTTCTCACCTTTGGCAACTTTCTCATCGTGCTTCAGCAGGGCACTGTGCTGCTGGTCGCGGCGCTGGGCATGACCTTCGTCATCATGGCGGGCTCGATCGATCTTTCGGTCGGTTCAATCGTCGCCCTCGCGGCATTGGCAACGGCCTTGACTGCTGATCGTCTCGGCGCCGCGGCAATCATTCCGGCCATTGCTGTTGGTGCGGTTGCCGGTTTGATCAATGGCGTGCTCCTCGCCAAGGGCAAGGTTCCTTCCTTCATAGCCACCATGGGGGCGATGGTGGTTTATCGCGGCATCGTGCTTCTGTTCACCCGCGGCGCTCCAGTGTCGATAGACGACGAGCAATTCCTCAACGCCTATGCCGAACGTACTTTGGGCATTCCCAATTCGGTGATCATTGGCCTGGTGCTGATGGTCCTTGCCTATGGCATCATCAACAGGACGGTGTTCGGACGCGAGGTCCGCGCCATCGGCGGTGGGGAACGCGTCGCCATCTTGACCGGCAGCCCGCGTGAAAATCTACATGTATATGCTGCTCGGGGCCCTGTGCGGCATCGCGGGATTGCTGCAGGGCGCGCGCGCCATGGCCGCCACAGCGCAGCTCGGGGAAGGGCTTGAACTGGATGTCATTGCAGCCGTCGTTGTCGGCGGAACGCCTCTGACCGGAGGTGTGGGCAGCGTTGTCGGTACTGCGCTGGGCGTTCTGATCATCACGCTTCTGTCGAACGGCATGAACATGACGGGTGTCGATCCGTACCTCCAGAATATCGTCAAGGGGACGGTTCTCGTTTGCGCCGTATTCGTCACCATCGATCGCAAGAAGATTGGCATCATCAAATAGCGACAGACCGGCTTCGGAGAGATCGTTAATCATAGTAACTATCGTCGTCTTTCGCTTGTCTGGATCGATCCGGCCCGTCTAGTGCGCCCTATCACAGCCGCAAGGCGACCTTCCTCCCTTCGTGGAATGCGTAGGGCGCCTGGCGTGGAGCGGCGGCATCGCCGACCTCCGTGAAAGGTTGCGATGTGCCTTTCAACTCTTTCGCCAGCCAATCCGCCGCCACGTTGGTGGTTGCGAGAACAAGGCAATCGCCCGGTACGAAACTTTCTTCACGGGTGTTGTGGTCGACGACGGTCACGCCGTCCCCGTGCCATTCCAGAACGCTGACCTCCACGAACCATTTGACGCCAAGCTGGCGCAATGTCCGTCGCAGCGGGAAATCGGCAGCTGTCCTTTGCAGTTCCTTGCCGACCAGCGGATCGGGCGTGAGAATGGTCACTTGATGGCCATCCTCGGCAAGTTTCCAGGCTGTGCCACCGCCGCGCCAGCCTCCGCCCTCGTCGAGCAAAAGCACGCGCTTGCCGGGTCGCGCATGGCGGGCCATCACGGATTCGATCGAGAAGACATTGCCCTTTTCGATGCCTGGCAGGCTCGGCATTGCCGGCAGCGCCTTCTGAAATCCGGTTTCGGGAGACACCGACCCCGTGGCCAGGATGACGGTATCAGCTTGGAATGAGGGGATTTCCGACGCCTCAACATAGGTGTTCAGCCGCACGTCGACGTTCAGCTTGCTGAGCTGGCGCTCATACCAGCCAAGAAGGTCGAGGATTTGCCCCCGGCGCGGCTGCAGCCCGGCGAGCAGAAAGTTCCCGCCCAGTCTGCTGGAGGCTTCGGCCAGCACCACGTCGTGACCCCGTTCGGCGGCAACGCGTGCCGTCTCGAGGCCAGCGGGACCGCCGCCGATGACAAGCACCCGTTTTTTGATGGCGGCCGCGGTGAACCGGTCACCACCCCATTCAAACTCGCGGCCTGCCGAGGGATTGATAAGGCAGCTGATCCAGTAGTCGCGTGAACGGCGGCCCCAGCACATCTGGTTGCAGGAAATGCACCCGCGCACATCGTCCGGCCGGTCTGCCGCGGCCTTGCGTGCCAGATGCGGGTCGGCGATCTGGCCCCGCACGATCGAGACCAGGTCCGCAGCCTTTTCGCCGAGCACCGTTTCGGCATTTTCAGGCGTCCTGATATGGCTTTCGGCCACCACGAGGGCCGTCTTGACCACGCCCTTGAGGGTCGCCGCAAGATCGGCGCCAAGTTTCTCCGGGTAGAGAAAAGTCGGCATTATCTTGTAGAAATCGAGGTAGCTGCCGGTTCCGCAGGTCACGTAGTCGATCAGCCCCTGCTCATCATGCAACCGAATGATCTCCGCCAGTTCCTGCCGACTGAGCGCGACTGTGTAGTCGGGCTCATCGCTGACCGAGAGCCCAACGATAAAATCTCGGCCGCATGTTTCCCGGATGCGGGTCAGGATCTCGCGGGAGATCCGTGTGCGGTTTTCGAGCGAGCCTCCCCATTGGTCTTCGCGTTGGTTTGTCCAGGGTGTCCAGAATTGATCGATCAGTCCGACATAGGCAGCCCAGACTTCGACACCATCGAAACCGGCGTCCCGGCAGCGGCGCGCGGCCTGAACAAAGCCGTCGATGGTCTCCCAGATCTCATCCTGCGACATAGCGTGGGAGCCGTCGCTGTCGTGATAGCTTGGAAGGCCCGAGGGCGACCAATGCGCATGAAATGAGTTGTCCGAATCGCCATGCGCACCGACGTGGTAGAGCTGCTGGATGGCGATCGCCCCGTGGTCCTTGATCGCCCGCGTGACCTGCTGGAAATGAGGAATGACGCTATCGTCGCCAGGCCGGAAATTGCCGCGTGTCAGCACGGCGGCCTGATGGACGGGCATGGGTTCGACAACAATCATGCCGGCCCCGCCAATCGCTCGTTCGGCATAGTAGGCAACGTGTCGTTCGGTCGGCACGCCATTTTCGGCCATGTTGGCGGTGTGAGCCCCGAACACGATCCGGTTTCGCAGGGTGCGACTGCCCAGCTTTGCGGGTGAAAACAGATGCGGAAAGAGTTTTGACATTGTACATCACCTGCGGGTCGGAGGACGGCAAACCGCCTCGTGTGGCAATCAGGAGGCTTGTCCCATACTCACGGATTTCTGAAGCGCTGCAGCAAGGCCGCCTGCCACGGCCGCTTCAAACCCGGCTGCGCGCATGGCCTCGATTGCTGCTGCGGTGGTGCCGCGGTAGTCGAGGAAGGTCTGGACGATGTCTTTGGGATTGTCTGCGCGAGCCTCGAGGAGTTTTCCCGTTCCAATCAGCACCGCGCTGACGCTCCTTCGGGCAATGTCCGGGCTTATTCCTCGACCGACGGCATCGTCCATCATCGCTGCGGCCAGGAGGGCCGGAAAAGCCGGGCCGGATCCGGTGAGGCCAGTCAGATAGTCGATATCTGCTTCACTTTTGACTTCATCGGCGGCACCACAGGCCTCCAGAATCCGACGGGCGACATCGCGGTCATCCGCAGTGACACCCCGAGAGCCTATCCAGGGAGTATAGGAATTGCGCACCTCAGCCGCAGCATTCGGAAGCGTGCGCACGACGCGTTCGGTCTTGAGACGTCGAGCCAGTTGGTCGAGAGGCACTCCGGCCATGACCGACATGGCGAGCTTGCCACAAGCAGAGATGTCGATGGCAGGCCAGTCCTGGGGGCGGACCGATACGATGATGACATCGGATCGATCCGCCAGTTCCTGATTGTCCCTGGTCCATGCAGCGTTTGGCAGAAAGCCGGGTTGCCCACTTCTGTAGGAAAGCGTGAGGTGCTCGGCGGCGACTATCTGTGCATCGATGATGGCCTCTGCGATGGCCCGTCCAAGCCAGCCACCTCCACCAATTACTCCGATGCTCAAGGGTTCGCCCATTGTCGAAACTCTTCCTCAACCCGCCGAATGGCCATGTCTGGCGAAGAACCGATCCAGCTCCCGCTTCTGTGGGGCCTCGCCCGTAAAAATCTCAACGTAGCCGGGAATGCGCTTCATGCGGACCGCGAGATCTTCCTTGGTCTGCATTGAGATGTAACCGATCTGCACGAGGTAGATGGTGCGCGCCCGAACGTCGGCTGAGCTCTCCTCATAACCGAAGCGGACGAACATCTGGCTCATCGCGTCGAGGCGCGTCTGATCGGCTGTCTGTACCTCCGCCAGGATCTCGGGAGATTGAAGCGCCCAGCTTCTGACTGCGAACTCGAACTGGGAGTCGAACAAGGTCTTGTCGAGCCAGCAGTCGAAAACGTTCAGCATCGCTTCGGCCACCGTCTCGGCATAGGCCCCAGCCTGCTTGACGAGGTTGCCGGTATTCTTGTCCCGCCAGCGGGCCACGAGGGCAGCCAGCAACTCTTCTCGATCCTTGAAGAACCAATAGAAGCTCGTGCGGGACAGGCCCAACTTCTTGGCCAAGGGCGAAATTCTCACCGTGTCGACGCCGGATTCGAGAAGCAAGTCGTAGGCGGCTTCAAGCCACCCCTCTGGCGATCCGCGCCATCCGCTGTCGTTCGAAATCTGCTCCATGGGCGACCAACCTAACAAAATGAAAAAGTGAAAACCAGAAAAATGTACACCTGTGTCGATTTGATCGACCTAAGAGAACTCAAACTTGACATAACTGTACATTTTCAAATAGCGTTTGCGCCTGCCATCCCAGCCCGGAGTCCGTCAGATGTCGAACGATCCCCTTTTGCAGCCGTACAAACTCAAGCATTTGACCCTTCGTAACCGCATCATCGTGACGTCCCACGAGCCGGCCTATCCGGAGGATGGGATGCCGAAGGAGCGCTATCTTGCCTACACGGTGGAGCGGGCGAAAGGTGGTGTGGCGATGACGATGACGGCTGGGTCGGCGGCGGTCTCGAAGGACAGCCCCCCGGTTTTCAACAACCTGCTCGCCTACAAGGACGAGATCGTACCGTGGATCAAGCAAATGACCGATGCTGTGCACGAAGAGGGCGCCGCCATCATGATCCAGCTGACCCATCTCGGACGGCGCACCCGCTGGGACAAAGGCGATTGGCTGCCCGTTGTGGCTCCGTCCCATCATCGTGAAGCCTCACACCGAGCGTTTCCCAAGAAAATTGAAGACTGGGATATCGAGCGCATCATCAAGGACTTCGCGGACGCCGCCGAACGGATGAAGGCAGGCGGCATGGATGGCGTCGAGCTCGAGGCCTACGGCCACCTGCTCGAACAGTTCACGTCTCCCCTCACGAACGAACTTGACGGTCCTTATGGCGGTTCGCTCGATAATCGCATGCGCTTCTGCATGGATGTCTTGAAGGCGATCCGGTCACGGGTGGGCGAGGACTTCATCCTGGGCGTGCGATATACCGCGGATGAATGTCTCCCCGGCGGCACTGGCAAGTCGGAAGGCCTTGAAATCTCCAAACGCCTCAAGGAAAGCGGACTTATCGATTACCTCAACGTGATCCGCGGCCACATCGACACCGACGCGGGCCTGACGGACGTCATTCCGATTCAGGGAATGGCGAACGCCCCACACCTTGATTTTGCGGGCGAGATCCGTGCCGCGACCAACTTCCCAACCTTCCATGCGGCGAAAATTCCGGATGTGGCGACTGCGCGCCACGCGATCGCGTCGGGCAAGGTCGACATGATCGGCATGACGCGCGCTCACATGACCGACCCACACATCGTGCGGAAGATCATCGAAAAGCGCGAAGACGAAATCAGGCCCTGCGTCGGCGCCAACTATTGCCTTGACCGCATCTATCAGGGCGGGGCGGCATACTGCATTCACAACCCCGCCACTGGTCGCGAGCTGACCATGCCGCACATTGTCGCCAAGGCCGAGACCCGTAAGAAGATCGTCGTCGTCGGTGCAGGTCCGGCCGGCCTCGAGGCCGCCCGCGTGGCGGGTGAGCGGGGACACCAGGTCGTGGTCTTCGAAGCCGCGAGCGGACCGGGAGGACAAATCCGCCTGACAGCACTGAGCCCACGCCGCAAGGAGATGATGAGCATCATCGACTGGCGCATGGCCCAGTGCGAAAAACACGGGGTGAGCATCCAGTTCAATAGCTGGGCGGAAGCCGAAACCATCGAGGCTGAAAACCCGGACGTCGTCATCATTGCCACGGGCGGGGTGGCGCACACCGACGTCCTTTCGAAGGGCAACGAGTTGGTGGTGTCTTCGTGGGACATCATCTCCGGAGACGTGAAGCCGGGAACCAATGTCCTCATCTACGACGACGCGGGTGACCATGCGGCCCTCCAGGCCGCGGAATTTCTCGCGGGCGCCGGAGCGAAGGTTGAAATCATGACGCCGGACCGGTCCTTTTCACCCGAGGTCATGGCAATGAACCTCGTGCCGTACATGAGGTCGCTTCAAAAACTCGATGTGACCTTCACGGTCACGTATCGGCTGGAGTCTGTTGAAAAGAACGGCAACCAGCTCATTGCCCATGTCGGTAGTGATTATGGCGGCGTGTCCAAACAGCGCATCGTGGATCAGGTCGTCGTCAATCATGGCACCATTCCGCTCGACGACATCTATTTCGAACTGAAACCGAAATCGACCAACCACGGCGAGATTTCGCACGATGAACTCATCACCGGACAACCGCAGTCGGTGGTACGCAATGCGCAGGGCCAGTTCCAACTCTTCCGCATCGGCGACGCCGTTTCAGCTCGAAACACCCACGCTGCGATTTACGACGCACTTCGCTTGGCGAAAGATATCTGATTGGCGGGGCGGACAAACTCGTCCGCTCAATCACAAGAAGGGTTGGCCTGGCATCACCCGGCCACTCCAACGACGCCGCAACTGGCGTCAACCGCCAATTGGTACGGAATCGTACTATCGATTGATCTGCATCTTGGACGAGATCAAAATGAGCCGGAGGTGATCATGGGGAAGGAGCCGCATGAGCATCGCCAGACGGACAACAGGACCTGTCGGCACTGCCAGGGACTTTCTGGCGGTAGAGCTGGCAAGTTCGCGATACGGTGATATCGTCTCGGTCAAAGCGGCAATCAAGGCAACTCGCAGAGACGCGCCTTATCTGCAGGATACAGATGACGAGTTGACGGAGGAGATCGTCGACCTGGCAAGGGAATTGGGACTGGCCGTGCTTTTCGACGCTCGCGATTGATCGATTTCCACGGGCTCAGCCAGCCGCCGGTGCCGGTCGGTGCGAAATCGGCAATTGGCTTCATGGCCAACCCGGAAGGTGGAACACCGAGTAGACTCTCATAGTCTCGACCGGCCCGGCCTGGCGGTACCAAAGATTGATTCCTTCCCAGCGGTTTCCGGCTCTTGTCGAAGCATCCCCGCGCGATAATTCCCTTGAAGGCGTGGGCGCTTCTCCCTCTCGACAGGAGACTGCCATGAAACATCAGACACTCGATCAACTGCATGCGGTCGCCAAGATTGAAACTTCGGCCGCATATTCGGAAATGACACGCAACCAGCGCATCGAACGCTGGGCGGAACTTCTGGAGCAACATCCCGAGCGATGCCTTGCCGCGTTTACAGGTACCGAATATCTGCACATGGAGGAACGTGCCAGCGTGCGGGGGGACGGATCAGCACTTGCCGTTGCCTTCGACGATCCGGTGTTGCGCGCATGCGGCCTGAAGGATGACACGTATGGCGAGGCCAGGCGGTTCTTCAAATTGAGCGACTGGCAACTGCACGAAATCGTCTGCGATTGTCATGTCGGCGCAACCATGAAGGCGCATTGGGCTGCCGCGCGGGTTCGCACAACGCTTGGAGGAAACGGATTCTTTGCATGGCTGAGGCAAAGGATCATGTACTGAGTTGGCCGGTTTGAGGTGAGGATCGTCACCTGTCCGGACCTCGATACGATCCCCACCTGACCGGTTTGGGTCAAGCTGAAGACGGCGTAGGTTGCCGGGGCAACATCTTCGTAGTCATAGCTGTCGCCGCTTGGGACAAACCAGACGGAGAGCGTTCTGGTTGCCGGATCGTATTTGGTGTTTCGGGTCACAGTCGACGGCATTTTGGGCACCCGTTGCACGCGTTGCTCTGCACCACCTACCCTGTGGATAGACCCCAAATACGCCCATCATTCCAAACATCCGCTTGCAAGAAGCCCTAGACTGGGAATCTAGGGGAATCGGGTGGATGTCGAGCAAGCCGAGTAGTCGCGTCGTGTTGTGCACGCTGCTGGCGATTGCCGGCTGCACCTCCGCGCCGGGCAAGGACTTCTTCACCGAGACCATCGACAGCCTGCATGCCAAGAACTCGCCCTTGCGGGCGGGATATACCGGGACCGGCGCCGTCACGTCGGCCGCCGGCCAGGCGCAGCGCTTCAACGGCGCGCAATACCAGGGCTCGGGTCAGTTCGTCTCCTCCGGAGCCCCCGTCACCAAGGTGACGACCGATGGCTCTGGCCAGTTCGAGCTCAATCTGGTCAACGCACCGATTGCCGAGGCGGCGAAGGCAGTGCTTGGCGATGCGCTTCACCTCAACTACATCGTCGACCCGCGCGTGCAAGGCACGGTGACGCTGCAGACATCGCAGCCGGTGTCGAAGGATGCGCTGGTCGACATCCTGCAATCGGCGCTTGCGGTGAATGGCGCCGGCATCACCAACCGCGCCGGCACCTACCAGGTTGTGCCGCTTTCCGAAATCATGTCCAGCACGCCGCCGGTCAGCGTGCCGTCGACGTCACCGTCCGGCCCCGGCGTCAAGGTGCAGGTGCTGCAGCTGCAATTCATCGCGGCCGACGAGATGAAGACCATTCTCGAACCGATCACCCGCCAGGGCTCGGTGCTGCGGGTCGATTCCACCCGCAACCTGATCACCGTCGCTGGCAACGACAGCGACCTCAATGCCATTCGCGAAGCGGTTTCGGTGTTCGACGTCGACTGGATGCGCGGCATGTCGGTCGCGCTGCATCCGCTGAAGACCTCCAAACCGGAAGCGGTTGCCGCCGAACTCGATTCGATTTTCGGCACCAAGGATGGGCCAGGCGCCAAGCTCATCCAGTTCATCCCCAACGACAGGCTGAATTCGGTGCTGGTGATCACCTCGCGCCCGGCCTATCTCGCCCGTGCGGCGAGCTGGATCAACAAGCTCGACAGGCTGGCCGAGACCAATGAAAGCCAGCTTTTCGTCTACCAGATCCAGAACCGCCCGGCCAAGGAACTGGCCGCGGTGCTGAGCTCCGTTCTCGGCACCACCGTCAAGACCGAAGGAGACTCTGGCGGCTCGAACGTGTCGCCCGACCAGACCCCAATCGCCATGCAATCGGATGGCGTCACGCCGGTGCCACTGACAGGGCCGTCGCCTTCGCTGCCCCCGCAGGACGGACAGCCGCCCGCCCACGCCACGGTTGTCGCCGATATCGAAAACAATGCGCTGCTGATCCAGACCACGGCGCGCGATTACGAACGCATCGAGCAGATCCTGGCCAAGGTCGACGTGCTGCCGACGCAAGTCATGCTGGAAGCCGTCATCGCCGAAGTCACGCTCAACGACGAGCTGAAATACGGCCTGCGCTGGTTCTTCGAGAATGGCGGCATGAAGATCTCGCTGTCCGACGTGGCGAAGGGAGCCGCCGCGGCGGCACTGCCGGGCTTCAACTGGAGTTACGCAACCGACAACATCCAGGTGACGCTGAACGCACTGTCCAGCATCACCGACGTCAATGTCATCTCGGCGCCAACCATCATGGCCCTGAACAACCAGAAAGCGATCTTGCAGGTCGGCGACCAGGTACCGATCGCCACAAGACAGGTGGTGGACCAGTCGTTCGGCAGCGCGCCGGTCGTCTCGGTCGAGATGAAGGACACCGGCGTCATCCTGACGGTGACGCCTCGCATCAACAATGCCGGCAGGGTCATGCTCGACATCGAGCAGGAGGTCAGCAATGTGACGAAGACCACGAGCTCCGGGATCGATTCACCGACCATCCAGCAGCGCAAGATCCAGACCCGCGTTCTGGTCAATGATGGCGAGAGCCTGGCGCTGGGCGGCCTCATCCAGTCGCGCAACAATGTCGACCGCACGCAAGTGCCGATCCTTGGCGATATCCCGATTATCGGCAACGCGTTCAAGCAGAAGACGGATAGTATCGGACGCACCGAACTGATCATCTTCATCCGGCCGCATGTTGTCCGCGACATCAACGAAGCCCGCGAAGTGACGGACGAATTCCGCGGCAAGATCAGCCTGCAGACGCCGATCCAGAAGCGGCGCGGCGGCACCAAGCTGCAACAGGACCTGAAGAGATTGGCGTATTGACGATGGCCACGCACCCATCTCTCGTGCTGGCTGCCACGGTCGCCCTGGTTGCGGTTCTGGCCGCGATTTCGATCGCCGATTTCCGCAGGCAGATCATCCCGGACGGGCTCAACCTGGTTCTGGCCGCCCTCGGCCTTGGCTATCAGATAACGACCGAGGCGGACGGCCTGCCGCTGCGGCTCTTGTTCGCAGCCATGACTTTTGCCGCTGCGTGGCTGATCCGGCGCGGTCATTTCCTGATGACCGGCAGGATCGGTCTCGGCCTCGGCGACGTCAAGATGCTGGCCGCCGCCGCATGCTGGATCAGCCCGCTGCTTTTGCCGGTGCTGCTGTTCATCGCCAGCGCCAGCGCCCTGCTGTTCGTCGGCGGGCACGTGCTTGCGACAGGGCCCGCAGCGGCGCGGGCTCGTGTTGCCTTCGGTCCGTTTATCGCCATCGGCCTCGGCTGCAGCTGGGCGCTGGAGCAATTTGCAGGTTTGAACATGGGACTGCTCTGATGATCACTCAGCGCTTCACTCAACCTTCCGAAAAATCCGGCCGCGCCAGAAAATCTGTCGGCGCCAGAAAATCTGTCGGCGCCAGAAAATCTGTCGGTGAAAGCGACCACCGCGAAGGCGGCTTCACCCTGGTCGAGCTCCTGGTCGTGCTCGCCATCATCGCGTTGATCGCGACACTGGCCGCGCCGCAGGTCCTGCGCTATCTCGGCTCGGCCAGGACCAACGCCGCCAAGGCGCAAATTCGCAACATCGAAAGCGCGCTCGAGCTCTACTATGTCGACAACGCGAAATACCCGACCGCGGAGGAGGGGCTCTCGGCCCTGGTCGCCGCGCCTGCCGGCGAAGCGCGCTGGAACGGGCCCTATCTCAAGGGAACAACCGGCCTGAAGGATCCGTGGGGGAGGCCTTATTCCTACGAAGTGAAGGCCGATGCGAGCGGCGTGGTCATCCGCAGCCTGGGCAAGGACGGCAAGCCGGACGGAACCGGCGAAGACCAGGACGTCAGCAACTGATAGGGCCCGGGAGTCACTTCGTGCGCGGCATCACCTGGGCATTTGCCAGGTCGAGTCGTGCAAAACCTCTCGCTGAATAGGCCGCACCATCCCGCATAACCGAGATGGTGAAGCGCACGGCGGCGGGCAGGCGCCGTGGTACGGCCCAGCTCGGCGACCACGACGAGGCCGCCGCCACACCGTCGAGATATTCGAAGTTCATGGCGATCACGCCGCCGATCAACCGCACCGGTTCGCCCGGTGTCGATGTGCCGGATTCGCTGCCGCGCCGTGTTTTCTGAACAATGGCCAGCGCGCCTCCGGCCTGGCCAAGCGAAACAGCAATTTCGCGCAGCGCGGAGGATTTGAAACCGATTGCCTGAACGGCGCTGAATTCGATCCGGCCACCGTTGCCGTTGAGATAAAGCACCATGTCCGGCGACGACTTGGACAAGGGCAACGGCTCGGCATGGCTGATCGCCGTTTCCAGAAACCGCGATGCTGCGTCGACCTCCATCTGGAATTCGGTTGCCTTTTCGATGCGCACCATCGTTCGGGCCTGGCCGAGGAAGACCATCATCAGCGACGTAATCACACCGATCAGGGCCAGCCCGACCAGCACGTCGATAAGCGCAAACCCCTCGACTGATGCCGATGGGCCTGGCAGCGATTTACGGCCAGGCCGACGGGCGCCTGGAAGACGTTCGCGCAGCCTGCCGGCTCGGACCTTGGAAAGAGCGCGGAAAAACGGGCCGCTCATGGGATGGCCGGATCCCGCACGGGCACGAAGGTCAGAAACGGCCCGCCTGGAAACGCACCGCCGCTGTTCTCGATGACAACAGCGGTTACCTTTGCCTTCGACACGTCTATCGTGCGGGTCTTCAGGGTCCAGCCGGATTGCGCCGTGGTTCGGATTTGGGCTTCGTAGTCGGCCAGCATCACCCGTACGGTCCTGGCCGCTTCGGCCTGGCGCTTGGCCACGGCGATGCTGCGGCTCGCCAGCACGATCGATTGGCTAGCAATGCCAAGCACAAGCGCCAGGATGGTCATGGCGACGATCATCTCGAGGATCGAGAATCCGTCTTCGGGGGAGGGCTGCGACGATGAGCCGGTCATGGCAGCGCGCGCCACGTCGGAAGCCCGGTCAGCCAGTTGACCGCGATGCGCGCGGTCCGGCCTTTTTGCTGCAGCGAGATATCCATGCCGGAAGCGCTGCCGTCGGGAAGGAAGGTGAGGACCGTCTGCCGGTCGGCGACGACGGTCTCCTGGCCGGTGACCACGGTCATTTTGACATCGTCCGGCAGGGCGACGATGTCTCGTTCGCCAAAACGGATGATGCGGGTGCCGAGATCGACAACGACCTGCTTCGGCCTGGCGGTGGCGATTGCCGATGTGCGTGACAGGCGCAGCCGCATGGTGATTTCGCCGGCCAGCGTCTCCAGGTTCTTGGTGCGGTAATTGCTGACGAGCCCCGGCGCGGCGATCGCCGCGACGAGGGCCATGATCGCCAGCACGACCAGCATTTCGACCAGGGTAAATCCAGCCGTTGCGTCCGTCGATGCGCTGGCTTCCGGCGCGGCCGTCATTGCAGCGCCAGATCGTTGATGCTTAGGATCGTGGTCATCACCGAAATGACCAGGCTGCCGACGAGAAAACCGAGCGAAATCGTCAAGGCCGGCGTCAACAGCTTCAGCACCGTGTCGATCCGCCGCGTCAGCGTCAGCTGAAGCATTTTCGCGGCGCGATCCAGCACCACCGGAAGCGCATTCGCCTCTTCGCCGAGCGAGACCAGCGACATCGTCGCGTTGTCGAAAATCCCTGCCTTGACGATCGCGCCATGCAGGCGGGCGCCATTGGCGACGGTTTCTTCGATCGAAGCAAAGCTTGCCGCCAGTGAACTCTGCCTGGAAACGTTGGCGGCCAAGCCAAGCGCCTCGGTCATCGCCACGCCATTGCCGAGCAGCAGCGCAAGCGTTTCCAGATAGCGCGCGACCACGGCATCCCTGACCAGCGCGCCGATCAACGGGACCTTCAACAGCCAATGCGAGAACTGTTTTCTGGCGCCTGTGGACCGGGACAGGAAAAGATAGGAAAGCAGGCCCAGCACCGCCGCCAGCGGGAAGACGAAGGGATAGTCCCTGAACACCGTGCCGAGCGCCGAAAGCACGGTCATGGTGAACGGCTTGGGGGCGGATGAGCCTTCGAAGATCGGTTCCAGCGCCGGCACCAGCACCGTCGCTAGAATGACCAGTGCGCCGCTCATGACCAGTAGCAGGAAAGCCGGATACGCAAGCGCCTCGACGATTGCCGCGCGGCGCTTGGCCGTTGCCTCGAACGTATCGGCCAGCCGCTGGCATATATAGGCCATCTTGCCGCTGCGCTCACCGCTGGCGAGCAAGGCGGCAACGTCGGATGTGATGCCCGGCAGGCCGGCAAATGCTTCGGCGATCGGCCGGCCGCCTGTCGTGAGATCGAGCACCGATTGCAGCTGTTGCCGCCGCTGGCGGTTGGCCTCGCCCGAGATAACCGCGTTCAAGGCACGGTCGACCGTGAAGCCGGCGTTCAGAAGCACTGAAAGCTCGGAAAACAGCCGGCTGAGATCGACCCTGCGGGTGAACGTCAGCGCGCTGCGCCCCGGCAGGCGAAGCTGCTGCCTTTCGCCGTTCACCGCGGCAAGATGGTAGGAGCGGCGGCCCTGCTGCGCCAGTTTGCGGGCGGCATCCTGCTTGGTCGATGCATCGAGGACGCCGGTCTCGGTGCTGCCGTCGACGAGATAGGCGCGATAGGCAAAGGCCGGCATCAATCACCTCCTGCGAGATCGATGACGCGCCGGACTTCATCCATCGTGGTGACCTGCGATCGGGCAAGTGCGGTTGCGTGCACCGACATCGGCACGAGGTCGTCTTCGGCCGCGATTTTCGCGATCTCCATTTCGCCGGCACCCTGGTCGATAAGTTCGGCGATGCGCGGCGACACCTGCAGCATTTCGTAGGTCACCGTGCGCCCGCTGTAACCGGAGCCGTTGCAGGTGCGGCAGGCCGGACCGATTTGGTCGGCGCCATGGCAGGTCGGGCAGATACGTCGCAACAGCCTCTGTGCGATGACGCCTCTGATCGTCGCGCCGAGCAGATAGCCGTCGATGCCCATGTCGCGAAGGCGCGTGAGTGCGCCCGCGGCACTGTTGGTGTGGAGCGTTGAAAACACCAGATGGCCAGTCAGGGCCGCCTGGACCGCGACTTGCGCCGTCTCGCGATCGCGAATTTCACCGAGCAGGATGATATCGGGATCCTGCCGCAGGATCGAACGCAGGGCGGCGGCAAAGTCGAGGTCGATCGCCGGATTGACCTGCAGCTGCGTGATGCCGGCCATCCGGTATTCGACCGGGTCCTCGACGGTGAAAATCTTGACGTCCGGCCGCGAACGTTCCGCGAGGATGGAATAGAGCGTCGTCGTCTTGCCGCTGCCGGTCGGCCCGGTGATCAGCACGATGCCGTTGGCGGCTTGCGACATGGTGCGGATTTTGGCTTGCGCGGCGCCGTCGAACCCCAGCTTCTCCAACTTCAATTCGACGCCCGCGCGGTCGAGGATTCGAAGCACGATGGCTTCGCCGTGAATGGACGGAATGACCGAGACGCGCAGGTCGACGTCGCGGCCGCGCACGGCGATGCGCATGCGTCCGTCCTGCGGCAAGCGCCGTTCGGCAATGTTGAGCCGCGACAGGATCTTGATGCGGGTGGAGATGCCGGACAGCATCGCAATGGACGCAGTGTCGACGGTGGACAGCATGCCGTCATGCCTGAAGCGGATGCGGACGTGATCCTCGAGCGGCTCGATATGGATGTCGGTGGCTCTCGCATCGACTGCCTTGTGGATGGTCTCGGCGACGAAGCGAACGATCGGCGCCTCGCGCGCAAAATCCTTCAACCGTTCGAGGTCGTCGGGGCCGAAATCCAGGGTTTCGCCACCGTTGCCGCCATTTGCAACGGCCGCCATGGCCGATTGCTCGATGCGGTCGATGCATTCGGCGATGATGCGCCTTGGCAATATGCGCAGCGCCAGCGTMCGCTCATAGTGAAAGGCGAGCGCGTCGATGGTTGCCGACGAGAACGGATCGGCCACGGCGACGACCAGCCGCTCGGCGTCCATCTGCAACGGCAGGATCGCATTTTCACGCAGATAGGCCAGCGGCACGCCTGCCAGCATTTCGGGGCTGACCTGTTCGGGAATCTCGACCGGCGTCGGTGCGTTCAGGTAGCGGCTGAGGCTGTTGGCAAGGTCCTGCTCGCCGATCAGGCCGAGTTCGGTCATCACCGTATCGAACGGGTGTCCAGATGTTCGCGATGCCCCCAATGCGCGCTGGGCGGCGTGCGCGGTCAGCACCTTCTCGCCCTCGAGAAAGGCAAGGAACGCCTCGATCCCCTGGATCTGGCCTTGGATCTGGCCAACGGGCTGCGAAGACGCGTTCATGAGCTCCACCCGCGCAGGATCCGCGCCGCCTCGGCGCCGAAAAGCACCTCGCAGCCGGCTGCGCCGACGACTGGCGGCAGTGCGGAGGCTGCAGGGACCGGGCTTCGGGCAACGCGCTGGAATGCCGTCGGGCTGAGCGGGGACCTCTCGATGATGAACCCGGCTTCGGCCGTGATCCCGGATCCGTCCCGCCTCACGACCACGTCGACCGTGTAAGCCGATGCGTCGGCCGGCGCTTCGGTGACCGATGCACTGCTGGCGCCGGCAAGAGCAGCGCGAAGACGGTTCGGCGCGCGATCGGCGCTGATCGTGCCGCGTTTCGAGTTGACCGTGAAAACAGCGTGGAGGGTCTGCAAGGGCATAGACGCAAGGGCCGAAAACTCCTGCAGTTCGGACACCGATTCGAACGGCGCCTGCTTGTCTTGGGGCGGCCCGACAGGGCTTCTGGGCTGGCCAGCGAACAGCGTGGCATTGTCACGAAACCGGATCGCGGCCTTGGCCAAGGCTTGCGCCATCTCCCGCTGGAAGCGGAGCGATGCGAAACCAAGCGCCAGCAATTGGTCGTCCGCGGCATTGAGATCGATCAGCCCGTCATGATCCTGGACGCGGACATCGAAGCTGAAGCCTCCCTCCCGGCACGCTGCGGGTGTGGAATCCAGCGGCAATGTTTTCGCCCCCGAGCCACCGGTCAATTCGCTCGCAACCACATTGCCCAGGCCTTCGGCAAGCAGCGACAGGCGTTCCTGCTCGAGCTCGTTGTTGGCGATCATCAGCCGCGTTTTTGCCGTCACGGCAAAGGGGACGACGATGGCCGAGACGATCAGCATGAACACCAGCACGGCGACCAGCGAAAAGCCGCTGCTCGCGCTTTCACCCCCTGCGTTCCGGCTTTCGTGGCGGTCGCTCATAGTTGCGGTTCGTTCGGCGCTGGCAGCGGGACATCCGGGGCCGCTGGCGGGGCATTTGGGGGTGGCGGCGGGGCGTTCTTCCATGGCGGATAGAGCGGGACCCGCGCCACCTTGCCATTGCGCTCCAGCACGGCCTGATCCTTGTCGATCGCCGACACCGTCCAGCCGTCGACGGTCTCGCCGCTGCCGTACCAGATCGCGGTTTCGCTGCCGGCGACGCGCATCAGGGCCTTCGCCGCCCCACCGTGAATGCTGATGCCCAAAAGCGCAGGCGCGGCGGCGGGCGCGGCCTCGGGCGGTGGCGGCGTCTGTTCGACGGCGGCGGCGACGACCGCAACTGGCGGCGGCCCGGCCGGCGGGGCGACGAATTTCCGGCGCATCGGCGTGAACAGCGGCCGCTCGAACGTCTCGCTGAAATTGCCGGCCTCGGGAAACTGCAGCGCTCCCGCCGCCGAGGCCAGGCCGCCGTCATGCCCCTTGCCGGAGGCGACCGGCGAGATGTCGACCGGGGTGTCGTAGAGGGCGACATTGACCAGGACGAGGCCCGCGATCATGGCCGCAATCGCAAGGCCGGCGAATTTCCGGATCATGGCTTGACCCCGCCCGGCGCCGGCGCCACCGGCGTTTGCAGCGGGCCGTAAAACAGGATTTCGGCAAAGATCTCAGGGTCGCCGGTGCGCCCGGCGACCGGCCCGACGTCGGTCGTGCGCAGAGTGGCCTCGCGAATGAAAAGCACCGGAAGCGACGTTTCGATGGCGAGAACGGCGTTGTGAATGCCCTCCAGCGGTCCCGAAAGGTTGGCCCGCAGCCCGATGAAATCGACGCCCGCTTCGCTCAGCACCGGCGCATTGCCGGCCGACAGCACGTTGACCCCGTTGGCGGCGGCAATCGCGTTCAGCCGGGTCTGCAGCCCGCCGCGAATGATCGCCTCGCTTTCGCCGGTGAGAAACTCGGGATTTGCCGCGGCCACGGGGCTGGCGGCGCTGTCGAGGCGCTTGGCCAGCGCCGCCACGCTCTGCAACTGGCCGAGAAGCTCGCGCTTTTCCTCGATCCCGGCTTGCGCCGAGGCGACGCTGTCGAGCCCCGCGAACACCGCCCAGGCCAGGACACAGGCCGTCACCGCCGCAAGGGCGAGCGCAATCAGGCGGCGGACCAGCGGGCCGGTGTTGAGGATCGCGGAGAGCATGGTCAGAGCGCTCCGATCTTTGCTGAAATGGTGAAGTGTTCGCCGTCCTGGCCGGGAACCCTGACCACCGGCGATGCGAATTCGGGCGCCGAAAACAGCGGCGAATCGTCGATCGGCTTGATCAACTCGGCGGCGGAAGCGGAAAAGCCAGTGATGGTCAGGTCGTCGCCCTTGGCCGAAAGATCGGTCAGCCAGGCCGAGTCGGGAAGCAGGTGCGTCAGTTCGGCCCAGACGCGCACCAGCGACGCCGTCGTCTTCTTTTCCGTGCGGATCTTTTCGATTTGCTCGATGCCGGTCTGGCGCTTCTGCAGCGCGGTGCGTGCCGCCTTGGCCAGCACCTGTGCATCGGCGATCTCTGTGTCCAGTTCCGCGCCGGCCTGCCAGGTGCGCCAATGCGCATGAGCGAGCGTGACCAGCGCTGCCGCGGCCAGCATCGAACAGGCCGTCACCCAGACGGTCCTGGCGCGACGGTCGCGCGCGGTCGGCGGCCAGATGGCGGCGAGGCTGAGCGGATCGGCCCGCAGCGTGCCCTCCGGATGCGACAGCGACAGGCACCGGATCGCCCCGCCGGCCCGGCGAACCGTGTCAAGGACCGCGGCAAGCGTCTTCGCCTTGACGACATGGTAGACGCAGTCCTGCCCTACCTGACTGGCGAAGACCACATGCACTTGCGCCGGGTCGATCGGCGTCGAGGCCAGAAGGTCGAGCTCGGCCATGTCCCGCGCCTGCCGAAGCGGCAGCCGCCGCGCCGCCAGTTGCCGGGTCAGGAACAGCCCGGGCTGGATGCGGATATCGAAGCTCGGCCGCTTGCGCCGGGGCCCGCCCTGGAGAAGTGCCAAGATCTCATCCGAGGACGCGGTAAGCGCCAACGGGATCGACTGGAACTCCGGCGCATTGGCCTCGCGGGCGCGGATGCCGTCATCCGCCAGGCTGATGATCCAGTCGCTTGTGGAAGATTGCTTTTGTCCGCGCGCGACCCGCGACCAGACACCTCGCAGCTCATCGAGCCACCAGTCGAAGAAATCCAGAACCTGCGCGTTGAGTGTCGCCACGACCAGCCGCCCGCCACCCCGGCTGATTCTCAACCCGGGTTTCTCAGGGCGAGACTACTACAAATGCCGGTGTGATGCGGATATTCGCGAAGGCGGGGAAGGGCGGTTGGCCACAGGTTTGTTGGCTAGCGGTGCCCAAGCGCAACGCTGTGGCAGGCAGGGACCACTATGCGGGTAGGCGATTAGTCTGCACACGGCGACCGGCGAACTTAGAAAAAGTGCACTGTCACCGTAATTCGCTTGATCGTTGCCAACTTCGACGCCGTCGGAAACGTTCTGAACGTCATCCTGGCCGTCAGAGGCCATCCTCCAGGATAACCTGTCACAGAAATTACCGTGTCTCACTTATGGGGTGCAGCCCAGCACTGTCACCGTATTTCCGTCGTCCTCTCCGGGCCTAATCGCCCTCGTCGAGCAGCGTCTATCAACTGTCCAATCGTCATGACCTTTTTGGTACTCGTTTGCGCTTTCCGCATGGGCAACAGTTTTCGCAAGACCGATACAATGGACGGCTCAGAGTGGAAATATTCTGAGGAATCGAAACCAGAAACATCCATCGAGAATTCTTTCGATACCTCAAGCAAGACCTCGATAGCGTCATCTCCGTCTAGCAACAGGTCTTGGACCAGTCGGGATTGGGTAGTCATCTTATCACGGCTCAATCCGCTCTTGCGTGCTACGATGGAGAACACACGCTCTTCAACGTCCGCTTGCATGTCACTGCCCCTGATAGCGAATTACGATGACGAATTACGGTGACAGTGCACTATTTTCGTTTCGCCGTCTGCCTCGCTGACCCGGTTTGACGGCTTTTCCGATTTGTCCGGCAAGCCGGTCCAGGAATGCTTCGTTGCCTACCGGTCGACCGATGCTCTCGGCCTTGCGCAGTGCGTTGAATGCCGCGACATCCGTCTCTAGCAAATCGAACAGCCCCGTCGGTGATGGCAGCCGGTCCTTCATCGGCTCCAGATCCGTGACACCGTCTGGTTCGCCTGTCAGGTGCGCCCGGGCGCTTGACCAAGGCCAATCCTGCGCCTGGTTCACCAGCCTTGCGCGCACAGGATTCAGCCCGACATAGCGCACTGCCGACAAGAGGTGATCTTCGTCCATGGCAACGGCGCCGAAGCGACCTTGCCAGAAATGCCCGGTTCTTCTCTGTCGTGCGTGGATGGTTCCCGCATAGGCGCGGTGTACCTTGGCGAGTGCGCGGCGCAGGCCATCCGGGTCTGCCGGCGTCAGGATCAGATGCACGTGGTTCGGCATCAGGCACCACGCCCAAATTCCCACGTCGGCGGCGCGGCAATGCTCGACCAGCAGGGTCTTGTAGAGCGCATAGTCTTGCGACGTGAAAAACACCTTGGCGCGCCCGTTGCCGCGTTGCGTCACGTGGTGAGGCAGACCGGGAATGACGATGCGGGCAAGGCGAGCCATTCGGTCAGTCTACACACAATGGTGGTCGAGCGAACATCGCAAAAAGTGCACTGTCACCGGAATTCCCAGTTCTTCTCTGCCGCGCGTGGATGGTTCCCGCATAGGCGCGATGCACCTTGGCAAGCGCGCGGCGCAGGCCATCCGAGTCGGACGGCGTCAGGATCAGGTGCACATGGTTGGGCATCAGGCACCACGCCCAAATTCCCACGTCGGCGGCGCGGCAATGCTCGACCAGCAGGGTCTTATAGAGCGCATAGTCTTGCGGCGTGAAAAACACCTTGGCGCGCCCGTTGCCGCGTTGCGTCACGTGGTGCGGCAGTCCGGGAATGACGATGCGGGCAAGGCGAGCCATGCGGTCAGTCTACACACAATGGTGGTCGGGCGAACATCTCAAAAAGTGCACTGTCACCGTAATTCGCAGGTCAGATTCTGAATACGATTTGACCACCGGACGGCTCCGTATCGATTTATTTAGATTGATATTACTGTTCGGAAACTATTTCAAACTGCTCTCGAAGTAGGGAAACCTGAGTGATAGTCCTTCCTTGATCGTCCGAAAACTCAATCTCATAAGCCTCTCTAGGGTGTCTGTGCTCAGCGACCACAACACCTAAATCGCCCGCGCGAAGGCACGAAGATACAATGTCAAATTTCAACCGAACAACCTCATTTACTTTTGGTTTCATCGCATACCCCTATTTTACATATAGGGTGCTCAAAGACGGAACGCTCGATCCAGGGCTGTACATCCATCCTGTACGAAATACGGGGACAGTACACCATTTTCTTGTTCAATGCCGGCGCAGGCTCAGCGTGCCGTCGCTGTAGATCATGCGGCCGGCGCGGAAGGTGGCGCGGACGCGTGCTACCGGGTGGCGGTCGGCGACGACGAGATCGGCCAGAAGTCCCGTCTCGATGGCGCCTCGGTCGTCAAGCCCCAATGCCTTGGCCGGGTTGGTGCTGGTCAGCGCGGCCGCCGCCACAAGGCCACCGTCACCCAGCGCCGCCAGGCTGAGAACAGCCGGCAGGATCGAGGCCGGATGGTAGTCGCTGGCCAGCATGTCGAGCAGCCCGGCCTCGTAGGCCTGCCGGGCGGAAAGATTGCCGGAATAGGAATTGCCGCGCAGTGCATTGGGCGCGCCCATGACGGTGTGCATTCCGAGCCTGCGGGCTTCTTGCGCCGCCTCCAGGGTCACCGGGAATTCGCTGAGCGCAGCACCCAGGCCATGGACGAATTCCACTTTCTCCAGCGTGTCGTCGTCATGCGAGGCGAGCACGATGCCGCGGGCGCGGGCAAATGCCGACAGGGCCTGCAGCGTGCTGAGGACGTCGCCATGTCCGTTTCGGCCGGCGATGCGCTGGCCGACGATCTCGGATGCCTCGGCAACGGACATGCCGCGCTCCTTGGCGATGCGGGCGATGTAGAGTTCGACGTCGCGGTACTGCCCCTGTCCGGGCGTGTGGTCCATCAGCGAGATCAGGTGCAGCTTGCCAGCGTCCATCAGTCTCTGCAGCACGCCGATGGCCGCGGCGAAAGTCACCTCGAACCGGGCATGGATGCGATGATCGACCAACAGGTCGTCCTTCAGTCCGGCAATGGTCTCGATGATATCAGACGTATGCTCTTCCGAACGCAGCACGCCGCTGGTGACGCTGGCGCCGATGAAGGAGAGCGCGGCATAGGCCGTGGTCACGCCGCAGGAGGCCAGCTTCTTGTCGAGCTCGGCAATGCCGATCGGCATCGGCACATGCACGCCGAGGCGTGGCTCCACTTCCCTCTCCACCATGTCGCCATGCATGTCGATGAAACCGGGCAGCAGCAGGCGGCCTCCACCCACGATATCGGCGTTCTCGACAGGCTCGTCGCGGACCTCTTCGATGCGGCCGTTTTCGATCCGGATGGCGCCATTGGCAATGACGCGGTCGCGCAGGACGATTTCGAATTCACTCAGCCACATCTCGTCTCTCTTTGGCTCTATCTCTGGGTTTGAGCATGATCTTCCCCGAAACGGATTCGCTTTGCGGGATCAAGCTCCAGGTCGGCGCGTTGCTGGGCACAGGCGTGGTGCGGGTCCTGGAAGACCTGGTCGGCCCCTGTTCCACCACAAGCCCCTGCGCAGGCATAACCCGGTCGGCTATCGTTCTGATGACACAGAAATCATGCGAGGCCAGGGCCATGGTGGTGCGGCAGTGCAGCCGTTTCAGCTTGCCATGCGCAGCGAATGTTGCGCTCGCCGGGTTATCCCGCATTGCACAATTCCTTCGCTTGGGCACAATGCAGGCATGGTCCGAACCGCACTCGCCGTCCTGGTGATCGATGAAAACCGCATCCGCGCCGCGATCATCGAGGCGGGGTTGCGCGAGGCCGGCCATGAGCGGGTCACCGTCATCCATGATGTGACCGGCATTGCACGGCGGATCGCCGAGATCGAACCCGACGTCATCGTCATCGATCTCGAAAACCCGAACCGCGACATGCTTGAAAACATGTTCCAGCTGTCGCGCGCGGTGAAGCGGCCGATCGCCATGTTCGTCGACCGTTCCGACCAGGCCGCGATCGAGGCGGCGGTCGATGCCGGCGTTTCGGCCTATGTCGTCGACGGCCTGCGGCAGGAGCGCGTCAAGCCGATCCTCGACATGGCGGTCAGCCGTTTCAACGCCTTTTCGCGCATGGCGCGCGAACTGGAAGAGGCGCGCAGCGAGCTCGAGAGCCGCAAGGTGATTGATCGCGCCAAGGGCATCCTGATGAAATCGCGCGGCCTCAGCGAAGAGGCCGCCTACACGTTGCTGCGCAAGACGGCGATGAACCAGAACCGCAAGATCGGCGACATCGCCCAGAGTCTGGTGACTGCCGCCGGGCTGCTGGGACCGGCGGAGGACGAATGAGCATGGGCGCCGAGCATCAGATCACCGCCGGCTTCATGCCGCTGTTCGACAGCGCGGTGCTGGTCGCGGCCGGCGAGCTTGGCTTTGCCGCGCGCGAAGGCATCGACCTCACGCTGCACCGCGAGACGTCCTGGGCCAACATCCGCGACCGCATCGCCATCGGCCACTTCCATCTCGCGCATATGCTGGGACCGATGCCGCTCGCCTGCAATCTCGGGCTGACGCCGCTCGCTTCAGAGACCATCGTGCCGTTCTCACTCGGTCTCGGCGGCAATTGCGTCACCATTTCCAATGCCGTCTGGGCCGGCATGGCAGCGCATGGTGCTGCACCCGATCTCGACCCGGCGCGCGCCGGTGCCGCACTTGGCGCGCTTATCCGCGAGCGCGCCGCTGCGGGGCGCGACCCGCTGCGCTTCGCCGTCGTGCATCCGCATTCCGGGCATAATTACGAGCTGCGCTACTGGCTCGCCGCCTGTGGAATCGATCCGACGCGCGAGATCGAGATCGTCATTGTGCCGCCGCCCTTCATGGCCGACGCGCTGGCCACTGGGCGGATCGACGGCTACTGCGTCGGCGAACCCTGGAACAGCGCCGCGGTGGCCGCCGGCACCGGCCACATCGTCACCGTCAAGGCGCAGATATGGCGCAACAGCCCGGAGAAGGTGATCGGCGTGCGCAAGGTCTGGGCCGAACAGTCCCCCGACGCCTTGGCGGCGCTGCTGCGCGCGCTGCATCACTCGGCGCGCTGGTGCCAGGATCCGGCCAACCATGGCGAACTGGCCGGGGTGATGGCGCAGCCCGGCTTCCTCGGCCTGCCGCCGGCGGTCCAGATGCCGATCCTGACCGGCCATCTCCAATTGGGTGGCGGAGCGGCGCTGGATATCGAAGACTTCTTCCTGCCCTTCGACAAGGCAGCGAACTTTCCGTGGAAGAGCCATGCGCTGTGGTTCTACACGCAGATGGTGCGCTGGGGGCATGTCGAACACACGCCTGGCAATCTCGCTATTGCCCGCGACTGCTACCGTCCCGATCTCTACCGTTCGGCGCTGAAGCCGCTTGGCGTCGCGCTGCCCGGCGCCAATTCGAAGGTCGAGGGGGCGCTGCGGGTGGCCACCGCGGTCGGCGCGACAGGGGCCGGCCTGGTGCTCGGCCCCGATGGCTTCTTCGACGGCCAGATCTTCGATCCCGACGAGATCGAAGGCTACATAGCCGGCCAGAAATCGGCCCACGCGGAAGCCTGATTATTTCCGCGCCATTCTTGTGCATTGCACAAAAATTGTGCGTGCGATTGCTCTAATGAACAATCTTTGGCCTGCTCGCCATATCGCTTGGTGCGTAGGCGGACGGGGCGTTTCATTGATTTCATTGTTATTTTTCCTTTCTCTCGAAACTGGCATGGTTCATGCTTTGATATAACCAGGCCTCCTTGGGGTCACGGAATAGGCGTCCAATGACGGGCGCCCACAGGCAAAGCTGCCGCTCAGGTCAAGACGCGATCCGGATTTCCGGACGCGAAGGCCTGGCCGGCGGCTTTTTTGTTTTTGGGCCAACAATCGACGGCGCGGACCGCGTTCAACCGGAGACGACGATGAAGAAGACGATGAAGACATGGATCGGGACTGGAACATCGCCAAAGGATGTGACGCGCCGCGATTTTCTGGTCAGCAGTGCGATGACGGCGGGGCTGTTCATGGCCGCCCGCAAGCTTTTCCCCTCCGGCGCCTATGCGGCCACGACCTCGCCGGAAGTCACCGGCGCCAAGCTCGGCTTCATCGCGCTGACCGATGCCGCACCACTGATGATCGCCAAGGAGAAGGGGTTTTTCGAGAAGTTCGGCATGCCCGATGTCGAGGTGCTCAAGCAGGCGTCCTGGGGCGCGACGCGCGACAATCTGATGCTCGGCGGCGCGGCCAACGGCATCGACGGCGCCCATATCCTGACGCCGCTGCCCTATTTGATGCACACCGGCAAGGTGACGCAGAACAATCAGCCGATGCCGATGGCGATCGTGGCGCGGCTCAACTACGACTGCCAGGGCATTTCGGTTGCCCAGGAATATGCCGGCACCGGTGTCGGCCTCGACGCCTCGAAGCTGAAAGACGCCTTCGCCGCCAAGAAGGCGGCCGGCAAGGACATCAAGGCCGCCATGACCTTCCCGGGCGGCACCCATGATTTGTGGCTGCGCTACTGGCTCGCCGCCGGCGGTATCGATCCCGACAAGGATGTCTCGACCATCGTCGTGCCGCCGCCGCAGATGGTGGCGAACATGAAGGTCGGCAACATGGATGTGTTCTGCGTCGGCGAGCCGTGGAACGAGCAGCTCGTCCACCAGGGCGTCGGCTTCACCGCCGCCACGACGGGCGAATTGTGGAAGGGCCATCCGGAAAAGGCGCTCGGCCTGCGCGCCGAATTCATCGACAAATACCCGAACGCCACCAAGGCGATCCTGATGGCCGTCATGGAAGCCCAGCAATGGTGCGAGGCCAAGGAGAACAAGGACGAGATGGCCGCCATCATCGGCAAGCGGCAGTGGATGAACGTGCCTGTCGCCGATATCATCGGCCGCCTCAAGGGCGACATCAACTACGGCAATGGCCGCGTCGCCACCGGCACCGATCTCTACATGAAGTTCTGGAAGGGTGGCGTGTCCTATCCGTTCAAGAGCCATGACTCGTGGTTCCTCGCCGAGAACATCCGCTGGGGCAAGTTCGCGCCGACCACCGACATCAAGGCGCTGGTCGATCAGGTCAACCGCGAGGACCTGTGGCGCGAGGCGGCCAAGGACCTTGGCGTGGCGGCAGCCGACATTCCGGCGTCCTCGTCGCGCGGCGTCGAGACCTTCTTCGACGGCAAGGTCTTCGATCCGGCCAACCCGTCCGCCTATCTCGACAGCCTGAAGATCAAGGCCTCGGCATAACGAGCGCAAACGGCGCATTTGCGTCGCTTGTCGCAACGGCGCCTTGCGCCGTTGCGGAGATCCCGACCAAGGAGTTTTTCCCAGACATGTCGATCCAGACAATCGAGGACACAACGGTGAAAGCGTTCCCCGCCAAGCCAGCGGAGGTCATCCCTTTCACCGCCAAGGCGCGGCGCCGTTTCGATCCGATGGTGATCGCCGGCAAACTGGCGAGCGCGCTGGTGCCGCCGGCCATCGTCATCGCCCTCATGCTGGTCGTCTGGCAGATCGCCTGCTCGTCGCCGACCGCCAGCCTGCCGCCGCCGAGCCAGGTGTGGAACGAGGCCTACGACCTGATCGCGCATCCGTTCTTCAACAATGGCCCGCAGGATATCGGGCTTGCCTGGCGGGTGCTGATTTCGCTGCAGCGGGTCGCCATCGGCTTTGGCCTGGCGGCGATCGTCGGCGTGGCGCTCGGCGCGCTTGTCGGCCAGTCGATCTGGGCGATGCGCGGCCTCGATCCGGTGTTCCAGATCCTGCGCACCGTGCCGCCGCTGGCCTGGCTGCCGCTGTCGCTGGCCGCGTTCCGCGATTCCAGCCCGTCGGCGCTGTTCGTCATCTTCATCACCTCGATCTGGCCCATCATCATCAACACCGCCGTCGGCGTGCGCAACATCCCCGAGGACTACCGCAACGTCGCGCGCATCCTGCGGCTCAACCAGTTCGAATTCTTCGTGAAGATCATGGTGCCGGCCGCCGCCCCCTACATCTTCACCGGCTTGAGGATCGGCATCGGCCTGTCCTGGCTCGCCATCGTCGCCGCCGAAATGCTGACCGGCGGCGTTGGCATCGGCTTCTTCATCTGGGACGCATGGAATTCGTCGCGGCTGCCCGACATCATCGTCGCGCTCGCCTATATCGGCGTCACCGGCTTCTGCCTCGACCGCCTGGTCGCGGCGGTCGGCGCCTTCGTCACCCGCGGCACAACGGCAAAGTGAGGACAGCGCCATGACGGCCTATCTGAAGCTCGACCATATCGACAAATCCTTTGCCCGCGGCAATCAGGTCAGCGAGGTGCTGAAGGACATAAGGCTGACCATCGACAAGGGCGAATTCGTCTCGATCATCGGCCATTCCGGCTGCGGCAAGTCGACCTTGCTCAATTTGATCGCCGGGCTGACCACAGTGTCCGCAGGCGCCGTGCTGCTCGAGGACAAGGAGGTGGACAGCCCCGGACCCGAACGCGCCGTGGTGTTCCAGAACCACAGCCTGCTGCCGTGGCTGACCGTCTATGAGAACATCAATCTGGCGGTGTCGAAAGTCTTCGGCCGTTCGAAGAGCAAGGCCGAGCGGCATGACTGGATCATGCGCAATCTCGACCTCGTGCAGATGGCGCATGCCAGGGACAAGCGCCCGGCGGAAATCTCGGGCGGCATGAAGCAGCGCGTCGGCATCGCCCGGGCGCTGGCCATGGAGCCGAAGATCCTGCTGCTCGACGAGCCGTTCGGCGCGCTCGATGCGCTGACGCGCGCCCATCTGCAGGACGCCGTGATGGACATCCATTCGCGGCTCGGCTCGACGACGATCATGATCACCCATGACGTCGACGAGGCGGTGCTGCTCTCCGACCGCATCGTCATGATGACCAACGGCCCGGCGGCGACCATCGGCGAGGTGCTTGCGGTGCCGCTGGCGCGCCCACGCCGGCGCATCGAGCTCGCCTCCGACCGGACCTTCCTGCGCTGCCGCGAGGCGGTGCTGAAGTTCCTCTATGAACGCCACCGCTTCGTCGAAGCCGCGGAGTAGGGCCATGAGCGAAAAACTCGTCATCATCGGCAACGGCATGGCCCCAGGGCGCATGCTGGAGCACCTGCTGGAGCAGGCGCCGGGCCGCTACACGGTCACCATCTTCAACGCCGAGCCGCGGGTCAATTACGACCGCATCATGCTGTCGCCGGTGCTGTCGGGCGAGAAGGCCTATGAGGAGATCATCATCCATGGCGACGGCTGGTACATCGCCAACAACATCACCCTCTACAAGGGCCACAAGATCATCGCCATCGACCGGGCGGCGAAGACCGTCACCTCCGATCACGGCGTCACCGAGCCCTATGACAAGCTCGTCATCGCCACCGGCTCGGTGCCGTTCATCATTCCGGTGCCCGGCCATGATCTGCCGGGCGTGCTGACCTATCGCGACCTCGACGACGTGCAGGCGATGATGCTCGCCGCCCAGTCGCGGGCGAAGGCCGTGGTCATCGGCGGCGGCCTGCTCGGGCTGGAGGCAGCGGCCGGGCTGAACGCGCAAGGCATGGACGTCACCGTGCTGCATGTCATGCCGACATTGATGGAGCGCCAGCTCGACCCGGCCGCCGGCTATCTCCTGCAGCGCGCCGTCGAGCAACGCGGCATCAAGGTCATCACCAAGGCCAACACAAAGGCAATCACGGGCAACGGCAAGGTCGGGCAGGTGGAACTCGCCGACGGCACCATCATTCCGGCGACGCTGGTGGTCATGGCGGTCGGCATCAGGCCGAATTCGGCGCTGGCCAAGGAAGCCGGCATTGCCGTCAATCGCGGCATCGTCGTCGACGCAGGCATGCGCAGCAACGATCCCGACATCTACGCGCTTGGCGAATGCGCAGAGGTCAACGGCCAGGTCTACGGGCTGGTCGCACCGCTCTACGAGATGGCGCGCGTTGCGGCCCAACAGCTGGCCGGCAACGAGAAGGCGGCCTTCGTCCACATGGACACGCCGACCAAACTCAAGGTCACCGGTATCGACCTGTTCTCGCTCGGCGACTTCGCCGAGGGCGAGGACCGCCAGGAGATCGTCCTGCGCGACGCGGCCGCCGGCGTCTACAAGCGCCTGGTGCTGAAGGACGACCGCATCATCGGCACGGTGCTCTATGGCGAGACGGCCGACGGCGCCTGGTTCAACGACCTCAAGAAGAAGCAGACCGACATTTCGCCAATGCGCGACACGCTTATCTTCGGCCAGTCATACCAGGGGGGTGCCCCGCTGGACCCTATGGCAGCCGTTGCAGCCTTGCCGGATGATGCGGAAATCTGCGGCTGCAACGGCGTTTGCAAGGGAAAGATCACCGGCGCGATCACGGGCAAGGGCCTGACCTCGCTCGACGATGTCAGGGCGCACACCAAGGCGTCGGCCTCCTGCGGCTCCTGCACCGGGCTGGTCGAGAAGCTGATGGTGCTGACGCTCGGCGACACCTACAACCCTGCGGCCGTGCAGCCGATGTGCGGCTGCACCACGCTCGGCCATGACGAGGTGCGCCGGCTGATCAAGGCCAAGCATCTGAAGACCATTCCCGCCGTCATGCAGGAACTGGAATGGGCGACCTCCTGCGGCTGCGCCAAATGCCGGCCGGCGCTCAACTACTATCTCGTCTGCGACTGGCCGGACGACTATGCCGACGACTACCAGTCGCGCTTCATCAACGAGCGCGTCCACGCCAACATCCAGAAGGACGGCACCTATTCGGTGGTGCCGCGCATGTGGGGCGGCGTCACCAATGCGGCCGAACTGCGCGCCATCGCCGATGTCGTCGACAAGTTCGAGATCCCGATGGTCAAGGTCACCGGCGGACAGCGCATCGACATGCTCGGCATCCGCAAGGAGGACCTGCCGGCGGTGTGGGCCGATCTTGGCCAGGCCGGCTTCGTCTCCGGCCACGCCTATGCCAAGGGCCTGCGCACGGTGAAGACCTGTGTCGGCTCGGACTGGTGCCGCTTCGGCACGCAGGATTCGACGGGCTTGGGCATCCGCATCGAGAAATTCATGTGGGGCTCGTGGACCCCGGCCAAGGTCAAGATGGCGGTGTCGGGTTGCCCGAGGAACTGCGCCGAGGCGACTTGCAAGGATGTCGGCGTCATCTGCGTCGACAGTGGCTACGAGATCCATTTCGCCGGTGCGGCCGGCCTCGACATCAAAGGCACCGAAGTGCTCGGCCTGGTCAGGACCGAGGACGAGGCACTGGAGCATATCGTGGCGCTGACGCAGATGTATCGCGAGCAGGGCCGCTATCTCGAGCGTATCTACAAATGGGCCAAGCGCATCGGGATTCCCGAAATCAGGCGCCAGATCATGGACGACGATGCCAAGCGCAAGGCCTATTTCGACCGCTTCGTCTTCAGCCAGAAATTCGCCCAGGTCGACCCATGGTCGGAACGCGTGTCCGGCAAGGACAAGCACGAGTTCCGGCCGATGGCGACTGTCGGTTTTGCGCAGGCGGCGGAGTAGGGCCGATGGAAGCGTTTCTTCCCACCCCCCTCTGGCCTGCCGGCCATCTACCCCGCAAGGGGGGAGATCGGATGCTGTTTCGGCTTTCGCCAATCTCCAACGTTGCGGAGTGGGCGCTGTCAGTGCAACTGCCGATCTCCCTCCTTGCGGGGGAGATGGCCGGCAGGCCAGAGGGGGGTGGCTGGGCGCCTTCAGATCGAGCAAAGGCGAGGATGGTAATATGAACTGGATCGCAATAGGCTCCCTTTCGGACATCCCCCGCCGTGGCGCGCGCTGCGTCGACACGCCGGATGGCAAGGTCGCTGTCTTCCGCACTGCCGACGATCAGGTCTACGCCATCGAAGACCACTGTCCGCACAAAGGCGGGCCGCTGAGCCAAGGCATCGTGCACAGCACGGCGGTGACCTGTCCCCTGCACAATTGGGTGATTTCGCTGGAGACGGGCAGGGCGCTCGGCGCCGATGAGGGCGCGGTGCGCACCATCCCGGTGCGGGTCGAAGGCGAGCGTCTGTTCATTGCGCTGGAAGCGCTGGCCAGCCGAGCGGCCTGACACATGGAGATTGACGCTGCGCGCGAGGTGAGGACCACCTGCCCCTATTGCGGGGTGGGCTGCGGCGTGCTGGCGAAGGTCGCCGCGGATGGGCAAGTGTCCGTCCGCGGCGACCCCGACCATCCGGCGAATTTCGGCCGGCTCTGCTCCAAGGGCTCGGCACTGGCCGAGACCATCGACCTCGACGGCAGGTTGCTTTATCCCGAAATCCACGACCGTCGCGCCGGCTGGGACGAGGCGCTCGACCTCATCGCCTCGACCTTCTCGCAAACCATCGCCGAGCACGGTCCCGATGCCGTCGCCTTCTACGTCTCCGGCCAGTTGCTGACCGAGGATTACTACGTCGCCAACAAGCTGATGAAGGGTTTTGTCGGCTCGGCCAACATCGACACCAATTCGCGCCTGTGCATGGCCTCTTCGGTCGCCGGCCACCGCCGCGCCTTTGGCTCCGACACCGTGCCGGGAAATTACGAGGATCTGGAGCTTGCCGACCTCATCGTGCTGGTCGGCTCCAATCTCGCCTGGTGCCATCCCGTGCTCTACCAGCGCATCGCAGCCGCCCGGGAAAAGCGGCCGGAGATGAAGATCGTGCTGGTCGATCCGCGCCGTACCATGACCGCAGACATCGCCGACATGCACCTGGCGATCGCGCCCGATGGCGACGTCGCTTTGTTCACCGGGCTGCTTGCCTATCTCGGCCAGCACAACGCGCTGGACCGCGCCTACATCACGGCGCACACAACCGGGTTCGGGCAAGCGCTTTTCGCAGCATCGGAGCTCGACCCTGCCGGCATCGCCGCCGCTACGGGGCTGAGCGAGGACGAGCTTGGCCGTTTCTACAGCCTGTTCGCCGCGACCTCCAAGACCGTGACCGTCTACAGCCAGGGGGTGAACCAGTCGTCTTCGGGCACCGACAAGGTCAACGCCATCATCAACTGCCATCTCGCCACCGGCCGCATCGGCAGACCCGGCGCCGGGCCGTTTTCGGTGACCGGCCAGCCCAACGCCATGGGCGGCCGCGAGGTCGGCGGCATGGCCAATATGCTCGCCGCCCATATGGAGATCGAAAATCCCGAACATCGGGAGCGCGTACGCCGCTTCTGGAACGCGCCTGACATCGCCGGAAAACCCGGCCTGAAGGCGGTCGAGATGTTTCAGGCGGTGGCCGACGGGCGCATCAAGGCGCTGTGGATCATGGCCACCAACCCGGTCGATTCGATGCCGGATGCCGACGCTGTCGAAGCGGCGATCAAGGCCTGCCCGTTCGTCGTGGTGTCGGACGTGCTGGCCAGAACCGACACGGTCCGCCACGCCCATGTCCGGCTGCCCGCCGCCGCCTGGGGCGAGAAGGACGGTACCGTCACCAACTCCGAGCGCCGCATCTCGCGCCAGCGCGCGTTCCTGGACCTGCCCGGCGAGGCGCGGCCCGACTGGCAGATCGTCGCCGAAGTCGGCAAGAGAATGGGTTTTGGCGAGGCATTTTCCTATGCGACGCCATCGGAGGTGTTTGCCGAACATGCCGCGCTGTCGGGGTTCGAGAATGACGGCGCGCGGGATTTCGATATTGGTGCGTATGCCGGGATTGATGCGGACGGGTATGAGGAATTGGCCCCGTTCCAGTGGCCAGCGCCGAGTCCAGCCACCCCCCTCTGGCCTGCCGGCCATCTCCCCCGCAAGGGGGGAGATCGGATGTCGCACCGGCTTTCGTCAATCGCCAACGTTGGAGAAAGAGCAGGGACGCCGAAACCGCCAATCTCCCCCCTTGCGGGGGAGATGGCCGGCAGGCCAGAGGGGGGTGCTCAAGCTGGACATCAGCCAGAGGAGCGCGCTCAGGCCGCAAGTGGCTCTTCCAGCCCCCGCTTCTTCGCCGACGGCAATTTCTACACACCCGACCGCAAGGCGCGCTTCATCGCCATTCGTCCCGCCGTCGAGACCCGCACCAGCCCAGACTATCCGCTGATCCTCAACACCGGCCGCATCCGCGATCACTGGCACACCATGACGCGGACCGGCAAAAGCCCGCGGCTGTCCCAGCACATTGCCGAGCCCTTCGTTGAAATCCATCCGGCGGATGCGCAGTGCTTCGGGATCGGCGACGCCGACATCGTGCGCGTTTCCAGCCCGCGCGGCGACGTGCTGGTGCGCGCGCTGGTGACGGCACGCCAGCGCCGGGGCAGCCTGTTTGCGCCGATGCACTGGACGGATCAGTTCTCGGCAAAGGGCCGGCTCGACGCGCTGACCGCGCCGCTTACCGATCCGGTGTCCGGCCAGCCGGCGCTGAAGCATGTCGCCGCCCGCATCGAGAAATTCGCCGCAAAGGCCTTCGGCTTCGCGGTGATGCGGCAGAGGCCGGAACCTGATACCGCAACCTACTGGGCCGCGGCCAAATGCAAGGGCGGCTGGCGGGTCGAGCTTGCCTTTGTCGACGATGGCATCGACTGGGCCGGCTTCGCCGGGTCCCTGTTCGGCACGACCCCGGGCGGCGAAATCCTCGCTTATCATGACCGCGATGCCGGCCAGCACCGCATCGCGGCTTTCGACGGCGATCACTTGTCAGGCGCCTTGTTCGTCGCGCCCGGTCCGGTAGCGGTGTCGCGCGGCTGGGCGGCGGACCAATTGACCGCCGATCATGTCGATCGACGCGCCAGGCTGGCGATCGTGGCCGGGCGGCCGGGCGGGGTCGACGTCGATCGCGGCGCCATCGTCTGCTCCTGCTTCGGCGTCGGCGCCAACCAGATCGCGCAGGCGGTGCGAAGCGGCTGCGCCAGCGTCGAGGCGGTCGGGGCGGCGCTGCATGCCGGCACGAATTGCGGCTCTTGCCGTGCCGAGATCAGGATCATCGTCGCCGCACAAATCCTTCAAGCCGCCGAGTGACCGGTGCCAGCGTGTGCCGCGAAGGCGATGCGGGGACCGCACACTGCGGGGCGAGAGCTGTTCCTGGCCAAATTGGCCTGCGCGATGGTGCTAGTTGCGCTATGGTGGTGCCAAGCGCGCCGCCTCATCGGCGAGCGTGAGTCGTCTTCCAGTCAGGGTCACCCAATGGCAAATCCCCCGCGCCGACCGACAAATCCGATGACGGCGGCCGAAGCCGCCTTCAAGCCAGTCAAGAAGCCGGTTGCTCCGCCTCGCGAGCCCTCGGCCGCTCCAGGTGTCAGGGAGCTTGTTTCGATCAGGATCGATCGAACCGTGCTGGACCATTTTCAAGCCGATGGCCCCGGCTGGCAGGACAGGATCAACGACGCATTGCGGCAGGCAATCGAAGGCAAGCCGGTCGCCAGCGGTTCGGACGACGACTAGAGCGGTCCACCGTTTCACGGAAACGCCGAACCGCTCTATCCCTTTGTTTTGACGCAATTCCCTCAGGGAAAGCGCTACGCGCTTTTCCCGGGAAAACCGTTTCACACTTTTCCTGGAATTGCTTTAGCTCACGCCGCTTCGAAGTGCAGGATGTAGAGCTTGCGCGTCGGTTCGTGGATCGTCCACTCGCCTTTCCAGCCTTTCGGCAGCACCAGCATTTCGCCGGCACTAACCTCCTTGCTGTGGCCATCGGAACCATGCAGCGAGACCCGGCCCGACACGATGTGACAGGTTTCGGAATTCGTGTCGCGCGAGGCGGTGAAGCGGCCCGGCGTGCATGCCCAGACGCCGACTTCCAGCGTCCCGTCCGGCGAGGTCCACAATGTCCTCGACGCTTCGAGTTGATCGCCGCTGATCGAGGTCGGCTTGGGCTCGGGCTCGCCGAGATCGATCGAGGCGAGATGGGCGAAGGTCTGGAAGTCGGTCATGGCGGTCTCCGGGCAGGCACTGAATTTTTCAACTCGATATGCAATGTCGCAGGGCTCAATGCCCGGTGATGCGGTCGGCGATGGCGGCCAGTTTCGACGTGTGCTGGAGACCGGCCTCCTCGCGCTCGTCGGCGACGCGATAGAGCTGATACATCGAGTGGACGCCGAGCCAGCGCATCGGCTCCGGTTCCCACTTGCTGACCTGGCGGTTGACCCAGGGCAGGCGGGTCAGTTCGGTGTCGCGGCGCAGGATGAGGTCGCGCAGCGTCCGGCCCGAAAGGTTGGAGCTCGACACGCCAAGCCCGACATAACCGCCGGCCCAGCCGATGCCGGTCTCAAGGTCGAGGCCGGCCGTCGTGCACCAGTCGCGCGGCACGCCAAGCACGCCGCACCAGGCGTGGTCGATGCGAAGCTTGCTGGTCTGCGGCAGCAGGCGGGTGAGGATCGCGTGCAGGCTTTCGATGGTCGCCTGCTGTGTCTGGCCGCGCACATCCGTCTGCGATCCGTAGCGGTAGGGCACGCCGCGCCCGCCCATGGTGATGCGGCCTTCGCGGGTGCGCTGGGCATAGCAATAGGCGTGTGCCGCGTCGCCCAGCAGCTCGTGGCCGTCCCAGCCGATCTCGTCCCACAGCGATTGTGGCAGCGGCTCGGTGATGATCTGCGCGCTGTTGAGCGGCAGCCAGAGCCGCTCATTGCCTGATATGCCGGCCGTGAAACCCTCCGTGGCGCGGATGATGATGGGCGCGCGCACCGTGCCGCGATCGGTGGTGACCTTGCCCTTCTCAATACCCGTCACGGTCGTCTGTTCGTAGATCGGCACGCCGAGGCGCTCGACGGCTTCGGACAGTCCACGCACCAGCTTGGCCGGCTGCACGCGCGCAGTGCCGTGGTGGATGTAACCGCCAAGCACATTCCTGATGTTGATGCGGGCCTTGGCCTCTGCCTGGCCGATCAGGCTGACGCGGTCCTGAGGCACGCTCCAGCCGATTGCATCCGCATAGGCGGCCTTGATCCGTTCCAGCTGCGGCGGGTTGGTCGCAACCGTCAGATTGTCGACGCGGCGAATGTCGGCATCGATGCCTTCGGCCTCGGTCACCGCGATCACTTCGTCGACCGTGCCATGCATGGCGGTTTCCATGTCGATGACGGCGCCACGGGTAGATGTCTGCAGGTATTTCTCGCGCGACCAGCTGAAGCCGCCGGACAGCCAGCCGCCATTGCGGCCGGACGCGCCGAAGCCGGCGAATTCCCTTTCCACCATGGCGATGCGGATCGAAGGATCGGCCTTCTTCAGGTAGTAGGCCGTCCACAGGCCGGTGTAGCCAGCGCCGACGATGCAGACATCGGCTTCGAGGTCGCCCGGAAGCGGCGCACGATAGGCTGGCAGGCCGATGTCGGCATACCAGAACGAGATGTTGCCGTTGACTTTGGCGTCCATGTCTAAAAATCCTGCGGGGGAAAGAGCGATCAGGTCATCGTCATGTCGGCGCGGTCGTCGTCGGCAAGAAGTTTTGCATCGACGACCGACCAACGCAGATCGACCGCGTCACCAATCGAGAAAGGCGTGGCCTCGAGCGTCGCGCGCACGATGGCCACGGAACCATCGCCCAATGTCACCTGGTATTTCGAACCCGAGCCCAGATAGATCGCTTCGCTGACCTGGCCGCTGAGGCTGTTCTGTCCGGCGGCTGCAGGCGTGTTCGGTTTGGCAAGGGAAAGCTTTTCCGGGCGCAGCAGAACCACCGGTTTCTGGCTGCCGGCGAGCTTGCCGCCGGCGACGACCGTCTGGCCGGCGATCGTCAGGCTGGTCTCGCCGCCCGACGTCTGGGCATCGCCACGCAAACTGGTCGATTCCCCGATGAACTTCGCCACGAACAATGTCGCCGGTTCGTCGTAGAGCTGACGCCCGGTTCCGACCTGTTCGATGCGTCCCTGGTTGAACACGGCGATGCGGTCGGACAGAACCAGCGCCTCTTCCTGATCGTGCGTCACATAGACGAAGGTGGTGCCAAGTTCGCGGTGGATGCGCTTGATTTCCAGCTGCAGCCATTCGCGCAGTTTCTTGTCGAGCGCGCCGAGCGGCTCGTCCATGAGTAGCAGCGGCGGATCGAAGACGATGGCGCGGGCCAGCGCCACGCGCTGCTGCTGGCCGCCGGAAAGCTCGGCGGGATAGCGATGCGCGAAGTCGGCCATCTTGACCATGTCCAGGGCGCGCGCCACGTGGCGGTCGCGCGCCTGCTTGTCCATGCCGCGCAGGGTGAGCGGATAGGCGACGTTCTTGCCGACGGTCATGTGCGGAAACAGCGCGTAGTGCTGGAAGACGACGCCGATGTTGCGCTTGTGCGCCGGCAGCGCGACGATGCTTTTGCCGCCGACGGCGAGGCCGCCAGAGGTCAGGTCGGTAAAGCCGGCCACGACGTTGAGCGTGGTGGTCTTGCCCGAGCCGCTGGGGCCGAGCAGCGTCATGAATTCGCCCGGCTCGATGTGAAGGCTGACGTCGTCGAGCGCCGTGAAATTGCCGTAACGCTTGGTTGCGGCCTTGATGTCGATGGCCGCGCCACGTTCTTTGCTGTTGGACGCAGCCATCTCAACTCCTCGTCGATTTCGAGCTGATGATCAGCCCGGCACTGATCACCAGCGTCGTGGCAATGAAGATGATCGTTCCGACAGCCGTCACCGTCGGGTCGGCGTCGCGGGTGATGCTGGTGAAGATCTGCACGGGCAAGGTCTTCAAATAGGGGCTGGTGATGAACAGCGCGACGATGATTTCATCGAAGGAGGTGACGAAGGCAAACAGGAGCCCGGACAGGATGCCGGGCGCGATCAACGGCAAGGTCACGGTGCGGAACGCGGTGTAGCGGTCGGCGCCAAGGCTTGCCGCGGCCGTCTCCAGCCGCACGTCGAAGACTTCTAGGCTTGCCGACACGGCGATGATGACGAAGGGGATCGCCAGCATCGTGTGCGCGATGACGAAGCCGGTGGTGGTGCCGACGAGCTGGTAGTCGAGATAGACGGCATAGATGCCGATCGCCAGCACCACGCCGGGCACGATCATCGGTGTGATCAGGATGGCGCGCAGCAGGCCGGCGCCGGAATGCTTCATGCGGCTTAGGCCGAGCGCCGCCAGCGTCCCGATCAGCGTGGCGGCGACGGCAACGAGGCCCGCGACCCTCAGCGAGTTGAAGAAGCTGGTCAGCCAGTCGGGGTTGGTGAAGAAATTCTCGTACCACTGCCATGAGAAGCCGGATGGCGGGAACGCAAGCGACTTCTTCTCGTTGAACGACATCGGGATGATGACCAGCGTCGGCATCACCAGCCACACGGCAACAAGCAGGCAGAACAGACCGAGCAGAATGCGGAACGGCGCCAGCCTCATGATCTGGACGCCTGTTTGTGGCGCTGGCGCATCAGCGGCGCGGCGAGCGCCAGAAGCACGAAGGTCGCGACCAGCAGCACGACACCCATGGCGCCGCCGCGACCCCAATTGAGCAGGCTGAGCACCTGGCTCTGCACCAGCGTTGACAGCATGGTGCTGCGGGGGCCGCCGAGCAGGGCCGGGGTGATGTAGAAGCCGAGTGACAGGATGAAGACGATGATGGCGCCGGCGAATACGCCGGGCAGCGACAGCGGCAGATAGATCTGCAGGAAAGCCAGCGAAGGCCGCGCGCCGAGGCTGCGCGCCGCTTGCACGAGGCGCAGGTCGATGCCGCGCATGACCGAATAGAGCGGCAGGATCATGAACGGCAGCAGCACCTGCGCCATACCGATCACCACGCCGGTCTGGGTGCGGATCAGCTTCACGGTGTCAAGGCCGAACAGCCTGACGACGGAATTGATGATGCCGGAATCCTGCAGCAGGATGACCCAGGCCAATGTGCGCACCACGCCGCTGACCCAGAACGGCACCAACACGCACAGGATAAGGACGAGCCGCATGCGCGGCCCGACCGCCGTCATCAGGTAGGCGTAGGGGTAGGCGGCGATAACGCAGACGATGGTGACCCAGGCGGCGATGGAAAAGGTGCGCCACAGAACCGTGACGTTCACTGGCGTGGAAAAGAACCAGACGTAGTTCTGCAGTCCCCAGGCGGGGTCCGAGAAACTGCGCAGCGTGACGGTCAGCAGCGGATAGCCCATCGCCGCGATGAGCAGGAACAGCGCCGGCATCGCCAGCAGCGAAGGAAAGGCGGCGAGCCGCAGGCGCGGTTGCGGCCCCTGCACGCCACCCGCCGGCCGGGGATTGTCACCCCCGGCCGCCAGCGTATGTGATGTCTGGCTCACGCTTTTCGCCTTGGCGCTCGACCGGCTCAGTTGCCGGCCATCAGCGCCGTCCACTTGTCGGACGCGGTGGCGAAATTGGCGACCCAGAACTTGATGTTCTGCTGGTAGCCCTGCTTGGCGTGTTCCGGCGTGTTGGTCAGGAAGGCGGCGACCGAAGCATCCACCTTGGGCTGCGCCTCGGTGTTGATCGGCGAGTAGGATGTCTGCTCGGTCAGGACCTCCTGCGACTTCTTGCCGAGATAGGCGTTGATCAGCGCATAGGAGGCGTCGGTGTCCTTGGCCCCGACCGGGATGGTCAGCTGATCCATGACGACCAGCCAGTCCTTCCACACCGGCGTATAGGCAGCGCCGTTCTTGACCGCCGTCATGGCGCGGCCCGTCCACATGATGATCATGTCGGCTTCGCCGGATTCTGCCAGCTGCTGGGACTCGGCGCCGGTCTTCCAGAAGATCGTGTCCGGACCGATGGCCTTGATCTTGGCAATGCCCTTGTCGATGTCGGCCGGCGTCATGTTGTCGACCGAGCCACCGTCGGCCAGAATGCCCTGTTCGATCAGACCGCCGATCGGGCTGCCGCTGCCATCGATGGCACGCGTGCCGGGGAATTTCTTGGTGTCAAAGAAATCCTTCCAGTCCTTCGGCGGATTGTCCTTGTAGGTCGAGTTCTTGTACATCAGCACGGTGCCGTAGTTCATCGCCGGCACGCTGCACTCGCCGACCTGTCCGGCAGGGATGTGCGAAACGTCGAGCTTGGTCAGGTCGAGCTTCTGAAACAGCTTGCCGCAATGCACGAATGGCGGAAAGTCGTCGGTGTCGACGACATCCCAGGTCACATTGCCGGACTCGACCTGCGCCTGAAGCTTGGCGATTTCGGTCGGGCCATCGTTCAGCAGCTTGACGCCGCTCTTGTCGACGAATTCCTTGAGGGCGGCGACCTGGCCGTCCTGGTAGATGCCGCCATAGGAGACGAAGGTCAGCGTCTTTCCTTTCAGCGAACCGTCCACCACGGTGCCGGCCGGCGGCGCGCTCTGCGCATGAGCCGCGGCGGCTGCAATCAAGGCCAGTGCGGCGGCGCCGACAAGCCCGGACACTATTGATCTGCTTCCCATTTTTTTAACCCTCCGATGACTCGCTGTTTGATTTTCGCAGTCCGGGTGCGAGTGATTTCCGGGCCACATATTGGTCGAGATCGACGGCGCCGCTTGTCGACGGCGCGATGATCCACAGCACTTCGGCCACCGTGTCGCCGACATTGATGGTCCTGTGCGGCGTCGAGGTCGAATATTCGATGCTGTCGCCCTCTTCGAGGATGAAGCTCTCGTCGCCCAACGTCAGCTGCAGCCGGCCGCGCAGCACGAGAAACATTTCTTGCGCGTTGCCATGTGTGTAGGGCAGGTCGCCGGTCGAGCCGCCAACGGCGAATTCGCCACAATAGACCTCCATCTCGCGGATTGGCCGGCGCGACAGCAGCGTCTTGCGATAGCCTTCGCTGGTCGGCAGCGCCGGTCGCTCGGCGCGTGTCAGCACCGTGTGCGGCGAGACTTCGCATTCGTCGAAAAGATCGGCGAGGCCGATGCCAAGCGCATTGGCGATCAGCATAAGCGTGCTGGTGTTGGCTCCCGAAAGACCGCGTTCGAGTTGGCTCAGGAAACTGGCGGTGGTGCCGATCAAGTCGCCGAGCTGGCGCAGCGTCAGGCGTCGTGCGGTGCGATAGGCCTTGATGCGATCGCCCAACACCGTGGAGCGGCGGGCTTCCGCGCCGGTTGCGGCGTTGTCGTTGAGTGCGTGATCCGCAGCGGTTTTCATGGTGATCTCAGGGTTCACTTAACATGCTATTAAGTGAGGCTTCGTGGCAAGCGGATTCGCTTGGCCACCTGAAAATCACCGATGGGCCAGCCTATCTATCTCCTTGCCGGTGGAGGAATGTCGTCGAAAGGCGCTTTGGTTTGGCGATCGAAAACGACGGCCAGCCCGTTCTTGACGGCAAGCGAGGCGACCATGTCGTCCAGTTCGCGATCGGAAATGGCGGGTTTGAGGATCTGCCGTATGGCCAGATAGGCCTGCTCGGTCGACACATAGTCGTAGCGCTTTTTGCGCGCTTCCACATATTGCTCGATGAGAATGCCCAATCGGCGGGCGGCGATGTCTTCTGGTTGCTGCACGGGAGCCTCCTCAAGCTCGATCGTCTCCAGCCCCCTAAGATGTAAAAACCACGCCGTGAAAGTTAAGGCCGGAAGCCGAAAAAATCGGCTGTCATCGTCGACAAACCTGGTTACGTCGCCTTGCCGACCGCCGCGTCCAGTTCCAGCTCGCCTTCCGAAATGTCGTCGAAGGAAGCGTAGTTCATGTTGTAGAGGCGGGCGTAGAGCCCTTTTTGTGCCATCAACTGTTCGTGGTTGCCGCTTTCGACGATCTCGCCGTTCTGCAGGACGATGATGCGGTCGGCGCTGCGAATGGTGGCCAGCCGGTGTGCGATGACCAGTCCGGTGCGGCCTTCCAGCAGTTTTATCAGCGCTTTCTGGATCAGCATCTCGGTGTAGGAATCGATGCTGGCCGTGGCCTCGTCGAGGACGAGGATCTTGGCGTCGGCCACCAGCGCCCGCGCAAAGCTGATCAACTGGCGCTGGCCGAGTGAGAGATTGCCGCCGCGCTGCTCGAGCTCGGTGTCGTAGCCATCGGGCAAGTTCCCGATGAAGTCGTGCGCGCCGACGGCCTGTGCGGCGCGGACCACCTCGTCGCGGCTGGCGGAGGTCTTGTGATAGCGGATGTTCTCCAGGACCGAGCCGGAAAACAGGAACGGTTCCTGCAGCACCATGGCCACCTGATCGCCGAGCGAATCCTGGGTCAGGTCACGCACGTCGTGGCCGCCGACCAGGACCTGGCCTGACCAGACATCGTAGAAGCGGTGCACCAGCGCCATCGAGCTCGACTTGCCCGACCCGGTCGGGCCGACCAATGCGATGGTCTCGCCCGGATTGACGCGGAAGGAGATGTTCTTCAGCACCGGCAGGTTCTGCCGGTAGCCGAAGGTGACGTTCCTGAACTCGACAGAGCCATCCATGTCGCGCGACAGCGCCACGGCACCATCCTTGTCGCTGACATCCACCGGGACATCGAGCACTTCCGAGATACGCTGGCCCGAAGCCATGGCGCGCTGCATGACGCTGTACTGCATGGTGAGCGAGCGGATCGGGTCGAAGAAGCGCTGGATGTAGAACAGGAACGCCACCATGACGCCGACGTCGAGGCTGTGCGAGAGCACCATCGAACCGCCGACAACGATGACGGTCGCCATGGCGATGCCGGTCAGCGTGTCGACGATCGGCACCATCACCTGCGCATATTTCGCCGACGTCAGGTGGGCATTGAGATTGGCCAGCACCTTCTCGTCGTAGAGGTCGAAATTGACGTGCTGGCGTTCGAGGCTCTGCACCGTGCGCACGCCATGGATGCCTTCCGCCAGCGCGCCGTTGGCGATCGAGTTGGTCTCGTGCGCGGCCATGAAGGCGACCTTGGCGCGCGGCAGCCAGAACAGGCGCACGATGAACAGCACCGGCATGGTCGACAGCGTCAAAAGGCCGAGCCGGAAATCCAGCCACAACAGGACGCTGACGATGCCGAACAAGAGCACGATATCGCCCACCGACATCACCGACGTCTCGAGGAATTCCTGCATCGAATTGACGTCGCCCTGCAGGCGCGACATCAGGCGGCCGACCTCGGTCTTGTCCATGAAGCTCAGCGAGACCCGCTGCAGGTGGCTGAACATGGCGCGGCGCAGGTCCGATAGCACGTTCTCGGCAACCTTGCCGACGACGCTTTCCTGCACATGGCTGGCGGCATAGTTGATGAGGATGATCAGCGTGAAGGCGCCGATGGCAGAGATCATCACTGACTGGTCGAGCCTGCCTGTCGCCATGCCGTGGTCGATGGCGTAGCGGATGACCAGCGGGATCGCCAGTTGCGTCAGCGTGAACACCAGCACCGCGGCGACCGAGATGAAAATCCGGCCCTGATACGGTTTCACGAAGCTCCAGATACGCCGCACGATGCGCGGATCGTAGGCCTTGCCGAAAACCTCTTCCTCGTCGCGGTGCGAGCCGACGACTGCCTTTGTCGGCCGTCCGCTGGTGTCTTCCTTCTCGTCGTCGCTCTGTGCCGACATCACGCGGCTCCCAGAGTCGTGGGCCGATCGTCGTCCGGCCGCAGCTGCAGGTCGTAGAGCGCGCGATAGCGCCCGCCGAGCGCCAGCAACTCCTCATGCGTGCCGCGCTCGACGATGCGGCCATTCTCGACGAACAGGATCTGGTCGGCATGCATCAGCGAACTCAGCCGATGCGAAATAATCAGCGTCACGCGATCCTTCGCGAAGCGCTTCATCGCCGCCCGGATGCGCTGCTCGGTGCCGGCGTCGATGGCCGCGGTGGAATCGTCGAAGACCAGCACCGATGGCCGCAGCATCAGGCTGCGCGCGATGGTCAGGCGCTGTCGCTGGCCGCCGGACAGCGAGGCGCCGCGTTCGCCGACGACCGTGGTGTAGCCGGCGGGAAGCCCGATGATGTAGTTGTGCAACTGGGCGAACTCGGCTGCCTGCCCGATGCGGGTCTCGCGTGCCCAGGGATTGCCATAGGCGATGTTGTTCTCGATCGAGGTGGTGAACAGGAACGCATCCTGCTGCACGACGCCGACGGCCTTGCGCAGCGATTGCAGCGTGACCTTGCTGATGTCCTGGCCATCGATGGTGATGCTGCCCGAGGTGACGTCGTAGAAGCGCGGGATCAGGTGCGCGATGGTCGACTTGCCGCTGCCGGGCGGGCCGACGATGCCGATGGTCTCGCCGGACCTCGCCTCGAAGGAAATGCCGGACAGCGTCGGCCGGTCGCCCGCGCCCGCATAGCGGAAGCCGACATTGTCGAAGCGCAGCACGCCCTCGGTGACGACGAGGTCCCTGGCGCCCGGCGCGTCCTTGATGTCCAGTTCGGCATCGAGCAGTTCGAACAGCCTGGTACCGCAGGTCGATGCGCGCGCGAACGAGTTGACCATCAGGCCGAGCTGGCGCACCGGCATCTGCAGGATGGTCATGAAGGTGAGGAATTGGGCCAGCGTGCCGACGCTGATTTGACCCGCAATCACCTTCTGCCCACCAAACCAAAGCACCAGGCCCATGGCGGCGAGGAACGAGAAGTTCATGGCGCTGGTGTTGCCGACACGGATGTCGACGCGCTTGTTGGCGAGGTCCAGCGCATCCTGCTTGGCGCGGTCGAATTTTTCGAGCTCATGCCGCTGCGCCGCAAAGGCACGCACGACACGGATGCCGCCGAGATTCTCGTCCATCACACGGCTCAGCACCGACAGGCGCTGCTGCAAGGTCAGCCAGGTGCTTCGCAGCGCCAGCTGGGTGACCGAGGAGCGCCAGGCGACGAACGGCACGAAGCTCAGGCTCAACAGCCCGAGCACCAGATCGGTGCTGATCAGCAGGTAGGCGCCGACGCCGATCAACACGCCGAGCAGGACGACGCGCAGGATGCCGGTGGAAAAGAACATGCGCACACCGTCGAGATCGAGCAGGCCGAGCGTGATCAGATCGCCGGTGTGGACCCGGTCGTGGTAGGAGAAGCTCAGGCGCTGGATCTTCTCGTAGAAAGCCAGGCGCAGCTCATAGCCGGTTCGATGGCCGACGGCCTCGCCGTAATAGTTCTGCGCCATGGTGAAGAGACCGCGCAGGATGCTGACGACGAGCAGCGTCAAGGCGGTGTTCCACAGCGCATGCTCCGCCGCGGCACCGGCCCCGGCTGTCATGACGCCCTGCGCCTGGTCGATGGCGCGTCCCAGCAGGCGTGGAATGAAGAGCTGCAGCGTCGCGGCGATGAAGGTCGAGACGAGTGTGATGGCGACCTGCCAGGGATGGCGCAGCGTCATGCGCACGATACGGAGCAAGGTGCTCAGGCCTTTGCCCCAAGAGGCTTCGGCCACATGGGCGAACGATTTGCCGCGCTCCGGCGCGCTGCCGATTGCTAGCGTATTCAAAGGAAAATATCCAACCCAATCCGTGCATTAGCCCGGATGAATAGAGCAAGACTCAGTTCAGATGGAGTGATGTTACGCGGGTCCGGCTTGGCCGTTCAAGAGCCAATGACGGCATCACACTGTGCCTGAACGAAAGCAAGCAGACGGCGCGATGCATGGCCGGGCAGCACCAGCAGACGCCTGGCAAGTCGTGGAGGTCTGCCCACCTTGCCGAAGGCGTTAGCCGAGGCCAACAGCCGGCGATGCGCAAGCGCCGGCCGGACAGCATGCAACCTTCCGTCCGGCCGTATGTGGTCTCCTAGGCAGGTATCAAAACGGCGATACGATGTATGCCGACCACTTTGCTTGTATTCGTGGCCTCGTCGGTCTTGCCCTTAGTGCATGTGTATATGCCGCCTTCCTCGAGCTTGAATTCCTTGTCCTGTTTCTTGATCGTGAATGCACCAGCGGTGATCGTGCAGACCATGTCATTGTCCATCATCATCGCGGGAGCGTGTGCTCCAGGCTGAAACACGACGTCGACGATTGAAATGCTCTTGTAGGCGGGAATGTCGGAGTTGCCGGTGCCGACCTCAACCACCCTGACACCGGGCGCAATCTCCTTGCCATCCTTCGGGCCGTATTTCTTGGTCTTCGCGGACGCCACCAGGGTGAACAGAGGCGTTATCGCGGCAGCCGTCACACCGAGAGCAATTGCAGACCTGCGATTCAGGGTTTTCATCGCGTCCTCCCACATATTGGTCACGAACGAATGTGCGTGACCACAATGTATTAGCACAAACGAATGTACGTGTATGCGAGGAAGCTCCCAAGCCCAGCACGGTGGCAGGAACTCCGGGCTTCCGGTTCTGGCAGGGCAATCCGACATATCGGCAGGCATCGCGGTTGCCCTTCAGTCGGTCGCGTACACGGTGGGCGCCTTGCCGTCCTTGGTGAAGGCGTAGACGATGAAAGGGCCAGCCTTCTCGCCACCCATGCCGGGAGCGCCGGTTGGCATGCCGGCCAAGGTGATGCCGGTGATGGCGGGCCGTTCGGTCAACAGTTTCTTGACGATATCGACCGGCACCAGCCCGTCGACGACATAGCCGTCGACCATCAGCGTGTGGCAGCCTTCGAGGTCGGCCGGCACACCCGCATCGCTGCTGATCTGGGACAGGTTGTTGACCGGCTTGATGTCGACCTTGAAGCCGTTGTGCTCCAGATACCTGGCGTAGGATTCACAGCAGCTGCATTGCGGGTTCTTGTACATCACAGCGGTGATGGTCGCTGCGACGGCAGGTAGCGGCATAGCGATCGCGACTGCGAAGGCGGCGAGGGAATAAGTCCGTTTCATTTGAGTTCTCCTTGAGTGAAAAATCAGATCGATGTCGCTGTCACTCGGTCGCGTAGACGGTTGGCGCCTTACCATCCTTGGTGAAGGCGTAAATCGTCCAGGTCTCGGTCTTCTCGCCGCCCATTCCCGGCGAACCCATCGGCATGCCCGGCATAGCGATGCCTGTGATTTCAGGACGTTCCGCCAGCATCTTCTTGATAAGGTCGACCGGCACGAAGCCATCGACCACGTAATCGCCGATCACCACGGAATGGCAGCCCTGCAATTTCTCGGGAACGCCAAGGCCGGCGCTTATCTGGTCCAGGTCGTTGGACGGCTTGAGCTCGACCTTGAAGCCGTTCTTTTCGAGATAGGCGGCATAGGTCTCGCAGCAGCTGCAGCTTGGGTTCTTGTACATCACAGCATTGATTGTCGCCGCGAATGCGGGCAGCGGCGTTGCGGTCAGGACGGCAAGGGCGGCGAGGCGGTAGGTCAGTTTCATTGCAGTCTCCTTTTGGTAGCGTTCAATTTCAGCCAACTCGAAACACCGTCATGAGGCCGGCCATCTGATGGTCGGCGACATGGCAGTGCAGCATCCAGTCGCCGGGATTGTCGGCGACGAAGGCGCATTCGATCGTGTCTTTGGGGGCGAGCAGCACCGTGTCCTGCCACTGTGGGTGCGGCACCGGCGAACCGTTGCGCGCGAGCACCAGCATGCTGAAGCCATGGATATGCATGGGATGCCGCCAGGCGGTTTCATTGCGCATGGTGAGATGACAGGTTGCGCCGCGCGGCAAGGTGAATTGTGGCGCCATGCCGGCATGGCCATCGCCGGTCATCGACATGCCGTTGATCGCCCAGGCAGCGCCACCGTTCATGCCGGGTGTCGCCATGCCCATCATGCCGCCGACGCCGGCGAGCTTGCCGCCACCCATCATGCCGCCTTGCAGGACGATCTCCTGGCGCTCGGCTCTCGCGAGATCGGGTTCGGGCAAAGGATTGCGGGGCAGGCCGACAAGCGCATCGAGCGGATGGGCACGCAGCGGTGTTGCAGTGTCATAGGCTAGAGTGGTCAGCGTGTAGGCGAGACCGTCATAGAACTCGTCGACCACCGCGTAGCGCTTGCCCGGGTCGCCCTGCATGTCGACCACGACGTCGATGCGCATGGCCGGGGCAAGCACAAGACGGCCATCTTCCGGTTCATGCGGATCGCAGGGTTGGCCGTCTATTGCGACGATGACCGGGCGGTGACCCTCGAAGCGCAGCGCCATGATGCGGGCAAGCGAGGCATTGGCGAGCCGTAGCCTGACGCGTTCGCCCGCCGTTACGCTCTGGTCGGCCGGCACCGTGCCGTTGACGGTGATGACGTTGCCGACACGGCCGGACATCGCCGCATCCATCGCGCTGCCGAAGCCGGGCGCCATCTGCCCATCCGCTGTAAGCCGCCAGTCCTGAAGCAGCCACATGAGGTCGCGGTCGACGGCGACGGGCTCGGCCTCCTCGACGATGATGGCGCCGGCAAGGCCACGGCCGAGCTGCACGAGACTGTTGGCATGCGGGTGATACCAGAAGGTTCCGGCGTCCGGCGGCGTGAATTCATAGACGAAGCTTGTCCCCGGCTTGATCGGTGGCTGTGTCAGCCCGGGCACGCCGTCCATGGCGTTTTGCAGGCGGATGCCATGCCAGTGCACCGTGGTGTCCTCGCTCAGCCCGTTCTCGACGATGATGCGGGCGGGCTGGCCCTGGCGTAAGCGCAGCATCGGGCCGGGGACCATCCCGTCATAGGCCCAGACAGGCGTAAGCGGGCCCCTGGAGCCGGTGAACCTGGCCTGGCCCGGCGAGACCCTGATGCGGCGCTCATCGACGGCGGATGCCATTGACGATGCGGGTCGCACCAGGGTGGCCGCAGCCGCTGCAAGGACAAACCTGCGGCGTGAAATGGAATGATTGAAATGGATGCTCACTCTCAAGCCCTTTGTGATCTCGATCGACGCCGAGTCTCGACGTCGAATTGCAGTGTGCTCGCCGGCGCAAAGCGCCAGCGGCAATCAAACGCCAGAAATCAGCCGCGAGATGGCTGAAACGGCGTCAGACGAGATCGGTGGATTTGGGAGGGAATGGGTCAGGCAGGGAACTTCGCCCATGAAGGAACGGTGTCGGCAGCGCCGACGGCAACCGTACCCTGATCAGGGTCATCGCCGCGAACTCGGGAGGCAACACCGCAAGCACCGGTGCGATGCAGGTCGGCGGACAATGCATCGGTTTGCCGGTGTCGCCGGCGCTTTTGATGCACGCGTTGCAGTCGCCATTCATGGCGGTGTCGGCCATCTTGGCCATGCCGGTATCGGCAGGCATGGTCATGCCGCTGCCAGTCGTCATCATCTTCGCCGACATGGCGCTCGCCTGGACGGCAGACAGGCTGAACCCGGCGGTCAAGAACACCGCGAGCAGCATGACAAGGACATGTTTTGGCGACCTGCGTGCCATCATCCCTTTAGGCTGGCCTCAACAGACTGCATTTGCAAGCGGGATTCCAATCCTGCGACAATGATGGCAGCGCACTGAGCCTGAACGGAAAGATGCCGTTGCGAGCCGTTGGGCTGCAGGGGATCCATTCACGAACCCTGCCGCCAGCAGGCGATCAGATGGCCGGGTGCGACCTGCCTGGCGGGCGGTTCGGCCTTTCTGCAGTCGGGCACGACCAGGGGGCAGCGGTCGGCGAAGGAACATCCCTTGGTCTGCGTGCCGGCTGCCTCGATCTCCACCGGAGCGGACAGCTTTTGCGCGGCCTCATCGGAGGACGCGGCCAGGAGCAGTTGCGTGTAGGGGTGATTGGGGCCCTGGAAGATCTGGTCGGATGAACCGGTTTCGACCAGGCGGCCGCGATAGAGCACGCCGATCCTGTCGGCCATGTAGCGCACGACCCTGAGGTCGTGGCTGATGAACAGATAGGTCGTGTCCTTGTCGCGCTGCAGGTCGTTGAGCAGATTGAGAACGGTCGCCTGGACGGAGACGTCGAGCGCCGAGGTGGGTTCGTCGAGCACGACGACCTTCGGTACGCCGGCGAAGGCCCGCGCGATGGCCGCCCGTTGCCGCTGGCCGCCAGACAGCGATCGCAATTTCTGCTCGGCCGTCGCGCCGGCAAGGCGGACCGACTGCAAGAGTTCGCTGACGCGCGCTTTGACCTCGCCGCGGCGCAGGCCGGCGAGCCGCCGCAGCGGACGGCCGAGGATCCTGCCGATCCGCTGGCGTGGGTTCAGTGTGCGATCCGGCGACTGGAAGACCATCTGCACATCGCGCCGGTCGCCCAGTTTTCTCTTCTCAACGCGTGGCGCGACCGTCCTGCCGAACAGCTCGACCGATCCGGCGTCGGGCGTCTGCAGGCCGGTGACGATCCTTGCCAAGGTCGACTTGCCAGAGCCGGACTCGCCGATCAGCCCGAACGTCTCGCCCTGGCCTATGTCGAGGTCGATATCGCTGAGTACTGGCTGGCTGCCGAAGGCATGGCTGATGCCTTTGCAGGCGATCGCGATCTGGCGTTCTTTCCGCGCGCCGGCGTCTTCATCGTTGGCTGTCGGGTGCGCTGCCAGACCGGGTCCGTCCGTCTCCGCCAGTCTGCCGTCCCGCTTGGTGTAGTTGAGGGCCGGGATCGAGGCGATGAGCGCCTTTGTGTAGGCGTGGCGAGGGTTGTCGAAGACATCAGTGGCGACGCCGCTTTCGACCACCGTTCCCGACTGCATCACCGCCACCCGGTCGCAGGAGCGGCGGATCATGTTGATGTCGTGGCTGATCAGGAGCACGCTGGTTTTGTGATCCTTGCGCAGGTCGTGCAGGATGGCGATGATCTCCGACTGCACGCTGGCGTCGAGCGCCGTCGTCGGCTCGTCCAGCACCAGCAGCGACGGGTCGAGCGCGATCGCGATGGCGATGTTGGCGCGCTGCTGCATGCCGCCGGACAATTCGTGCGGATAGAGATCCAGCACCCGGTCCGGGCGGCTCACCCGAACGCGGTCTAACAGTTCGGCAGCGCGCGCGCGGGCCTCGTCGTGGCGAACTGGGCGATGCCGCATGATCGTCTCGGTGATCTGGCGGCCGATCGTCATGCTTGGATTGAGGGCGGCGCCCGGGTGTTGATAGACGGCCGCGATGTGGTTGCCCCGCAACTGGCGAAGCTGCTCGGCGGAGAGGTCGCGGATTTCTCGGCCCTGGAATTCAAGCGCCGATGCCGCGATGCGGGCATTTTTTGGCAGATAGCGCAGGATGGCGAGCGCCACCGAGCTTTTGCCCGATCCCGACTCGCCGACCAGGCCAAGTGCTTCGCCTTGGCCTATGTGCAGCGACATGCCGCTGACGGCGGGATGCGATCCGTTGCGTCCGTCATAGGCGATGGAAAGCTGGTCGACGTTGAGAACCGAGGAGGACATTGGGAGCTTGAAACCACTTTCTTCCAGCGCGGCGATCGAGGGCAATCGCTTCCGCTTTGGCAATACATAATCTCTATAAAATTACTCGAATTAAGCCGGAGCGCAATCTACCTTTCATCGCTCACGAGAGATTGTTGCCGTCTGCCAAAGCAGCGCGACGGTCTCCGGAGAGCAGATTTGGAAGGAGGCCGGCATGGCTCGAGATCACATGATCCTCAGCGCATTTTTCTTCAACCCGCAGGGCGATCACCGGATGTCCTGGCGCCATCCGCGCGCACCGGGCCGGGAGGTGCTGGACTTCGACTTCTACCGCGATCTCGTGCAGGCGGCCGAGCGGGCAAAGATCGACACCATCTTCGTCGCCGACCACGTGTCGATCTGGGATTCGGTCAAGAGCGGCGTCGCCCACTATGCCAATGCCCGCCTCGAGCCGCTGACGCTGCTGTCGGCGCTGGCCGGCGTGACCAGGCATATCGGCCTGATCACCACGGCTTCGAGCTCCTACAGCGAGCCCTACAATGTGGCGCGCATGTTCRCCTCGCTCGACCATATCAGCAAGGGCAGGGCGTCCTGGAACGTCGTCACCTCGGCCATGGACGAGGAGGCACGCAATTTCGGCCGCGACGGCAATATCGAACATGCATTCCGCTATGAGCGCGCAGCCGAATTCCTCGATATCGTCAAGGCGCTGTGGGACAGCTGGGAAGACGAAGCATTACTGATCGACAAGGCGTCGGGCTATTTCGCCGACCCCGACAAGGTCCACCCGATCGATCACAAGGGAAAGCACTTCAAGGTGCGCGGACCGCTCAACGTCTCGCGGCCACCGCAGGGCCATCCGCTGATCGTCCAGGCCGGCTCGTCCGAGGACGGCAAGAACTTTGCCACCGCCCAGGCCGATGTGCATTTCGCCATCTTCAGCACCAGGGAAGACGGCATCAATTATCGCCGGGACATCAACGAGCGTCTTGCCCGTCACGGCAGGCGGCCGGAGAGCTTCAAGATCCTGCCGGGCATCCTGCCGATCGTTGCCGCCTCCAAGGCGGAAGGCCGGGAAAAGCAGGAGTATCTGCAGACCTTGCTTCCCGACCAGGTCGGCATCGACCTTCTGTCGAGCTGGAGCGGTATCGATCTCTCCGCCTATCCGCCGGACGGGCCGCTGCCGCCGCTGCCGGACGAGAGCACCTTCAATGGTGGACGCACATCGCTCAACCGGGTCCGGCAGTGGTCGAAGCAGAATCTCAGCCTGCGCGAGATTGCCCGCAAGCTCGCCAACAGCGGCTCGGTGCCGACCGTGGCCGGCACGCCGGCGCAGATCGCCGACCAGCTGCAGGATTGGTACGTCTCGGGTGCCGCCGACGGCTTCAACCTGATGTTCCCGCTGCTGCCCGAGGACTGGGTGAATTTCGCCGAGCAGGTGGTGCCGGAGCTGCAGCGCCGCGGCGTGTTCCCGACCGAATACGCGCCGGGAACGCTGCGCGACCGTTTCGGCCTGGCGCGGCCAGCCAACCGCTTCGCCGAGCAGCGCGACAATGCGCGCGCCGTGTCCTGACCCCAGAGACCGAAGATGACCGCCGCACCCAGACTTCAGCCGCGCGAAGCGACCGCGCCGCATCTCGTCAATGTCCTGCACAGCCCCAAGCGCGTGCGCGTCAAATTCGGCGGCCGCACCATCGCCGACAGCCGCAACGTGCTGGTGCTGCGCTCCAACCACTTCCTGCCGATCTATCTCTTCCCGGTGGCGTCGGTCGACGCGTCGGTGCTGAAGCCCTCGCTGCATCGCGAGCCGCACACGGTCGGTGGCGAGACGGCCTACTGGGATATCGACACCGGCGACAGACGAAGCGCCAACGCGGCCTGGTCGTTCGTGTCGCCGCCGGGTGAAAACCTGTCGCCGCTCGCCGGTCGCATCGCCTTCAGCTGGAAGCTCGTCGACCAGTGGTTCGAGGAGGACGAAGAGGTCTTCGTCCATGCCCGCGACCCCTATGCGCGCATCGATGTGCTGCAAAGCACGAGCCATGTGCAGGTCTGGTTCGACGGTGAGCCGATCGCCGACAGCCACCGCCCGGTGCTGCTGTTCGAGACGCATCTGCCGACGCGCTTCTACCTGCATCCGGATGACATCAATCTGGAGCGGCTGACGGCGTCCGCCACGACGACGCGATGTCCTTACAAGGGCATCGCTTCCTATTGGTCCGGGCTCTTGAGCGACGGTTCGGTGCGCCCGGACATCGCCTGGAGCTACCGCGACCCGATCGCCGAGATGCCCAAGATCAAGGGCCTCGTCGCCTTCTATCCGCAGGCCGTGGATCGCATCCATCTCGACGGCGAACCCGTCGCATAGAGCAGCTTTTCAATCTTCATTTCAGACAGGGGTTTAGAACATGACCAAACACAGAGATATCGACGCACTTCGCAATCTGTCGGGGGACATCTGGAATGTCGCCGTCGACGAATATCAGGGCGGCTTTCTCAAGCGCCGCGATCTGCTGAAATACGCCGCACTGCTCGGCCTCACCGGTTTTGCCGGCTCGCAGGGACTTGGAGGCGCGCGCGCCGCAGCCGCTGCCGGCGGCATTGTCCGCGTCGGCCTCGGCCAGCCGACCAAGGCCATCGATCCCGTCTCGGTCACCGATCCGGCCAGCATCGGGGTGATCAGCCAGGTCGGCGAATATTTGATCCTCGACGATCCCAAGGATGGGCTGCAGCCGAAGCTCGCTTTGTCCTGGGAGGCCGACGAGACCGCCAGCCGCTGGACGTTCAAATTGCGGCCAGGGGTGAAATTCCACGACGGCCGTGCGGTCACCGCCAAGGACGTGGTGGCGAGCTTCGAGCGGCTTGTCGATCCGGCCAGCGGCTCATCGGCGCTGTCGGCCTACAAGGGCATCCTGTCCAAGGGCGGCGCCAAACTGGTGGACGACGAAACCGTCGCCTTCGACCTCGACGGTCCCAACAGCAACTTCCCCTTCTATGTCTCCTCCGACGTCTACAATGCCGTCATCCTGCCGGCCGACTATGCCGGCGATTTCGAGAAGACCTTCAACGGCACCGGCCCGTTCAAGCTCGAATCCTTCCGTCCCAAGCAGGGAGCGAGCTTCGTGCGCAATCCAGACTATTGGGGCGACAAGGCGCTGCCCGACCGCGTCGAGATCAAGTTCTTCGACGATGAGCAGGCCCAGGTTCTGGCGCTGCAGGCCGGCCAGCTCGACCTCATCCCGAGCACGACGCGGCTGGAACTGGCGATCGAGGGCAGTCCCAACTTCAAGCTGCTGAGCGTGCAGGCAAGCTCGCATGACCAGGTGCACCTGCGGACCGACCAGGCGCCGTTCACCGACAAGCGCATCCGTCGCGCGTTGGCGCTGACGCTCGACCGCGAGGCGATCGTGAAGGGGCTGCTGAAAGGCCGCGCCATCGTCGGCAACGACACCCCGTTCGCGCCGATCTTCCCCTCCGCCGACGCGTCGGTGCCGCAGCGCAAGCAAGACATCGCCGAGGCCAAGCGGCTGCTGGGCGAGGCGGGTGTGCCGAATGGCTTCGAGGTGACGCTGACCACCGAGCGCGCTTATGACATTCCCGACTATGCGGTGATCATCCAGAATTTCGCCAAGAAGGCTGGCATCGACGTCAAGCTCAATGTCCTGCCGCAGGACGCCTATTACGGCTCGGCGACCTTCGGCAGCTCGCCCTGGCTGGATTCGGTTCTCGGCATCACCGATTACGGCCATCGCGGCACGCCCGACATCTTCCTCAACGCGACCCTGAAGAGTTCTGGGGCCTGGAACGCGGCGCATTTCAACAACCCGGCCTACGATGCTCTGCTGCTCGACTACTCCAAGGCACGCGACCTCAACGCCCAGCGCCTTGCCGCCGGCAAGATCCAGACCCTCCTGCTTGACGAAACGCCGGCGATCATCAGCTACTTCTCGCAGTACAGCCGGATCACCAGCACCAAGGTCGAGGGCGTGCGCTTCACGGCGATTTCGCACCTGCTGCTCGACCGCGTTACCTTCGTCCAGGCATGATGCTCGAGCGGGGAGATAGCGTCCCATTCCGATTCCATCGGGATGGGACTGGTTCAAGGCGAGGCAGCAGGACGCGATGCTGAGTGGCCGCACTGTGTCGGCGCGCGCGGGCACGCTTCTGCTCACGCTGTGGCTGGTCAGCATACTGGTCTTCTTTGCCGGGCAGGTTTTGCCCGGCGATGTCGGCCGCGTCATGCTCGGACCGTTTGCCGATGCGCAAGCGGTGGCGGAACTGAACAAGCGGCTTGGCGCCGACCAGCCGGTTCTCGTCCAGTACTGGCGCTGGTTCAGCAACGCGCTCACAGGCGATTTCGGCACCTCGCTGTCGATGGGCGGACCGGTGGCGCCGTTCGTGCTGGAAAGCCTCAAGCGCTCGGCGGCGCTTGCCGGCATCATCCTGATTTTCCTTGTTCCGCTAGGGGTCGGCGGCGGCGTCATCGCCGGTCTCAATGCGGGCCGCTTCATCGACCGGCTGATCGTGATGGCGGGCGTTTCCTTCGGCATTGTCCCAGACTTTGTGTCCGGTCTGATGCTGCTTATCGTTTTCGGCCTGTGGCTGAACTGGTTCCCGATCTCGGGCGTCGCACCCGATGGCGCAGGCTTCTGGACGAATGGCTATTATTTGATCCTGCCGGCGCTGCCGCTGGCGCTGAACCTTGCCGGCTATATCGCCCGGATGACGCGGGCCGGCGTGATCGAGGCTATGGCCGCTGACTATACACGAACCGCCGTCCTGAAAGGGCTCGAGCGGCGCGAGATCATTTTTCGACATGTGCTGCGCAATGCGCTGACGCCGACCATCGCGGTGCTTGCGACCCAGACCGGCTACATGCTTGGCGGGCTGGTGGTGATCGAAGCGCTGTTCGGTATCCAGGGCCTTGGAAATCTGGTTCTGAACGCGGCCAAGGCACGCGATTTCCCGATGCTTGAAGCCGGCGTGCTGGTGATGGCGGCAATATTCGTGCTGTCGGCGGCGGCAGGCGACCTCGTGCTGGCCTTGCTCGATCCGCGACAACGCCGCCGGGTATCATCATGACGGACCTGGCGGAGTTTCCAGCACCGCGGGGCGCGGTGGTCGGCTTGGCGGCGACGCGCAGGATCCGCAGCGCTTTTGCCGGACTGCCTCCGTCGGTCGTGGCCGGTTCGCTGGTGTTGCTGTTCTGGATCGCGTGCGCGCTGTTCGGCAATCTCTTCGTTCCCTACGATCCCTATGCCGAGGATTTTCTGGCGATGCTGACGCCGCCCGATGCCGCGCATTGGTTCGGCACCGACCAGCTCGGCCGCGACGTGCTGTCCCGCATCGTCGTCGGATCGCGCGATATCCTGCTGGTTGCGCCGCTGGCCACGCTTGCCGGTGTCACCGCCGGCAGCATCATCGGGTTGGTGCTCGGCTATTTCGATGGCTTGGTCGATGCCATCGGGGCGCGGCTGCTCGACACGCTGATGGCATTTCCGTTCATCGTTCTCGTCACCATGACGCTTGTCGCGATCGGCCCATCGAACCTGACCGTTGTTCTGGTGATCGCCATTGCCTACGCGCCGCTGGTGGCGCGGACCGTTCGGGCCGCCGTGCGCGAGCAGAAGCAGCGCGATTATGTCAGCGCCGCCCGGCTTGGCGGGGAGGGTGCTCTCGCCATCATGTTCCTGGAGATACTGCCCAATGTTCGGGAAACGATCCTCATCGAGCTCGTCACCAGGCTCGGATACGCGTTCTTCTCGATCGCCACGCTGAGCTTTCTCGGCCTCGGCATCCAGCCGCCGTCCGCCGATTGGGGACTGGCTGTTGCCGACGGCTACGGCTTCCTGACCGGCGGCAAATGGTGGGTCGTCGTCTTCAATTCTGCGGCAATCGTCTCGCTGGTCATGGCGACCAACCTCATCGCACAAGGCATCGGTGCCTTCGAAAATAGCGATGTGTGAGCTTTGATGCTTCTCCGCCGGCGGCGGAGAGGGAAACCATCCCGTCACAATGATCGCCCTGTGACACCTATGCGTGGAGCCCGGGATAGGGCTCGACGCGATCCGTCAGCATCGCGATCCAGGTCTTTCCGCCGACGAACCCCTTCCATCGTTGCCGCACGTTTCGACAGGCTTCATGGGGATGGCCGAACAGAGCCGTTGACGCTGGCCCCCTTTACCTCCTAGGATTAAATCAAATTGATTTACGTTACTCGCCCGAAGAGGCGGAAATGCCGATCAACAATGGGAGATGAAGTATGACTGACAGGCTGCCAGACCCGCATATGCGTTCCCTGCAAGACCCGTCGACGGCTGTTTCACGCCGGCGGTTGTTGATCGGCACGGCCTTCGTCGCCGCGACCATCGCCACGACTTTCTCCTTCGGCGCGCGACCGGCGTCCGCCGAATCGGTGCTCGCCATGCACATCGAGGAGCAGACGAGCTGGGTGCAGAACTTCAACCCCTTCGACCTTGGCGGGCGCCGCCAGAGCACGATGGATTTCGTCTACGAGCCGCTCGTCATCTTCAACGACTATGACAGCGGCAAGCCGATCTTCCGGCTGGCAACGGGCTACAAATTCTCCGACGATCTGAAATCGATCACCTACACGCTGCGCGACGGCGTCAAATGGTCGGATGGTCAGCCATTGACCTCGGCCGACATGAAATTCACGCTCGAGCTGATGCTGAAGAACCCGGCGGTCGACATTGTCGGCGTCGGCGGCAGCGTCGCCTTGGTCGAAGCGCCTTCGCCGACCGAAGTGAAGATCACGCTGAAGGACGTCGACACGCATTTCCCGGAATCGATGGCCGATTTCCCTGTCGTGCCCGAGCACATCTGGAAGGATGTCGCCGATCCGCTCGCCTTCAAGAACGAGAAGCCGATCGGCTCCGGCCCGATGACCGAGATCCGCCGCTTCACGCCGCAGGTCTACGAGCAGTGCCGCAACCCGAATTACTGGGACGCCGCCTCGCTGCATGTCGACTGCCTGAAGCTGCCGCAGATCTCCGGCAACGACCAGATGCTGGCATTGCTGCCGGAAGGATCGATGGACTGGATCGGCTCGTTCCTGCCCGAGATCGACAAGACCTATGTCGCGCTCGACAAGGACCACAATGGCTACTGGCAGCCGCCGGCGGAAACCATCGCCTTCCAGGTGAACTTCAAGACCGCCAATCCGGCGCTGGCCGAGGCCTTCAACGACATCAATTTCCGTCACGCTTTCAGCCTGGTCATGGACCGCACGGCGATGGTGGACATTGCCGGCTTTGGCTATCCGGTGGTCAACCTGCACGCCAGCGGCCTGCCGCCGCGCTTCGACGCCTGGCGCAACAAGGCGGCCGAAGGCGACAAGGATGTGTGGATGACCTACGACGTCGACAAGGCCAACAAAGTGCTTGACGACGCCGGCTACAAGAAGGGCGCCGACGGCATGCGCACCACGCCGAAGGGCCAGCCGATCGCCTTCGCGATCATCGTTCCCAATGGCTGGACCGACTGGATCGACGCTGTGCAGATCGCCACAGAAGGCCTGCGCAAGGCGGGCATCAACGCCTCGGTGGCGACACCGGAATACGAACAGTGGCAAAAGCAGATTCTCGACGGCTCGTTCGATGCGGTCATGAACTCCCGCGCCGACGGACCGACGCCGTTCCGCGGCTACTACCAGTCGCTGTCGACGGCCTTTGCCGGGCGCATCACCAGTGCGCCGTCGCGCTACTCCGATCCGGAACTGGACAAGGTATTCGACGCCTACCGCAAGGCGACCACCGACGAAGACCGCAAGAAGCTGTTCGACCAGGTGCAGGTGATCATCGCCGACAATTTCCCGGTGGTGCCGGTGTTCAACGGACCGACCTGGTATCAGTATTCGACCAAGCGCTTCACCGGCTGGGTGACCAAGGACGAACCGGTGATGAACCCGGAGAACCACGACAACAACCGCATGCGGTTGATGCATCTGCTGCGCCTGAAGCCGGTACAATAGGTCTGAAGTAACGCCCTTCTCCCCTCATGAGGGGAGAGGGGTCCGTGTCGCAAAATCCTGGCTTCGGCGGCGGTCGCCGCGAGGCCGGATGCCGGACATGGTAAGATGCCTGCAGCCGCTTCTTCGTCCGTCGCTTCCAGCGACAGCTTCTCCGCCAAACGGAGAAGGCAATCGAGCACAAGGAACAGCCGATGCGGATTCCTCTTCGACGGCTTGGGGTCTATTTCGTCGCCTTCCTGTTTGCCATCGTGATGAATTTCACCGTTCCCCGTCTGATGCCGGGAAGCCCGGTCGACGGCATGATCGCGCAGCTCGGACCGCGCGCGACACCGGCGGCGATCGAGGCGATCAAGGCCCGCTTCGGTGCCGTCGAACAGCCGATCCTGGGACAATTCGTCGACTACATCACCGGCCTCGCCCGGCTCGATCTCGGCGTGTCGGTCAAATACTACCCGCAGACCGTCACCCAGGTCCTCGCCCGTTCGGCCGGCTGGACCGCGTTCCTGGTCACCACGGCGATCATCTTTTCCCTCTGCGTCGGAGTCTCCCTCGGCGCAGTGGCAGCCTGGCGGCGAGGCGGACGCTTCGATGCGTTCGTCTCGCCGTTTTCTGTCGTGCTGATCGCAATCCCGCCGGTCATCATCGGACTGGCGACCCTGTTCACCTTTGGCGTGACGCTGCGCTGGTTCCCGGTCGGCTATGCCTACAATCCCGACCTCGATCCGGGCCTGAACTTCACTTTTTTCGGCAGCGTCTTCTGGCACGCGGTGATGCCGGTGCTGACGCTGTCGCCCTATCTGATCGGTGAATTCCAGACGACGATGCGCTCCTCGATGATATCGGTGCTCGGCGAGGACTATGTCACCATGGGCCGCGCCAAGGGGCTCGGCGAGACCGCGGTGATGTTTTCCTATGCGGCGCGAAACGCGATGCTGCCGGTGCTGACCAATCTGGCGTTGATGCTGGGCGCGGTGTTCGGCGGCTCGATCGTCACCGAGATCGTCTTCAACTATCCCGGTCTCGGGCTGACGCTGTTCACCGCCAGTGTCGCGCGCGACTATCCGGTCATCCAGGGCCAGCTGCTGCTGATGACGATGGCGACGCTCGGCGCCAATCTGCTGGTCGACATCCTCTACGGTGTCGTCGATCCGCGCATCCGGGAGGAACGGGCATGAATTTCGGTTGGCAACTTCTGTGGCGGCAGAAGAAGGCCGTCGCCGGCCTGATCATCGTCGCCTCGCTCTGCCTGATGGCGCTCTTCGCACCCATCCTGGCGCCGACCGATCCGGGCGAGCGGGTCGGCCGCTCGCACCAGCCGCCGACTGTCGAGCATTATTTCGGCACCACCAAGATGGGCCGCGACGTCTATGCGCAATTCGTTTGGGGCGCGCGCCCATCGTTGGCGGTCGGTTTTGCCACCGGGTTGTTCATCACCGCACTTGGCACCATCATCGGGCTGGTCGCTGGTTATTTCGGCGGCCGCACCGATGCGACTCTGGATCTGATCACCAATGCGGTGCTGGTCATCCCAAACATCCCGCTCTTGATCCTGCTTGCTTCCTTCGCCGGCACGGTCGGGCCGGTCGCCATCATGATGATCATCGCGCTGACCTCATGGCCGTGGGGGGCGCGCATGACGCGGTCGCAGACGATGGCGCTTCGCAACCGCGAGTTCGTGACCGCGGCGCGCATGGTCGGCGAGCCTTCCTGGCGCATCATCTTCGTCGAGATCCTGCCCAATCTGGTGCCGCTGATCGGCATCAACATCGTCGGCTCGATCATCTACGCCATCGTCGCGCAGACAACGCTCGAATATCTCGGCTTCGGCGATCCGCTCAACGTCACCTGGGGCACGATGCTCTACAATGCGCAGAATTCCTCCGCCATCATCGTCGGTGCCTGGTGGGACATCAGCGCGCCGGCCGCCGGCATCGCGCTGGTCGGGCTGGGCCTGGCGCTGTTGAACTTCACCTTCGACGAGATCGCCAATCCGCAGCTGCGCTCCGGTCCGGCGCTCAGCCGCTGGCTGCGCCTCAGCCGGCTGCGCAAGCGCGACCTGGAGGCGGCACGGTGAACGAGGCGCTGCTGCAAATCCACGATCTCAGTGTCGACTATCTCTTGGACAAGGGTGCCTTCCGCGCGGTCAAGAACGTGTCCTTCGACATCGGCCGCGGCGAACTGTTTGGGCTCGCCGGCGAATCCGGCTGCGGCAAGAGCACGATCGCCTACGCCATCACCCGGCTGGCCAAGGCGCCGGCCTGGGTGGCGGGTGGCGAGATCCTGCTCGACGGCCAGGATCTTCTGAAGTTGCCGGAAAGCCGCCTGCAGGAGGTGCGCTGGCGACGGATCGGCATGGTGTTCCAGAGCGCGATGAATTCGCTCAATCCGCTTATGCGGGTCGAGGCGCAGTTCCACGACGTGCTGCGCCGGCATACCGGCTCGTCGCGCGAAAGATCGCGGGCGCGCGCCGAAGAGATGTTCAAGCTGGTCGGCATCCCGGCCAGCCGGCTGACCGACTATCCGCACCAGTTCTCAGGTGGCATGCGCCAGCGCATCGTCATCGCCATCTGCCTGGCGCTGAAGCCGGAACTGATCATCATGGACGAACCGACGACCGCGCTCGACGTGGTCGTGCAGCGCGAGATCCTCGAACAGGTCATCGACCTGCAACGCGGCTACGGTTTCTCGGTGCTGTTCATCACCCACGATCTACACCTCATGGCGCAGCTCTGCCACCGTATCGGGGTCATGCTGAAGGGCGAACTGGTCGAGGTCGGCGACGTCAGGCAGGTCAGCCGCGCGCCGGCGCACGACTACACGAGAAAACTCTGGGGCGCGATCCCGCAACTGCCCGGCCATCCCCCCGTGAAGGACGCGATCGCATGAACGCCGTGATGACTGTTCCCCCAGCAGCCATCGCGGCCGAGCCGATCGTCAGGCTGGACGGCATCGAGCGCAGCTTCGGCCTGGTGCAGGCGTTGCGCGGTGTCTCGCTGTCGCTGAAGGGCGGTCGCGCGCTGGCGCTGGTTGGCGAATCCGGCTGCGGCAAGACCACCTGTGCTCGCATCATCGCGCGCATGGACACCCCGACCGGCGGCGAGATGCTCTACCGCGGCCGCAACATCACGCGGACCGGCACGGCCGCCGAGGAAAGGGCCTACCGCCGCGCCGTGCAGATGGTGTTCCAGGATCCGTTCGCCTCGCTCAACCCGGTGTTTTCGGTACAGCATCATCTGGCCCGCCCGCTGGCGCTGCACGGCCACGCCAGGAGCAAAGCGGAGCAGGTGAAGGGCGTCGCCGATCTCCTCAATTGGGTCGGGCTGGAGCCGGCGTTGACCGCCCACAAGTTTCCGCATGAACTGTCGGGAGGCCAGCGCCAGCGCGTCAACATCGCGCGAGCGCTCGCCGTGCAGCCCGACGTGCTGGTCGCCGACGAGCCGACCTCGATGCTCGATGTCTCGATCCGCCTCGGCATCCTCGAACTCCTGGCGCGGATCAAACAGGAACGGCAACTGGCGCTGCTCTACATCACGCATGACATCGCCACCGCCGCCCATGTCGCCGAAGAGGTGATCGTGATGTTCGCCGGCCAGATGGTCGAGTGGGGTGATACACTCTCGGTGATCGGCGATGCCCGACATCCCTACACGCAGTTGCTGCTTTCGGCGGTGCCGGATCCCGATCGGCCGTTCGTGGCTGGTGACAGCGCCCGCTTTCTCGGTCACGCCGAGGAGGTGCGACGCCTGAGCCGGCCGCCCTCGACTGTGGTCAATCAGGTCGGTCCCAACCATTTCGTGCGCGCGCTGGGCGCGGTGTCCTGAAATCAACACCATAGGGTCTCCATGGATTATCTGGTCAATCTTTCGCTGCTTTCGCCCGATCCTGAACTCGATGCGCGTGTCCGCCGTGCCGCCGTCACCATTCGCCGGGCGTTGGCGCCGGAACTCGAACTGGTGACTGGCTGGGTGCGGCAAACCTTCAACGCCGGCTGGTCGAGCGAGGCGACGGTGGCATTTTCGCGCCAGCCGGCCTCGTGCTTCCTGGCGACACGCGACGCCGAGCTGGTCGGCTTTGCCGTCTATGATTCGATCGCGCGTGGCTTCTTCGGCCCGACCGGCGTCGGCGAGGCCGCGCGCGGCGCCGGCATCGGCCACGCGCTGCTGCTGGCAACGCTGCTCGACATGCGCGTCATGGGCTATGGCTACGCCATCATCGGCGATGTCGGTCCGTCCGAATTCTACGAGCGCACCGTCGGCGCGACGCAGATCCCGGACTCCGAACCCGGGGTCTATGCCGGCCTGCTCAACACCCATCCCTGATCTCTCGTTCGAAAGCTTGTCATGACGCTTCAATCCAAATCCGCATTCCGTCTGGAAACGACCTGGGCACCGGCCACCGCCACCGACAAGCTCGCCTATTCGCTGACGGTCACCAATTTGTCGTCGAAGGCCATCGAAGGTTTTCGGCTGTGCGTCAGCGGCCCGGCCCGCATCGATCCGGCCGTCACCGTCGAAGGCGGCAGGCTTTCGGAACGGCTGTCCAACCATTCCGAATTCGCGCCGCCGGACGGTTTGGTGCTGCAACCGCGTGAGACATGGACCGTCACCGCGCATGGGCTGAGCTATCCGCTGCGGCACTGGACCGACGGCGCCACCGCTGCCTACCTCGTGCTTGCCGATGGCACCGTGACTCCTGTCGCGTTGGGTCCGACCAAGGCGATCGGCGACAATGCGGTGCTGAAGCGCGGTGCCGAAATCTATCCGGTGCCCGCGCAGGCGCCCGTGCCGGTTTCGATCATACCGTGGCCGCGCACCGTTGCGGTCTCCGGCCGACGCGCTGTTCCGCAAGGTCTGGCACTTCGGCCGAAGGGAACGGCAGCTGCCGATGCCGCCGGCGCGTTCGGTGACCTTGTCGACGGCCTGTTTGCTGTCGAGGGCATTGTGCGCAACGAGGCCGAAGGCGGCTTGCCGGTCGATCTCGGCATCGCGGACGGATTTGGCCCGGAAGCCTATGCGATCCGGTTTTCAGCCGATGGGGTCGCGATTTCGGCGGGAACGCGAACCGGATTGTTCTATGGGCTGGTCACGCTCGGCCAGATCCTGCGCGGGGCGCGATCGCACCCCGAGACGTTTCTCTTCCCGGCCGAAGGCGAAATCCGCGATGAGCCGGCGCTGGGCTGGCGCGGCACGCATCTCGACGTCGCCCGGCAGTTCTACGCAACGGCCGAGATCAAGACCTTCCTGCGTATCCTTGCCTGGAACAAGCTGAACCGGTTCCACTGGCATCTGTCCGACGACGAGGCGTGGCGGGTCGAGATATCGGCCTATCCGGAGCTGACGAAGGTCGGCGCGTGGCGCGGCCATGGGTTGCCGGTGCCGCCCTTGCTGGGCTCGGGCCCCGAGCCGAGCGGTGGCTACTACACCAAGGCTGCCGTGCGCGAGGTCGTTCAACTGGCCGGCCAATTCGGCATCGAGGTCGTGCCGGAGATCGACGTACCGGGGCATTGCTATGCGATGCTGCAGGCGATCCCGGAGCTGCGCGATCCCGGCGAGAGCGGCGAGTATTTCTCGGTGCAGGGGTTTCCCAACAATTGCATCAATCCGGCGCGGCCTGAGACCTACGTTGTGCTGGAGAAAATCCTCGATGAACTGATCGAGCTGTTTCCGTTCAAGACCATCCATGTCGGCGCCGACGAGGTGCCGCTGGGCGCCTGGTCCGGTTCGCCGCAAGCGCTGGCGCGGCTCACCGAGGTTGGCGGCGAGGGGCTGGCGGCCGCGCATGCCAAGCGCCTCAACGTGGTCACCAACACGCACGGCGCCGATGAGATCGACGGCTCGGGCGCGGCGGTACTGCAGGCCGAGTTTCTCAAGCGGATACAATCGTTCCTTGCGTCTCGCGGCTGCGTCACCGGCGGCTGGCAAGAGGCGGCGCACGGCAATGTCATCGACAAGCAGAAAAGCTACCTCTGCGGCTGGCGAACGGTCGAAGCCTCAGCCGCACTTGCCGGCGAGAGCTACGCGATGGTGGTGTGCCCCGGCCAGGTCTACTACCTCGACATGGCCAACAGCCCGGCGTGGTCGGAACCGGGTGCGGCCTGGGCCGGCTGGTCCGATCCGGAAAAGCTGTATGGCTTCGATCCTGTCGAGGGCTGGACGGACGCGCAAAAGACGAAACTGCTCGGCGTGCAGGCCTGCATCTGGTCGGAGCCGATGACCGACCGCGCCGTCTTCGACCGGCTGGTGTTTCCCCGCATCTCGGCGCTGGCGGAAACAGGCTGGACGCAGCCGGAGAGAAAGTCCTGGGAACGGTTCAAGGCGCTCGCCGGGCTGATGCCGGTGCTCTACGGGGCGACCTAGGAACCTCCCGTTCGCCTAGCCGGCGTGCGGCTTTTGCAGGACGTCGAACTGCGGGTTGGTCTCGGAGAAGATCGGCAGCGCGGCGGCACCAAGAACCGAAGTGTCCTTGCCGGCGGCGCCGACAAGGACACGCGGCACGGTGCGGGCGCTGGTCGAGCTGACCGACAGGTACAAGGGGTCGAGCCGACTGGCCAGGAGCTCGATGACGCCGACCGGCATGAAACCGCCGAGGACCACGGTTTCGGGATCGAGCGCGAGTTCGAGCATGTTGATCGCCTGGCGCAGCGGATCGATTGCCTGGACTACCCACGCTTCCAGACTGTCGCCATTGGCCAGCAATGCCTGGAGCAATTCCGGCGAGGCATGATCGGGGTCGGGGATTTCAAGGCACTCATAGGCGGCGCGCAACGAGACATAGCGTTCGAGACAGCCGCGCTTGCCGCAGCCGCATTCGAGGCCGCCGGGCTTGACGATCATGTGGCCGATCTCGCCGGCATTGTGGCGGCTGCCCTTGTAGAGATGGCCGTCCAGGAACAGGCCGGCGCCAAGTCCGGTACCAATGAACAAATAGACGAAGCTGCCGAGGTTGCGGGCAACGCCATAGAGCCGCTCGCCGATGGCGGCGGCGGTGGCATCGTTCTCGACCGTTACCGGAATGCCGGTCAGCCGCTGCAGCTCTTCGGCGACGGGGAAATCCTGCCAGCCGGGCAGCGCGGTCGGCCCGACCGAGGTCATGCCCTCGACGTCGAACGGACCCGGCATCGCCATGCCGATGCCAAGCAGGCGGGCGCGGTCGAAACGAAACTTGCGCATCAGGTCGCCGGCTATCGCGGCCAGCAAAGGCATCGCCTGCGCCGGTGTCGGCCGGTCGACCGGGCGCTCGATGCGGGCGCGAACCGTGCCGGACAGATCGGTGATGACGCCGACCGCCAGCTGGTGGTCGAGCTGCAGACCGATCGAATAGCCGCCGTCGGGATTGATCGAGTAGGGGACCGCCGGCTGGCCGCGTGCGCCCTTCAGCGTGGCTTGCGCGCGAAGCAGCTGTTCCCGCTCGAGTTCCTCGACGATGTTGGAGATAGTCTGCGTGCTCAGTGCCGTCAGGCGCGCGATTGCCGCCCGCGACAAGGCACCGTTGGTCCTGATCGCTTCGATCACCACGCGGCGATTGTGTGACTTGGCCTGTTCGAGATTGGTGCCAGCGATGGCTTTTCTAGGGGGCATGTGCGCGTTACCAACGAACCTTCCGCAGAAAACAAATCAAGTTGATTTAATTATACGCAATGGTAGCTACCACTTCTAGCGGGTTTCGCAATGGCAGCGCCATCGTGCCACGCGCGGATCAGCATTATTTGATGCCATCAGGGCAGCCGGCCGACGCCGAGATCGGCGAGCAACGGCTTTGCATTCCATCCGCCACTTCCATATATCGCAAGGCATGAAAAAAATCGGTTTCCTGTCATTCGGGCACTGGACGTCCTCATCGCAATCACAGACGCGGTCGGCATCGGACGCGCTGCTGCAGTCCATCGACCTCGCCGTCGCCGCCGAGCAACTGGGCGCCGACGGCGCCTATTTCCGCGTCCATCATTTCGCTCGTCAGCTTGCGTCGCCGTTCCCGCTGCTGGCAGCCGTCGGCGCGAAGACCAGCCGCATCGAGATCGGCACCGCGGTCATCGACATGCGCTACGAAAATCCGCTCTACATGGCCGAGGACGCCGGTGCTGCCGACATCATCGCCGGCGGCCGCCTGCAGCTTGGCATCAGCCGCGGCTCGCCGGAGCAGGTGATCGACGGCTGGCGCTACTTCGGCTACGCCCCGGCGGAGGGACAGAGCGACGCCGAGATGGCGCGGCATCACGCCGAGGTCTTCCTCGATACGCTGCGGGGCGAGGGGTTCGCCCAGCCCAATCCACGGCCGATGTTCCCCAACCCGCCCGGCCTGCTGCGGCTCGAGCCGCATTCTGAAGGCTTGCGCGAGCGGATCTGGTGGGGTGCGGCCACCAACGCCACTTCGGAATGGGCGGCGAAACTGGGCATGAACCTACAGAGTTCGACGCTCAAATTCGACGAGAGTGGCAAGTCGTTCCACATCCAGCAGGCCGAGCAGATCCGGGTCTACCGCGAGGCCTGGAAGGCGGCCGGCCATCAGCGCGAGCCGCGCGTGTCGGTCAGCCGCAGCATCTTCGCGCTGGTCGACGATCGCGACCGCGCCTATTTCGGGCGCGGCAACCAGAGCAGCGACCAGATCGGCTTCATCGAGGAGAACACCAAGGCGATCTTCGGGCGCAGCTACGCCGCCGAACCGGATGTGCTCATCAAGGAATTGGCGCAGGACGAGGCGATCGCCGAGGCCGACACACTGCTGCTCACCGTGCCCAACCAGCTCGGCGTCGACTACAATGCCCATGTCATCGAGGCGATCCTGACCCATGTCGCTCCGGCGCTGGGCTGGCGCTGACACCGATCGATCAAGGCGGATTGCTACAAGGAGGACAACATGCCGAAGAAAGCCTTGATCGCCTGGGGAGGTTGGCAAGGGCATACGCCGGAGCAGAGTGCGAAAATCGTGCGCGATCTGCTCGAACGCAACGGTTTCGACGTTACGCTTGGCGAGGGCACCGCGATGTTCGCCGATCCGAAGCTCAGCGCATTCGATCTCATCGTGCCCGTGATCACCATGTCGACAATCGAAAAGGCCGAACTTCAGAACCTGGTTCTCGCGGTTCGCCAGGGCAGTGGCCTTGGCGGCTTTCACGGCACGATGTGCGACAGCTTCCGCAGCGAAACCGATTATCAGTTCATGACCGGCGGCCAGTGGGTCGCGCATCCCGGCGACATCATCGACTATACGGTCGCCGTCACCAAGCCGGATGATCCGATCACAACCGGCGTCAGTGATTTCGCCTACCGATCGGAGCAGTATTACATGCATGTCGATCCGGGCAACGAAGTGCTGGCCACAACCACCTTCACTGACCAGCATTTTCCGGGAATAGGCGGCATCGTGATGCCGGTGGTCTGGAAGCGTCGCTATGGGGCTGGGAAGGTCTTCTACAGCGCGCTGGGACACAATGCCGGCGAGTTCGCGGTCCCGGAAATGGCCTTGATCGTCGAGCGCGGCCTTGTCTGGGCCGCCCGCTAGGTTGGTTTCGGAAGGGAGGACGGGATCTTGACGGTATCGGTTAAAGACCTGCCCCTGCACACGCCTATCGATGGCCGGCACCGCAAGATGCTGATCGATGGCCTCTGGTGCGACGCGCTCGGTGGCCGCAGCTTCGAGACGCGCAATCCCGCCACCGGCGCCGTGATCGGCACCGTGCCGCTCTCCGATTCAGGCGATATCGACCTCGCGGTGGCGGCGGCGCGGCGCGCCTTCGACGGACCATGGAGCCGGTTCAAGCCCTATGAGCGCCAGCTGCTGCTGCTCAGGATTGCCGACCTGATGGAGCGGCATTGGGAGGAGATCGCGCTTTCCGACACGACGGACATGGGCATGCCCATCGTGCGCACGCTCGCCAACAAGAACCGCGTGCTCGGCATGCTGCGCTTCTACGCCGGCATGGCGACGTCGATCCATGGCCACACGATCGGTAATTCGCTGCCGGGCGAGATCGTCTCCTACACGCGCAAGGAGCCGGTTGGCGTGGTCGGCGCGATCATTCCCTGGAATGCGCCGACCGCAGCGTCGATCTGGAAGATCGGCCCAGCGCTGGCGGCCGGCTGCACCATCGTGCTGAAGCCTTCCGAGGAAGCGCCGCTGACGCCGCTGCTGATTGGCGCGCTGATGATGGAGGCCGGCGCGCCTCCCGGCGTTGTCAACGTCGTCACCGGCACCGGCGCGGAAGCCGGCGCGCCGCTCGCCGCCCATATGGACGTCGACAAGATCGTCTTCACCGGCTCCACAGTGACCGGCCAGAGCATCCTGCGCGCCTCGGCCGGCAACATGAAGCGCGTCTCGCTGGAACTCGGCGGCAAGTCGCCGGTCATCGTCTGCGCCGATGCCGATCTCGAGCGCGCCGTGCCTGTAGCGGCAATGTCTGTGTTCGCCAATTCCGGCCAGATCTGCATCGCCGGGTCGCGGCTGTTCGTCGAACGGCCGATCTACGAGGAATTCGTCGAGCGGGTCTCGGCCTATGCGGCAAAACTCAGGATCGGCGACGGCGCCGACCCTGAAACCGAGATCGGGCCGCTGATTTCGCCCAAGCAGCTCGAACGCGTCGCCGGCTTCATCGAGGACGGCACGAGGCAAGGTGCCCGGCTGGTCACCGGCGGCAACCGCATCACTGAAGGCGGGCTCGGTGCTGGCAATTTCATGGCGCCCAGTGTGTTCTCAGGCGTTACCGATGACATGCGCATTGCCCGCGAAGAGATCTTCGGCCCGGTCATCTCGGCGCTGCCCTTCGACACGCTGGACGAGGTGGTGCGGCGCGGCAACGACACGCCTTATGGGCTGGGTGCCGGCGTGTTCACCCGCGACATCGGCAAGGCGCACCAGCTGGCAAACCGCCTGCGCGCCGGCTCCGTCTGGGTCAACACCTATCACGCCATCGACCCCGCGGTGCCCTTCGGCGGCTACAAGATGAGCGGCTACGGGCGCGAGGGCGGGGCCGAGCATCTCGACGAATATCTCAATACCAAGGGCGTCTGGATCAGGACGGACTGAGAGACCGTCTGGAAACTCTACTCCCGCGAGTCATCTGGCGGCACTTTCTGCGCTTCCGGTGCTGACGTACTCAAAGTACCCTTCGCTCCGGTTCTCGAAAACGCCAGCATATGACTCGCGGGAGCGAGTTTCGAAACTGGACGCCGCGCGATCCGAAAGGCCGCAGTCACTCGATACCACCCGTGACCGCGTAGGCGCCGGCGGTGCGGCCATCCTCCAGCCGCACCACCGCTGTCACGATCGAGCCATACGAGCCGCGCCAGACACTGTGGAAGCGGTGATGCTCGGCGGCCGGGACAAGCGCACTCCCGCTGAAGCGCGCGCCGCTTCGCTGCAGCGCGACGGCCTTTCCGTTGACGTGCAGCTGGATGCTGGCCGTATCGGTCGCTTCGCCAGGCAGGTCGAGCGTGATGACAATCTCGTCGCGATCACCCGAAGCCCGCGTCTCGGCGGCAAGCGTGATGGCGAGCGGGGGCGCCTTGCTGTTCGGGGCTTGGCCGGGACGGCTTGGAAAGACATCGTCGGCCAATTCGGGCGTGCGCGGAGGACGGGTGCGGCGCTGACTGGAGCGCTCGAAATCGCCGGCCATGCGCAGCAGCTTTTCGTCATCATAGGCCTTGCCGGCAAAAGTGATGCCGACCGGCATGCCGATGTCGGCCATCGTTCCCATCGGTACGGTGACGGTCGGAATGCCGAAATGGCGCCAGACCAGATTGCCGTTGGCGACCCAGGTGCCATTGCGCCAGGCAAGCGCGGCCGACGCCTCGTTGACATCGGCATCGGCCGACCCGACATCGGCGGCGGCGGGCAGCACCACGGCATCGATGCCGTGGAGGTCCAGCCAGTCCTCGAAATCGATCCGCCTTGTCGTTTCTAGTCCCTTCAGACCGTCCTCGAGTGTCGGAATGTCCACTGCGGGCGTGACACCGGATCGCGCCCGCTCAACGTACTCCGCCAAGTCAAAGCCGCCCTCATAGCGGTCGGGCAGTGTGCCCGGCGGCTGTGGAAAGATCTTTGCGCCGTCGACCGAGACGAGATCGGGCAGTGCCGGGTCGGCATTGGCGCGCAGAAAATCGTCCCAGCCCCAGATGCAGAGATCCCAGATTTCGCGGTTGGCGAATTCTTCTGGCACCAGGCCGCGCTCGGCCATGGTGCGCGCGCCGGGGCGGTCGCGCTCATAGTTGGAGACGACGGGAAAATCGACCTCAATCACCTCGGCGCCTAGCCGCGTGAGATCCGCCGCCGCCTGTTCCCACAGCGCAAGCACCGAGGCGCGGGTCTCGATCGGCCGATCCGCCCCGCTGTCGCGGCCGATATACATTTTGGGCACGCCGAGGCGCATGCCTTTCAGCGACCCCGCAAGCGCCAGATCAGTATAGCGTCGCGGCCGCACATCGGAGCTCTTCGGCAACTTGACCCAAGGCTGCGCGCGCCAGAAATCCCCTCGCGTCTCGGGATCGTCGGCAACGATGATTTCGAGCAGTTCGAGCATGTCTGGCAGGCTGCGCGTATGCGGCACCACGACATCCATGGTTGGCACCAGCGGCCAGTTGCCGCGCACCGAAATGATGCCGCGCGACGGCGTGTAGGCGACCAGCGCGTTGTTGGTGGCCGGCGCCCGCCCGGACGACCAGGTTTCCTCGCCCAGCCCGAAGGCGCAGAAGCTGGCTGATGTCGCCGTGCCGGAGCCGTTGGACGACCCCGACGCGAAGGCGGCGGTCAGGAAGTCGGCATTGTACGGGCTTTCCGCGCGGCCATAGACGCCGCGCTGCATGCCGCCATTGGCCATCGGCGGCATGTTGGTGAGGCCGATCAGCACGGCGCCGCCGGCGCGCAGCCGGGCGATGGTGAAAGCATCCTCGTTGGCGATGAGATGCTCGAAGGCCGGCGAGCCGGCGGCCACGGTCAGACCGGCGACCTTGTAGCTGTCCTTGGCGGTGTAGGGGATGCCGTCGAGCGGTCCGAGCGTGGCACTGTTGCGGCGGCGCTGGTCGGAGGCGGCGGCCTCCTCGAACATCGCTGGATTGAGCACCGGGACCGCGTTGAGGGTAATGCCGTGGCGGTCGAAATGCGCGATGCGCCTGAGATATGCCCCGACCAGTTCGACGCTGGTGACAGCGCCGCCATCGAGCGCGCGGCGCAATTGCTCGATCGTCGCTTCGACTAGATAAAGGCTGGCATCGGTCATCACTGGTTCCAAGCTGTCGTTGCAATCCCATGGATGAGCGAGGCCGCCGGCTTCGGCAAGAGCCAATCGCGATGGGTCTTCGTCGGCATTTGGTATTCCTGCGGCTCGGCGTCCGGCTGGGCTTGCCCAACCGCGCCGTTTGGAACTTTTGTCCGGCTGGCGATTTTGGATGTATGGTGTGATTCAGAATAGCCAGGAGGGTGTTGCCGATGACCACGAAATGCTTTGCGATCTTGGCTCTCGCTATCGCGATAGGCTCAGGCCTTTGCGGTTCGGCGTTCGCCGGTGACCGGCATCACCACCAGGCCCAATCCGAACGCTACGTCCCCGCCGATGACAACCTCATCAACTTCCTTTTCGGCGGCCCGCGTTATTATGACCAGCTGTTGGTCACCACGGCGGCCGGACCGTGCTCCTACGACCGCGTTGGGCCCGACGCGAATGCGCTGAACAAGATCAACGATCATCATTGCGGCAAATAAGCCGCTCAGCGCCTGTTTGGAAACTCTATTCCGGCGGTCATCTGAAGGCGTTTTCTGCGCTTCCCTACAGCGCATTCCTGGGCTTGCGGGATACAAACCCACCCCGTGCGCCACCGCCGTCGAAGCCATCCAGCCCGGCAACGAGCCGTTGCTGCCGTCCGCGTGAGCACAGCCGCGGATGTGGCGTCAAAAAATCATACCGTAAGAGAAACCACGCCCTGTCGTTGAAAGCGCGGGTGAGGCATGGGGAGCATGAGGGAGGCTGCATTGCGAGATGACACGATGTCTGATCGGGACGACCTGATCCGCACGGCCATCGGGCGGCTGCTTTCCGAGAAAACCGGCGCCGCCGTCATATCGATGAGAGAGTGCATTGCCGAGCTTTTGGTGCTGACCGGTGCCGTGCTGGACGAAAACCTGCAGGACCTGCTCCTGGAGATGGCCGAAGTCCGCGGCATGATCGTCACTCTCGATGTTTAGAGCAACCCAAGGCGCCGGGCTTCGGCGAGATCGTCAAGGTGTGGCAGCCGAGGACTTGGCGCGCCGCCCTAGCTCTGTTGGGTCAGCGTCCGCGCCACATCTTTGCCCGCCGCAAGAATGCGATCCGACAATTCGGTTCCTTCCACCGCGCGGGCCAGTTGCAGCGCGCCGATGAGCGTTGCAAAGACACCCAGTGCGGTGCCTTCCGGGTCCTTGGCCTGCGGCAGTGCTGCAGCCAACTGGCGCACCAAGGTCAGTAAGTGGTCGGTATAGACTTTGCGCGTTTCAGGTGGCTGACGCCCGAGTTCCGGCAGCAGCGCGGCGGACGCGCAGCCCTTTCCCGGATTGTCCCGGTGCTCGGCGGACAGATATGCCTCTATGCCCATCTCCGGGCCGCCGGAGGCCAGTGCTTCCGCCAGCTGCTGCGACTGGATCTCCATAGCTGCCGCCACGCTTTCGCGCACAAGCTCCGCCTTTGATTGAAAGTGCGGATAGAAGGCGCCGTTGGTCAGCCCGGCGTCGCTCATGATGGTTGCCAGCCCGGACGCGGCTATGCCGTCACCGCGAAAACGGTCGGCGGCAACCTCCATGATCCGGCCCCGTGACGCGTCCTTTCGGCCCTTTTCGTAGCGCATGGCTGCGATTCCTTTCTGCTATTGCATTATGACTATAATTTGATATTATGAGTGTAATTCAACTGGCGCGACAAAGCTAGCCCTCATGAGTTTGGAGCACGAAATGAATATGAACTCCGGAAAAACCGCTGTCGTGACGGGAGCCTCCTCGGGCATTGGCCGCGCCACCGCCAAGGCCTTGGCGCGGGCAGGGTTCACCGTCTTCGGCACGAGCCGCCGCAAAGCCAGCAACGGCCCGGACGGCGTGACCATGCTGGTTTGCGACGTGACCGACGGTGAGGCCATCGCTGCGCTCGTTTCGACTGTGCTGTCACAGACCGGCCGGATCGATCTCCTGGTCAACAATGCCGGTGTCGGCCTGCTTGGCGGCGCGGAGGAATCCTCGGTCGCACAGGTGCAATCCCTGTTCGACGTCAATCTGTTCGGCGTCATGCGCGCGACCAATGCGGTGTTGCCGTCGATGCGGGGGCGCGGCGAGGGCCGCATCATCAACATCGGCTCGGTGCTGGGCCTCGTACCGGCACCGTATGCCGCGCACTATTCGGCGGCCAAGCACGCGCTCGAAGGCTATTCGGAATCGCTAGATCACGAGGTTCGTGCCTTCAATATTCGCGTCTCGRTCATCGAGCCGGCATTCGTGCGCACCGTCTTTGACCAGAACGGAATTGAGCCGGATTCCTTGTTGAAAGAATACGATCTGGCTCGGGCCGGGGTCGACGCTCTGCTTCGTGATGTGATGCCAAGGGCCGATCGGCCGGAAGTGGTGGCGGAGGTGGTCGTCAGGGCCGCGACCGATGCTCGCCCGCGACGCCGCTACACCGCCGGCAGGGCTGCGCGGCAGGTCAGCATCCTGCGCCGTTTTGCGCCCGCGGCGATATTCGACAAGAGCTTGCGCAAGCAGTTCCGCCTGCCGGTCTGAACATCAGCGGGGCAAGAGATTTCACGCCCATGAGAAACACCAAAATCCCTTTCAGAAAGTCACTGCCATGAAGGCATTCGTCGTCGATAAATATAACAAGAAGGGCATTCTACGGCTGGCCGAGATGCCCGAGCCGGAGCTCGGGGACAACGATGTCCTGGTCGAGGTCCACGCCGCAGGGGTGAACCTCCTGGATGCCAAGATCAAAACTGGGGAGTTCAAACCCATCCTGCCGTACCGCCCTCCGTTCATCCTGGGCCACGACGTGGCCGGGAAGGTGAACCGTGTGGGATCAAAGATCCGCAAGTTCAAACCCGGCGACGAGATCTACGCGCGGCCGCGCGATGGCCGGATCGGGACATTCGCCGAGTTCATCGCCATCAACCAAGCCGACGTGGCCTTGAAGCCCGAGAATCTCAGCATGGAAGAGGCGGCCTCGATCCCCCTGGTCGGTCTGACCGCCTGGCAGGTGCTTGTTGAAAGGGCTGGTTTGAAGAAGGGGCAAAAGGTCTTCATTCAAGCTGGCTCCGGCGGCGTAGGAACATTCGCCATACAGCTGGCGAAGCATCTCAGCGCGACGATTGCCACAACCGCTGGTGCGGCGAGTGCCGATCTGGTCAGGGGTCTCGGCGCCGATGTCGTCGTCGATTACAGGAAAGACGATTTTGAGAAAGCCCTGTCGGGCTACGACGTCGTCTTGAACAGCCAGGACGCCAATACGCTTGAAAAATCCCTGAATGTGCTGAAACCGGGTGGGAAGCTCATCTCCATCTCCGGCCCACCGGATCCCGAATTTGCCAGGGAAAAGGGTCTGAACTTGATGCTGAGATTGATACTGCGCCTGTTGAGTCGCGGTATTCGGACCAAGGCCAGGCGCCGTGGGGTGACGTTTTCGTTCCTTTTCATGTGGGCGCAGGGCGATCATCTGGGCAAGATCACCGCCCTCATCGAATCCGGAACCATCCGCCCGGTTGTCGATCGGGTCTTTCCATTCGAAGCGACCAATGAGGCTCTGGCTTACGTCGAAAGCGGGCGTGCGAAGGGCAAGGTCGTCATCAAGGTGAGATAGCGCTACATCGTTCCTGCGGTTCCGGTGCTCGGCCAACGCCTGGGACACGGCGTGCGCGACATTCGAGCGGATTAGCGCCGAAGACAAGAACGAGAGGAGAGCTGGCGTTGACGTTGATCGACGGCCGGTCTCCGGCCGCCGCATCTACCGCAGCAGCTATTTATTTCTTACGCAATTGCGCAGTGCAGTTGTCCTGGAATTGCTTCATTGATTGATCTCGGGTTCGACGAGCCTTGCCAGGTTCCTGAGCGACTCCTGCCAGCCGAGATAGCAGGCCTCGACCGGAATGACGTCCGGAATGCCTGCCTGGGTGATGTCAACTTCGGTGCCGACCGACACTTTTTTCAAGATTACGGTCACCTGGATCTCGCCGGGCAGGTTGGGATCGTCGAACCTGTCAGTGTAGCGCAGGCGTTCGGCCGGAACGAGTTCGAGATACTCGCCGCCGAAGGAATGGCTGTTGCCGGTCGTGAAGTTGCGGAAGGACATCTTGAACGTGCCGCCGACCTTTGCCTCGAAGTGATGGACAGTGCAGGTGAAGCCGTTCGGCGGAAGCCACTTCGCCAGCGCGTCCGCTTCAACGAAGGCGCGATAGACCTTCTCCGGGCTGGTCGTCAGAACTCGATGCAAACGTACGGTGCCGGGCATATCCTATTATCCTTTCACGATGGCTGTTCGATGTTCCTAGGACGAACGAGACTTGGCCAGTCCGACACACGCTCTCGGATTTTTGAGGGCCTGGCCGCAAGCCTGTCCGGCTGCGCACGGCCTGGCGTACCCCGGTTCAGGTTGATGTGGGACTCGATTTTGCGGCGCCTGGCCTAATCGACGCAAATGCGGAACCGGATAGCCATTATGAGGAGACTGTTTATAACGGTTCGCTGAGATCGCGAAGACCAAGGGGAGACGATGCGCTACATACGTCCGCTTTCAATCGAAGATGCCGTTGGCCTGCTGGCCGGGTCGACAGGTACGGCCGCAATTCTTGCCGGGGGCAGCGACCTACTGGTGAGGATGAAGGGCGGCTTTGTCGAACCCGACCTGATCGTCGACATCAAGGCGATTGAGGCTTTGAGTGAAATCAGGGAAACGGCCGACGGCTTCAGCATCGGTGCCGCTGTTCCCTGCGCCGTCCTCGGCGAGAGCTCTGCCCTGAAGAAGGCATGGCCCGGCGTCGTCGAAGCGGCCAAGCTGATCGGCTCGAAGCAAGTGCAGGGACGCTGCACGATCGTCGGCAATCTCTGCAACGCCTCGCCGGCTGCAGACAGCGTGCCGGCGCTGGTCGCGGCCGGCGCCAGGGCATCGGTAGTCGGCCCGGGGGGCAGGCGAACGATTCCCGTGGGGAGCGTGCCGACCGCGCCGGGCAAGACGTCGCTGGCCAAAGGCGAGATCATCGAGGCGATCCTGCTCGACAAGCGCGCAGCGCGCTCGGGCGATGCCTATCTGCGCTTCATTCCCCGCACGGAGATGGATATTGCGGTGGTCAGCGCCGGCGTGAACCTGACGCTCGACGAACGGGGCGTCGTCACAGCGGCCCGTGTGGCGCTGGGCGCCGCGGCACCCACGGTGCTGCTGGTGGACGAGGCGGCCGAGGCCATTATCGGCAGGACGCTGGACGAAGCCGCGCTTGAAAGGCTCGCCAAGGTCTGCTTTGGCGCCTGCCGCCCCATCGACGACAAGCGGGGCACCATCGAATTCAGAAGGAAAGTTGCGGGTGTGCTGGCCAAGCGGGCCGCCACGACCGCCTATGCTCGTGCAGGAGGCAAATGATGGCTGGTGTAGCAGTCTCAACCACAATCAACGGCGACAGCGTCGAGTACCTTTGCCAGCCGGACGAGACGCTGCTCGACGTCTTGCGCGATCGCCTGGGCCTGACGGGCGTCAAGGAAGGCTGCGGCACCGGCGACTGCGGCGCCTGCAGCATCATCCTCGATGACCGGCTGGTGTGTTCGTGCCTGGTGCTCGGCGCGGAAGCCGAGGGCCGCCGCGTCGAGACCGTCGAGGGTATGGCGCATGGCGACAGCCTGCACCCGCTGCAGCAAAAATTCCTGGAGCATGCAGCACTTCAATGCGGCATCTGCACGCCTGGCTTCCTGATCGCGGCCAAGGACCTGCTGGCCAAGAACCCCGATCCGACCGAGGAGGAAATCCGCTTCGGCCTCGCCGGGAACCTCTGCCGCTGCACCGGCTACGACAAGATCGTGCGTGCCGTTCAGGACGCGGCAAACGTGATGAAGGGAGCATGACGATGAATTTCGATCCGCGTTACTCCAATCGCAACTTCGCCTCCGTCGGCACACGTCCTATCCGCCCCGACGGCGTCGACAAGGTGACGGGCCGCGCGCGCTACGGCGCGGATTTCAACATGGCCGGCCAGTTGGTCGGGCGCGTCCTCAGAAGCCCCCACGCCCACGCCACGATCAGGAAGATCGACACGTCGAAGGCGGAGAAGCTCCCTGGCGTGAAGGCGGTGATCACCGCGGCCGACCTGCCAGACCTCACCGATGGCGATGCCGCCATGTACGACATCCTCGACAATTGCATGGCGCGCACCAAGGCGCTCTATGACGGCCATGCGGTGGCCGCGGTGGCAGCCGTCGACGCCCGCACGGCGAGGCAGGCGCTCAAGCTGATCGAGGTCGACTACGAGCTATTGCCGCATGTCACCGATGTCGACGAGGCGATGAAGCACTCCGCACCGCTCATCAACGATGCCATCTTCACCGAGGGCCTCGAGGAAAAGCCGGTAAAGCCGTCCAACGTCACCAAGCGCAGCCAGTTTGGCCATGGCGATGTCCATCAGGGTTTCGGGCACGCCGATTTCATCGTCGAGCGCTCGTTCAAGACCGAGCAGACGCACCAGGGCTATATCGAGCCGCATGCCTGCGTGGCGAGCGTCAGCTCCGACGGCACCGCCGACCTCTGGGTCTGCACGCAGGGGCATTTCGTCTATCGCCAACACTGCGCCCAACTGCTTGGCATGGAAGCCTCGAAGCTGCGCGTCACCTCCTCGGAGATCGGCGGCGGCTTCGGCGGCAAGACCCATGTCTGGGCCGAGCCGGTGGCGCTGGCGCTGTCGCGCAAGGCGGGGCGCCCGGTCAAGCTGGTGATGACCCGCGACGAGGTGTTCCGCGCCTCGGGCCCGACCAGCGCCACCTCGATCGACGTGAAGATCGGCGCCCGCAAGGACGGCACCATCACCGCCGCCGAAGCGACGCTGCGCTATTCCTGTGGCCCGTATCCGGGCTCCTGGGCCGAGATCGGCGCCATGACGGCGTTCGCCTGCTACAGGCTCGAGAACGTCAAGACGGTCGGCTACGAAGTGCTGGTCAACCGGCCGAAGACGGCGGCCTATCGCGCGCCCTCCGCACCCATGGCGGCGTTCGCGGTGGAAAGCGCGGTCGACGAACTGGCCAAAGAGATCGGCATGGACCCGGTCGACTTCCGCATAAAGAACGCCGCGCAGGAAGGCACCAGGTCGTCCTACGGCCCGGTCTATGGCCCGATCGGCATCGGCCCGACGCTGGAGGCGGTGAAGAACCATCCGCACATGAAGGCGCCGCTCGGAAAGAACCAGGGCAGGGGCATGGCCTGCGGCTTCTGGTTCAACTTCGGCGGCCAGACCTGCACCGACCTCAACATCGGCATGGACGGCTCGGTCTCGCTTGCCGTCGGAACGGTCGATGTGGGTGGTTCCCGCGCGTCGCTGTCGCTGGTGGCGGCGGAGGAGCTCGGCATCGACTACACCCAAGTCAAGGCGATCGTCGCCGACACGTCCAGCCTCGGCTACAACGACATGACCGACGGCAGCCGGGGCACGTTCTCGTCCTCCATGGCGACCATCTCGGCCGCCCGCAATGCGATCAAGATCCTGCGCGAACGCGCCGCGCAGATGTGGGACATTGCCGTCGACGACGTGGTCTGGGAACAGGGCCACGCGGTTGCCAAGGGCGAGAAGCACGGCAATCTCGGCAAGCTGTCGCTGAAGGAGATTGCCGCCGCGTCGGGCACGACCGGCGGACCGATCGCCGGCCACAGCGAACTCGTCGCCGACGGCGCCGGCGTCTCCTTCGCCACCCACATCTGCGATATCGAGGTCGACCCCGAGACCGGCGCCACGAGAGTGTTGCGCTACACGGTGGTGCAAGATGCCGGCAAGGCGGTGCACCCGACCTATGTGGAGGGACAGTATCAGGGCGGTGCCGCGCAAGGCATCGGCTGGGCGCTCAACGAGGAGTATATCTACGGCAAGGACGGGCGGCTGCAGAACCCCGGCTTCCTCGACTACCGCATCCCGGTCTGCTCTGACCTGCCGATGATCGACACGCAGATCCTCGAGATCCCCAACCCCAACCACCCCTACGGGGTGCGCGGCGTCGGCGAAACCTCGATCGTGCCGCCGCTGGCGGCGATCGCCAATGCGGTGTCGAATGCAGCCGGCGTGCGGATGGCACATATTCCGATGTCGCCACCGCGCATCCTGGCGGCGATCGAGGCGGAACGGGCAGGCTGATGGTCGAAGTGACGCTCTGGGGATCGCTTGGCGCGGCCGCCGGAGGCAAGAACAAGGTCGAGATCGAGGCCAAGGACATAAGGGAGCTGTTCAGGAAACTGGCTGAACAGTATCCCGGCATCGAGCCCTTGATCGACCGCGGCATCGCCGTCGCCATCGACGGGACGATCTATCGCGACACCTGGTCGAAGGAATTGCCAAAGGGATCGGAGATTTTCCTGCTGCCGAGGCTGGCGGGGGGATAATTGGACAAGCGTCTCGCTGCTGTCGCTTAGCAACGAGCCCGACACCATGCCGCAGGCGATCGACGCGACGGGCGCCGAGGGCCGTACCCGACTCTATGTTGCCTTCACGATTCTCGGTTTAGTCGGTCGGCGGGATTGAGCCGCGCTCTCGAGGGCCGAGGCCAACCGCTTCTCGTCTTCGATGGCGCGGTCGACTGCCTCAATTTCCTCTTGGAGCGCCTTCAACTCGGCTCCGTAGCTGGAGCCGTCGCTGTCCCCGATCTGAAAGCCACTTGCCCGCATTGCGTCGCGGGTATGGTGCACGTTACGGACTCCTTCGCGTCGAGTCGCGACCAGGATTTCCCTGAACTCTCCAAGACGTTCAACGTGATTGCGAGTCATTGCGTTCTCCTTACGGCGCAGAAGGTTTAAATGACTACAGGAGATACTCTCGACAAAGCATGAGTGCGAAAGCTCAAATTTGAACGTCTTGCAATAACGTGGAGCGCAGCAAGCGGAAATTGGCTTGGGACCCAGGTGTTAGACTCTTCCGCCGAGCGCGTCTGCTGCTCGGCTCGGCTGCTCGTCGGCGCGCTTGCTGGCCATCCAGCTGCGGTTCTGGATCGCGAGAGTCCGTTTCTGAGCGCACAGCGACGCTGGTCTCAATGTCCGAAAAGAGGCGCAAGGCGGACCTGCCCGATGTTTCATGCGCGAACGCCTGAGATGCGAGCGCCGCCATTAACCATCGATTAACTATCCGGTCGCCTTTAATTCAATTTTGCAGCATACTGATTTGGGTAGCGAGGCTACTCAGGGAGACTGAAACAAGAGGTAATTCTCCTTTCGCGCACACCTGCCACTCGCGACAGTCGAAATTGAAAAGGAACGACGGAACACCGTCGTCTCATAGGGAGGCGCCAGCATCTTGTTTGATGAGGAGCGCCAGAATGAAAATCGAAGATGCAGTTACGGCAGTGACGTCGGAAGCGAGCGCGCTCACGTCCTGCCTCGGCCAGCCCGTTGTCGCCTACCACGTCACGGAAATCATGAGAGAGGCAGACCTGGCACACGCCCGCGAGATGCAACTCGCGCTGCTGCGACGAAGCATCGAAGCTCTTGTCGATGACGGCCTGGAAGGCGACGCCGCCGAACATTTTGCATCCCAGTTCGACGGCCGCATCGGCTTGACCTGGAGACTCCTGCACGCATCCGACGGCGTGGCGCATTGATCAAGACCAGAGCGGCAGGTCGCGCCGCGGCGCGCCGTAGCGCAGCACCCAGAAAATTCCATTCAGCACGCGGCGATCATCAACGCGTGGCGGCGAAATCGCTTTCGTCCAACCCGCGGGCCGATAGCCGACAATCCACAAATCCACCAATCTCGATCATTTCCCGGTTTATGGGTTCACGGCCTAGATCAGTAGCGTCTGGTGTTCCTCACATCGGAAGGTCCGGGTTATTCTCAGCAAAGTATTCGTGATTATCAGCATTGAATGTAGCTTGAGGTCGGTTGACAATTGCGAGTTTCTTGGCGTTAGTTTGACCATATGCAAAGTCCTTTGTCGCGGCAACGACGCCAAAGTGACTCACTTCGTGTATGATCGTTCCGGATCTCGAGTCTGTTCCCTTCAGAGGGGCAGACCAGAACTTGCTACAGACAAAAATTTTGTAAGGGTGGTTCGCGTATACATACGCATAATCGATTGGCTCGCAATCGTTGCCGTTGCATCCAAATGATATTGCCTTGTTTGCAAGAGCATCCGAGATTTTCGAGAAGTTTCCACTGACATTTGCGTAAAACCCTGTGGTATGTACCCCAAACCACGTCAGATATCTTTGGGAATTGGGTTGCTGGGCCGAGGGCGTGTTCTGCAGCGCCTGCAGGGCATTCGACGCTATGTTGCTTGCTTCTGCCAGTGCAGGGCCAAGATCATCCTGCTGAGAGCTGTCACACTGGTCGAATTTGGGCGCCGACAGCGGTACGCGTTCCGGAGGAATTCGACCAGATAGAAGCCTAAACGTGGCAGCGTTGCTCACAACTGGCGCGCGTGTCACGGCATCCGGACCGCCAATCAGCAGACCCATTTCCTCTGTCTCATAGGTTACGGTGTAGTTCCCCGCTTCATAGATGGCGTAGTACAATGACAGATCGACCGGCACCGTAATCGATTGTCCGGGTTCGATAGTGATGAAGTCAGCTTCAGTGGGCTCTCCTCGCTTCACCAAACGGCCTACATACTGAATTGGCTGCGACCCTCTCGTCACCAAAAATATGTCGCCGGAGACGCCCTTGAGTGGCGTGCTCCACCTGAGCACTCGGATCGAGCCGCCGGATCGGTTCGTGAGCGTAAAGTCAATAATGATGGGAGTATCATTTCCATAAGAAGATAGGCGCGATTGAAGGACGATCTCAATTTCTCGTCCCTGTTGGGCAAATGCGAATGGAATAATACTCAAAAAAGATAGAAGTGAAAGTACAGAAATTCGAACAATGTGTGGCATCCTACGCTCCCATATAACCACGAGTTAAACTTGATTATTGTGTATGCGTGAGTTTTAGTTTGCCGTAACGCGCCAGGTTCGCCCGCTGCCTACCTGGCAATCAGGGATGAAATTGCTGCAGGGCGAGGATTGTAACTTACCGCAAATTCAAAAATCCAGGAACACGAAATATGTCCGGGGCTTCGATTGACATAGATTTCGACTGGCGCCTTTTTTGGGGTGGTATAAGATGCACGGGTACTTTCCCATCAAGCTCCATCCGAGGGGGCCATCATGAGCGAACGTTGGAAAGGCATGACAACTAACCGCGCTATTTTGAGGTATTTTGCACTCGTTAGCGGATTCTGCTTTGCTTTCAGTGGCATTGCTTTAGCTGATGACTGCGGAACAGTTGCTACCAACGGTTGGAGGATCAAGAATCCTCCGGCCGAAGATCGTCAAGCAATTCAGGATCTTTTATTTCGCTATCTCTGGATGATCGATGAAAGAGATATCGACGAAAAAAAACCAGAAATATTTGCTGAACTCTTCGCCCAACCGGGATCGTCTTACTATGAGATGTGCAATACCGGTGGTTCAATCTTCAAGCTGACGCTCGGCTTGAAACCGGAGTCGCCATACGATCTTCTTACGCAGATGGCAATAATAGCTCGGCAACTGAAGGAAGAAAAACTCCAGACCCGACATCTTGTGACCAACACCTTGTTCGATATGGTTGACGACAAAGGCAAGACGGTGAACACCAAATCGATAGTCCTGGTCACTGTGCAGGATGCCCACTCTTCGACACCGAGCCTTGACTATTCGGCGGATGCTCGCGCGACTTTCGTAAAGGGCGACGACAACATATGGCGATTTCAATCGCTCACCATCCACGCCGACTATCCTGATGTCGCTGCCAAGAAGCGATGAAGCCCGAAGATCGGCTGCGGGTTCACTGGCACGCTCTAGTGAGCTGAGATGCGTGCCGCAACGCTGATTGCTGCTGTCCTCGGCATTGCGTTTCTCTTCCTGTCCGGGACTATCGAGTTTCGACATGCAGCTTTTGTATCGACGCCGCGAGCCGGCGAGAGGCAAGGCTCCGATCAGGCCGACGTGGTTTGCAGCAAGGGGAGCGGCTGCGCGGTGTCACAATTGCCGCGCGGTTCCGCTGTCAAGCTGCTGCGACCTCGCGGCGTCGATTTCGCTCCGGCTGAACTCGATGGGAAGTCGTTTGCCGAAGCCGTTACGCGATGGAACCCTGACATCTTTTGGGCGCCAGCCTCAAAGAGCACCGACGTCATAACCAGGTCTGGCGATGAAGCGCGGGCGGTGTTCGGTCCTATTCCCGACGGCGATTGCGACAGCCCACAAATGAAGGTCATCCCACTGGAAGTTGATGGCAATGTCGTCGACCTCAAGCCCAATCCGACAAAACCAGGTTCTCCGCTGGAATTCGAGCACAGGAACGAAAACGGAGAGGTGGTGAAATGGACGGCGACATTGCCCAAATGCGACAAGCCTTCGCTGACTGGCAGCACGACCTACTGTGGGCTGAACTCACGTGTCGTAAGGGTCGTGCGCGGCAACGTTGAATGGCTGTTCCTCTGCAGAAAATCCAATATCAGCCAGGAGGTCAGCACCGATCCCTACTGGACGCGGTCGGATCCGAGATTTTCCGTCTTCGGCACCATCGGGTTCAATCGGAAATCCGGAGAAATTATCTTCTTCGACGGCCGCAAGGACCAGAGCGTGTTCGACTGGTCAAAGCCCTTCGTTCCGCCAGGCGGGCGCAACTATTCCGATAACGTCGAAAGGGCTGCGGCGGAGAAAATCTATGATTCGACGTTCAAGATCTCGTGCCATGCATGCCATGACAACAAAAGCCCCTATGTGATCGATCCGCACATTGCACAGAGCAGGGTAGGGTTCCGTTCAGCCGACGATCCCAAATCGACCGCCTTCAGCCTGGGAGATTTTCTACCGCATCGGCCGCGGTTGCCGGGCGCGCCGTTCCGCGTGGTCGGCTCCGGCTACACCAGCATCTACCCCAATGAACTTCGCCATGCCAGGACGGTCGACGATCCAACGGGCAACTGCACAAGCTGCCACACGCTTACCACACAAATCACGGGCCGCCGTTTTGCCGCGGACGCAGTGGGGCATGAGCCGACGGTCACGTCGCCAACCTGGGTCCAATTGCTCGAGCTGCGCGAGGAAGAGATCATCTACGCAGGGATCGCCGCACACCGGACGGACTGGGCGGCCGGCAGCGGTGGCATCCATCCCTGGATGTTGCCGGGGTCCGGCAATGACCTGTCCTCCCGTGCGCCGAGCCTGAGCTCAGAGGACTGGCGGAAGCTGAGCGACTGTCTATGGGGAGCCGGTGGCTCCGAATGTGGCTACCGCCCACTCTACACTAGCTGCCCGGCGCCAGAGGCGGAGGATGAAGGCTCTTCGCTCGCCGATGCCACGCTTCAGCTGTTGCCTCGGCCGCCCGGAGAGGAGGCGAAGACGCGTGTCCTTCGCGTAAGCTGGACCTTTCGCAACAGCTACGGTGGTGTTCCGGAGCGCGACGATATCAGGATCAATGTGGCCGTCAGGACGGACGCGATTCCGGCAAATGGGGAACCGCCACAAAGTGGCGACTATCCGAGCATCGAACAGGCAAAGGGTACCAACGCCGAGGCCATCTCCGGTTCGGTCAGCGCAGCCGGTTCCAGCTTGTTGGTTGAGAACGTTTCGTTTGCCGGTCACACGAAGTGGAGCGATCCGACGCCGTCGATGTCGCCGCGCACTTTCCAAGTCGATCTGCCTGGTGAGTGCAACCGACGCACCTTGATACGCTTGGTGCCCAAACGGTTCTGCTTCGACCAGAGCGAAGCGGCATTTAGCGCGGCAGACCATTTGATCTACGCTGACGTTCAGTGTGACGAGCTGCGATGATCCACTTGACGCGATCGAAAGCGGCTGATGAGCGCCGGGATTTGCGATAACATGACTGGTGCTACATGGTCGCCGCACCAAGGAGGGTCCCAGAGCCGTGACCACACCGGTTCCATTGGCTAGCCCGATTTTGCCCGGCAGCCCAGGGAAGTCTGTTGCAGAGCGGCGTTATCTCACCATTCTGTTTTGCGACATGGTGGGGTCAACCGAATATGCCGACCGCCTGGATCCCGAGGACTTCCAACGCCTGATCGAGAGCTTTCTGCAGACCTGCAGCAGCGTCATCCGCCGCCGCAAGGGTGTGACGGCCAGCTATATCGGCGACGCCGTCCAGGCCTATTTCGGTTATCCAATAGCTGGCGAGGACGACAGCGAGTTCGCCGTGCTCGCGGCACTCGAGATCGTCGATGCTGTTGGCACTATCTCGGCAAGTCTGGGATATCCGTTGCAAGTGAGGGTGGGTATCGCGAGCGGCCAGGTCGTGGTGGGTGAGTTCGTCGGTGCGCCGAGCGGCGTGTCCACCGTCGCCTTCGGCCACGTCGCGCATCTAGCGGCACGGCTGCAGGTCCTGACCAAGCCGAACACGATCCTTGTCGACGCGGCGACCTTCGAGGCCGCGAGCGGCGCGATTGATTTCACCACGTTCGGCAAACATGAGCTGAAGGGATTCGCCGAGCCAGTCCAGGTTTGGCAGGTGCAACKGGCGCGCATGGTGCCGACTCGCTTTGCAAAGCGTGCGCGCATGACCAAGCTGTGCGGCCGCAATACCGAATTGCGACTGCTGATGGAGCGCTGGGAGACCGTCGTGCGCGACAGGCGCGGCAATGCGGTGTTGGTCTCGGGGGAGTCGGGAATCGGTAAATCCCGGTTGCTCAACGAGATCCAGCAGCGCCTACGCAGCTTTCCGCAGCTGACCATGCAATGTTCTCCGACCTTTGAGAACAGCACCCTTTATCCATTCCTCGCGGAGTTGCAGAGGATCGCAACGATCGAGGACGGTGACTCGACGGAAGAAAAGCTGCGAAAGCTCAGCAACGGATTGTCCATAGGTTCTGTGTCCAGCGACGTCGCGCTGGCGATCTTCTCAAGCCTGCTCGGCTTACCGACGACTATGCCGGACAGGCTTGAAGGGATAAGCGCCGAACGACAGCGCAACATTGCCGAGCAAGCGTTCATCGATTTGGTCAGTTATCTGGCGCGTGCTACCCCGATCCTGATCTTGTTCGAAGATGAACAATGGGCCGACGCGACCTCGCGCGACCTTCTCCACAAGATCGTCGCCAGCCTGGCTTCGACTCCTGCGCTGTTGCTTGTGTCGAGCAGGAACCACTCAAGCGTTCCGTGGGTCGACGGGCCGGACGTGCATCACATAAGGCTTGAAGCGCTCGGCCGCGAGGATGCCGAAGCGATTGTCCATGACATCAGTCCGAATGCGCTCGCTGCTGATGTTTCGGTGGTGCTCGACCGCAGTGAAGGCGTCCCTCTCTATATCGAGGAGCTTACGCGGAGCGTGGTCGAAACAGGATTGCGGCTGGACGTATCGCAGCCGAAACGTCTGTCACCTACGACCAACATTCCGAACTCCCTGCAGTTCTCGCTGCTTGCCCGCCTCGACAGGCTGGGGCCCGCTAAGGAAATTGCGCAGATCGCAGCGGCGATCGGCCGCGAATTCGATTTCGACATATTGCGCGAGATCTGCGATTGGCCCGAAGCGGAGTTGCGCGCCGCAGTTGGCGACCTGATGCGCACGGGGCTGATCGTCGCCGAACGGGGGACAGCCGGCGCGGGCTTTTCGTTCACCCACGTGCTCCTGCAGCAGGCCGCCAGAGGCACGATGCTGCACGAGCGCGCGCAGCAGATTCACCGATTGATTGCCGAATGTATCGAACTGCGCGACCACAACGCGGCTTTTGCCTATCCCGAAGTGCTCGCTGAGCATTTCGCAGACGCAGGTCTGTTCGACCGCGCCGCTGACTACTGGCTGCTGGCAGGGCTGAAGGCGGCCAAGACTTGGGCAAAAGTCGACGCGGTGCGTACCTTCAGGAAGGGGCTTGAAGCCGCGAAACTCTTGCCCGAATCCGACGATCGTAGCCGCAGGCTGCTTCGCTTCGAGCTGGAGCTGGGCGACGTGCTCTACGCTGCGCTAGGCTACGTGACGGGCGAGGGCAGTGCCGCATATCAGAGGGCCATAGAACTGAGCGGGAAGCTTGGCGAGCCGGAATCGACGATCAGGGCGCTCGACGGGCTTTTCGGCACCCATTTCAACTCAGGTCAGTTCGGTAAGGCCCTCGCGGCCAGTGATGAGTTAATTCGGGTCGGCGAGGAGGGCGGTTACCTAAACGCGCTCGTCATAGGTCTGCAGTTCAAGGGGATGAGTCTGTTCTCTCAGGGCGAGTTGGTGGCGGCCCGGCAATATCTTGAGCGCGCTCTCAGCCACAAGGACAGCGCAGACAAGGTCGGCAGCGACTTTCCGAGCATGGCCATGATCTACCTTTCCTGGACCTTGCATATTCTGGGATATCGCAGCCAAGCGCTGAAACTCTACCTCGAGGCGGAGGCGACCGTTCGGCAGCAGTCCGCCTATCGTCTGGCCGCCTGCCTGGGAAACGGGTGCGTGTTGTTCGCCTTCCGCGAGGAGAGCAGTTCGATCGCTCGACTGGCGGATGAACTCCTGCCACTGGCGCAGGAAAACGGTTTCAATCTCTGGGCAAGGGTGGCGCGCTTTTTTGGCGGCCTGGCTGCGTCGAGCCTCGATGACAGTCTGGTGGGTAGCCACATGATGGCATTGACCGAGAGTGATCTTGAAGATGAGGAGGTCGACAAATCGTGTTATTTAGGCTTACTGGCCAAAGCTTTCATGAGCTCCGGGCAATTCAGTATAGCGGCAGTGACCGTTGAGAAAGGTCTGCGCGAAGCCGAAAAGATTGGCGAGCATTACTTTACAGCCGCCTTGCTTCGCATTCGCGGTGAGATCGAACTTGCAAATGGAGCAGGAGACAGAGCGGCGGAGGCTTCTTTCCGCGAGGCGATTGGCTTTGCCAGGCAGCAGAACGCCAGGAGTTGGGAGTTGCAGGCGACCAACAGTCTGGCGAAGCTGTTGCGGTCACAGGGTCGGTTCGAAGAGGCCCGTGCGGAATTGCGGGAGGTCAACGATTGGTTCACCGCAGAAGATGTGGCGTAATCAGCAGTGCATCACGTCTCTGTCGGCAATCTCGACGAGCGGCTTCTTTTCGTCGCGAACATTGTAATCATGGGTCGAGAGCGGAACGCCCGCCCTCGACCGCGTGCGACGGCTCGCGATTGAGAAATGCGCGCTTGAACTAAATCCGGGGGCAAACGCAGCGGTGACGCCACCGCCGTCTCGGCGGCGCCGATGTGCCCGCCGCCGGCAGGATCGGGGGCAGGAATGGTCGGCTATTTGATCTAATTTCTTTGCAAGCCGTTAACGCGGCCATGCTGTTAATCAGCGTTTGCTAATGAATTATTCAAACCTAGGGCAAGCAATGACCAAGAATCTCGGCAATGCACGCCACACCCCGGCGAAGGCCCAGCAGGTTTCCCTTCTTGGCAAGGTCGCGCCGACGCTGTTTCCGCTGGTCGCGGCGGCGCTGGGCTACATGATCGGCAGGCAGTTCTTCGGCATCTAGCGGGCTTGCCGCTGCCCGGCTTGGCGCCCTCAAACGCCTCAGCGAACTGACCAGAACAGCGCGCGGACCGGCATTTGTTCTGCAGCCGCCGGTCGCCAGAGTTCGACGTCAGACGTGGACGTCGCCGAAGGAAAGTTCGCCGTCGTCGCCGGCCGCGAAAAAGACGATAGCAAGCAGCCAGGCATAGAATGCCGCCACGACGACCACGATCACCACACCGGGAATGGGGCCAAGGGCGGCGCTTTCGACGGCCTCACGAAGCGAACCGACAAACCCGGTCTTGAGGCCCACCGTCTGAAGGCTGGGGGTCGATATCTTGACCACCCAGGCCAACAGCAGGATCAGGAACAGGTAGATGTAGTTTCGCCGCAAGCGGCGCGCCAGTGCAGCGCGCTGCGACAGCAGGAACTTCGGCGCGCGCAGGCCTTCGCCTACGATGAGCAGCCAATCAGAGGCAAAGTCGGGCTGCGGGGAGAAGATCTGCGCGAAATAATGACGCTCGAACTGCCGCACGCGAGCCCGGTAGAAGTCGAAGAACCGATAGCGGCGCGCCTCGATCCACAGCAAAAGCAGGATCAGCAGCATGGCGAACAGCAGCACGCCGTGGTGCGCACTGGCCGTGGACAGCGACACCGAAAGCAGCGCCGCCACCACCGTGATCGCCCAGTTCGTTGTCCGGTCGAGCCGGTCGCGCCATCCCGCCATGCGGGCGATCTCGGCGCGGTGAAAATGCGACAGCGTGTTCACGCGCTCCGTCGATGAAAGGACCAGGCCCGTGGGTTTTGCCGACGCATCGTTCATGACATCCTCCGGCAAGGACTAGAACACTTTGCCGGCAACATGGTTCCCAGGCGCTCATTTTGGCCCGCCGATCCAGTCGACCAGAAGGACAACGAGCCAGGCCGACCCATCGCGCGCTGTTTCGCGACGCGCTGATCTAAGGGCTTGAGGTACTGATGCCCGGTCTCGTCGTGCGGGTGGTCCACAATTTGGAAAAACGACCCTGAAATGATTGAGATACAAAGATTTCCTTCAGGCGTACATCAATAAGCCGGCGCAGTTTTTAGGCAATCTTTAGACAAGATTGTCGATTGCCGCAGTTCATGCTGGCAAATGGTTCTTTGTCGGATTCATCCGGGACGGCAATGATTCATGGCTTGACACTGGGCCAAGATGAAGAGCTATGCTGGATCACACTCAAAAGTTCGCACGGGGGAATCTGTACATGGATTTCATCGAGAGGTGGTTAGGTATTTCACCTGACGGCGGCGACGGATCGACCGAAGCTCTCTACATACTTGCCGTTGTCGCAATATTGGCGCTTGTCTTCCACAAGCGCATCGTGCAGTTCGCGCGCGGCTTCTTCGCGCGCAAATAGCCAGCGTACCGTTCAAGTTCCGCTTTATTCGTCTGACCAGAGTTACAAGCGGCACCAGTCGTCCAACCAGTCCAAAGCGCTGTTGCCGCGCGAATCCCGTCGCTAATCAGGCGTTGCCCTGCGTTAGCTTCAGAAAGGGAGTCGATGCGTGGAATAGCGGCAATCCTGCGAGCACTGTTCTCCGCCTGGATTCCGGCGCTGATCGAGATGGCTCACCGCTTCTGTCGCCGGTGGCGGCTGGGGGGTGACCGTCGGGTCGACCAGAAGGGGTCCCGGGCACATTGCGTGCCGATCGACCATCCCGCATTCTGCCGGCCCGATCCGCTGATCTACGATCAGTACTATCTGATCGGCCTTGGCCTCGCGGTGACCTGGGACAATCCCGATATCGAGGTGCGCCAGGGTGGGGTGCCCGTTCCCGCCGGCAAGTTGCAGGCTGACACCGACTACGAGGTGCGCGTCCGCGTCTGGAACGCCTCCAAGGATGCCGTTGTCGTCAAGATGCCGGTTCACCTGTCCTATATGTCGTTCGGCATCGGAACCGTGTCGAACCCGATAGACACCAGGCCGGTCTCGGTGGGGGTGATCGGATCCGCCGGCCAGCCCGGGTTCGTCTCCTTCGACTGGCATACGCCCCGGGAAGCAGGTCACTATTGCCTGCAGGCCTTGCTCGACCCGGCCGACGATGCCAACTTCGCCAACAATCTCGGGCAGAAAAACACCGATGTCGGGCTGGCGCAGTCGCCGGCGACATTTCAATTCGAGCTGCGCAACGCCACCCGCCGGCCGCACCGGTATCGCTTCACCGTCGATGCCTACACCATTCCGCCGCTCAACCCCTGTCGTGACGACCGGCAACCGACCGAGGAGTCCGTCAAGGCCGAGCAAAAGCGCCGGCTGGCAGCACATTTGCCGGCGGTTCATCCGCTGCCGCCTGGATGGAAAGTCGAGATTTCGCCTGACCAGCCGTCGCTGGCGCCGGGCGAACAGGTGACGATCACAGCGGTCGCCACCCCGCCGAACGGCTGGACCGGCCGGCAAGCCCTCAATTTGAATGCGTTCGACGAGGGTGAGCACGCCAGTGGCGGCGTCACCTTGACCGTCCTCAGCAGCCTGGAGCCGTGATGGCCACCGACGACAAATCCTGGACCACGTGCACGACCGCGGACAAGGTGATCTCGGTCAACCAGTACATCAGCGCGGCGATCACCAGCGGCATATTCGCGGCCGTCATGGCTGTGGTGCTGATTGCGATGGGCGAACCGTGGTGCTTGCCGATTGCGCTTGTGGTGACCGGGATTGTCTGGATTCTCGCCTATTGCGACTGGTGGCTCAACAACCGGCTGGTTTGTCTCGGCGACAAGAGCCCGGTCAGCGTCGTCGGCATGGTCATCAGCATCGAGCCGCCGTCGGAGAAGACATGGCCCGGAAGCCTGGACTCCGACTACAGCCTCAACCTTTTGCTGCCGAACAACCCGGTGGGCGTCAGCCAGGCTGTTGCCGGCGCCAGCGTTCCGTTCGGCTATCTGATGGCTGAAACCGCCACCACCTCCTCGCACGGCTTGCTGTTCACCGGGAATCCGGCGGAGGACAAGGCGACCGGGGTAAAATCAGAGGCACTGCACGTGGAGTTCGAGGGCGCGTCGATCCACGACCTGCAGACCGTCAACATCCTCGCGCTGATCGCAGCCCTGACGGCGCTAGCACTCTGCATGTCGGGCGTCGGCGTGGTCGTTGCCTACATCCTGGCGCTTCTCGCCTTGCTTGCCGCGCTGCTTGGCGCGGCCTTCAGCAGTTCGGACACGGCCAGCCCGAGCGATGCCGGCCTGCCCAGCATCGAGGTCAACAAGGGCGATGGAACCGGAGCGACAATCCTGGGTGTGACCGGCCGATGGGTCTATGACGCCGGACATATCCACGACAGCTTTCATGAAGGCCACAACGAACTGCATCCGGTCCAACAGGCGCAGATCCTGGGAGGGCCGTGGGACGGTGACTGGCCCCCCGATATCGACGGGATCATTCGCGGCTACCAGGATGGCTACGCGCAATCCCAGGATCCGCTCACCAAAAGTGAGCAGGCACGACCCGGCTCCAAATGGTCGGTCCATCCCTATGTCGACGGCTGCAACGACCGGCCGGATCATCCGCCGCACTAGGTCGTTGCATGCGACGACGCCGAGGAGCTTCTGGGTGCGGTCGCGAGCTTGTGCATGCACGCATACAGGCAGGGCCGTCGCGTCCGGCGCGTTAGGGCAGTCGATACTTGCGAATCCTTTCAAACGGTTGTGCGCGCCGGTTCAGATTTTGAGTCCGCGCCTTGAGAATCTGCTCGCCCTTGGGCAACATGGCGGCCATGCCTGAGACGCGAGAATGAACAAGCCGATTTCTGCCGCATCGCCGCGCAAGGCGACGATGACGCTGACCGAGGCGCTCGTTGCCCGCACGATGCGTGCGGTCGAAGATGCCGGGCCGACGCCGGGCATGGTCTACATGACCGACGCCGACTATGCGCGCATCCGCGATGAGGTGCTGGCCGGCGCGCCGCCTGGACCCGTAAAACTGTTCGCCTATGGCTCGCTGCTGTGGAAGCCGGTCGGCGAGGTGAGGGGCGGCGAGCGTGCGGTTGCGACCGGCTGGCATCGTTCGTTCTGTTTTACGGTCAAGCGCTTCCGTGGCACAGTCGAGCAGCCAGGCCTGATGATGGCGCTCGACCGCGGCGGCCAGTGCCAAGGCATGGTGTTCGAGATCGCCGAGCCGGTGGCAGCCAATCTGGAAGCGCTGCTGCGCCGCGAGATGACCGTCCTGCCGGCTGTCAACGTGCCGCGCTGGCTGCAGGTCAGGACAGAAGGCGGCATGAGCCGCGCGCTCGGTTTCGTCGTCGATCCCGCCAATCCGCGCTATGCCGGCAAACTCGACAAGCAGGCGATCGCGGCAACCCTGGCCAGGGCCGTCGGCCACTGGGGTTCGGGTGCGGAATATCTGTTCGAGACGATCCGCCATCTCGAAGCTTGCGGCATCCGCGACCGCAATCTGTGGCAGTTGCAGGAACTGGTGGCCGAGGAGATCGGTCGCACCGACGCCGGCTAAGGCACGAAGGCCAGCCATTTTCAGCGCCGCCAAATAATATTCAACCAAACGGTTGACAATCAAAAGCCTCACGCGCATATTCAACCACATGGTTGAATTACTTACATACGAGATGGATCAGGTCTTTCACGCCCTTGGCGACGCGACGCGCCGGCAGATGCTGCGCGAACTCGCCGGTGGCGGGCGCACGGTGAGCCAGCTGGCCGAACCGTTCGCGATGTCGCTGGCGGCTGCTTCCAAGCACATCAAGGTGCTGGAAAATGCCGGGCTGATCCGTCGCGAAGTGCTCGGCCGCACGCATATCTGCCACCTCGAGGCTGGTCCGCTGGCCAGCGCGCATGAGTGGCTTGGAGCCTACTCGCGCTTCTGGACGGGGCGGCTCGACATTTTGGAACGATTGCTGCGCGAAGACGACGCGCGCAAATCCTCGACTGGGAAGAAGGGAGACGAGATATGACCGATCGACATGCCGAGAATGGCTATGGCGTGCTGACCGAGCCGGCCACGTTGACGATCGAACGGCTGCTGCCCGGCCCGGCCGAGCGCATCTGGGGCTACATCACCGACCCAGAACTGCGCCGCCAATGGCTGGCCGCCGGCCCCATGGGAAGCGAGGCCGGCTCGCCCTTCGAACTCACCTGGCGCAACGACGAACTGACCGAGCCGGCCGGCGAGCGCCCGCCAGGATTTCCGGCTGTGCACACCATGCCGGGTGAGATCACCGAGATCGATCCGCCGCGCCGGCTCGGCATCACCTGGGGCAGCACCGGCGGCGTCACTTTCGCACTGACCCCGCAAGGGAAGGATGTGCTGCTTACCATCGTCCATCGCCGCCTGGGTGACCGCTCGCTGATGCTCAACATCGCCCCCGGCTGGCACATGCATCTCGACATTCTCGCCGCGAGGCTGCGCGGAGAACAGCCGGAGCCGTTCTGGGACGGCTGGGCGAGATTGAGGCTGGACTACGACCGACGCCTGCCGGCCTGAACAGGAGAACGCGAAACCCAATGGAAAGGAGACGATAGCGCCGGACACTTCGAGACTTGCCTGACCAATGCTTGACGAGCGGGCGATTGCCCGCATGACGACCGCTGCCCCGCAGCGGCATTTCCCAACATTTCCCGAAATTTTTGAACCGCCGGCCCGCGGGCCGCACAACCGCGCCTTTGTGCGCCAAGGAGAATGCCATGCGTAAATTGATCGCCGCCATGAAGATTTCCGTCGACGGCAAGGCTGAGGGACCGACCGGCATCGCCGACTGGGTGCATGCCTGGTCGGAGGATTATGGGTTGACGGATCAGGTCGATGCCTGCCTGCTTGGTGGCCGCATGTATCCTGGCTACGAGCAGTACTGGACCGCGATCCAGAACGCGCCCAACGAGCCGCTGCCGATGACCGGCAAGCCAGCGGCGCGGGAAGAGCTGCCCTGGGCACGCTTTGCCGCCAAAACGCCGCACTATGTGCTGTCGAACACGCTGAATTCAGCCAACTGGCCGATGACGCGTTTTCTCAGGTCGAACGACGATGTCGCGGCACTGAAGCGCCAGCCCGGCAAGGACATTTACTTGATGGGCGGCTCGACCATCGTCGACAGTCTTACCGAGGCTGGGCTGGTCGATGAGCTGCGCCTCGTCCTCTATCCGCTGATTGCCGGCGAGGGCAAGGTGCTGTTTTCGACGACGACTCGGCGGCGCGACCTGGAACTGACCAAGGTCGAGCAATTGCCAGGCGGGCGGCTGAGCATGGTCTACAAGATCGGCTGAGCGCTCAGAGCCTGGCTGGAAACTCCACAGCCTGTCTCACCCGTCCCTGAGCCAGACCAGCATTTCGCCGGGCTCGCGGTTGTCCCAGGCGAAATAAGGAATGGCGGTCAGGCGGGTTTGAGTGGTGGCCGGCGGCGCGGGCCGGTAGAGCCCGCTTTGCCAGCCGCCGCCGGCATCGGCTTGCGCGGTGGCCGAAAGCGTCACCACGCCGCCGAGAAGCTCCGGCCGCTGGTGCGCCTCGACGCTTGCCGTCCTCGGCAGCGTCAGGCGATGCAGCTGGCTTTCATTGTCGGTCGCCTCGACGCAGTAGATCAGCGGACCGCGCGACAGCGCGACGAGGCCGGCATCCTGCCGCACCTGCGGGTTGGCATAGAGTCGCTCGATCGGCATTTCGAGACCGAGAAGGACGCGGTCGCCCTTTTTCCATGTGCGCCGGATCGCGGCATAGCCGTCGCTGGTGACATCCTCCAGGCCGACCGGGTCGCCGTTCACCGTCATTTCGGCGACGGTGCTCCATGCCGGGATGCGCAGGTGAAGTGTGAACTCCACCGGTGCCTGCGGTTCGAGCGTGATCTCGACGGCGCCGTCCCAGGGATAACGGCTCGCCTGCGTCAGGCTCACCGGGGTGCCTGATATGTCGAAGCGGGCGGTCGAGTCGCCATAGAGATGCACGGCAACAGCATCGTCGGCCAGGCTGTAGAAATAGCTGCCGATCGAGGCGACCATGCGCCCGATATTGGGCGGGCAGCAGGGGCAACGGTGCCATTTCCAGCGGTTATGCTTGCCCCGGCTTTCGAGCGGGTTCTCGTAGAAGAACAGCGAGCCGTCGAGCGACAGGCCCGAGATCGAGCCATTGTAGAGGGCGCGCTCCATGATGTCGGCGTAGCGGGCGTTCGGCCCCATGCCGAGCATGCGACTGGCCCAGAACACCAGCCCGACCGCGGCGCAGGTCTCGGCATAGGCGCTCTCGTTGGGCAGGTCGTAATCGCTGGTGAAACCCTCATTGTCCGCCGACGGCCCCAGTCCGCCGGTGATGTAGAGGCTCTTGGTGGTGACATCGTCCCACAGCCGGTCGAGTGCCGCCCGCAGCGTGTCGTCGCCATATTCGGTGGCGATGTCGGCCATGCCGGAATAGAGGTACATTGCCCTGACCGCATGGCCGACGACCTTGTCCTGCTCGCGCACCGGAATGTGCGACTGGTTGTACTCATAGGTCTTGAAGTGGAAATCCTTCGGATCGGCACCGCGGGCGCGCGCCTCCTCGTCGAAGTAATGTGGCTGCTGGCCGCGCTGGTCGATGAAGTATTTCGCCAGCTCCATGTATTTCTGCTCGCCGGTCACCCGCGCCAGCTTGACCAGCGCCAACTCGATCTCCTCGTGGCCGCAATAGCCGTGTTTCTGGCCGGACCGCGGCCCCAGCACAGTGGCGATATGGTCGGCGAAACGGCACATCACATCGAGCAGTTTGCGTTTTCCGGTGGCCTGGTAATAGGCGACCGCGCCTTCGATCAGGTGGCCGGCACAATAGAGTTCATGGCAGTCGCGCAGATTGGTCCAGCGCAGGCCGGGCTGGATGCGCTGATACCAGCTCGAGAGGTAGCCGTCCGGCTGCTGCAGCTTCTCATACATGTCGATGACGGCATCGATCTTCTTCTCCAGATCGGGGTTCTTGCGCCGGTAGAGCGAATAGGCCGCGGTCTCGATGGTCTTCCCCCAGTCGGAATCCCAGAACATCTGCGTCGTCACCGTGCTGGCGGTGAAGCCGTCGCTGACATGGAAGGGGATGACGACACCGGGCGAGGGCCGGTCCGGGTCGATCTGCTCGAGCATGCGGGCCTCGACACAGCGGTCGTAAAGGATGCCGGCGGTGGCGCTGGCGACGGCGTCGGCGCGGTCGCCCCAGAAACCCTGCACGTCGACCTGCGGCACCGGCAGCGGGCGGAAGGCGAGCTTGGGCTTGCCCGTCTTGCCCGCTCCGACGGTTTGGGTGGATGGCGATGCGGTCATGAACTTACTCCATTCGGTCGAATTACTTGACGGCTCCGGCCATCAGGCCGCGGATGTAGAAGCGCTGCAGAACCAGGAACAGGATGAGGCACGGCACCATCATCACGGTGACGCCCGCCTGCACCGCGCCCCAGTCGATGGCGCCGAAACGGCCCGACTGAAGTGCTGTCATCATCACCGGCAGCGTGAATTTGGACTGGTCGGTCATCAGCACCAGCGCGGCGAGGAACTCGTTCCAGGCGCCGAGGAAGGCAAACAGCGCGATGGTGACGACACCCGGCCAGACCAGCGGGAGCATCACCTTTACAAGCATGGTGAGATTGCCGGCGCCGTCCATGCGGGCGGCTTCCTCGATCTCGCGCGGCACCGCGTCGAAGGCGTTGCGCATCATGAAGATCGAGAACGGCAGCTGCAGCGTCACATAGACGCCGACCAGGCCGGTCAGCGTGTTGTGCAGGCCAAGCTTGGTCAGCACCAGGAAGATCGGCGTCAGGATCGACTGGAACGGGATCATGATCGTCGACAGGATGAGGACGAAGAACAGGTCCTTGAACGGAAACCGGAACCGCGAAAAGCCATAGCCGGCCAGCACGCTGACGGCGACCGACAGCACGACGGTCATCACCGAGACATAGATGCTGTTCTGCGCCGAGGTCCAGAGCCCGTCACCGAAGCTGTTGAGCGTGACATAGTTCTCCAGCGAGACGCCCGACGTCGGCCACGGCGGCAGGGGCGGCAGGCGCGCTTCCTGCGCCGGCTTGAAGGCCGACAGCACCGCCCACACGATCGGCGCCGCAAACAGCACCGAGGCGATGATGCCGGTCGAATGCTCGGCGATGCGGGCGGCGAGCCTGCGGTTATGGGAGGTGGCCTGCGCCATCAGTCGAGACCCTCCGGCTTGCGCAGCAGCCACAGCTGGACGAGGCTGAGCGCCACCAGGATGACCAGCAGGACCATGGACAGCGCGGCGCCATAGCCGAGCTTGAACGACACGAAGGACTGGTTGAAGATCCAGTAGACTGCGGTCAGCGTCTGGTTGCGCGGGCCGCCGCGCAGGATGATGTAGAACTGGTCGAAGGCGAGGATCGAGCCGGCGACCGACAGGATCAGCGCCAGTGCCAAAGTGCGGCGCATCAGCGGCAAGGTGATCGCCCTGAACCTGGCGAACGGCCCGGCGCCGTCGATGACCGCCGCCTCCTGCAGGTCCTGCGGGATCGATTGCAGGCCAGCCATCAGGATGATCATGGTGAAGCCGGCGACCTTCCAGACGACCATGGCGATGATCGACCAGAAGGCCGGCTGGAAGGTGGCCAAGAGGTTGAACTTCCTGTCGATCAGGCCGAGATCATAGGCGGCGGGACTGAACAGGCCGGAATCGACGTTCAAGAGCCATGACCAGAGCAGGCTGGCCGAAGCAAAGCCGACGACCGCCGGCATGAAGAACATTGTGCGATAGAGATTGGTCAGCGGACGCGGCCGTTCGACGAACAGCGCCAGCGGAAACGCCACCGCGAAGATCGCGACTGTGACGACCAGTGTGTACCAGCCAGTGAAGCGCAGCGCATTCCAGAACCTGGTGTCGTGCAGGATCGCGACATAGTTGCCGAGGCCGATATAGCTGCGCTCGCCCATCAGCGGCCAGTTGTGCAGCGACATCCACGCCGTCATGCCGAGCGGGATGAGGAAGAAGACGACGACCAGCGCGACGGCCGGCGCGACATAGAGCAGGCCGATCCACTGCCGGCGGCCGGCGCCGGTGAGCTTTCGGGCGCGTGGTGGGGCAGGGGTTGCTGCTGTGATGGAGGTCATGCTTGCTCTTCCGTTGCATCCGGCGCGCCGCCCTACCTCCCCCTTGTGGGAGGTTGGACCGCAGGTCCGGGTTGTGGGCCGGCGCCGCCCCCCACCCCGCTGCTTCGCAGAGACCCTTCCCACAAAAGGGGAGGGTAAGGAGCGGCGCGCCGGCCACCCGCCTAGGGAGACAGGCGGGCGGCCGGGAGGCGTCCGCTACTTCTGCGGCGCCTGGTCGATGATCGACTGCATGGTCTCCTGTGCATTCGCGATGGCGCCGTCGACATCGTCGCCGAAGAAGACCTCGTTGATCATCTGCGTCCACGGACCGTTGGCGGAGTTGATCAAATCGTTGAACACCACGGAATAGGGGGTGCGGCCCTTGGCCATGGCCTCGGCGGCAATCTGGTAGCGCGGATCGAGATCCTTCAGCGCTTCCTTGGCGATGTCGCCGCGCACCGGCAGGCTGCCGTATTTGGCCAGGATGGTCTGGCCCTCGAGCGAATAGGCGAAATCGAGGAACTCCTTCACCACGGCGAGTTTCGGGGTGCTCTTGGTGACGACGAAATTGTCACCGCCGGCAAAGGACGACCAGCCGCTGTCCTTGCCCGGCAGGAAGGTGACGCCGTAGTCGACATCGGGATACTGGGTGTTGAGCGCGCCGATGGCGAAGGCGCCGGACGGCGAGATGCCGATATTGCCGGCGGCGAACGCGGCAAAGAAGTTGGCACCGGTATCGGTCTGCGCGCCTGCCGGCACCAGATCCTTCTTGACCATCGAGCGGTAGAGATCGATGGCGCCGCGCAGCTGCGGGCTGTCCAGCGTCGCCTTCGAGCCGTCCTCGCTCAGGATGTCGCCGCCCGACGCCCAGATCAGCGGCGTGAAGGTGAAGATGTTGCAGCCGCCGCAATTGCCGGAGAAGTAGAAGCCCTTGATGTTGCCGCCGAGCGCGTTGACCTTCTCGGCGTCGGCGGCGATCTCGGCCCAGTTGGTCGGACCTTTTTCAGGGTCGAGGCCGGCCTGCTTGAACAGCTTCTTGTTCCAGATCAGCACCGAGGCGTCGGCCGAGAAGGGCAGGCCGTAGATGTGGTCCTTGTAGGTGCCGGTCTTCACATGCGCGGGCGACAGGCTGGAGAAGTAGGGCAGCGACTTCGCCCAGTCGGTGATGTCCTCGAGCTGGCCGGCGGCGGCGAAGGACGGGGTGTAGATCAGGTCGAGCGACAGCGCGTCGGGCGCCGTGCCGCCGGCGGCCGCCGCACCATATTTCGGGATAATCTCGGCATTGGGGATGATGTCCAGCTTGATCTGGTTGGTGTGCGCCTTGTTATAGGCGTCGACGATCCTCGGCATGAAATTCGAGCCGTCGGCACGCACCCAGATGTTGGCCGTCTCGGCGGCCGCGGCACTGATGCCGCCACCCAGTACGGCAGCGGCCAGGGCCAGTTTGGCAATCAGGTTCCTCATGTTCTCCTCCTCCAGGGTTCGCCGCGGTCCGCGGCTTGGCGCCGATCGCGCGGCGCGTGGTTTTCAGCCATCCAGCGGATGGCCGCATGACTGCCGCACCACCAGCCGGCACGGCAGTTTTCGAATGCCCGGCGCGGCGGGCTGGCCGCCGACCAGCGACAGCAGGGTCAGCCCCGCCTCGCGCCCGAGGGCGACCAGGTTCATGTCGACGGAGGTCAGCGGCGGGCGCGTCGCTTCGGCCACGATCTCCCAATTGTCGAAGCCGATGACGCCGACATCGCCGGGAACGTTGAGGCCGCGTTCGCGCAAGGCATCGATGACACCGCGTGCGATCTGGTCGTTGCCGCAAAAGACGGCGTCCGGCCTTTCATTCCTGCTGTCGAACAGCTGCGCCACCGCCTCGTGACCCCAGCCTTCTGACCAGGCGCCGAGCAGCGGCTCGGTGACCGGCAAGCCGTTCTCGGCCAGCACGTCGCGGTAAGCCTGCGCCCGCGCATGCACCACGGCGAAGCTCGCCGGCCCCGTCACGTGGGCGATGCGCTGGCGGCCGAGCCGGCACAGATGCTCGACGGCCAGCCGCGCGCCGCCGGCATCATCCGAGACGAAGGCGATGGCGTCGGGATCGGGCTGCGTGAAGGCATAGATCACCGGGACGCGCAGATTGCTGAGGTCGACCGGCAGATGGCGGTCGATGCGCTTGCCGGTGGCGATGATGCCGTCGACGCGCTTGTCGAGCATGGCGTCGACATGCATCTGGCCGAGGCGCGGATCCTCCTCGACATTGCACAGGAACACCGAGACGCCATTGTCGACCAGCGCGTCCGAAATGCCCGACATCAGCGGCAGCGAAAAGCGGCCATAGGTATCGTTGGTGAGCAGGCCGACGGTGAAGCTGCGCCGCCTGAGCAGGCTCTGCGCCAGGCTGTTGGGCCGGAAGCCGAGACGCCTCGCCGTCTCGCGAATGCGCTCGCGCGTCTCGGCGGTCATGCGCCCCTGGTCGTTGAGCGCCTTGGAAGCGGTGGCGACGCTGACGCCGGCCTGCGCCGCCACGTCACGCAAGGTGACTGGCTTGGAAAAGACCGGGACAGGCTCCGATGCCATCGCGCCAAAATCCTTAGTTGGGAAAAGGTTTTCCCTTACAGTCCAGAGAAAGAGCCAACCTTGCGGCCAACTCGGTCAAAACTTTTGGAAAAACCTTTTCTCAAGTAAGGCTAGGCTACATCCAGAGCTTGTTCAAGGGAAAAATTGCCGGCGCCCGTGGGTGGGATTTTCGCGGCAAAATTCCGGCGAAGTCCGGCCACCCGTCAGTGAAGTGTTAATCGCTTGCGCGTCATGGTGGTCGCTCGCCAGGACAGCAGAGCTCCGCCATGCCCGATACGCCCTACACCCCGAAAGGCCTGGCGCGAACCGATGTCTCGCAGCCCAGCAGGGGGGCAAGGCACGACAGCCGCTCGGACGAACGCCGCCGAGAAGCCGCCACGATCGCCCGGCTCAAGGCGGAAATCGCGGCGCAGGCCGAACTGATTGCCAAGCAACAGCTTTCACTGGCCCACAGCCGCAAAATCTTTGACCGCGCCTCGGCAGCCGCGCGCCTCGGCGTGTGGGAATGCAGCCTGCCCGACGAGCGGCTTACCTGGACCGACGTGGTCTATGACCTGTTCGACCTGCCGCGCGGCTCAGCGCTCGATCGCTCGGAGATCATCAAGTGCTACCCGGCGGAGTCGCGCAAGGCGTTGGACAGCCTGCGCGGCCGGGCGATCGCCGAGCGCAACGGCTTCACCCTAGATGCCGAGATCACCACCCTTGCCGGCCGCAGCCGCTGGATCCGCATCACTGCGACGGTCGAGTGTGAGGACGGCGTTCCGGTGCGGATCTTCGGCATGAAGCAGGACATCACCGAGGAAAAGATCCTGTCTGACCGGATGCGCTATCTGGCCGAATATGACGTCATGACGGGGCTGGCTAATCGCGGCCGGTTCCAGGCGCGGCTTGCGCATACGGACGAGGGCCGCCCGCTCGGCGCGCTGCTGCTGATCGATCTCGACGGCTTCAAGGCCGTCAACGACACGTTCGGCCATGTCGTCGGCGACGAATGCCTGAAGGCGGCGGCTGAGCGGCTTGCCGGCAGCTGCGGCGAGGCGGATCTGGTGGCGCGCGTCGGCGGCGACGAGTTCGCGGTCTTGCTCGGCCCGCATCTCGACCGCGGCGCGGTCTCCGGCCTGGCGCGCGGCATCATCGAGGCGATGGGCAAGCCGGTCAGCGCTTGCGGCCAGTCGCTCAGGCTCGGGGCCTCGGTCGGCATCGCCTTCGCCCAGGCTGGCGCACCGTGCGACCTGTTCATGCAGGCCGATACCGCGCTCTATGCCGCCAAGGCGGCAGGGCGCAACACGTTCCGCATCTTCAAGTCAGACCCCGCCGCGAAGGGTCGCAGCGCCGCGGCCTGAGGGCCAAGCTCCGGCGTGTCGTACGGCCTTAGTCGACGGGCGCCGCGCATCTTTCACCAACGCCGTCCCTATCTGCATTTGGCATGCAGGGCGCTCGAGAAAAGAGTGCTATGCAAGGCAAGGGAGCATTCTTGCTCCGGCTCCTTCCCCGACATTCGAGGTCATTTTCGTGCGTGAACCGTCACTGCTGCCTGTGTTTGGAAAACTTGGCGTCAAGGCGCCTGTCGCCACCGTCGCGGCGCCGGCTTCGTCGGCAGGTGTCGCGTTGCGGCTGCGGGAGTTTCTGGCCACACATGGCGGCATGGTGCTGAAACTGTCGGTCATCGCCTGGACGGTGCTGATCCTGGCGGCGGTGTTTTTCATGATACAGGGCTGACCGGCATGGCCAACCGCTACGCGCTGCGCATGGAGCTGCCCCAGAGCTGGACCATCATCGATGTCTTCACCGGCCAGCCTGCCGTGATCCGGCAAAAGGTGATGGTCGGGATGGGCCCGCGCGAGGCCGAGGACATGGTCGTGCAGATGAACGTTCGTGACGTCAAGCGTCGGGAGAGGGCAGAGCGCAAGTCCTGACCTGTGCAGCCGCCGAGGTCGGCACTATGCCGCCGGCAAGAGCTCGCCACACCGCAAACCGAGGATTCCCGTGAGAGCCAGCCTGAAGCAGAAGATACTGGAGGTCTGTGACCGCAAGATTTCCGAGAAAGGGCCTGGCGTCGGCGTATCGTTCTACGCGTTCTTCGCCAACAGGAACGACGACCCCGACCTTTTGATGGAAGCCGCCGAATGGTGGATCAGAACTCACCGCCTCGACCATTTTGAAAAGGCTGAAAAGATACGCACCATGGTCGAGAAGATGGATCGTTGATCTTCGCTTCCATGGATGTCGTTGTCTCACAGCCGGGGCCGGTTTTGAGCGACATGCACCAGGCTGATCAGCCGAAATCGGCGGCCGTCAGCACGTACATGCTCTTGCGGGTGCGGTCGTAGGCCTTCGACGCCACGTCGCGGATGGCGCTGCTCTCAGTATCGAATGTGGCGAGATAGCCGGCTTCATTGGTCGCGGTCGCCGGCTGCATCCTGGTCATCGCATCGGCGGCGACGGAGAATGAGATCTGGAACATGCCGTCATGGCCGACGAAACGGATGCGCTTGCCGGCTTCGTCATAGCTGCGGCTGCGATTGGGGAAGGTCAGGCTCATGTCTTGACCTCCGTGGCTTTCTTGACCACCCGCTTTTTCTTCGGCGTCGGGTTCAGCGCTTCGGCGACACGGTCTGCCTCTTCCTTGGCCAGCCGCAGCTCCCGAAGCCTTGCGGTCTTGATCTCCCTGGCCCGTGCCTCGGACATGTATTCAGCGGTTGCCTTGTTGCGCTCCGCCGTTTTCTTCTGCTTGTCGACAAAGCGGGCTTCAGCTTTTTCCATGATCGTCTGATTGCCTTCGGCCATCGAAGAAATCTCCCTTGTGCCTGAAATCGTGAAAACGAACTTGTCCGATAAATAGGCACTCAATCGGCAAAATTCAATTTTTTGAATTATTTGACCAATCGGCGATATCACGAAACGGCTAACCAAAATAATACTTTTGAATATTTAATTCCGGCGGCGAATAATTTTTGGCACTCCTATCTATCGAGTGCCAACGCGTCTATATAGGACGGGCGTGGCCGCCTGTGCCGGCCCCAGAAAGAAGTTCCCATGAAATTTCGGCCACTCCACGACCGCGTCGTCATTCGTCGCGCTGAAGGCGATACCAAATCCAAGGGCGGCATCATCATCCCCGACAATGCCAAGGAAAAGCCACAAGAAGGCGAAGTCATCGCCGTCGGCCCGGGTGCACGCGACGAAAGCGGCGCGCTGATCGCACTCGACGTCAAGGCCGGCGACTTCATCCTGTTCGGCAAATGGTCGGGCACCGAGGTCAAGATCGACGGCGAGGACCTGCTGATCTTGAAGGAAGCCGACATCATGGGCGTCATCGAGAAGGCCGTCGAGGCCAAGAAGGCCGCCTGACCAATGAGGAGCCGGCTTTTGCCAGGCTCCGGCGAGCGGTTCACTCCACCACACGAACGGGATTAAAAAAATGTCTGCCAAGGAAATCAAATTCTCCACCGATGCACGCGACCGCATGCTGCGCGGCGTCGAGATCCTAACCAATGCGGTGAAGGTCACGCTCGGTCCCAAGGGCCGCAACGTCATCATCGACAAGGCCTATGGCGCGCCGCGGATCACCAAGGATGGCGTCACCGTCGCCAAGGAAATCGAGCTTACCGACAAGTTCGAGAACATGGGCGCCCAGATGGTGCGCGAAGTGGCCTCGAAGACCAACGACCTTGCTGGTGACGGCACCACCACCGCCACCGTGCTGGCCGCCTCGATCCTGCGCGAAGGCGCCAAGCTGGTCGCTGCCGGCATGAACCCGATGGACCTCAAGCGCGGCATCGACCAGGCGGTCACCGCCGTCGTTGGGGAAATCAAGGCGCGCGCCAAGAAGGTCAAATCGTCGGCTGAGATCGCGCAGGTCGGCACCATCGCCGCCAATGGCGATGCCAGCGTCGGCGAGATGATCGCCAAGGCGATGGACAAGGTCGGCAATGACGGCGTCATCACCGTCGAGGAAGCCAAGACCGCCGAGACCGAGCTCGACGTCGTCGAGGGCATGCAGTTCGATCGCGGCTATCTCAGCCCGTATTTCGTCACCAACGCCGACAAGATGCGCGTCGAGCTGGAAGAGCCCTATGTGCTTATCCACGAGAAGAAGCTTGGCAATCTGCAGGCCATGCTGCCGATCCTCGAAGCGGTGGTGCAGAGCGGCAGGCCGCTGCTGATCATCTCCGAGGACGTCGAAGGCGAGGCGCTCGCCACGCTGGTCGTCAACAAGTTGCGCGGGGGCCTCAAGGTCGCGGCCGTCAAGGCGCCGGGCTTTGGCGATCGCCGCAAGGCGATGCTGGAAGACATCGCCGTGCTCACATCAGGCCAGATGATTTCCGAGGATCTCGGCATCAAGCTCGAAAACGTCACCATCGAGATGCTCGGCCGCGCCAAGCGCGTGCTGATCGACAAAGACACCACCACGATCATCGACGGCGCCGGCACCAAGGCGACCATCCAGGCGCGCGTCGCCCAGATCAAGGGCCAGATCGAGGAGACGACGTCCGACTACGACAAGGAAAAGCTGCAGGAGCGGCTGGCCAAGCTCTCCGGCGGCGTTGCCGTCATCCGCGTCGGTGGCGTCACCGAGTCGGAAGTCAAGGAAAAGAAGGACCGCATCGACGACGCGCTGAATGCGACGCGCGCGGCGGTTGAAGAAGGCATCGTGCCCGGCGGCGGCGTGGCTCTGCTGCGCGCAAGGTCGGCGCTTGCGGGTCTCGCCGGCGCCAATGACGACGTCACGGCGGGCATCTCGATCGTGCTGCGGGCTCTTGAAGCGCCAATCCGGCAGATCGCCGAGAATTCCGGCGTCGAAGGCTCGATCGTGGTCGGCAAACTCACCGACAGCAAGGACCACAATCAGGGCTTCGACGCCCAGAACGAGGTCTATGTCGACATGATCAAGGCAGGTATCGTCGATCCGGCGAAAGTGGTGCGCACCGCACTGCAGGATGCCGGCTCGATCGCGGCACTGCTGATCACCGCTGAAGCCATGATCACCGACATCCCGGCCAAGGATGCCGCACCTGCAGGCAATGGCGGCGGCATGGGCGGCTACTAAAGTTTCAGGTGATGCCGGCCTGCTCGGAAACCACCGTTTTCGACCCGGCCTGACATGAATCTACGCCGGTTCTAGGAGCCGGATATTACCGCCGGGGGCAGTCTCCCCCGGCGCGCAGGCCTCTAGCCCAGGAGACGGATCCATGATCACGTTCGTGCAGAAGCCAGAGACGGTCGTTACGACCGAAATCACCGAGGAAAGCCGCTTCGACCGCATCCGCAGGATTGCCGCCGACAAGCACAAGAAGTCCGATTCCGACACGGCAGCGCCTTCAAAGAGCGAGCCCAAACGCCCGATGTGAGCGCTACGGAGCCGTCGCTACTTCCGCGCAACGCCAGTATCACATAGCGCGTCAGCGGCGCGAGTCCATCGGGCCGGCCGAACACGTCCAGCCAGTTCCTGTAGGCGGTGTCGGGGTGTCCGGTATTGTCATTATATTAGCTTCAGCGCATATTTGGCGGGCAGTGGGCCCTTGGCCGTCAAGGCGTCCAAGGGCGCCTGCAGTTGCTATCGAAAAAATCACTCCGTGCCGGCTCGAATTTGTCGAGCAGTCACGAGACAATGACATTGGGAGGAATAGTCATGAAAGTGACCATATTGGCAAGCTATGCGCCTCACGCCGCCAAAGGATTGATGCAGGGGTCAGACAGGCAAGCTGCGGTCAAGGCGCTTTTTGAAAGCGTTGGCGGCAAGATGACCAGCGTGATGTTCACGCGCGGCATTTATGACGTCGTCGTCAATGGCGAGGTGCCGGACCAGGTCGCAGGGATGGGCATATCCCTTGCGGTGCGAGCGAGCGGCTCGCTGACAGATATGGTTGTACTGGAAGAACTCGATATGAAGGCAGTGCTCGCGGCTGCCAACAAGGCTGCTGGCGCGTACAAGCCCGCCGGCTGATGGACTTGCCTTCTTGATCAAGGCAGCACGGTTCGATGGACGTGCCGTGCTGCCGAGTATCGGACCGGGCATCCTTCTCGCGACTTTCGCAGCGACCGGAATTCACGCTAGTATCGCCCAGTGGTCGTTTGGTGCAGAGAGCTTGCCGAAACGAACCGCGATCCTCGATACGGAGACAAGCGATGTTTGCGGCCAAGGCCATCGACACCTCGGACAAGGCTGCGTTCTACCGCGACCTCGCCGCGCAACTGAAGGCGCTGCTCGAGGGCGAACGCGATTCGATTGCCAACGCCGCCAACACCGCGGCGCTGATTTTCCAGATGGTGCCCGACCTCAACTGGGCCGGCTTCTATTTCCTGCAATCCGACGAGGAGATGGTGCTTGGGCCGTTCCAGGGCAAGCCGGCCTGCGTGCGCATCGCGGTCGGCAAGGGTGTCTGCGGAACAGCGGTGGAACTGAGCACCTCGATGCTGATCGAGGACGTGCATGATTTTCCCGGCCATATCGCCTGCGATGCCGACTCGCGTTCGGAGCTGGTCGTGCTGCTCGAGGACGATGACGGCGTCTTCGGCGTGCTCGATCTCGACAGCCCGTTGCCCGGCCGCTTCGACAAGGCCGACCAGGCCGGCATCGAGACGCTGGCGGCGATTTATGCCGCCGCGAGCTCGTTCGAGGACTGAATGTTCGAACGCCCTAGAGCGCCTCAGACGAGCTTCACCAGCATCAGGCTGAAGCAGCCGATGAACAGGAAGGCCGAGAAGGCCAGCGCCAGCGGGCGCAGGCCGCGCGAGCGCAGCTGCGAAATGTCGGCCTGCAGGCCCATGGCGGCCAGCCCCATGGTCAGCATGATGGTGGTGGCGAGCGCCATCGCCGACTTCACCTCGGCCGGCACGCTGACGAGGCTGTTTAACGCCACGACGGCGACGAAGGCGGCGACAAACCAGGGCATCGGCGGTCGTGCCGCCGACTGATTGCTGCTCTTGCGGCGCGCCATCAGGCCGAGCGCGATGACCATCGGCGCCAGCATGGCAACGCGGGTCAGCTTGGCGACGGTGGCGATCTCGCCGGACTGGGTGCCGTTCTGGAAGCCGGCGCCGATGACTTGCGCCACCTCATGGATCGAGGCGCCGGCCCACAGGCCGAAAGCGTGCTGGTCGAGGCCGAGCAATGGCGCCAGCAGCGGGAAACCGAGCATGGCGACGGTGCCGAACAGCGTGATCGAGGCGACGGCGTAGGTGACGTCCTCGTCGCGCGCGTCGGTGACGATGTTGGTGGCGACGATGGCCGAGGCGCCGCAGATCGAGGTGCCGGCGGCGATCAGCTGCGCCAGCTTGGCGTCGACGCCGATCAGCCGGCCAAGCGTGATGGTGAAGAGGAAGGTGGAGCCAAGCGTCAGCGCCACGATGCCCACGCCGCCGGCGCCGATCGACACCACTTGGCCAAGCGTCAGCTGGAAGCCGAGCAGCACGATGGCGAAGCGCAGCAGCCGGCGCTGCGAAAACGCGATGCCGGCCTTGGCGTGGGCAGGGGTGCCGAGCACGTTGGAATAGATCATGCCGGCGACGACAGCGAGGATCATCGGGCTGAAGAGAGCGAAGCCGGACACATTGCGGGCCGAGAAGGCGACGCCTGTGATCATCGCGACCAGCACGATGCCGGGCACAACGCCGTTCCACACCGAATTGAGCGACTTTCGACCTTGGGCGAGTTCGACGGAAATCAGGCTCTTCGGAATATCGTTCGCGATGTGGGTAAGGGAAGACAATGCAATGCTCCAGGCGTGTATGCCGGAGGAATGCCATTCCTGAACCGATCTTTCCAACGAATTATTTTCGTTAGAACGATCGATTTTATCGAACGATTGGTGGTCTCATCGCGCAGCCGCCGCCGTCCTCTTCCATTAGAGCTGCGCTTCGATGGCCGCCTTGTCTATGACCGACCAGACGTGCCTGATCCTGCCGTCGAGAAATTCATAGAAGACGTTCTCGCTGAAGGAGACCTTCCTGCCGTTGACGGGCAGGCCAAGGAAATTTCCCTTGGGCGTGCAGTTGAATTGAAGCCGGCTGGCTATGAAAGGCGTATCGGAGATCAGTAGCTGGATGTCGAAATAGAGGTCAGGGATCTCGGAAAAATCCCGCTCCAGCATCTTGCGATAGCCGGACAGCCCGACCCGGTCGCCATTGTAGTGCACCTCGTCATGGACGAACCGGTGCAACGTGCTCCAGTCCTGATTGTTGAGGCAAGCGATATAGCTGCGATAGGTGTCGGCAAGCTTGGTGTCGGTCACGGCGATTGCTCCGATGGATTATGCCATGCCAACTTCTATCAACTCCGGTGCCTTGGCTAAAGCGACTGAACGGAATCATGCGCCTTAGGTTTCTGTCGATGCACCAACACCGCAGCATGCTTTGGACGGCATGCACTAGTGCCTGTTTCTCGCGACCTTTTGCCGACGAGATCTGACGGCTTCCAGCAGTTCGTGCTCGCTGGTGTGCGCTTTTCGAACAAGGGCCACAACCATCATCGCCAAGATTTCGGCTTTCGGGTCCAAAGGATCGAGATCCTCATCCGCGCATACCTGGTTGAACACACGTTCGCAAATCGCCAGATCATGATGGCTCAGGCAGGTGCGATTGGAGCGCCGGCGCAGCATCTGCGCGAACCTTTCAGAGCCCGCCGCTCGTGCTTGCGGAGGGTCTTTTGCTGATGAACCGCCGAGGCGATGGACTGTTCGAGTGGCACTATCGTCGATAGTGTATTGGAAACAGTTTACTCGCCGTTGGATGTTTGCTGTGTTAAGAGTCCCAAAATCAGCGCACACTCGCGGGCTTTATACTGTCCAACAGTCATGAGTTGATGGTAGTCCCGCCGTTTGTCCTCCGGGATATGAAACCCACGTCGAAAGTCAGCCGCCTCTTTCGGAGTTCGAGTGCAACCGATCTTGCTGGCGGTGACTTTCAAGCTGGCCAGTGAACACCCTATTTTTGCCGCAATATCCTTCAACGGTTCGTTGTTACCGTATCCATCAAGAATGATCTTGCGACGAGCTTCGCTGTCGAGCTTTGTGTTCATTTTGACGGCCTCCTCAACTACGATTTCATGATGCCCGATTCTATAAGCAACAGGTTGAAGAGTGTCGTTAGCTTCGCATCCAGAAACTTATCTCGGCATTTATTTCTTACTGTAATCCAGCGTGATCGCCGTTTCAGTGGACTAGAGTTCCGCCAGTCTTGCTAGAAGCCTGAGATACACCACATGATTGAGAGGGGCATGGGCATACCGGAATCGGATATGGCACCATACGATGGACACTAAGAGGCAAGACGAGCCCCCTGGGCAGACGCCGGAGCGTGATCGACGTCGTTGGCCGCGCGAGGCTCAACCCCATAATGAGTCTGCCCCGTCACTCGCGCCGGCGCTCGAACCGCTGTCCTTTTCAACGCTCGAACTGGCGCCGCAGGATCAATTCGCCGCTTGGCAAGCGCATATGGCTCCGCTTGTCGAGGTCAGGTTGCCGGATGGCAAATCGCTGGACGATGGCTTTCCCGCCGGCCACACGGCTTGGAATCTCGGTGGCATGCTGATCGTTCAACAGCACGCGCCGGCGCATAGTTACATGCGTTCTGCCGCGAAGCTTCGGTCCAGCGCGATCGATCACTGGTATATCGCCTTGCCACGTACCGGCCGGTCGTGGACGGAGGTCGATCGCCGCATTGCAGAAGGCCAACCGGGCAAATTGGAGATCAGATCGCTTGGCTACCCGTTTCGCGGGAGGACAACAGACTCCGAATGTCTCCTTCTCTATCTTCCGCGTGATTTGTTCTCTGACGCCGCGGCAAACCTCGACGCAAGGAACAATTCAATTCTGTCAGGCAACTTTGCCAACCTTCTGGTCGACCACGTCAACAGCATCGAAGCCAGCCTGCCCAGTCTCACGGCTGATGACCTGCCCCGCATCGTACACGCAACTCGCAGCATGATCATTGCCTGCCTCGCGCCTCCGGCCGAACATGCCGCGGCCGCCGAACAGTTGGCGAGTGTCGCGCTGATGGAGCGAGCGCGTCGATACGTCCAGAACAATCTGGATGCGGCTCATCTGACACCGGATTCAATGTGCCGGGCGCTCGGCGTCTCGCGCTCTCGTCTCTATCAGCTGTTCGAACCGAGCGGTGGGGTTCTCCATTACATACAAAGCCGCCGCCTTCTGGCGGCACATGTCGCGCTTAGCGATGCGGCGGACAGGCGGCGTATTGTCGAAATTGCCGAAGCCTTCGGGTTTAGTTCAGCGGCTAATTTCAGCCGGGCATTCAGCAAGGAGTTCGGTTACAGCCCCCGCGAAGGCCGCGGCACTGTGGTGTTGCCGCGCTCCGCCCACTCCGTTTCGCTTGCTGGACACGAGAAGGCCTCTTCCTTTGAAGGTTGGCTCAAGGCGCTCGGAAACTGAATACGGAGATCGGCGTTGCTGACGGGGCGGGCTCAAAAGAGGCTTGCCCGGGGGCTGGGAAGGCTACGCGTCCTCATGGACCACGATATCGTCAACCACAATATCTTCTTGCGGCATCCACCGCGCTATCAAATCGCATAGCTGATTCCCGTCAATTCACGATCTGTTAACGAACTGTGACTGTTGATCGTTATCGACAATTTACCGCCAATCACAGCGGAGCATTTATGGCAACTATGCTGCTTGCGGCCCTTGTTAAGACTGCGAGTTGAAAGTTTGCCAAGCTTGACGTTTATGCTATTTTTAGACTGGGCGGCGCGAATCTGCATCGCTTATGGAGGTGGCTCTTGCGCCCAGAGGCATCAGGCGTCGGCACGGAGAGCGAGGGGCCTTCCTCGGTCGATGCTCCACGTGCCGGCGAAGGGGTTCTCTTTGACCTTTTGGCGAACACGACCGAACTTTTGTCGTTCTATGACCGCGACTTCCGGCTGACGCACTACGCAACAAGGCTCAAAGGCGTGTACGGAGCCGCGGTGGCGCTGGGCGCCGCCGTCTGGGAGATCTACCCGAGCTTTCTCGATGCGAGGTATCGCGACGAATTTCTTCGTGTCTTCGAGGGTGGCTCTCCGGCAAGCCTCGACCTGCCGCGATCATCGGGCGGAGCGCCCCGGTCGGTTTTTGTCTTCAGCACTGCAAATGGTGCCGGAATCATCGAATCAAGGGACCATGGCGGGCGGAGCGTTGCGGAGGAGCAAGAGCATGTAATTCTGCTCCATCAGGCAACGCACGACGCGCTGACCGGACTGCAGAATCGGCGGCGATTCGGCGAGCGGCTGCAGCAAGCAATGGTGGCCCTCGGCGGACCAAAGCCGAAAGCCGCCCTGCTGCAAATCGACCTGGACGATTTCAAAGCGGTCAACGACACGCTCGGCCACGGGGCGGGCGATACACTTCTTCAGCTCGCGGCGGGTCGTATCCGCGACGCGCTGCAGGACGGCGAATCGGCGTACCGGTATGCCGGCGATGAGTTCGCCGTTATCCAATTGGGAAAAGAGCAGCCAGCAGAGGCTGAGCGCCTCGCCGGGTCGCTGGTCGACGCATTCAAGCAACCGTTCGTCATCAACGGCATTCCCGTCTTCGTCGGCTCGAGTATCGGAATTGCTTTCGGGCCCGAGCACGGGACCGATGGCGAGCAGCTGATGAAAGCCGCTGACATTGCTCTTTACGCTGCCAAGACAGATGGACGCGGCTGCGCTCGAACATTCAACCGTTCGATGCTGCTCTTGCTGGAGCAACGCGAGAATCTGAGGCGCAGCCTTCGAACCGCGCTGGAGCGAGGCGAGCTTTATCTGGAGTATCAGCCGCTCATTCGGCCTCCCTCGTCGACGATCGGTTTCGAAGCGCTGCTGCGGTGGCGGCATCCCGACGTCGGAACCATTCCACCCAGCGTGTTCATACCGATCGCCGAAGCCGACGGTCTGATGGATGAGATTGGACGATGGGTGCTCGAGCAAGCCTGTCGGCAGGCCTTGAAGTGGCCTTCTTCGCTGACAGTCGCAGTGAACCTCTCGCCAGCTCAGTTCCTCAGCGGTACGCTGACGGACACGGTCGCCCAGATCATCGACGCAGTTGGAATCCGGGCCGACAGACTTGAACTAGAGATAACCGAGACCGTTCTTCTTGAGAAGACGATCGACAATATCGACACGTTGAATACCCTGAACGTCTTGGGGATACGAATTTCGCTCGACGATTTCGGCACATACTATTCGTCGTTGAGCTACCTCAAGAACTTTCCCTTCGACACCTTGAAGATAGATCAGTACTTCATTGCGGACTTGGAGACCGATCTCAAAAGCCAAACGATCGTGCGATCGATCATCAACCTGGCGCACGGCCTGGGAATAAGTGTCACTGCCGAGGGGGTCGAGACGTCGGCACAGGCACGATGGCTGATCAAGGAAAATTGCGATTGCCTGCAAGGTAATCTCCTGGGGCGACCGCTCGGAGCCGAGGCAACCAGCGATTTCATCAGGCGGTCCCCGCCGAAGGTGGTACGGGAGATGGAGAATTCAAATCGGGCGCTCTAGCGCCTTGCACCCTTTGTAAGTGGACAGTTGTGGAAACGATCGACGCAGACGCCACGCAATTCTTCGAGGCAGTGCGGGACTGACTGATTACGAGGCGGTCAAATTTCCGCCTCGGAGGCCATAGCCCACCAGGGCTCAAATACTGATGGAATAAGTGAGGATGCCGATGGGATCTGTTCAACATGACCTGGCTGGCGAGCCGACTTTTGAGCCCATGATCCAGATCGACATGGAAATCAAAGCCTTTGTCTCCGCTTGGAGACACTGCGATTATGTCTCGACATACATGGCCCGGATGATCAGTCAAAATAGATCAGACTCGGTCCGGCATTCAAATCTCTTTTCCTCGGCCTTCAACGAGCTGCTGGAAATTGCCTTTCGCACGCGCCATACCGACGGCGAGTTGGCATGCAGGGTGTCTCGCCATGGCGCCACGGACAGGATCGAGCTGACATTCCCATGCGTGCCAGGGGAGCGCCAATTCTACGAAGAAGCCATGTCGCAAGTCGCGGGATTCGAGGCCAGGGAGCGATACCTCAACTCGGTGTCTGGCGATATCGCGCCAAGCCGGGAGGTCGTACTTCTGGAACTGGCTGTCGACTACAACGCCACACTCAGGGTCGAGGAAGCCGATGGTGATGCAATCAGGCTTGTCGTGGATCTTCCGCTCGAAGGCCTGCACAATTGAGCCCTTACGACCTTCCCCCACGCTTCAAGGCGCAATACGACGCGAACAATCAGGAGTTCTCCATATCGGGCGTGGTCCGGCCTCAGGCGGTCGATGAGCTTGGGCCCAGCATCGCGTTGCTTCGCGATGCGATCAGTCGTGTGCGGGGCGTTCTCTACGTCAATGTCAGAAGCCTGACGCAGATGAACAACGCTGCGTTTCACGCCTTTTCGAGGATCCTCCTTGACGCCTGTCGGGCTCGACCCGATCTCAAATTCGTCGTCATCACGTCAAGCGTGGTCGGATGGACCTCGCGAAAATTCAGTCGCTTGAGCGGGATTGAACCGAACATCACGGTCGAGGAGTATGACAGCAAATTCTATCCGGGGCAGGGCTTCCTCGAGGAAGGCGGGTTCGTTCCGATCCTGCGCACACAGACAAAGATGACCTGGCGCCACGAGCGCGCAATCTTGCCGCGACACGGCATGAGGCCCGGCATCGTCATGGCCGACATCTGTTGCGGGATCGGTGATTTCGCCTTGCTGGTGCAGAAGGAGTTCCAGCCATCGCGGATCGTCGCCCTCGACCACTCCATGTCAAGCCTCAGCTATGCTCGACGCGTGATGCGGGAGTTCGATATCCGGGGCGTGGAATATACCTATGGCGATGCGTCGGAGATGCTGCTTGACGAAGCGCAGTTTGACTTGGTCACCTGCCGGCATTCCCTTCAAATCTTCAATCGACCTGAACTCATCCTCAAGGAGCTCTACCGCATATGCAAGCCAGGCGGTCGGGTCTATATCACCAACGAGAAGAATTCGCATTGCCTCGGCGAGCCGCGCTCCGAGAGCATTCGTTGGACCTACAACGAGGTAGCGAAGCTGTTCGGGCATTTCGAGATGGACGTCGAGCTTGGACCCAAGAGCCGGCGATACCTGATCGAAGCCGGATTCGAGGATATACGTGTCGAGACCTTCATGGTCACGAACCTGGACGGTGATCCGCAGGACTTCGCCGATGTCATTGTGGCCTGGGCGGATGTCTATGCGGGCGAGATGGCGACCAGACGCGGCGACGGACCGGAGTTCGTTGCACGGTTCCGGCAGGGCTTCCAGGACCACATTTTCGCTGCGCTCCACCCCAAGGGTTATGCGGGTTGGCCGATTTGGGTCGCATCGGGGCGACGGCCGCAATGAACGCCAGCGATGAGCCTACACCGCGCTTCGGCCTGCGCTCCTTTCGAGCGAAATTCGTATTGGTCGTTGGCGGCGCCGTCTTGTTCGACCTCCTGCTGAGCGGTGGTCTGGCGCTTTGGAACGTTCAGAAGCTGTCGCGCGATGCCACGTCGGAAGTCGGCGAGGGCCTGACGACCGCAAACCAGGAATACATTCGTTCGTACGCCCAATCGACGGCGTTGAGCGTCGACCTGCTGCTCGACCGCGTTCATGGCGACGTCAAGGCGCTGGCCGGCGTGCTGCAGGGCCAGATCGACGATCCGAGCAGGCAGCAACAGGTCGGAGCGACCCTTTCGCATGAGGCGCCCGGCTCCGTGAAGGTCGTCTACGACGCGCGGGGCGATTGGGCGCAGAATCTGCCGGGCGCGCCTTCGGTGGTAAGCGTCTGGGGCTACCTGCTGGGTGCCGACCACACCCCGCTGCCGAGCGTTCAGAAGGAAATAGAAGACAGTACCGTGATCGATCTCGTCGCGCCGACTCTCATGGCCAGCGGATCGTCCAAATTGCAGATGTACTATATTGGCCCAAAGGAACGGCCGATCTTCAGGACGGTTCCGTATACGGACCAGGCACAGACCTTCGACAAGCTCTATCCGGGCCACAACAAGGCGGAGTTCTGGGAGTTCTTCTTTCCGGGTATCTATGGTTCATGGCAGCAATGGGCCGGGAATCCGGCCTCTCGTCCCGTCCCTGACGACATTACCCAGACAGCGCCTTACACCGATGCAATCACGGGAAAGCTGATCGTCAGCTTTTTCCATCCGCTGTGGACGCGCGATCGCACCGGTATCGCCGGAACTGCGGGGGCAGACATCACTCTCGACCAGCTCGCGCAAGTCGTCGAACGTGTGAAGATCGCTGAAACCGGGTTCGGCTTCCTCACGATGTCGACTGGCAACGTGGTGGCGATCAATCCGTCGGGCCAGGCTATCATCGGCCTGACTTCATCGAGCGATGCGGGTACGCAAGGCGTCACTGGCCTGGAGAGGTCCCTGCGGGGAAGTCTGCAGCCGGCAATCGCGTCGCTGCCTCTCGACCAGAACAATGACGGCGTCATTCAACATATCATGCTCGACAATAAAGGCGAGCGCGTACCCTACATCGTTGTCCTCAAGAGATTGAAGCCAACCAATCTGTGGAGTTCGGGACCGATCAAGTCCGAAACGATGTCGGTCGGGATCGTCGTTCCCGAACGGGAGATCTATGCGTCCCTGTTCGCCGCGCAACAGAGTATTTCGCGGGCAACCAATCGTATCCTGCTCTTTCAGATCGGCGCGATCATCGTTTCGCTTCTGATTGTTTTCGCGGCCGTGCTCGGAATTTCGAAGCGCATCACCGCAGGCCTCAGAGCGCTTGCCAGCGCGGCCCAGCGGCTCCAATCCAAAGACTATTCAGTCCGCGTGAGCATTCCGACGCGCGACGAGGTCGGAGCGGCAGGGATCGCTTTCAACCGGATGGCCGAGCAGATCAGCTTTCACACGGAAAACCTCGAGCAGCTCGTCGACGACCGAACCAGGGAGCTCGGGGACGCAAATCAGGAAATATCCGCACTCAACGAAAAGTTGCGGGACGAGAACGTCCGCCTCGGTGCCGAGCTCGCAGTCGCCAGGCATATCCAGATGATGGTGCTGCCGAAACCATTCGAACTCCGAGCGATTCCAGGGCTGGAGATCGCGGCCTACATGCGACCGGCCGACGAGGTCGGGGGTGACTATTACGACGTCCTGCAAAATGGATCACGGGTCAAGATCGGCATCGGCGACGTGACCGGTCATGGTCTCGAGAGCGGCGTGCTGATGCTGATGGTCCAATCCGTTGCACGCGCGCTGCAGGAGACCAACGAAGCGGATCCACACCAGTTTCTGGATCGGCTGAACAGAGCGATCTATAAGAATATCGAGCGGACGAACACCGACAAGCATCTCTCGCTGGCCTTTCTTGATTTCGAGGATGAGCGGGTAACGCTATCGGGCCAGCATGAGGATGTTCTCGTTGTCCGTGCGGGTGGCGAAGTCGAACGCATCGATACGATAGATCTGGGTCTGCCAGTTGGTCTGGAGAAAGACATCTCGAAGTTCATTGCCACGCGGAACATCCTGTTTGGGATTGGCGATGTGATCGTGCTGCACACCGACGGTGTGACCGAGGCGGAAGACCATGACCGAAAACTGTTCGGGTTCGAGCGCCTCTGCCAGAGCGCCCGAAAACGTCATGGCAGCAGCGCCGAGGAAATCAAAACCGGGATCATCGAGGATCTGATGGCCCATATCGGAATCCAGAAGATCCACGACGACATCACCCTCGTGATCATAAGGCACACATAGGATGACCACGCTGTTCGGTACCCCTGACCTTGCAATCGGAATGATGGAAAGCGTCAGCCGGGTGCGGCTGTTCGACGGACCTCTCGACTTGAGTTGGCGTCATTGCGCTACGACTTCGGACTTCATCGCCGATCTTTTCGCATTGCGCTTTCAGTCGTCCCGCAATGACTACAGGGAAGTGCGGCACAGCATCGGATACCTGGCCAACGAGCTCATCGAAAATGCTGTCAAGTTTCGCGCACCGGGTGAAATCGTGATCGAGGCGTCGATGGATTCGGAGTGCTTCAAGCTCAAGGTGTCGAATGACCTCGATGGTGAAGACGCGTCCGAGTTCCAAAGCCTCCTGGCGGACATCACGGTTGGGGACCCCAGAGACCTGCTGATACAGCGAATTGAAGCGAATGCTGCCAACCCCGACGTGACAGGCTCCGGACTCGGATTGCTGACGTTGATGAGCGACTATGGCGCACGCCTGGCCTGGATATTCAGCTCCGTCGACGAAACCGATCGGATTTGCCTGGAAACATATGCCTCCATTCCGATCTCGCAAACTCACAACTAGGTCACGAAGCAAGGCCATGGAAATCAAGACAGACGACTACCGCGTGTGGATCGAAGGAAGCGAAATTTTCTTCGACGGCGCCATGCGGCTTGCAAGTTCCGAAGCCGGTGCGCCTGTCACGGCTTTGGCGACCAGTGTTCTTGCCGCAAATCCCCCCTCCATTACGCTCAACTTGAAGGACCTCCACTTTCTCAACTCTTCCGGCATCAACCTGCTGGCGAAATTTACCATCGAGGTGCGCAAGCATCCCGAAGTTCGGCTCGTCGTGCGTGGAACGCCCGACATACCCTGGCAATCGAAATCATTGCCGAACCTGAAGAAGCTGCATCCCGCCCTGGTCCTTTTGATGGACTAACCAGGGTCGCCCGAAATTTGACAGGGGACTGCGTGGGTTGGCTGCAATCCTGGATAGGACAGGCCAGTCGGTGATGGTGCTGGAGCGCCGCACCGCGTGCGATATGTACGCCAGGATAAATTTTTGGATGCGAAGCTAACGACAATCCGGCCCCGTGCGCAGATGCTGGCAATGCTCGGCGGGGGCTCGGCACAGGCGGCAGGCGTCCAGGTTGGGAGGATGTCGGGCTGCCTGTGCCGATCAGCCGCCGTTGCTCGGTCAAAGGTGGCGTCATTGAGTAAGCGTGCCAAGGTCATCGGCGGCCGGCTGGAATTTATTCCGCCGCAGATCCCGACTCTGGTCGAGCGGCCGCCCGAAGGTGAGGGATGGGTCCACGAGGTCAAGCTTGACGGGTACCGAACGCAGATCATCATCGATAAAGGCGGCGTGCGTCTCTACAGCAAGAACGGCCGAGACTGGACCACGAAATACTGGCCCATCGCGCTGGCCGCCGAGCTGCCATGCCGGTCTGCCATTATCGACGGCGAGGTCATTGTGCCGGGCGAGCAGGGGGCTCCCGATTGCCCTGCGCTGGAAGCGGCTATCTGGAACGAACCGAGCCGGCTGGTGTTCGTCGCGTTCGACATCCTCCATCTCAACGGTCGCAATCTAACGTCCTTGCCCCTGCTGCAGCGCAAGCAGGCGCTGTGGCAACTGGTCGAGCACGGTCTCGGCAAGATCCAGTACAGCGAGCATTTCGAGGGCAATGCGCTCGCGATCTTCCGCGCCATCGACAAGCTTGAGATCATCATCTCGAAGCGCACCGACAGCCGCTACAGGAGCGGACCGTCGAACACATGGCTGAGGGCCAAATATTTCGAGGAGGCCGGTTCCTGAATTGGGCGCTTCACCCAAAACCACTGCGCACCTTTGGGTGACATAAGTTAGAACATGCCGAGGTCGTTGCTCGGCCGCTCGTCTTCCACCAGATACTCTCGTCAACTCCATCTAGCCACGGTAGCGCAAGGCATCGACCAGCAGCGAGAAGGCCGGCGTCGCCTGTCGCCGGCTGGGGTAATAGAGGTGGTAGCCGGGGAAGGGCGGGCACCAGTCGGCCAGCACCCGCACCAGCCGGCCGTCGGCCAGATAGGTCGTCACCTGGTCCTCGGGCAAATAGGCAAGACCCAGGCCGGCAAGCACGGCATTCAACCGCAGCGCGGCGGTGTTGAACACCAGCTGGCCCTCGACCCGCACCTTCAGTTCGCGATCGGCCTTCTCGAATTCCCAGGCATAGAGCCCGCCATAGGTCGGTAGCCGCAGATTGATGCAATTGTGCGTGGTCAGGTCCTGCGGCGCGCGCGGCTTTGGCCTGGTGGCGAAGTAGGCCGGAGCGCCGACCACCGCCATGCGCATGTCGGGGCCGATGCGCACCGCGATCATGTCGCGCGCCACCTGTTCGCCAAGCCGCACGCCGGCGTCGTAGCGCTCGGCGACGATGTCGGTCAGGCCGTAGTCGACGATGATCTCGATCCTGATGTCGGGATAGTCGGGCAGCAGCCTAGCGATCGCCGGCCACAGGACCGCATCGGCGGCGTGCTCGCCGGCGGTGATGCGGATGGTGCCGGCGGGTTTTTCGCGCAACGCGCTCAAGGCGGCGAGTTCCATCTCGATCTCGTCGAGCCTCGGCCCGATGCTGCGAGCCAGGCGCTCGCCCGCCTCGGTCGGCGAGACGCTGCGCGTGGTGCGGGTCAGAAGCCGCACGCCCAGCCGCTCCTCCAGCGCCCGCAATGTGTGGCTGAGCGCCGATTGCGAGACGCCGAGCCTGGCTGCCGCTCGGGTGAAGCTCCGCTCACGCGCGACGGCGAGGAAGGCGGTCAGCTCGTTCAGATTGTCGCGCGGCATTCATGAGCCCTTCTCATAAGTACATGCCGGATATAGCAGCTAATCGCGATCAATCGCAGGCCTTAAATAGGCATCATCGCAATCGGGCGGCCCAAAGGCGGCGGTTCCGAGGCCGGCGGCCGTGCCTGCCCCGCGTCGAGAAGGGATAAACCATGGAAATCAAGCGAAGCGGCTCTCAAGCCTCGGGCAAGGGGCCGGGCGACTGGTTCACCGGCACGGTGCGCATCGATCCGCTGTTTCAAGCCATCGCGCCGGCGCGTGCGGCCGGCAACGCCGTTACCTTCGAGCCCGGCGCGCGCACCGCCTGGCACACCCATCCGCTCGGCCAGACGCTGATCGTCACCGCCGGCTGCGGCCGCGTGCAGTGCGAGGGCGGCCCGGTCGAAGACATCCGGCCGGGCGATGTGGTGCGCTTCGAGCCGGGCGAGAAGCACTGGCATGGCGCGGCACCGACCACCGCCATGACCCACATCGCCATCCAGGAAGCGCTGGACGGCAAGGCCGTCGACTGGATGGAGCAGGTCAGCGACGCGCAGTATGGTAGGTGACAAATGACGTGGTCGAAGGACGAACTCGGCAGGATCGCCGCGACCGACGATCTGCACATCGCGCCGCTGCGCGATGATCGCGTGACCTTTGGCACGCCGACCTGGATCTGGTCGGTGGTGACCGAAGGCGAAATCTATGTGCGCGGCTACAACGGCCGGAAGTCGCGTTGGTACCAGGCTGCGGTCAAGCAGAAGGCCGGTCGGATCACCGCCGCCGGCATGACCAGGGATGTCGCCTTCGAAGCAGTCGATGGGCCGGTCAACGACCGCATCGACGATGCCTACGGGGCGAAATATGCGGCGAGCCCATACCTTGCCCCGATGATCAGCGCGCGCGCCCGCGCCGCGACCGTCAGAATCCTAGCGAAGACATGAAGGAGAACTGAGATGCAAAAGCGCAAACTGGGCCAGGGTGGCCTCGAAGTCTCGGCCATCGGGCTGGGCTGCATGGGGATGAGCCATTCATACGGGCAACCGATGGACACGCCGGATGCTGTCCGCCTGATCCGCTCCGCGTTCGAGCGCGGCGTCACCTTCTTCGACACCGCGGAGGTCTATGGCCCGTTCAAGAACGAGGAGGTCGTCGGCGAGGCGCTGCAGCCGATCCGCGACCAGGTGGTGATTGCCACCAAGTTCGGCATCGACATTGCCGGTACAGCCGGACACGACGGCATGGACAGCCGGCCGGGGCATATTCGGGAGGTCGTCGAGGCGTCGCTAAAGCGGCTTAGGACCGACCATATCGACCTCCTCTACCAGCACCGCGTCGATCCGGTCGTGCCAATCGAAGAGGTGGCCGGCGCGGTGAAGGACTTGATCAGCCAAGGCAAGGTGAAGCATTTCGGCCTCTCGGAAGCGGGCGTGCGCACCATCCGTCGTGCGCATGCGGTGCAGCCGGTCACGGCATTGCAGAGCGAATACTCGCTGTGGTGGCGTGAACCCGAGGAGGCGATCCTGCCGGTCCTGGAAGAACTGGGGATCGGCTTCGTGCCCTTCAGCCCACTGGGCAAGGGCTTCCTCACCGGCGCCATCGACGCCAGCACGACGTTCGACAGCAGCGACTTCCGAAACACGGTTCCGCGTTTTGCAGAGGAGGCCCGCAAGGCGAACCAGGCGCTGGTCGATGCGATCGTCAAGATCGCAGCCGGGAAGAAGGTGACCCCCGCACAGGTCGCGCTCGCCTGGTTGCTGGCTCGCAAGCCATGGATCGTCCCGATCCCCGGCACCACGAAGCTCAATCGCCTCGAGGAGAACATCGGATCGGCCGCCGTTGTGCTGAGCGTGGACGATCTTCGCGACATCGAGAACGCGGTCTCGGCGATTGCCGTGCAGGGAGAGCGCTATTCGCCACAACAAGCGGCGAGGATCGATCGCTGAAGCGGAAGGAAAATCCCATGACAGAGAACATCAAGGGCAAGGTCGTCGTCATCACCGGCGCCAGCAGCGGGCTGGGCGAAGCCGCCGCGCGGCTTCTGGCCAAAGAGGGCGCGAAACTGGTGCTGGGCGCGCGCCGTCTCGACCGGCTCGAGGCGCTGGCGGCAGGGCTGTCGCTGGGCAAGGACGCCATCCTGGCGACCGACGTGACCGATGTCGTACAGGTCCGGCGTCTGGTCGACCATGCGGTCAAGGTCCATGGCCGCGTCGACGTCATCATCAACAATGCCGGCCTGATGCCGCACTCGCCGCTGGAACGCGGCAAGGTCGAGGACTGGGACCGGATGATCGACGTCAACATCAAGGGCGTGCTCTACGGCATAGCCGCGGCGCTCTCCCACATGAAGACGCAGAAGAGCGGCCATATCATCAACGTCTCGTCGGTCGCCGGCCACAAGGTGGGGCCGGGCGGCGCCGTCTATGCCGCGACCAAGCACGCGGTGCGCGTCATCTCGGAGGGCCTGCGCCAGGAGGTAAAGCCCTACAACATCCGCACCACCATCATCTCGCCGGGCGCCGTGGCGACGGAATTGCCGGACAGCGTCACCGAGCCCGATGTCGCCGAAGGCGTGCGCGCGCTCTACGACCGGGTGGCCATCCCCGCCGATTCCTTCGCCAGGACAGTGGTGTTCGCCATGAGCCAGCCGGACGAGGTCGACATCAACGAGATCCTGTTTCGACCGACGGCGCAGGAGTATTGAAGGCGCAGTGCGTCAGCTTGAAATATGGCTTTGCGCGAACTCGCGTCTTGCAGCCGTGAAGACCTCGCGGGCGGCATCCGCATTCATGACGGCGATTGCAAGGCCAACGATGATATCTGGCCAGGCTGAGTTCCACACGAAGGCCGTGACCAGGCCGGCGGCAATGATCGAGACATTCGCCAGGACATCGTTGCGGGCCGACAGGAATGCCGCATGGGTAAGACTGCCGCTGTGATGGCGATAGCGAGCGAGCAAGAGCGCGCATGTCAGGTTGACGAGGATCGCGCCGGCCGCGGTAAGCGTCAGCGGAACGGGCGCTGGCGGGATTGGAACGTTGAATTTCTCCCAAGCGGTCCAAAGGGTCGCCAAAGCCGGGATCAGAAGTACGCCCGCCAGCGCCATCCCGAGCCGCGCTCGATTGCGGATGGTCCAACCCAGCGCGACCATGATCAGCAGGTTGACGGATGCGTCCTCCAGAAAATCGATGCTGTCCGCGAACAGCGATACCGATCTGATCCAAACGGCCACGGCAAACTCGATGCCGAAATAACCGAGGTTCAGGATGGCGACCATCCGCACCGCTTTGCTCAGCGTCCCGGTCATATCTTGTCCATCGGCCAAATTGTTGTTGCCGCAAGGCATACAGGGATTCCATGACGTGAGACATTGCCGATTGAGCGTCCGTCTTGACAGCGGCGCGCTTCCTGCTCCAGCTTGACCCCCATGTTCGTCTTTGCGCCCGCCAACAGCAAGCGACGCCGCCCCTGCAGAGTGCGGAGCGGCAAGCTGATTGCGCGACGACAAAGACCGGCACGATAGATCCGGTTCGTTCGTTTCCAACCCCGCCCGCGGCATCCGCCGGCGGGGTTTTTCATGCCTGGAGCATTTTCATGACCATCACTTCTTCCATCCGGCTTCGGCCGGCCGAGCCGGCGGACGCCACCGCGATCAGGGATATCGTGCGCGCCGCCTATGCCAAATGGGTGCCGGTGATCGGCCGCGAGCCGCTGCCGATGCGCGCCGATTACGACAAGGCCGTCGCCGAGCATCCGTTCGATCTTGCCGTCGAGGAGGACGGCATTGTCGGGATGATCGAAACGATCCTGGCCGACGACCATCTCTGGATCGAGAATGTCTGCGTCGCACCGCGGGCGCAGGGCAGGGGCATCGGCCGACTTTTGCTGGAGCAGACCGAGCGGAGGGCGACCGAAGCCGGCCGCCCCGCGCTGCGCCTGCTGACCAACGGCGCCTTCGAGGCCAATGTGTCGCTCTACAAAAAGTATGGCTACACAATCGACCGGGAGGAGCCGTTCATGAACGGGGTGACGGTCTATATGAGCAAGAAACTGGCAGGCTGATGTGGGTGGCCAGTTCACGGCTCAAAGATAGCGCCCTGTGGCGCCCCCCTCTGTCCTGCCGGACATCTCCCCCTCAAGGGGGGAGATCGGCCGCCACCACACCGCCTTTGCCAATCGCGGATGTCGCAGGAAGAGCGCCGGCGCCCAAGCTGCCAATCTCCCTCCTTGTGGGGGAGATGTCCAGCAGGACAGAGGGGGGCGCGAAGGAACTCGACGGCGGGTTCTTCACCGCTTCCGCTAAAGCGTAACGGGCATATTGCACACGGCTGGCTCAATCACTTGGCTCTTGCGTTTGACAGCAGCGTTTGTGCATCGTTATCTCCAGCCACATATGACGGCCGGCGAAGCCATGCGGCGCACCCCAAGGAGAAAACCATGTCACACAATCTGCAGTTCTATATCGATGGCGCGTGGGTCGATCCTGTTGTGCCCAACACATTCGACGTCATCGATCCGTCGAATGAGGATGCCTTCGCGCAGATCTCGCTCGGCTCCAAGGCCGATGTCGACAAGGCGGTGGCCGCCGCCAAGCGCGCCTTCAACACTTTTGGCTTCACCGAGGTCGGCGAGCGGCTCGAGCTCTTGAACCGCATCATCGAGGTCTACAAGAAGCGCAGCGCCGATCTGGCGCTCGCCGTATCGCGCGAAATGGGTGCGCCGCGGCAGTTCGCGCTCGACAGCCAGGTCGGCGTCGGCCTCGCGCATCTGCAGAAGATGGCCGACGTGCTGAAGTCGTTCGAGTTCCGTCAGGTCAAGGGCAGCTCGCTGGTGGTCAAGGAGCCGATCGGCGTCGTCGGCCTGATCACGCCATGGAACTGGCCGCTCAACCAGATCACCTGCAAGGTCGGCCCCGCCCTTGCCGCCGGCTGCACCATGGTGCTGAAGCCGTCCGAGATCGCGCCGCTCGACGGCATCATCTTCGCCGAAATCCTGGACGAGGCCGGGGTGCCGAAGGGCGTCTTCAACCTCGTCAATGGCGACGGACCGGGCGTTGGCCAGGCGCTGTCCAGCCACCCCGACATCGACATGATGTCGTTCACCGGTTCGACCCGTGCCGGCATCCTGGTGGCCAAGGCCGCCGCCGATACGGTCAAGCGCGTGCATCAAGAACTCGGCGGCAAGTCGGCCAACATCCTGTTCGGCGATGTCGACCTCGCGAAGGCCGTCTCCAAGGGCGTCGCCGGCTGCTTCGGCAACAGCGGCCAGTCCTGCAATGCGCCGACGCGCATGTTCGTGCCGCGCGACCGCCATGACGAGGCTGCCGGCTATGCCAAGGCCGCGGCGGAAAAGTTCACCGTAGGCCCTGCAGACGCGGCCGGCACCAAGCTCGGGCCGGTCGTCAGCCAGGTCCAGTTCGACAAGATCCAGGAACTGATCCAGAGCGGCATCGAAGAAGGTGCCACGCTGGTCGCCGGCGGCCCGGGCCGTCCCGCCGAACTCAACCGTGGCTACTACGTCCGGCCGACGGTGTTCGCCGACGTCACCCACGACATGCGGATCGCGCGCGAGGAGGTCTTCGGACCGGTGCTGGCGATCATGCCCTATGACAGCGTCGAGGAGGTAATCGAAACCGCCAACGATACGGTCTACGGCCTTGCCTCCTACATCCAGGCCAAGGATATGAAGAAAGCGCGCGAAGTGGCGGCGCGCATGCGCACCGGCAATGTCTACATCAACTATCCGACCTGGGACGCCGGCCTGCCGTTCGGCGGCTACAAGCAGTCGGGCAACGGCCGCGAATATGCCGAATACGGTCTTGAGGATTTCCTCGAGATCAAGGGCATCGCCGGCTACGAGGCGGCTGAATAGGCACGACGCAGTTCCGGGCCGGCGGCAATGCCGGCCCGTCCTGCGATTCAGGGGCGGTGCGCACGGTTGGCCGCGCCCTTGCTGTTTTGAGGCCTCAGGCTGCCCGCCTGGATGCCAGGGCAAGCAAGCCGCCGGGGCGACACGGCTTCGTTGCTCGCGGAAAGCGACTGGTGATAGGCTGGATTGCCGGCAGCGGGAGGATTCGAGCCTTGAGTGTGGGGAGCTCCCAACCGAAGCTGGAAGGACAAGAGCCCGACGAGAGCCACTACCAGGTTTTTGTCGACGATCATTTTCATTATCGCGATGAGAGCCACCGTTACCTCGACGGAAAATTTCCAACCTACGATGGGGCTGTGGAGCGCTGCCGCGCCATAGTCGACAGCGAACTGGAAGATGCTTTCAAACCCGGAGCGACTGCCGAAGAGCTGTTTGAGAAATACAGCTTGTTTGGCTCGGATCCGTTCATAAAGACACCGCCGGGGCTGCGGGTTGATCCGCCTTTCTCCGCTTGGAATTATGCATTGGAGCGGTGTGAAATCCTGGCTCGCGTCTCGACTGTTCCAAAAACCTGATTGCGCGCGGCCYAGAGCTTTTGGCTAAGCGCTCATGGGGATTCACGGAATGCGTCTGATCCGCAGTTGGATCCGTTTCTTGCCAATTGGCAAATTCATGCTATATATCTGCCAATAGCAAGGACGAAAAAATGCAGCTTCAGCCCATAGTCACCACGCCGGCCACGGTTGGAAACGCCATTTCGGATGAAGAGGCGGGCGCGCTGGCGCGCACCACCGTCAACCTGTTCAAGGCCTGGAACCTCACCGACCTGGAAGCCTGCATCCTGCTCGGCGGCATGTCGGCGCGCACATGGGCACGTTGGAAGACTGGGGCACGCTGGAAGGAGGGCGGCATAGGCAGGATCGACCGCGACCTGCGCACCCGCATGGCGCATCTGATGGGCATCCACAAAGGGCTGCGCTATCTCTTTACGGAGCCGGCGCGCGGCTATGCCTGGATCCGCAAGCCCAATGCCGCTTTCGGCGGCCAGTCGGCGCTCGACCTGATGCTGCGCGGCGAAATCTCCGACCTTGCCGCAATGCGCGAATGGCTCGATGCGGAGCGTGGTGCATGGTGAGTGGGCTTGCGGTCCGGCGCCGCGTCCACTGGCAGCAGACCTTCCGCATCATCCGCTCCATCCATCCGCCCATCGACCTCTTCGAGGACATTGCCGACCCGCGTGACTGGGAGGCGCTGGCGGCGGTCGAGGAGAAGACCAACCCGCGCATCAGGCTCGAGATCGGCGACCTTGGCAAGGTGGCGGCCACAAGGCGGGTTTCCGGTCCTGGCGCCAGCTTCGTGATGGCGCCCTTCGTGCATTGCTCGACCCTGCGGCCCGGTCGGTTCTCGGATGGCAGTTACGGGATCTACTATGCCGGCGACAGCGAAGAGGTGGCGCTCGCCGAGACCATTCACCACCATCAGAAATTCATGCGCGCCACCAACGAGGATCCGGGCTGGACGGCGGATTTTCGCGTCCTGATCGGCAGCGTCGACCGCGACCTCGACGACGTGAACGCGGTGCCCGGCGTGCTCGATCCCGACGACTACACCGCCTCGCAAGCGGAGGGGCGGGCGCTGCGGGCGACCGGCAGCGACGGGCTGGTGTGGAACAGCGTGCGCATGCCGGGCGGCGGCTGCATCGGCATCTTCTGGCCGGACGCCATCACCATTCCGGTGCAGGGCCGGCATTACAGCTATCACTGGGACGGCGCCCGCGTGGATTTCGTGCGCGAGCACGATACGGGCAAGGTGCTGGCCGTCACCTGATGGCTGGCGAGGGCGGATTGCATCCGCGGTGAAGACCCGCTTGGTTGCAGCCGTCCGGAATCCCCGCTTTACAGGTCGCGGGAGAGTCGATATCCATAAATCCAAGGATTCGGATATATGGATAAAAAAGACACATTGAACGCGCTGGCGGCCCTTGGCCAGGAGACGCGGCTGGATGTTTTCCGGCTGCTCGTCCGCGCCGGTCCGGAAGGCATTCCGGCGGGCGAGATCGCCACAAAGCTGGATACGGTCCAGAACACCATGTCGGCGCATCTGAAGGTGCTCGCCCATGCCGGGCTGATCCACCCCGAACGCGATGGCCGGATCGTGCGCTACGTCGCCGACATGACCGGGTTTCGGGACCTGCTGGCCTATTTGATGGAAGATTGCTGCAACGGCGCGCCGGAACTCTGCCGTCCCGTCATCAATGCCGTGACCTGTGACTGCTAGGAGCACGCCGATGAGCGAAGTGGCTGTACGAGATCGCCTGCACCCTGCCGATGGCCAGCTGGGCGCCGTGGCGAACGACCTGCCACGCCGCTGCGTTGCCGAAGCGCTGGGAACCGCGCTGCTGGTCGCGACCGTGGTCGGCTCCGGCATCATGGCATCCCGGCTGACGCACGACATTGCCATTTCGCTGCTCGGCAACACGTTGCCGACGGGGGCGATCCTTGTCGTGCTGATCACGATACTCGGGCCGCTTTCAGGCGCGCATTTCAATCCGGCCGTCACGCTGGCGTTCGCGCTCCGCCGCGAAATCGACGCGAGGGCGGCGATCGCCTATGTCGTCGCCCAAATCGTCGGCGGCATCGCCGGGACGTTCCTTGCGCACGCCATGTTCGAACTGCCGATCCTGCAGGCCTCGGTGACGGTGCGGACCGGAGCCGGGCAATGGCTCGCCGAGGCAGTCGCCGCCTTCGGCCTCGTCTTCACCATCCTGGCAGGCCTGCGCTTCCGTTCCGACGCGATCCCCTGGCTGGTCGGGCTTTACATAACGGCCGCCTACTGGTTCACGGCCTCGACCTCATTCGCCAATCCGGCCGTCGCCATCGCCCGTGCCTTGTCGGACACGTTTTCCGGCATCCGCCCGGTCGATCTGCCGGGTTTCATAGCAGCCGAATTGCTGGGCGCGCTGCTGGCTATGGCCCTGGCGGGCTGGCTGCTTGCCGAACCGAAACCAACCAGACAGATGAAGGCCGCGAAATGACCATCACCATCTATCACAATCCCGATTGCGGCACCTCGCGCAACACGCTGGCCGTCATCCGGCAGTCGGGCGAGGAACCGGAGGTGATCGAGTATTTGAAGACGCCGCCGTCACGGCAAAAGCTGGTCGAGTTGATCGCTGCCATGGGCATGACACCGCGCGACCTGCTGCGCGAGAAGGGCACGCCCTACGCCGAACTCGGCCTCGCCGACCCGAAATGGTCCGACGACGAGATCCTCGGTTTCATGCTGGTGCATCCGATCCTGATCAACCGGCCGATCGTGGTGAGCCCGCTCGGCGTGGTGCTGGCCAGGCCGTCGGAAAAGGTGCTGGACATCCTGCCCAACCCGGACATCGGTGCGTTCACCAAGGAGGATGGCGAGGTGGTCATCGACGCTTCGGGCAAGCGGGTCGGCTGACGGTATTTCCATATTTTTCGAAATTAGGTTGACGACTCGATGGGCGGCGCGTAGTTTATTTCCATGAAACTCGAAAAAGCAGCCGCCCAGCTCGAAGCGCTCGGCAATCCGACGCGGCTTCAGCTTTACCGCATTCTGGTGCGCGCCGGTGACGACGGGCTTGCCGTCGGCAGCGTCCAGGGCAAGCTCGATATTCCGTCCTCGACGCTGTCGCATCATCTCAAGCGGCTGGTCGACACCGGCCTTGTGACGCAGGAACGGCAAGCGACGACGCTGATCTGCCGCGCCAACTATCCCGGCATGAATGCGCTGATCGGCTATCTCGCCGACGAGTGCTGTGCCGATGCCATCTGCGCGCCTGCCGTCGGCAAAGCGCTGGCCTGATTTTTTTCGCTTTGTAATTCGAAGATACCGGAAGGATCGAACATATGGACATGATGGCAAACCTTCCCGTCGCGGTGATCGGCGCAGGCCCGGTCGGCCTCGCCGCCGCCGCGCATCTTGTCGAACGCGGCATCCGCCCCCTGATCCTCGAACGTGGCGAAAGCGTTGGCGCTGCATTGCTCGAATGGGGCCATGTGCGGGTGTTCTCGCCATGGCAATACAATATCGACGCGGCGGCGCGGGCGCTGCTCGACCGCTCCGGCTGGACGGCGCCAGACATGCGAGGCCTGCCGACCGGGGGCGAGATCGTGCGCGATTATCTGGCGCCGCTTGCCGCACTTGCCGGCATCGCCGCCAATTTGAAGCTCGGCGCCGAGGTCACCGCGATCACCCGCCAGGGACATGACAAGGTCGCCAATGACGGTCGCAAGGACGCTCCCTTCGTCATCCGCTACCGCGATGCGGGCGGCGAGCACCGCGTTCTCGCGCGCGCCGTCATCGACGCGTCCGGAACATGGTCGCGGCCAAACCCCATCGGCGTCGACGGGCTGCCGGTTGCCGGCGAAGGCGCGGCTTGCGAGCGCATTGCCTATGGCATTCCCGACGTGGTCGGCAAAGCCAGGGACAGCTATGCGGGCAAGCGTGTCCTCGTCATCGGCGGCGGGCATTCGGCGATCAATGTCGCCCTGGCGCTCATGGAGATGCAGGACGCAGCGCCTGGCACCGAGATTTTCTGGGCGCTGCGTCACGCCAGCGTCGACCGGCTGCTTGGCGGCGGGCTGAACGACCAATTGCCCGAACGTGGCGCGCTTGGCCTCGCCGCCAAGCAGGCGATGGCCGATGGAAGGCTGAACATGCTGGCGGCCTTCGCCGTCAACCGCATCGAAATGCAAGGCGAGGGGCTTGCCGTCGACGCCAGCCTGGCCGGCAAGCCATTCAGCCTTTCCGTCGATCGCATCGTCGTCACCACGGGCTTCAGGCCCGATCTGTCGTTCCTCGGCGAAATCCGCCTCGCACTCGATCCCGCCGTCGAAGCGCCGCCGGCGCTGGCGCCGCTGATCGATCCGAATTTCCACTCGTGCGGCACGGTTCCCGCGCATGGCATCCGGGAACTTGCCCATCCCGAACCCGGCTTCACCATCGTCGGCTCGAAATCCTACGGCCGCGCCCCGACCTTCCTTATGGCGACCGGCTACGAGCAGGTTCGCTCGGTGGTCGCCGACATTGCCGGAGACCATGTCGCGGCGCGCGAGGTGCGGCTGGTGCTGCCGGAGACCGGCGTGTGCAGCGCCGATGTCGTGACGGGATCGGACAGTGCTGGTTGTTGTGGCGGGCCCGCGCCCGCCAATGTCGATGCCTGCTGCGTCGAGGATGCGGACGCCAAGGCAAAGGGTGCGTCGGGCTGCGGCTGCGCAACGGGTCCATCGGTTGGCGCCAAGGCGACGGAAGCCGTGGGCGTCGATGCTTGACTGGTCTGTCCTGCGCAAGGCGATATGGGCGCTCGGGCTGACGCAGATCATCGGCTACGGCACGCTCTATTACAGCTTTTCGATCTTGGCGCCGGCGATGGCCAGGGAGTTCGGCCTCACGGAAGGGTGGGTGTTCGGCGCGCTGTCCGCCTCGCTGTTTGCCGGCAGCCTGTTCGCGCCCACGGCCGGGCGCTGGGCCGACCGCTTCGGCGCCGGGCGCATCATGACCATCGGCTCGGTCGCGGCAGCCGTCGCGCTGGCGCTGTGCGCCGTCTCGCCCGGACGCGTGACCTTTGTTCTGGCCTTGCTGGCGATGGAGCTGGCCTCCAGTTTCGTCCTCTACAGCGCCGCCTTCGTGGCGATCGTGCAGATCGGGGTTACCCGGCCGCAACGCAGCATCACCCACCTGACGCTCATCGCAGGGTTCGCCTCGACCCTGTTCTGGCCGCTGACCTCGGCGCTGCATGCGCATTGGACATGGTGCGAGGTCTATCTGCTGTTCGCGGCGCTCAATCTCGGGCTCTGCCTGCCGATCCACGCCTGGCTGATGCGCCTGTCGCGCCGCCACGCGACGGCCGCGCCGCCAGAGCGCGGGCCGGCTCATGAAGCCGGCGCGGCATTCGATCCGCGACGCGGGCAGGCAGCGTTCCTGCTGATGCTGGCAGGGTTCGCCTCCGAGGGCTTCGTGCTGTCGGCGATCCTCATCCACATGGTGCCGCTGACGGCGGCACTTGGGCTCGGCACGGCCGGCCTCTTCGTTTCGACCCTGTTCGGGCCGGCGCAGGTCGCCAGCCGGTTGATCAACATGCTGTTTGGCGGGCGGCTTCAACAAACGCATCTCGCCGTCATTGCCGCGTCGCTGCTCACGGCCGGGCTGTGCACGCTGCTGTTGACCACGCCATGGCTGCCTGGCGCTTTCCTGTTCGTGCTGCTGTTCGGCCTCGGTTCCGGTCTCACCAGCATCGTCGGCGGCACCTTGCCGCTCGAGCTCTTCGGCCGCCAAGGCTATGGCGCGCGGCTGGGATGGGCGAGTGCCGCCCGCCAGTTCACTTCGGCCTTCGCGCCGTTCGCGCTCGCCTTCATGATGGCGCGGACATCCGTCGCCAATTCGCTGTGGGCGCTGGTGGTCGTCGCCGCGAGCGGCGTCATCGCCTTCCTCTCCATCGCGCTGCTGAGACGGCGCGCCGGCCGGGTTGCGTTTGCGATTGGCGGCAGCCCGGAAGAGGCGAGCTAGAGCCTGTTCCATCCCGATGGTATCGGGATAGAACTCTATCTCTGTGTTTGAGCATGATCTTTTCCGAAAACCGGATCCCACTTTTCGGGATCATGCTCTTGCCTCAATGCCGCAAAATCTTGCTCAGGAAAGCCCGGCTGCGGTCGGTCTTGGGGTGCGAGAAGAATTCGTCCGGCGTGCCGCTTTCGACGATGGCGCCGGCATCCATGAACACCACGCGCTGGGCGACCTTGCGGGCAAAGCCCATCTCGTGCGTCACCACCATCATGGTCATGCCTTCCTCGGCGACCGCCACCATGACGTCGAGCACTTCCGAAATCATCTCGGGGTCGAGTGCCGAGGTCGGCTCGTCGAACAGCATGATCTTGGGCCGCATGCCGAGGCAGCGCGCGATCGCGACGCGCTGCTGCTGGCCGCCGGAGAGCTGCGCCGGATAGGCGTTGACCTTGTCGGCCAGCCCGACCTTGGCCAGCAATTCGCGCCCGGCCTTTTCGGCCTCGGTGCGCGGGATCTTGCGGACATGGATGGGCGCCAGCGTCACGTTCTCGAGCGCCGTCTTGTGCGGATAGAGGTTGAACGACTGGAAGACGAAGCCGATCTCGGTGCGCAGCTGCGTCATGTTGGTGGCGGGGTCGCCGAGGCGCTGGCCGTCGACGACGAGATCGCCGTCCTTGATCGCCTCCAGGCCGTTGACGCAGCGGATCAGCGTGCTCTTACCCGAGCCGCTCGGGCCGCAGACGACGACCACCTCGCGCGGCTCGACGCTGAGCGTGATGTCCTTCAGCACGTTGAGCGCGCCGAACCATTTGTTGACGCCGCGAAAGTCGATCATACCGGTTTTGGTCATATTTGCCGGACCTTTGGGGTTCGCTGTCATAGCTGCACCTCGCCATGCGCCGCGCCCATGCGGCGCTCGAGCCGGCGGGCGAGCATGATCAGGGGATAGCAGACGATGAAATAACCGACGCCGACGAGGAAGAAGACCAGCAGGCCGTTGGGCACACGCTGCACCACCAGCCAGCCGACGCGGGTGAGGTCGGTGAGCCCGATCGCCGAGACGACCGAAGAGTCCTTGATCAGCAGCACATACTGCCCGACCAGCGGCGGCAGCACGATGCGCATCGCCTGCGGCAGCACCACCTGGCGCATGCGCTGCCAGCGCGACAGGCCGGATGCAAGAGCTGCCTCGACCTGGCCGGTCGGCACCGAGCGAATGCCGGCGGCTACGATCTCGCAGATGAAGCAGGCGGCAAGGTTGGTCAGCGCGATGATGCCGGCGGTGAAGGCGTCGAGCTCGATGCCGAGCTCCGGCAGGATGAAGAAGATCAGGAAGATCTGCACCAGGAACGGCGTGCCGCGGATCAGGTCGACCCAGGCGCCGATGAAGCTGCCCACCAGCCGGTTGCCGCCGGTGCGCAGGATGCCGAGACCGAAGCCGAGCAGTGTGCCGAGCACCAGGCTGATCAGCGACAGCACCACCGTCATGCCGAGACCGCGCAGCGCCAGCGGATAGCTGCCGGCGAGGCTTTGCAACTGTTGCCAGATCATGTCCGCGCCCCCGCTGTGCCGAGCCAGCGACCGGAGAGAGCAGCCAGCCCTTTCAGGCAGTAGTAGAGCAGCAGGTAGAAGGCGGCGATGGTGAGGAAACCTTCCGCCGGCATGAAGCGGTCGGAGGCGAGCAACTGGCCGGCGCGGGTCAGCTCGGCGACCGAGATCAGCGACAGCAATGCGGAATCCTTGACCAGCACGATCGCCTGGCCGAGCAGCGGCGGGATCGTCACCTTGAAGGCTTGCGGCAGGATGACCAGGCGCATGCGCTGGACATAGGTCATGCCCGAGGCGACGCTGGCTTCGACCTGGCCACGCGGGATGGACAGGATGCCGGCGCGAATGATTTCAGCGACATAGGCGCCGCTGTTCAACGACAGCGCGAGGATGCCGACGACCAATTCGGGCAGGACGAAGCCGAGTCGGGGCAGGCCGAAGTAGAGGAAATAGAGCTGCGCCAGCAAGGGCGTGGCGCGCACGGCGTCGATATAGGCCTTGGCCGGGGCACGAAACAGCCTGCCGCGCTGCAGGTTCATAGCGCACAGCACGATGCCGACGGCGAGCGCGCCGAGAAAGGACAGCGCCGACAGCCACACGGTCGTGACCAGGCCCTGCCCGAACAGGGGCAGGTACTCGATGATTGTGCGGAAACTGAAATTCTCGAGCATCGCTGGGCGGTTCCCCAAAGCGGGCGAAACGAAAGGCCAGGCGGCTTCGCGGCGCTCAAGACGCGCGCAAAACCGCCTGGATCCCAAGGCTGGTTAGTGGTCCTTCTTCCAGGCGTCGGAATTGACCCAGTAGTCGAGGTTCTTCTGCAGGCGCCCATCGATGCTGACCTGGTCGAGGAACAGGTTCATCCAGACCAGCAGGTCCGGCTCGTCATAGCGGGTGGCGAAGGCAAGCGGTTCCTTCGACAAAAGCTCCGGCATGATGGTGAAGGTGCCGGCCGGATAGGCGGTCGACTGGCCTTTCACCGCCGAGACGTCGTTGACGCCGCAATCGGCCTGGCCGTTGTTGACGGCGTCGAGCAGCAGCGGACCGCCGCCCTTGTAGCTCTTGATGTCGGCATCGGTGAAGACGGCCTTGGCCTCCTTCTCGCCGGTGGCGCCGAGCAGCACGGCGATTTTGGTGCCCTTGGCCTTGCAGTCCTCGGTGGTCTTGAACTTGCTGTCTGCCTTGGTGAACACGGTGCTGCCCGTATACATGTAAGGTTTGGTGAAGGCGACCTTCATGCCGCGCGCCAGCGTCGGCGTCATGTCGGCGACCAGAAGGTCGGCCTTGCCCGACAGCAGCGCCGGGATCAGGCCGTCCCAGTCGAAGTCGAGGAAGGTGATCTTGACGCCCATTTCCTTGGCCATCAGCTCGGCCAGTTCAACCGAACTGCCGGTGCGTTCGCCATTGGCGCCGACCAGCGAGAAGGGCGGTCCCTGTGTCTGCACGGCGACGCGCAACTCGCCACGCTTGGTGATGTCGTCGAGCGTTCCGGCGCTGGCCGCGGTGGCGAGCCCGGCGAGCGCAAGTCCAGCGATGAAAAGTCTGGCAATCTTCATTTGGCATTCCTCCTTGTTTTATTGTTCCACGTTGTTGTTTCACCCTTCGGGGTGCTTTTTTGAGCGGCAGCGCCGTTGCCGGCGGCAGCCACCGTTCGAAAACCCTCAGTCCCAGGCCACCGTCTCGGTCACAGTGATGCCGCGCCTGGCCAACTCGTCGAAGAAGCGGCCATCGGGCACATCGAGCAGCGGGTTGAGCAGGCCTGGTTTGATGATCTCGCGCCGCGCCAGCATCTGCGCCACGATGCTGGCGGGATAGCCGACGCCGAGGCTCATGCCGAACAGGCCGGAGGCCAGGTCGCGCTCGATGATCAGGTCCGAGGTCACCGTCTTGCGGCGGCCGCCTTCGAGGCCGGAAAAGACATTGCGCATCACGCAAAGGTCCTTTTCGCCGGGCCCGTACTGCAGTTGCGGCCCGAGCAGCCGGCCTAGGAATTCGCGCGGGCTGGAGCCGGTGCCGGGCACCTTGTCTTCGGAAAGGAAGCCGAGTTCCTTCAGCGGCGCCCAGAAGGCCGACCATCCCGGCCAGCGCAGCGTATAGCGGCCCGAGCGGCGCAGCCCTTTTGCCGCGTCCAGCATCTCGACATAATGCAGCGCATCGCCATTGGGGAAGGCCTCCAACGCGCCCAGGCCCGCCACCTCGATCTCGTGGATGAAGGGGTTGTCGTGCTGCCGGCCCGCGGGGACCGCGACGCGTTCGCCGTCCTCGATCATCACGCTGTCGCGGTTCTGGCTCACCAGAACCATGTCGAAGTTCCAGCTCACCTTGTAGCAAAGGGGCTTGGCCATCGCCTTCGGCTCGGGGATGCCGCCGCAATAGGAATCGATCGCGGCGATGGTATCGAACTGCCTTGCGGCGCGCGCGTAGAGAACCAGGTCGATGCCGGGATCGAGCCCGCATTCGGCCATGATCGGCACACCAGCCTGTTCGGCGGCCGGTGCCAGGTCGGCGATGGCCTTGCCGTAGTTGGTCGTGACCAGCGGCGTGCGCGTTGCGATCGCGGCCTGGACCGCCTCACGCATCAGTGGCTGCGGCAACAGGTCGATGACCGCGTCAGCATTCGCCAGCACGCCGGCCAAGGCAGAGCCGATCGCTCCCTGCGGCACCACGAAGCGCACGCGGGCAAGGTCGGTCAGGCCGGCAAGGCGAGCCGCACCGTCCGGCGCCGTGTCGACGCAAATCACCTCCTCGGCACCGCTGGCGACGAGATCGGCGATGGCCGCCCGGCCTTGCAGGCCGAGGCCGCCGAGAACCGCTATTCTCATGCCGGCTCCTTGCGATCGTCCGACCAGCAGCCTTCCGGCAGGCTGACCCATTTGTTGCAGGACGCCATGACGACGAAGGTCTCGCTGCGAACGACTTCGCCCGGCTCGCCGGCCCCCGGGATCAGCTCGCTTGTGACGCGGTAGAGATCGGCGACGTCACCGGCCACGGTCACGTCGACGATGATGTCGAAGCGCCCGGTGACCACCGAAGCCGAGTTGACGAAGGGCAGTTCGGAAATGCGCTGCGCCAGCTCGCGGGCCCGGCCGCGTCCTTGCGCATTGATACCGACAATGGCCGAGATCAGTTCGGGGCGTTCGGTCAGGTTCAAGAGCCCGACGATCTTCAGCAGATTGCGGTCGAGCAGGTTGCGCAGCCGCGTGCGCACCGTCGGCACCGAAATCGCCAACATCTCGGCGAGGCGGTTGATGCCCGGCTGCGCGTCCTGCGACAGCTGTTTGACCAGCCGCCGATCGGTCAGATCGAGATGTTCCCGCAAAGGCTCTGTCTTTCATAAAAAGAAAAAAGATCGGCAAATTATTTGCCTATATGAAAACAAGCTATGTCACGAATTTTTGAAAAGCAAGGCGTTGTTTTCGCACCAAGCGGCATGGTGCGTCGTCTGGCGCGGTTGCGGTTGCGCTATTGGGTTGCCGGGTTCAGACCAGCGCGGCAGCCAGCAATTTCGCTTGCGGCGTCAATTCGTCGAAGCTGCGGGCGCACAGATTGAGCTGGCGTATTGCCCAGTCGTCGGTGAGCCGCAGGCTGCGCAGCGAGCGTGCCGAGTGGCGCGCCGCACTTTCCGGCACGATGGCGATGCCGGCGCCTTGCGCGACGAGGCGGCAGACATTGTCGAGGCCGGGCACTCGGATGCGGACATGCAGATGACCGCCAAGGCGGGCGGCCTGGCGTGTGACGTGCTCCTGCAGCGCATGGCCGGCGGCGAGCCCGACGAAGGGTTCACCGAGAATGTCGGCGAGGCTGGTGGTGCGGCCTTCGAGGCCGGGCCAGTTCCGTGCGGCGATCACCACCAGCCGGTCGATGAAGAACGGTTTCTGCTCGAGATGCGACAGGCCAGCCCAGGTCGCGGCGATGCCGAGATCGGCCGCACCGCTGGCCACCGCCTCGGCGATCTCATGGCTGGGGCGCTCGTCGAGATCGATGTCGACCTGGGGATGCGTGACAAGGAAAGCCGGCAGTACATCGCGCAGCAGCTCGCCTGTGGCGGCGGTGTTGGCGAGCAGCCGGACGCGGGCGCGAAGACCGGTGGCGTAGGCGCCGAGGTCGCCTACCATCGCCTCGATCTGGTTCTGCACGGCGCGCGCATGATGCAGCAGCGCCTGTCCCGCCGCCGTCGGCACCACGCCACGGCGGCGGCGTTCCAGCAGCGGCGCGCCGAGGCGATCCTCCATGCCCTTGATGCGGGCGCTGGCCGAGGCCAGGGCAAGGCCGGCGAGTTCGGCGCCACGGGTGATGCTGCCGCGCTCGGCCACCAGCAGGAACAGCCGGAGATCGACCAGATCGAAGCGCATTCTTTTGCTCCTGCAAATGGTTCGGCAGCCGCGCAACCCCAGCTATCAGCCTTCGTCCTGGACGAAGGCTGATAGTGCAATTTCCACATTGTGACCGGCCCGCATCTGCGTCAAACAGTTTCGGTGGAGATGTCTGATGAGCGAACGAACTTCTGGCCGTCCCGGCATTCTTGAAAGCACGGCGATTGTGCTGGCCGTCGCCGTGGCCTGCCTTGCGATGGTGCGGGTGGAGCCCGGCCTGCGAGGATGCGCGACGACCTCCGTCAGCCGCGATGCCGCGCCGGCAAAGTCCAGCCCTGAGGCCGATGCCACGGACATGCTGCTGCATGACTGATCCTGCCCTGAAGATGCGATCGTGCTGAGCGCCGGTGTCCTCGCCTGGATCGGTGCGGTGTTTCTCGCCGCCGGCGTGGTCAAGGGCGTGGTCGGCATGGGCTTGCCGACGGTGGCGATGGGGCTGCTGGCGGTGACGATGCCGCCGGCGCAAGCCGCCGCCTTGCTGCTGATCCCGTCGCTGGTCACCAACCTCTGGCAGTTGTTGACGGGTCCGTCGTTCGGCGGCCTGTGCAAGCGGCTGTGGACGATGATGGCCGGTGTCGTGCTCGGCACCGTCGCCGGCGCCGGACTTTTGACCGGCTCGCACACGGGATTTGCCTCGGCGGGGCTGGGCGCGGCGCTGGTGCTTTATGCGCTTGTCGGCCTCGCCAGGGCCGGCTTCACCACGCCGGCCCGCCACGAGGCTTGGGCGTCGCCGCTGGTCGGCGTGGCGACCGGGCTGGTCACCGGCGCCACCGGCGTCTTCGTCATCCCGGCCGTGCCCTATCTGCAATCTCTGCGGCTGGACAGGGAAGACCTGATCCAGGCGCTCGGCCTTTCCTTCACCGTCTCGACGGCAGCGCTGGCCATCGGACTGTTCAGAACGGGAGCTTTCGCATCACCGACGGTGCAACTGGCGGGATCGGTCGCAGCCCTTGCGCCGGCGCTGGCCGGCATGGTCGTCGGCCAGGCGCTGCGCCAGCGGATGAGCGTCGAGACCTTCCGCACGGTGTTCTTCGTCGGGCTGCTGGCGCTGGGGGTCTATCTCGCGGGGGAGGTGGTGTTTTAGCCGCGCAGGCCTACCGAACCACCAGGACCGGGATTTCGGTTAAGGACAGCACCTCCGCGGTCTGGCTTCCCAACAGCAGCCTTCCCAGTCCCCGGCGGCCGTGCGAGGCCATCACGATCAGATCGCAGCCCTCAGCCTTCGACAGTTCCAGGATCGCCTCGGCGGGCTTCTTGTCCTCGATATGCACCACCTCGGCGCGCACATTCGCCAGCTCCGCCGACGCCTTGCATTTGTCGAGCACGTCCTTGGCGTATCTGCGACCGCCTTCCTGATAGGCGACGAATTCATCGCCGGCGGCATAGCCGGCCATGGTGCCGCCCCAGGCGAAGATCGGGAATGGCTCGGTGACGTGGACAAAGGTAACGGTGGCGCCGAGGCGGCTGGCCAGCGCCAGGCCGTGGACAACGCCCTTGTCGGCCAGTTCCGATCCGTCCGTGGCGATCAGCAAATGTGTGTACATGATGATGTGACCTGTTGTGCCAGGGCCGACACGCCCTTGTGGTGGTGAGAGCCTGTAGAGGCTGACCTTGATATAGTTGCGCCACCGGGCTCATCACAGGGGCCAGCTCGATGCGGATCAAGGCCAGGCGATTGCATACTTTCGCGTTGGCCGGATTCCCCTTTGCCGCGTCCTCCTCTAAGGTGCCGGCGATTTGAGGGACACCCATATGAGCAGCGCATATCCGCAGATCCATCTGGTCCGCCATGGCGAGACGGCGTGGAGCCTTTCGGGGCAGCACACCGGCCGCACGGACATGCCGCTGACGCCGGCCGGCGAGGCTGCCGCGCGCGGCGTCGCCGAGCGGTTGAAAGGCCTGTCGTTTTCGGCCGTATGGTCGAGCCCGTCGCAGCGCGCCTACAACACCAGCGTGCTTGCCGGCTTCGGCGCCGAGAGCGTCAAGAAAGACGATCTGCAGGAGTGGGACTACGGCGCCTATGAAGGGCTGACGACAAAACAGATCCTGGCCGAGCACCCGGGGTGGAACGTGTTTCGCGATGGCTGCCCGAAGGGCGAGACGGCGGCCGATGTCGGCGCCCGGGCCGACACGATCATCGCCGCGCTGCGCAAGGCCAATGCCGACATCCTGGTGTTTTCCAGCGCGCATTTCCTGCGGGTGTTGGCGGCGCGCTGGATCGGCCTGCCGCCGGAAGGCGGCGCGCTGTTCGTGCTGGACACCGCAAGCATCAGCGTGCTCGGCTACGAGCACGATCTGACCGAGCCGGTCATTCGTAAGTGGAACCAGAAATAGGTCAGACGACGACCTGCTTGTCGAACTTCTTGATCGCCTCGGCGGTCACCGGCGTGAAGAAGTTCACCAGATTGCCGTCCGGGTCGCGGAACAGCAAAGAGCGGTTGCCCCAGGGCATGGTGGTCGGCTTCTGCACGGCTGCGTCCTTGATGGTGTCGGACAGCTTGGCGAATTCCGCATCGACATCGCCGACGCGGAATTCGATGATGGCGGTGTGGTTGTCGGCGGGGCGGGCGACGTCGCCGCCGAACAGCTGCAAGGTACGCGTGCTGCCGATCGCCAGCGTGCAGGCCGGTGTCGCCAGTTCGGCGAAGTCTTCGGTGTAGATCGTCACGGGCATGCCGGTGATCTCGCCGTAGAATCGCACGAGGCGCTGGACATCCGACGTTATGATGCGGACCGAGACGAAATTCATCGCATTTGCTCCCTGATTTGCTGGAGCCACGGTCGGGCTCGTGCGCAGATATAGACCAGGCCTCCTGACAGCTTCCCGTCAGGAGGCCGGCCAGACAGGCGGCAGGCCGAAGGGAGCAAAAAGGTCGGGGCCGAGCGGGCCGACATAGACCGTCAGCGAGGCGATCCCGCCGTCGGCCGGCTCGATGATATGCAGCGACTGGGCGCGCCATTCGGAATCCTGATGGCGCCGCGCATAGATCGCGACCGCGGGCTGGCCGTTCGCGCGGGTGGCGACCGGCTGGTAGCCGGCGAAATTGCCCCAGACAGTCTTGAAGAAACCATGGATCGCCTGGCGGCCCTTATACCAGTCCAGCCATGGCGGCATGTGATAGGTGGCGTCCTCGCGCAGCAGCTCGATGAAGCCGTCGAGGTTGGCGGACTGCCAGGCCTGCATGTAGCGCTCCAGCAGCAGGCCCTCTTCGCCGGTGGGCCGCGACCGCTGCAGCGGACGCCCCTGCGGATAGCGTGTCCCAAGCGTTGCGCGGGCCCGCTGCAGGGCGCTGTTGATCGAAGCGGCGGAGCCGCCCAGCAATTGCGCGCTCTCGAGCGCCGACCAGCCCAGCACGTCGCACAGCAAAAGGGCGGCGCGCTGCCTGGGCGGCAAGGACTGGATCGCGGCGACGAAGGCGAGCTGCACCGCTTCGCGGGTCTCGTAGCGCGCTTCCGGGCCCGGCTCGCCGTCGATAAGGTCCGGCAGCTCGGTGTCCGGGTAGGGCTCCAGCCAGGCGAGTTCGTCGGCGGGTCCGGCAGCGGCGCGCCCCTCGGACGGCGGCCGTCCGGGCTGCTCGACAATGCGATGCGCCGATGACCTCGCCTTGATGGCGTTGAGGCAACTGTTGGTGGCGATGGTGTAGAGCCAGCCGCGGAGCGAGCCGCGGCCATCGAATTGCGACCGGCCGCGCCAGGCTTTCAGGAACGTGTCCTGGACGAGGTCGTCGGCCTCGTGCAGCGTGCCCATCATCCGGTAGCAATGCAGCTTGAGTGCGCGGCGATGGGCCATTGTCAGGCGTTCGAAGGCCAGCCGGTCGAGGATCGGCTGGCCTTGCTCGCCCATTGGCTCAAGCGGGCCAGGAGCGTCTGTCATGTCGAGCCCATTGTGTTGAATTCGACTGGCATCCTGCGCGCCTCATGCCGCCGCCGCAAGTCCGCTGCCGCTGACGGTGAAGGAGACGCCTTGCAGCTTGCCACCGGCGAGCGTGACCACGGCGTGCCCGACATCGGCCGGTGTCTGCATGTCGGTCATGCTGGCGAGGAAATCCGCCGGGCTGATGCCGAGATAGGCCGAGACGCCGTCGATGCCGCGCTGGCCGACGCCGGTGTCCGGCATGATCCGCATCGGCACCAGCGCCATGAAGCGCAGGCCAAGGCCGAGCCGGTCGGCTTCCTTCTGGCAATGGGCGGCAAGGAACATCTGCATGCGCTTGGCGCCGGAATAACCGCCGGAGTTCGGTGGGCCGCCGCTGAGCGCCGCGCCACTGGAGATCAGCACCACCCGGCTACCCGGCTTCAGCCGGCCCTGAAGTGCGGCCTTGCAAAACAGGAACGATGCCTTGACGTCCATGTCCCAGTTCGCGGAGAAGTCGTCCCAACTTTGGTCCTGGACCGGCGCTGACGGGGCAAGGGCGCCGGCGCAGATCACCAGAACATCCGGCTCCAGCGCGGCGAACACCACATCGGGCGCGGTCTCCTGCGTGGCGTCGACAACCAACGTCTTCACTCTGGGTTTCTCCCAGGACAGCTGCTTCAGATCGGCTGCACCCCGGGCTACGGCGAGCACCGTCGCGCCCTCGCTGAGCGTGGTTTCGACGATCGCGCGGCCGACGCCCCGGCTGCCTCCGACGACGACGACATTCTGACCTTGTAACGATGCCATGGATCACCTCGTTTCTTCCGGCCGCCGGACCATTCCAGCGCCTGTAGATCAGGACAGCGCGGGTGAGCGGAAATCATCGGCGGGGTTTAAGATTTTTTCAGAGGTGTCGAAGTTGAAGAAGCGAGCGCCCACCACTCACCCCGCCAGCAGCGCCATTTCCTCCTGCGTCAGGTGCCGCGCCGTGCCCTTGGCGAGGTCGCCGAGTTGCAGGCGGCCGATGGCGATGCGGATCAGGCGCAGCACTTCGATGTCATGCGCGGCGAGCAGGCGGCGGATGTGCCGGTTGCGGCCCTCGTCGAGCACGATCTCCAGCCAGGCGGTGCGGCCGCCGCTGCGCAGAAGCTCGATCGCGTTCGTGGTCAGGGTCTCGCCGTCGACGGTCACGCCGGCGCGCAATCTTTCCAGCATCGCGGCGTCGGGCACCGTGCCGATCTGCACATGGTAGGTCTTGGGCAGATGCGAGGCCGGGTCCATCAGCCGGTTGGCAAACTGGGTGTCGTTGGTCATCAACAGCAGGCCTTCGCTCGCCTTGTCGAGCCGGCCGACCGGCGAGACGAAGGGCAGGTCGAGCCCGTCGAGGCAGGCATAGACGGTGTCGCGCTGTTGCGGGTCGTCGCGGGTGGTGACCAGACCGCGCGGCTTGTTGAGGATGAGATAGACCTTGCGCTCGGCAACCACGGGCCGGTCGTCGACGACAATGCGGTCGCGGTTGAGGTCGACACGAAGGGCCGCATTGCGCACTACCTTGCCGCCGACGCGCACGCGTCCCTCGGCGATCAGCACCTCGGCCTGCGTGCGTGAGCACAGGCCGAGCTTCGACAAAGCGCGGTTGAGGCTGACGCCAGGCGGTTTGCCAGTGTGCGGCTTGCCAGTGCGAGCGTTGCGGGCAGGTGGCCTGCTGTTGGGCGGTGGTGGTCGTGCTGCCATGCTGCTGGGGATCGGTCCGTTGTGTCAGACAGATGCCACGGGCCACGACGGTTTCGCAAGCCGGATGCGGCGAGGGCTCGTTCACATGGCGGCGATGGCGGCCTCTCTCTTTTCCACGAAGCTGTTCTTACCGGAAGGCTATTCCCGCCCGTTGAAGAACGCCGTCAGCACGGGCGCATGCGCGGCGGGTTTCAGCATGTGGTTCTGGCCGGCCAGCGCCCGGTAGCGGGCATTGGGCAGCGCCTCGGTCAGCGCCTTGTTGCCACGCTGCATCCAGAGCGGGCTCTTGCCGCCATCGGTCACCAGGATCGGCACGTGCACCGAAGCCCAGCGGGCAGGGTCTAACATCCTGCCGCGTTGATCGCCGGCGACGATCGCGCCGTCATAGGGCAATGTATGCGCCACCGCCTTGAGTTTCGACCAGATCGGCGTCAGCCGCATGAAGACAATCAGCAGGCCGGGCATGCCGACCGATCTGAGGAAGGCGGTCACCGCGTCGCCGCGCCGGTCTTCAGCGATCGCGGCCCGGATCGTTGCCCAGTCGCCTTGCGTGGTCTCGCGGCTGCCGTCGACGATCAACGGCGCTTCGTAGAGCGCCAGCTTGCAGATGCCGGGCAGGCGGCTTGCCGCCATCAGTGCCAGCATGGCGCCTGACGACATGCCCCAAACGAAGGCCTTGCCGCCGGCCGCCTGGAGCACGGCCTCGATGTCGTCGACCTCGCGCTCGACCGCGTAGGGCGCGGTGTCGCCGCTGTCGCCACGGCCACGGCGGTCGTAGCGGAACACGGTGAAGCTGCCTTCAAGCGCCCTGGCGAGTTGAAGGCTCGGACCCATGGTGCGGGAACAAAGCGCGCCGTCGACGAGGATGAGCGGATGGCCCTGGCCACGGCGCTCGCAGGCGATCGGCGTTCCATCCCGCGACAGGACGGCCTGCGTGGTCGGCTCGGCGTTTTCAGCCAGCATGGTTGCCTCCTATCAGCTGCTCGAGCCGGTCGAAGCTCTGCGTCCAGCCGCCGCGCATGCCGAGTGCCAGCAGGCGCTCGCGGTCGGCAGCGCTGGCCAGCGTCACCTCGAAATGGACGTGGGTTCGCTGCGCATCCGGCGTGAAAGTCACCGTATGGCGGCTTTGCGCCGGCGGCTTGCCGGCCCATTCGCGCAATTCGGGATCCGGCTCGTCGGAATAGACCAGTCGGCTGTTCCCCACGATTTCGAGATAGCTGCCCTGGTTGCGGTAGAGCGCGCCGCTCGAGGTGCGCATGTCGATGCGCCAGCGGCCGCCGACGCGTAGGTCGAGCACACAATGCGGGATGGTGCAGTCCCTGATGCCCCACCATTGCGCCACCAGCGCAGGATCGGTCCACAGCCGGAAGACACGCTCGACCGGCGCGTGGAAAGTCCGCTCGATGGCAAAGCTGCGGTCGGCCGTCGAGGCCATGGGCTCGCTCATGCCGGTTTGTCCGCGTCGCGCCGCAACAAGTCCTCCATGCGGTCGAAGCGGCCTTCCCAAAGCTTGCGATAGCCGTCTAGCCAGCGGTCGATGTCGCGCAGCGGCCTGAGTTCGATGCGGCTCAGATGCTTCTGCGCCGACCGGCTGCGGGTGACCAGGCCTGCCTGCTCCAGCACGCCGACATGCTTGGAGATCGCCCGCACGGTCAGCGCGAAAGGTTGCGCCAGTTCGGCGACCGAGGCTTCGCCGTCGAGCAACCGGGCAAGGATGGCGCGGCGCGTCGGGTCGGCCAGCGCGGCGAATGTGTCGTCGAGGGAGATTTGAGTTGCCATTACGGAACCATTTAGTTCTGGAACTATATGGTTCTATAAAAGACGCCGCTTGCCGCGTCAATCGGAAAAACGCTCGCAAACAGGACGCTGGCCGCGAAGGGCAAGGCGTTGCCGGCCCCAGAAATCCAAAAATCCGACAATTCCGATAATTTGCCCAACAGTTCCGTTCTATCGATTATTGCGCAAACGGATGACCCTGGGTTAGCATCCCCGCGCTGACGTCGATGGGAGGCACTTTTCAACAGCGGCGACCAGCTGGAGCTGCACGCGTTTTCGGGCGCACGGAGGATGCTCCAACACTTTGAACCGGCGCATGATCCCTTCCCAAGACCAATCACGGCCTTGGGGATGATGCGTCCCTGTGGAGGAGGAACCCTATGAACAGACGTGAATTCCTGCTGTCGACCGCGGCCTTTGGCGCCATGATGCTTGCCGCGCCCTCGGTGTTTGCCGAGGACAAGCTCACCATCCTCGGCTCGGTGCCCAATCTCGGCTTTCCGTTCTTCGTGCACATGCTGAACGAGATCAAGGCCGAGGCCGCCGCGCAAGGCGTCAACCTGACCGAGAGCGACGGCCAGAACTCCGCCACCAAGCAGACCGCCGACATCGAGGCGGCGCTGGTGCAGAAGGTCAACGCCATCGTCATCTCGCCGCTCGACGTCAACGCGCTGGCGCCGGCAATCGAGGAAGCGGTCAAGGCCGGTGTTCCCGTGGTGACGATCGACCGCCGTGTCGACGGCGTCGAAGGCATTTTGGCCCATGTCGGCGCCGACAACGTCAAGGGCGGCGAGGCGGAGGCCAACGCCATGGTGGCGGCGTTCCCCAATGGCGCCAAGATCTTCCATCTGCAGGGCCAGCCCGGCGCCGGCCCGGCGATCGATCGCAACAAGGGTGTCCACAATGTGCTCGACCCGCTGAAGGACAAGTACCAGATCGTATTCGAGCAGACCGCCAACTTCGCCCGCGCCGAGGCTCTGTCGGTGACCGAAGCCGGCCTTGCCGCCAACGGCAAGCCGGATGCCATCGTCTGCGCCAATGACGACATGGCGCTCGGCGCCATGGAGGCGTGTGCGGCGCGCAACTTCACCGACGTGAAAATCTACGGCTTCGACGCGCTGCCGGAAGCTCTGGTCGCTGTACGTGACGGCAAGCTCGCCGGCACCGTCGAGCAGTTCCCCGGCGAACAGTCGCGCACGGCGGTACGCATTGCGGTGGCTTACGCCAAGGACAAGACCGAGCCGAAGGAGAAGCTGGTGCTGTTGACGCCAATCGTCATCGGCAAGGACAATCTCGACAAGGCCGAGCGGATTGGCGAGACCAAGTAGTTGAGTAGGTTGCGCACAGATCGCTGAAGCTGGCGCCGCCCCTCATCCGCCTGCCGGCACCTTCTCCCCGTGTAGCGACGGGGAGAAGGCAATCGCTCTGACGCTGGCGACCCCCTCTCCCCGTCTCCGGGGAGAGGGTAAGGTGAGAGGCAGCGCTGACGTTCGATGACTCAGGGAGCAACCATTGCCGTTAGCTGAAGCCGTATCGTCACCGCCCATCCTGCTTGCCGTCGAGGGCGTCACCAAGCATTTCTCCGGCGTCACCGCGCTGAGCGACGTCTCGCTCGACATCCGGCCGGGCGAAATCCTCGGCCTGCTTGGGGAAAACGGCGCCGGCAAGTCGACGCTGCTCAAGATCCTGTCGGGCGTCATGCCGCCGTCGAGCGGGCACATCATTTTCGACGGCGCCGACTATCATCCGTCCAGTCCCCAGGATGCCAAGCGGCTCGGCATCGTCACCATCTACCAGGAGCTGAGCCTGATCCCGACTCTGACGGTGGCGGAGAACATCTTTATCGGCCGCGCACCGATCGGTCCGCTCGGGCTGGTCAGCTGGCGCAAGATGGAGGAAGATTCCCGGGCGATCATCGCCCGCGTCGGTCTCTCCATCGATCCGATGACGCTGGTGTCGGCGCTGTCGGTGGCCGAACAGCAGCTGGTCGAGATTGCCCGTGCGCTGTCGCTGGAAAGTCGGCTGATCATCATGGACGAGCCGACCTCGGCGCTGACCGAGACCGAGGTGCAGCGGCTGCTGTCGATCATGGACCGGCTGCGCAGGGACAAGGTCGCCATCATGTTCGTCACCCACCGGCTGGAAGAGGCCTCCGCCATCTGCGACCGCATGACGGTGCTGCGCGATGGCAGGCTGGCCGGGCACCTCGATCGCCAGGGCGGGCCGATCGCGTTGCCGAAGATCATCGAGAAGATGGTTGGCCGCGCGGCGTCCGAACTCTATGCACGACCGGCGCAGCGCGCGGTCGCCGGCGATGTCGTGCTATCGGTGCGCGGGTTGCGCACCGTGCGCGACCCCGAGGCGCCGCATGCCATCGTGCTCGACGGCGTCGACATCGATCTCAAGGCTGGCGAGATCCTCGGCGTTGCCGGCCTCGTCGGCTCCGGCCGCACGGAGCTGGCGCGCGCCATTTTCGGCGCCGACCGCATCGCGACGGGAACCATCACGCTCGACGGCAAGCCAATCGCTCCCGCGTCACCGGCGGATGCCATAGCACTCGGCATCGGCCTGGTGCCGGAGGACCGCAAGCACCAGGCGATCTTTGCCGCACTCGGTATCCTGCCGAATTTCTCCGTCGCTTCGCTCGGCACGTTCAGCAACGGCTTCGGCTTCATGGCCGAGCGGCGCGAACGCGACGCGCTTGCCGGTTTTCGCAAGATGCTGTCGATCCGCATGGCCTCGGTCGAACAGGCGATCGAGGGCCTGTCTGGCGGCAACCAGCAAAAGGTGATCCTGGCGCGCTGGCTGGCGCGCGATCCGAAAGTGCTGATCGTCGACGAGCCGACGCGCGGCGTCGATGTCGGCGCCAAGACCGAGGTGCACCAAATCCTGGTGCAGCTTGCGGCGCGCGGCATCGCGGTGATGATGATCTCGTCCGAACTGCCGGAGGTGCTGGCGGTGTCGGACCGCATCGTCACCATGCGCCGGGGGCGCATCACCGGCGAGATGCCGGGGATCGAGGCAAGCGAGGAAAAACTGATGGAACTGATGGCACTCGACAAGCGGGACACGAAGGGGCCGGATGCGACGGGGCAGGCACGATGAGCATGGCGGGAGAGCAGAACCAGCGTAGCGGCATCAACATCGCGCGGCTGCTGATGAGCTTTGGGCCGCTGCTGTTCCTGGCCGCGCTGGTCGTCGTCTTCACCGTGCTGAAGCCGAGCTTCATCGACCCGATCAACCTGTTCAACATCACGCGGCAGATCTCGATTACCGGGCTGATCGCGCTCGGCATGACCTTCGTCATCCTCACCGCTGGCATCGACCTGTCGGTCGGCTCGCTGCTTGCCTTCTGCGGCATGGTCGCCGCCGTGGTCGCCAAGGGCGGCACCGCCAACACGCTGTCGCTGTCGACCTCAGGCACGCAGGGCTATGGCTGGTTCGCCGCATTGCTGGCCGCCGTCGTGGTTGGCGCTGCAGCAGGCGGCGTGCAAGGCCTTGCCATCACCAGGCTGAAAGTGCCGCCCTTCGTCGTCACGCTGGGCGGGCTGACGGTGTTTCGCGGGCTGACGCTGACCATTTCCAATGGCGGCCCGATCTCGGGCTTCGACGCTTCGATGCGCTGGTTCGGCACCGGCCTGATTGGCCCGGTGCCGGTGCCGGCGCTGATCTTCGCGGCGGCCGCGATCCTGTGCCACATCGTGCTGCGCTACACGCGCTACGGCCGCGCCGTCTATGCCGTCGGCGGCAATGCCGAGGCGGCACGGTTGTCGGGCCTGCGCGTCGACCGCATCCTGGTCTCGGTCTATGTCATCGTCGGCTTCTTCGCCGGTCTGGCCGCCTTCGTGCTGTCGGCGCGGCTCAACTCCTCGGAAGCGGTTGCCGGCATCGGCTACGAGCTGACGGTGATCTCGGCCGTGGTCATCGGCGGCACCTCGCTGTTCGGCGGCATCGGCTCGGTCGGCGGCACGGTGGTGGGTGCCGCCCTGATCGGCGTGCTGCAGAACGGGCTGCAGTTCAACAACGTCTCGTCCTACACGCAAAGCATCGTCATCGGCCTGATCCTGATTCTGGCGGTGGCGTTCGACCGCTGGCTGAAGTCGCGTGTGAGAAGATAGTCGCTTCCCCTCTCGGGGAGAAGGTTGGGTCGGCGCACAGCGCCGAGACGGATGAGGGGTGCTGGACGGATAGGGAGGCAAGCTATTGGATGCCTGCTCGTCACGCCGCCTCCAGCGCCCAGAGCCAGTGACCGTAACGGCGGAAGTAGCGTGCCACCAGGCGCTGCTGTCTGGCCCTGATGAGGTCGGGTAGGCGCCGCTCCTGGCGCCAGCGCGGCATGTTGCGCCAGTAGGCGATGAAGCGGGTGGCGTCCTCGATGGCTTCTTGCGCTGAAAGCGCCGGGCCGATCGCCGCCAGGAACAGCGCCTGCGAATGTTTCAGCGCGTCTATGACTGCCTTGCGCGTGACATGATCCTGGCGGGCGCGTTCGATGCCGTTGCGGCGGATCGCGTCGAAAGCTTCGAGAAGAGCAGGGCTGTCGCCGGTGTAACCGCAGGCGCGGGCGAAATCGGCGGCAAGGGCGTCCATCATCACTCCCGGATATGATGCGGCGGGCGGTTCGCGCCCCGACTCACATTTATGAGTTGATATAAGCATAACTCAAATAAATGCAGAAGAAAAACTTTTGGGAATCTTTGAGATGGTCGACTCGACTCGCGGCCCAAAACACAGGATTATGCGAACAAATCAGGAACAAAAGACGAGGCAGGGGCGATGGCATTGCCAGGCAAGGAAGCAGTAATCGCGCATGTCGCCTCGATATCGGTCGAGTGCGCCGATTGCGGCCGCAACAGATGGTGGCGGCCCGATCAGCTGAAGCGGTTCGGGGTGACGGAGAATACGCCGCTGGCCGCCCTTTCAGGCCGCATCGTCTGCTCGGCCTGCCGCGCCGACGGGCTGCCGGGCGTGGCCATTTCGATCCAGGCGGCGTTCATCGACGAGCGCCAGCGCGTGCGCAGCGAAGCCCGGATGCTGAACGACCGCGAGGCGCCGCTGGAGGGAGCGACGCGAGCTTGAGGAGAGGGGCGCTGCGGGAGCCGCCACCCTAATACCCCAGCAGTTCCTTGAGCGGGATGACTCGCCAGACCTGTTTTATGGCGTAGCGGTTGAAGGTCAGGGTCTTCGGCGGATTGTACTGCTCGACCACCAGCTCGGCGGTGGTGCGCTTGACCAGCTTCTTGATGAAGGCCTTGCCGTTGCGCTCGTTCTCTTCGGGAAAGGTCTCGATCACGACATGGTCGCCGGGCACCGCCTCACGGCCGCCGCAGTAGATCATGTCGCCGGGTTCGTAGCGCGGCACCATGGAATCGGAAAGCACGTGCAGCGCGAACACCTTGGGGAGGTTGCGGATGCCGGGCGGACGCTGGACATAGCCGGCCGGCTCGCCGTTCAAGGTGAAGTCGCCGTCATCGCCGCCGACGGCGGCGCCCAACACCGGGATATCCATCGGTCCGGCGGGCGGTGCGCCAGCATCGGTGACGATCTCCACGTCGGCGACCGGGCCGGCATCGTCGAGGAAGACGACCTCGCCCTTGCCCAACGCCACCGGGTCGACGCGCAGGAAGGCGGCGGTCTTCAACAGGTTCTCGGTCTTGGGCAGGTTGCGGCCGGTTTCCCAATTGCCGACGGCCGCGACATCGGTGTCGTTGTGCTCGGCAATGTGGCGCATGACCAGGCCGCGCTGCTTGCGCGCCTGGCGGATCGCCGCCCCGACCTTGATCGACAGTTGCGTTTTTGCCATGGCGCGCATGTGAACGATGAAAGTGGCTCTCGTCTATGAAAGAATGGCTTGCATATATTTTTGAGTTATGCTTATATACGGACATGCAAAACCTGTCCAGATTCGATGGCGCCGTGGCGCCGGCCTCGCATGAGGCGCACCCGGCGGTCACCACCGCCAGCCATTCCCTTTCGCCCCGGCCGTCCTCCTCCCCGGCCAGAGCGAAGCCCGAGGCGCCTTGCCTGATTGCATCGGCCTCGGATCCGGTCCGCCCGTCACCGGCGACCGGAACGGCCGGAGCCGCCGCTCCCAGCGGCTCCGGCCCCCAATTCGACCGAGATGGCGCTGGCCAGGATTCTGCCGGTCCAGCTGACCGGTCATGCATCCGCACGCAGGATGGCACCGTCATCCTGTTCGATCCGCTGGCGGGCAGGGCGGTTTCCGCCTCCGACAGAAAAACGGCCGAGGCGCGGCTTTCGCGCCTCGCTGAACCGGCCAGGCGGCGAGCCCGCTCCGGCTGAGGCTAAAGCCGGCGCCAGCCGGCCCTCCGAACAGACAACCCTGACTGCGGCCCAGGCAACCGGGCCCAGACCTGATGCTTGCCTGACGGCGCACGGCCGAAGGCAGAACTTTGGATGGAGCCTTGAGATGGCAAGCTATACCGACGCCGAATTGCAAGAGATCGCCGGCTGGCTGAAGGACGGGCTTTCCGCCTCGAAGATCGCGGCGGCTTTCACTGTGCTGCGCGGCGCGCGCGTGTCGCGTAACGCCATCATCGGCATCGTGCACCGCAACGCCATGCTGAGTGCGATCGGCTTTGCCAATGGCAAGCGGCTGCCGGCCCGCAAACGCAAGGCGAGCAAGCGGGCGAACGGAACGGGCGGGGCCATCGCCAAGGTGTCCGACACGATCGACGTCGTGCTTGCCACCAGCATCGCCGGCACGCCGGTCCGGCCGAAGCGCTTGCCGCCACCCCTGTCGGTGCGCGAAGTGGGCGTGCTGGTCGCCGATGGCGAAGCCTATCGCCTGGAGATGCCGGTGCCGCCTCGTGCAGCCCTCGGCCGCCAGCCGCATGGCGTGGCGATGCGTTTCATCGACTGCCTGTTCGGCCGCTGCCGCGCGCCGCTGGATCTGACGCTGGAAGAAGATCCTGAAAACGATGCGCCGGGCAGCCGGCCTGGCGCCGACATGCTGTGCTGCGGCATGCGCACCAAGGCGCTGAAAAGCTATTGCCCCTACCACCAGGCCCGCTTTCGCCGCCGCGTTTTTGAGGCGGAAGCGGGGTGAGCATGCCTTCCCCCCGTTTACGGGGAGAAGGTGCCGGCAGGCGGATGAGGGGCGGCGCTGAGGTGGCGGGATTGAAAACAGATATGATCTACAAGCATCCGACCGAAGAGCTGGCGCCGCCCCTCATTGCCCTGGCGGGCATTTCTCTCCGTGAACGGGGAGAAAGAAACCTCGTCGCCCTATTTCGGTATCTGCCGGCCTTGCTTGGGCATGCGGCTTTGCACGGTCCTGGTCTCGAGCGTCATGGCAGGTCCGCCTTCGGCCTCCAGGATGTCGGCCACCCTGGCAAAGCCGGTGAACACTTTCATGGCGTCGGATTCGGAAATCTGCGCTGCGATGGCAGCGCTGCAGGCGTTGAGGGCGCTTCGGTAGACATGGCCGCGYCGCTCGAGCGGCCAGCGCTGCAGGAAGTCGGCGGCGTCGTTGACGCAGTCGATCTCTTCGATCTGTCCGTCGATCCGCACCTTGAGCGGCACTCCGGTCTTCATCGTACCCACGGCGTTCACCTTCACTCTGCGCGGGGCTGGAAACCCCGCTCTTATCAACGCGCCACGCTGGCTGGCGGTTGCATCACATTTTCGGCCCGGCCCGGCCCACCAACCTCACAACCCTCACGGGACCACGGCGTCCAGCCAGGCATGGGCGCGGCTTCTTGGCCTGGCCACCAATATATTCTGTTGGCCAGCCGCCCTGGTGAGGGCGTCGAAGGCGATGCGCTGGCTGCAAGTGCCGTCTACCGCCAAGGCGACGAGCCTGGCTGCCTCGACATAGCCAGGTGCTGTCTTGTCTGGCCATTGCTGCCTGAGCGCGTCGGCGGCCTCGGCCACCGAGCCGACCAACATGGTTCTGCTGTCGCAAAAGCGCAGCGTAACCGGCATGAAAGCTGTCATACGCAAACCTCCCGTTGGTATGGACGCGACATAACGTCGAAAGTTCGCGCTGGTTCCATTAGTCCGGACGCGGATATGGCCGTCGTCTCGGCAAGGCGTGGTTTTGCCCCTCAACGCAGCTCTGCGTCGAGCTGTTCGAAACGCCGCGCGATCTGCGATCTGCTCGCCAGAAGTGCGGCACTTCAGAACCCAGGTTCCGCACGGCCCAACCCAATCCCAACACCCCAACCAGGAGCCTCCCGTGAGCAAGAGAACCAGAGCTGCAAAACCGCAGGCACCAAAACTGCCGAAGGGCGAGGCCGAGCAGGTGCGCATCCGCCGCGAGATCGGCCATGATTTCGCGCTGAAGGACGATGACTTCGGCCGCACGCGGCTGGCTGCGGGCACGCTGGAGGCGGGTCGCGTCTACGAGGTGTCGAATGACGGCTTCACCTCCACCGGCGGCATCGTGCGGGTGCGCAATGTGGATCCGCTGCTGGGCATCACCTCGCTGTCGCGTCAGCAGCGCGAGGCCGGCTTGCGCTACCGCGAGGATTTCCGCTGCAGCCAGCAGGCGAGCGTGAAACCGATGCGCTGGAGCGAGCGGGTCGACGGCGGTCGGCACGGCGGCGGCATCGCCGACAGCGTGCTCGACGCTGGCCGCGCCCACGCCGCCGCGAGCAGGGCGCTATGCCATTGGGAGGTGGTCGCCGTGGTGCAGAAAGTCTGCTGCGCCGGCGGCTCGATCAAGGGCCTGGCCGAGCAGACCGGCGAGGGCAGGGATGTGGTGACGAAGCTCTTGAAGGTCGGACTGGACCTGCTGGCGGTGCACTATGGGATGATGGTGGGGAGAAGGGTCGGGTGACAGGAGATCCGACTGGCAATGCCGGCCGGATCAATCTTCCCGGATCAGGTCATCCGCAGACGCGGATTTCCTCGATGATCCTGTGGTGATGGCGCCAGTGCTTGACCAGTTCGATGTGGCAACGGTGGTACCGGTGGTAATAACGTGGCCTGTAGCCGTTGTCGTAGGCATCGTACCGGTAATAGGGGCGATAGGCGTAGCGATCGCCGTAGTCACCGTAACCATTGTAATAGCCGCCGCCGTAATAGTCGTCGGCATAGCCGCCGATGCCGATCGTGATGCGACTACCGGCATCCGCGGGAGCGATCATCGCCGCCGCCGAAGCAATGGCGATAACCGAAACAAGCAGGAGCTTCTTCATGGCTACCTCCTTTTAGAGGTTAGTCTAATATAACCCCCGAGGCGCGGCCCCGTTCCACAGATTCTTAAAGATGTGATGAGCAATGCGGACGCCGGGGGCCGTGCCCGGCAGACATCTCACCTTCCCAACCTCCCCATTTGCTTTGCCAAAAACTCCACGAACAGCCTTGCCCGCACCGGCAGTTGCCGGCCGAAGGCATGTACGATGTGGACCGGCATGGTTGGCATCGGCACATCTGGCAGGACGCGCATGAGTCGGGCGGTGTCGATGTCGTCTTGCACGGCGACTTGCAGGAGGTGAGCGATGCCGGCGCCGGATAGGGCGGCGTTGCGGATGGCGCCGCCGTCGTCGGTGTCGAAGCGGCCGTCGGGCACGATTTCGGTGCCGTCGGCAAAAGTGATGGCCCGCGGGCGACCTGCCGAGACATAACGGACGAAATCGTGGCGTCGCAGAGCTTCGATCGAGGCTGGAAAGCCTCGGCGCTGGAGATAGGCGGGGGCGGCCACGAGCACGATCGGCAGGCTGGCGATGCGCCGCGCCGTGAGCCCGGCATCGGCCAGCGTGCCCATGCGCACCGCCACGTCATAGTTCTCGCGGATCAGGTCGGCGTGACGGTCCGTGACGCTGAGTTCCAGCTTCACCTCCGGTTGCTCGGCCAGGAACAGCTGCACCCATGAAGCGATGAGGCCGCGGCCGAGTTCGACCGGGGCGGTGACGCGCAGCAGGCCGCGCGCCGTGCCGGTGCTCTGCACAATGTCCTGCGCATCGTCGAGCGCCCGCAGCAGCGGCGCCACCCGTTCGTAATAGGCGATGCCTTCGCTGGTCAGCCCCAGCCGGCGGGTCGAGCGCTGGATGAGTTTAGCGCCGAGCCTCCGCTCCAGCTTCGCCACGCTCTTCGACACGGTCGACGGGCTGGAGCCGATCAGCCGGCTGGCGGCCTGGAACGAACCGGCATCCACCGTGCGCACGAAGGCGACAAGGCCGGCGGTCTTTTCGAGGATGGTGGTCATGGAGACGTCGTCCCATGTCGAGAAGGGCTGATTGCGGAATTCCAGGCAAGAAAGAATGGCCTGAGGTCAGGCTAATACGCTTTTTATGCGCACTTAAATACCGCTCATCGTCAGGATCAAGGAGAGAATGGATGAGCAGTCTGGACGGCAAGGTCGCCATCGTCACCGGCGCATCGAAGGGAATTGGAGCAGCCATCGCCAAGGGGCTGGCGGCGGCGGGCGCCGCTGTCGTGGTCAACTATGCCTCATCGCGGGAAGGGGCCGAGCGCGTCGTCTCCGCCATCGTGGATGCCGGCGGCCGGGCGGTCGCGGTGAAGGGCGATGTCGCGCAAGCGGCTAACGTGCGCGGCCTGTTCGAAGCGGCAAAGTCCTTGTTCGGCGGTGTCGACATCCTGGTCAACAATGCCGGCGTATTCCAATTCGAGCCCCTGGAGGCGGTGACCGAGGCCGAGTTCCACCGCGAATTCGACACCAATGTGCTGGGCGTCGTGCTGACCATCCAGGAGGCGGTGAGGCATTTCGGGCCGGCGGGCGGCAGCATCATCAACATCAGCTCTGTCGCCAGTGCCAATCCGCAGCCAAATTCGCTGGTCTATGCCGCCACCAAGGCGGCGGTGGATTCGATCACGCTGTCGATGTCGCGTGAGCTTGGCGCCCGCCACATCCGTGTCAACGCGATTGCGCCGGGCGGCGTCGACACCGAAGGGCTGCAGCGTGTCGGCATTGTCGGCAGCGAACACGAGAAGGCGCTGGTGGCGGTCACCCCGCTCGGCCGCTTTGGCCAGCCCGACGACATTGCGCGGGTGGCGGTGTTTCTGGCGTCCGACGAGGCCGGTTGGCTGACGGGAGAGCGGATTACGGCGTCGGGTGGGTGGCGATAGCGGCGCGACAAGACCGGAAGGATGAGGTTGCCGAAGGTGCACCTGACTGTCTTCCACTTGTAAATGTGGCGCTGCCCCTCATCGCCCTGCCGGGCACTTCTCCCCGTATAGTGACGGGGAGAAGGACGCTGTTGTGTATGGTTTCGCCAATCGCCAGCGGTGAGAACGAAGAACGAAGGTTGCGGCGACTTCCCTTCTCCCCGTCACTATACGGGGAGAAGGTGCCGGCAGACGGATGAGGGGCAGCACCGGCCTCACAGAAAGGCGACCCGCGCCACCATCACTTAAAACAACGCCTTCTCCAGCGGTCGCTCCAGCGTCTCGGCGAAAGCGGTGGCAAGGTGGTGGCGGTCGCGGAAGGCCAGCTTGCCGCCGATGAAGACGTGGCAAGAGGTGTGGCCGCAGAAATGGTCGGTGAGGTCGACATAGAGCGTGTCGGGCACGCTGGCCACGATGGCGCGCTCGGTGGCGGCCGCGCCGTCATTGGCGGCCTCGGTCCTTGGCGTGTCGCAGTGCGGCGACGGCGCCTCGCGCCACCACAGCGCGCGCGCCACGCAGGAATCGGCGAAGCTGGTGTTGATCGGCGTGTCGCGGATCACCGCGGCCTCGACGCCGGCCCGGCTGAAGGCCTGCAAGGTCGAGCGCAGGCCGGCCTGCCAGCGCGCGGTCTCGGCGGTGCGGCTGGCGGCGGGCATGTCGCGCGTCAGATTGCCAATGGAGAATTCCGAGATCACCACCAGGCGCGGCTTGCGGGCGATGATGTCCGATATCGCCTGCTCGCGCCAGGCGTCGCATTCGGTGTAGTCGCGTTTCAGCACGGTGTTGAAGGTCGAGAGCCGCGAGGCGCGGCACGATGATTTGAGATAGGTGACCACCTTAGTATCGTTGCGCCTGGCCGCCTCGATCAGCGGCGTCGACCAGTGGTCGGCATGCGAATCGCCGAACAGCACGATGGTGTGGGCGGCATCGGTGGCGCCGAACGTGCAAGGTTTGGGCGTCACCGTGTGGAAGTCGAGCAGGCAGCTCTTGTCGACGGCGCGCACGATGGAGGGTTGTTCGGCCGCCTGCTCGATGCCGCGCTGCTCGGGGTCGATGTTGCGCTGGGCCAGATGCGCATTGGCATAGGCCACCGCCACGCCGGCACCCGTCAGCGCAAGCGCGGGAGCCAGCGCTATTGCAGGAAAAGTGAGACGCGGTTTTGCGTCGGGGATTGCGCTGAAATAAGGAGCCCTGGCGCCTGCCGTCAGCCAGCCGGCACGTCGTCCGGGGTTCTCGATCAGGCGATAGGTGAACACCGACAGCGCCAAGGCTAGCGCGCCGCAACCGAGGCGCTGCGGCACGCTGAGATCCGGCACCAGCATCTGCGCATAGACGATCACCGGCCAGTGCCAGAGATAGAGCGAATAGGAGAGCGCGCCGATCCATTGCAGGGGCGGCAGCGACAGAGCTGCGGCCGGGCCAAAGGCCTGCCAGTTGTTCCGTCTGTTGGCCCACATGCCAGCCCGCTCCTCGCCAGCCCCGCCCAACAGCACCAGCACCGTGCCGGCAACCGGCAGCAGCGCCAGGTAGCCGGGAAAGGGCAGGTCTTCGCTCAGCCACAGATAGGCCGCCGCGATCAGCGCCAGGCCGATCGAGCCAAGTGCAGCGCACAGCCACGGACGATGCAGCAGGAAAGTCACTGGGACCAGCGTCGCCAGGCCGCCGGCGGCGAACTCCCAGGCACGCAGCGGCGAGAAATAGAAGGCCCATGCCGGTGCCGCGCTGGTCAGCCAGGCGCAGGCGACGAAGGAGGCAAGGCCGGCGATGCCGATCACGGCCACGGCCGTTCGCAGGCCGGGACGCAGCCAGGCCGCCAGCAGAAGCAGCGCCGGCCAGGCCAGGTAGAACTGCTCCTCCACGGACAGCGACCAGAAGTGGATGAAGGGATTGCTGGTGGCATCCGTGGCGAAATAGTCGAACGACCAGCGCAGCAGCCACAGATTGATGGCGTAGGCGGAGGCGAACATGGCGCCGCGCGAATAGAGCGCCTGCTCCTGCGGCGACAGGATGAAATAGCCGGCCACAAGCGTCGCCAGGACGACGAACAGGGCCGCCGGCAAAAGGCGCCGCGCGCGCCTGGCATAGAAGCGCCAGAGGTCGAGCCTGCCGGTGTCGCCGATCTCCTGCATGAGGTGGGTGGTGATCAGCCAGCCGGAGATGACGAAGAAGATGTCGACGCCGGCAAAGCCGCCCGGCAGGGCGGAGAGCCCGAAATGATAGGCGACGACGCCGCCGACGGCGAGCGCGCGCAAACCCTGTATGTCCGGCCGGAACGATGCTGCCAAGACGGCTCCTTCGTGCAAGCCCACCTCTTGGCCCACCGCTTGTCCCAGCCCGTCGCAAGTGTCGGCCGGGCAGGTTGACATCGCAATGCAACAAATCTTTCGCAGTGCAACATGGCAAGAAAAGGAAGGTCCTCTCCCACCGGCCGCGCCGTGCCGTCAGTCGCTCCGGATCTGGTGCATCAAGCCTCGCGCGCGAGGCTTGCCACCAGAGGATCGACGCCGGGGTCATCGAGGCCGACGACGTGGGCCATCCGCATTGCCTGTCTCAGGCTGATCCTGGCGACGTCCCGCCGCATGATGACCGAAACGAAGGCTGGCCCTGATCCCGTCAGGACAATGGCCCTGCCGACCAGAACCGGCTCCGAGATGGGGGCCCATTGCACGGCTACGATCGACGGCTCGCCGGTCGGGCGGCTGTTGATGCCGCTGAAATAGATCCAGTTCAGGCGCGAGATCACCACGCCGTAGTGGTTGTCGGGCGCCCGCGCTGCGCCCTGGCTGTCGTCTGGAGCCCACCGCGTCACGCGCCTGAAGGTGACCAACTCGGTCTCACGCTGCACGAAGGTGATCGAGCGCGTCAAAAGGTCGGGGCGGCCGGGAACCGAAAAATAGGTGAAATAGGTGCCACCGGCGATGGCCGGCGAGGGGGGATGCACCATGGTCTCATACAGTCTCTGGCGCAGCGATGCGTGGCTGTCGGTGGCTGCCGCGGCAGCGGGCTCGCGATAAAGATCGTTCTCGTCGATCTTGAAGAAGCCGCAGATCAGCCTGGCGGTGGCTTTGTTCGGAATGGCCTGGCCTTGCAGATAGCGCTCGAACTGGGTGCGGTTGATGCCAAGCTCACGGCACACCGCACTCACGGAAGCGTGGCGTTGGACCAGCCGCCTGAGATTGGCGGCGAGATTCTCGCGAATTGGCACGACATCGCCCCCGCGACGTACGGATGCTTATTCAAGCGATAACTTATATTTTGCCAAACTCGCATGCGGTGACGGTTTCGCGAAGAGGGACTTTGGGCCAATAGCGCGGCCGGTCCGGTGACACGAAGACTGTACGGTTTTGACAGTTTGGCTATGCAAGCCCGCCAAATGGGCGTAATCCAGTGCCAAGAGCGACCTGGATCGGCCACTCGACATCCTGTTATGGAGGGCGGTTTGGATCACACCGGCCTGGTCGAGCTTCTGGACTATACGCAAGCGCAATTGAGCAAGATACGCCAGGCGGTGGCCGCGAGCGATCACGCCGGCGCCATGTTCACCATCGATTGCCTTATCGGGGCGGCGGCCGAACAGACGAAATGCAAGCTCGCAAGCCTGGAGCATGCCGGGTTGCCAATTGGCAGAAATGAACCGGTTGGCCGGAAAAGGGCCGCGGATGACTATGAAGTCGGTGCGACACGGCCCGGCAAAGCGACATCATCGGGCAAGCCGGCGGCGCGGCGCCCTTGATCAGTCGGCATCGATCCCGCCGACCAGCCTGACATATTCGGCCTCGGCTTCGCCGTAACTGCCATTGGCGAGTTCTTCCAAACCGGCGCGGTCGCGGATGACGATTTCGCCGCGGCGCGAACGGATCAGCGCGCGGCCTTCCAGCAACTGGAGGGCAACGGTGACGCCTGGCCGCCGAACGCCAAGCATGATGGCCAGGAATTCGTGCGTGATGGCCAGGGTTTCACCAGGCACCCGGTCGTCGCACATGAGCAGCCACCGCGCCAGCCGCTCCTCGAGCTTCAGCCTTGCGTTGACGAGTGCGGTGCAACCGGCCTGGGTCTGGAGCGCGTTGACGAAGCGCAGCAGGAACATCCGCAAGGTCGCACTTGCCGCAAGGGCTGCATTGAAAGGGCCGGCTTCGATGCGGATGGCCTCGCCTTCAAGCTGCACATAGCAGGCATGCACCGCACGGTCGTCGCCCATCACCAGCGAAGATCCCGTCATGCCTTCGAAGCCGATGAAGCCCACTTCGGCCTCGTGGCCGCTGGTCGTGCTGGCGACCACAGAACCGATGCCCCGTTCGATGAAGTAGACGGCCTCGATTGGAATATTGGGGCTCACCAGTATCTGGCGCAAGGGCAGGTCGCAGCGCTGCATATGGGGCTCGAGCAGCGCCAGGTCATCCGCCGGCATGCGCCGCAATAGTTGGTTTCGGTATTGGTGGTTTTTTCCAGGATCGGTCATGGCGCGGCCCAATGCAGGGCAAGAGCCATCCCATCTCCCAGCCGTCCGCGCCCCGTATCAACGTGCCGACGATCGCCCGTATATAGGGAGTTTGAAGGAAAAAACCCAGGAATGCGGTATGAAATTCGATGCACGGCGACCCCCACCAATGTTCGCATACGCAAAGTTCGACCTGAACGTTAGTGTCGGAAACGTACCAAACACGTCTTGGTACAAAACCGACATATCCCTTGAGAATGCCGGATCACGGCGACGGTCGATAAAATCCGCCGGCTAACGACAAGAGCGCCATGTCACGTCTGGTCATCGGTTCGAGGCGTGGCTGATGACACACGCATCTATCTTCGGCAGGCGGGAAAGTGTACGATTTCTACGGTTGGGGGCGCGGACATCGTCAGGCAAGTGGTCGCTGCTCCAAGAGAGGGCTTCTCATGTCGAGCCTTAACAAGCGCCATCCCGGCTTCTATCCTTCCGATCTGAAACTGTGCCAACGCGTCTTCGATCAGGTCTGCTCCGAACGCAAACTTGACCCGAAGTCATCGGAGCCGGACGTGCAGCGGCTCGCAGCCACGGTGTTCTCGCTGTTCGAGAATGGCTGCAGCAATGAAACCGAGTTGCTTGAGAGTTTCAGGYGGACCCGCCAGTGACCGAAGTCCGGGTCATGTCTTCGGACACCCGGGCGCATCGAGTTGCGAGGCCAGGACAAGCATTGGCGGAGACCGAGCGCGACATCCCCAGGCGGTATTTGATTCAGTTCCGGATCGAATGGCGCGCCACCCGGGACAGCTTCAGTTCTTATCCACCGGCTTCGAACGCATTCTCGACACCGTCTCGCGCTCGGCGCGCTTGGAGCGCAGCGGCGGCAGGCCGCGGTCGACGAGGTCCATGTCCTCCAGCACCATGTCGCCCATGCGCTTGAACGCGATGTCGAGCGCGCCGGCACGGTGGGCCGAGCGCAGGAAACCGGGCAGGGCACGCACCGGATGGTCTTGCGCCAGCGGTTCCTCCGGGAAGACGTCGCTGGCGGCGACGATGTGGCCGCTTTTCACCGCCGCCATCAGGGCGGGAAAATCGACGACGCCGGCGCGGCTGAGCAGGATGAAGGCCGCACCCCTGCGCATGCTCGCAAAGGCATCGGCGCCGAGAAATCCCTGGTTCTCGCTGGTCACCGAAGCGACGACGAACACGAAGTCGCTCTGCGACAGCACCTCGTCGAGCGAGGCCGGCTCGACGCCATTGTCGATCAGGATCGACGGCGGCAGCCAGGGATCGAAGACTTTTGTGCGGGTGCGGAAGCCCGACAGCAGCCGGTTCAGCGCGCGGCCGAGATCGCCGAAGCCGACGATGCCGACATCGGCCCCCGACAGCAACCGGGCTGTCCGGTTGCCGTCACCGCCCCACAACTCCTTGCCCTGGCGAAAGGCGAGGTCGGCGTCGACGATGTCGCGGGCAAGGTTGAGCGCCATGGCAAGGCCAAGCTCGGCCACCGGCTCGGCGAAGACCAGGCCGGTGGTGACGACATGGATGCCGCGCGCAAACAGCGTCTCGTAGGGCATGTTGTTGATCAGGTTGGTCTCGACGTTGAAGACGCAGCGCAGGGCCTTCATCTTGTCCAGCGTTTCAGGCGCGATCGGTGGCTGGCCGACGATGTAGCGGGCTTCGGCCAGCACATCGGCCGGCAATGTTGCGACGCCATCGGGTGTCGTCTCGACGATACGGTATGTTTTCCGGAAGCGTGCCAATTGCGGGGACGTGAAGATGAGGTCGAGCGCGCGCGGTTCCGGCGCGCTGATGACCAGCGGCAAGGTGCTTGTTGACATGGCAATCTCCTCCGGGCGCGAACCTCATCGCACATTTTTAGTTTGCACATGTCGTTATCCCGTTGCACACTTTTGCGACACGCACGGAGACAAGATACCTCCGATTAAACGATTTACAATCGCGAAAAATCGATTTACTCGATTGGTGGCGGACGAAAAATGCTGACGTCCGCGCCTCGTGAGGAGGACCAATGGCGCATAGGCAGGGCCAGCGGCGGCGTCCGTCGATCCACGACGTGGCAAGCTATGCCGGCGTGTCGACCGCCACCGTCTCCAAGGTCATGGCCGGCGTCACTACGGTGAAGCCCGAGAATGCGCAGCGTGTCTTCGACGCCGTAGAGCTTTTGGGCTACCGCGTCGATCCGCTGGCCTCCGACATGCGGCGGGCCAAGCGCCGCATCATCGGTGCCATCATGCCCGAGTTCGAGAGCGAGTTTTTTGGCCAGATGGTCACCCAGCTCGAAAGCCTGGCCGAGCAGCGCGGCTATACGCTGGTGGCCGCATCGAGCCGTGAATCAGAGGTGCGCGAAAAAGAAATCCTCGAACGCATGCATGACTGGAGGGTGGCCGGCGTCGTGCTGGCGCCGGTGCGCAACGAGCACGGCCCGGCGGCCGGGTTCATGAAGGCCAACGGCATGACCGGCGTGCTGATCGATCGCGTGCTGTCGGACGACGCCTTCGACACCGTGTCGGCCGACAGTGCGGCGGCCAGTGCCGAGGTGGCGCGCGAACTGATCGGCAAGGGCCACCGCCACATCCTGGTTGTCGGCCTTGGCGAACAGGCGGCCACGATGCACGCCCGCCTCGACGGCTTTCGTGGCACCGCGTTGGCGCTGGCGCCAGATGTGCGCATCGACGTCGTGCTTGCCGAAGGCGATGTCGAACCGCTCAGGTCGCAATTGCGCGCCTATTTCGATCAAGGCGAAGGTGGGAGCGGGGGCCAACGTCCGAGTGCCGTCTATTCGCTGTTCCTCAAGGGCACGCTTGTGGCGCTGTCCGAGTTCCGACGGCGTGGCTGGCACTGCCCCAACGACATTTCGCTGGTCGGCTTCGACGACGCCGAGTGGATGCAGGTGACATGGCCGGCCATCGCCGCCGTGGTGCAGCCGGTGCGCCAGATCGCCGGCCACGCCATGGACGCCCTGTTTGCCAGGATTGAAGGCGGGGACGGGCCGCCGAGAGCACGGCTCGAGCCTTGCCAGGTTTTCATGCGGGAATCCGTTGGCTCGCCAGGCAGCAGCCCGCGTTCCGGGGGAGGAAATCGACAATAGCCATTGTCGGCAGGCAGTTGCGCTGCACCTGGCCCTAGCGGCCTGCATGGAAGGCGATCGCCGCTACCGGCTACAGCGGCGCCGTTGCGCTGGAAATCTTCACCAAGCGCTCCGCGGTCTCGACGAGACGCCGTTGCGCGGTTTGTATCCTGCTGCGCAGCGCGATGTTCTCGGCCAGCATTTCTTCTGTGCGTTGAATCGCGAGCTCGGTCCGGTTGATGCGCTGCCTGGCATTGGCAACTTCCAAGGCCAAAATATCGGCCACCATCCCGTGACCGTGGGGTTCCATGGTGTTCGTCATAAGTTTCTAACACCTGACGGGCGATATCGTTCCCACTTCCCGCGCACACGCGCGCGAAGCATGCAAGGCTGGGGTGATCCGGGCGGGGTGTTCTATGACGCTTCGCCGGCGACAGCATTTGCCCGCCGCAGGCCTAAATGCCTTATCTTTCGGCCGACGATCATCAGCTGGCGCGCGGTGTTGTTGCGCAGGCGGCGGATGCGCCATTCCAGCTCTGTGCCGGTGGTGATCGCCTTAGAATAGATGCTGGACCTCATGCCATTCTCATCGGCGGCGATCTTGACCGGGTCGTCATAGAAGGCGCAGATCTTGTCAGCCGCCATTCCCGGTGTTTCGAGCCAGCGCGGAATGTGCACCGAATGGAGCCGATCGACATCGGTCATCACGCGCTCGATGCCGACGCCCGGCGTTGGACACGTCGTCAAGAAGGCGTCGCCGACGAAAACCACTCCGTCGCGGCGATGGCCTTGCGTCGTGGTCAGATTGATCTGCCTGACCTCGACGGGGCCTGCGATCTCGAAGTTACCGCATTGCGCTGATATCTCGGGCATCAGCTCGCAAAGCATCTTTTGCGGGTCCTGGCGAAACGCCCTTGTCCACGGCTCGGCCACCTGCCGGTAGACGAACATGTTCGCCCGCATCTTGTTGCCGATCGGAAAGACGGTGATGTAGGCGACCCGGTCCCCGGCCCGTTTGCCGTAGCTGGTGACGGACTCATAGGCGCAGTCACGCGGCGCGATGGCGAGGTCGAAGCCGATCGATAGCGAAAATGCCTTGGATTCTTCGATGCGGTTCACGCCGATGGCGCGCCGCACCGCTTCGCTGTAGCCGGTGGCCACCACCAGAAGCCGCGCGTCGACGACGGAGCCATCGGCGAGCACAAGCCGCTGCTTGTCCGATCCGGTGGTGATCTCGGCGACCTTGCCTACCGTCAACGGAACTTGCGGCGGCAGCGCGTCGCGCAGGCCGTTGATCAGCGAGCCATAGGAAAATCCAAACTCTCGATGGGTTTCACGCGCGAACAACTGTCCGAGGCGAAAGATATGGACCTCGTCCATTGGGGTGACGAGAGGCAAAATCGTCGCGTCGAGGCCCAGCCTCTTGAACAGCTGCATCTGCTTCGTGCCGATCTTCTCAGCCCTGAATTCGTCGTGATGGACGCGGTGCGGATCGATCAACGCCACCTTGCGCCCGGCTTTTCCAAGCACCGTCGCCAAGGTGGTTCCGGCCAGCCCGGCGCCGACAATCGCCACGTCGACTTCGGCTGGGCCAGCCTCTGCGATACTCATTTCGCCGCCCTTTCTGCTGGTCATCTTTCCGCTCTGCAATCTGTGGTGGAAAATACGTCCGGACCCAAATCAACCTCAAGCACTTGCAGGCGCGACTGGTAGTAACCAATGTTTAGGTTAATACCGCCCGCCTCGTTGCTTCCAGCGCGGTGCAATCGCCGAGCCGTCGATGAACTCGAAACCACCCGCCTCGTTGAGCGTGTGGAGCTTGCGCCCATCCCATAGCGCACCTGGATTTAAGATCGTCTCAACAACCTGCTCCATGCCGATCAAATCAAGGTGAGAGATGCGTGCGATGCCGAGAGCCGCGCCATAGCTCCTACGACAGTCCTGCACCGGGCGAAGCAGCTGATCGCCTCGTTTCACCATGCGGCCGGCCGGCCGCGCCGAGGCGATGTCGATCAGCACGGGATTGTTCGGGTGCCGCGTCCAGGGGCCGCGAAAATCCGGCGCCGACCACAGATGCAGCGTGTCGGAGAAGGCGCCTCCACCGTCCCGGACAGTGGCGAACATCCACCAGCTGCCGCCGTGCTCGAGCAGGGTGGCGTCGCTGGCGACGATGCCGGACAGCAGCGTCGCCTCCTTGACCCAGCCGCCGGGAAAGGCAGTCGCCCGGTAAAGATCGACCGTGCCGTTGGCGCAGCTTTCCGGAACCATCCAGACCTCGCCGTCGCGCTCGAAGACGAAGGGGTAGGAGAGATGGTAGGGCAGTTCCAGAACCGGCTCAGGGCGGCCAATCGGGCCGGCCGGACCGAACGGCACAGCCGAGATGATGGCCTTGTCGAGCCGGTGGATATAATCCTCGACGAACAGGGTCAGCTGACCCTGATACAGGATCGGAAACGGATCGGCGTAGAAGCGGCTGCCATCGTCCGGCAGCACCTGCCAGCCCGATGCCGGATGGGCGCGCAGGTCGAACAGATCCCGGCCCCTGGTTTCTCGCCAGCCGACCTTCCAGTGCGGCGCGTTGTAGCAAAGATGGTAGATCTTCTGGACGATCCGCCGCGCCAGCGCCTTTGCCGCCCTGACGCCAAGCTTGGAAGCCGAGGGCATCGGCGGCGGGGCACCAGCCTGCGCCGGCTCGGGCAGAAGCGGCACGGCCGACGCCGCGCCCGACATCGCCGCGACGACCAGGCTTGCCGTACGCGCCAGCATGTCCTGGAAGGACGCCAGCGCGATACCGCCATATTCGGTTCCGAGGCGCCCGGCGGCAATCGCAGCCCCGTTTTCCTCGACGCGGGCGAGTGGCGTCTGGCCGGCGAGGATCAGGGCGAGCAGGGCCGCTTCGCCGCTGGCGCCGCCATAGGTGACGTGCCAGATCCGTGGGCCTTCGAGCTGAACGTCACCGCAGAGGTCGACGACCAGATCGACCGAAGCGGGCGGCGCGCCATAGCGGGCGAGCGCCGAGCGCGGCAAGCGCTTTGCCAGCCCATCGCGGGGCAGGCCATGGATTGCTGTTTCAAGTTGGAACAAGGCCTCGGCGCTGCGCGGGATACCGCCGCCAGCCGGCCGGGCATCGACGGACAGCTCGACATTCGCGAGTGCGGCCAGGCGTTGAGCGAGCAGGACATGGAAGCCACGGACGCAATCGCCGTCCAGGCGCAGGCTTAGCCGCATGTTGAACACCTGGCATTTTCGTGGCCGACGTCAGAACATGGGACACTGGTGTCGGCCCGGTTGAAGTGTTGCCCCATTTTCGTCCGTCTCTCGTTCAGCTGCACGGTGTCAACACCCCAGTACGTTTAGTTAAGCAAACTCCGTGCCAAAATTCATGCGGGTTCCAAACATAATTAATAATGTTTTAACAATTGGAGTAATAGCTAGGTTCATGCCCGCGATTTGGTCTTGCAGGCAAATGGAGTATTGTAGGAGGCAGCTATGCTATCATCTCTGCCCATGGTGCCTCAGCAATACTTTCCGGAAGCAGGATCGGTGGAATCAGCGGGATCATACGCACCCTCGACCGTCGAGCTTGGCGATCTGAAGCGCATTTTGGTGCGCCGCCGTCTCTGGATCATCGGCACCACCGTGCTGCTGACGCTCGCGACCCTGCTCTACGGCCTCCTCACACCCCCGCTGTACAGCTCTGTGGCGGAAATCATCATCGATCCGCAAGACCTGCAAGTGGTCACCAACGATATCAATCCGAGCGGGCTGGCGCCCGATGGCGGCATCACGCAGGTTGAAAGCCAGGTCAGCGTCGTCCAGTCGACGGGCGTGCTGCAGCGGGCGATCGCGGCGACCAAACTGACCGAGGATCCGGAATTCAACGGGCAGGGCATGCTGTCGCGCGCCCTCGGTTCCGGTTCGGCCGCGACCGACAGGACGGTGGCAACGCTCGACGCCCTGCGCCGGCGCCTGGCGGTGAAGCGGGCGGACAAGGTCCTGGTCATCGACGTGATCGTCACCGCCAAGAGCCCCGACAAGGCGGCACTTCTGGCCAACGCCATCGCACAAGCCTATCTGGCCGACCAGGCGAGCGCGCGCGCGCAAGCCGCCACCGATGCGTCGAAGGCGATCACCGCGCGGCTGGACGAACAGCGCAAGCGCGTTCAGCAGGCCGAGAATGCCGTCGAGGCCTACAAGTCCGCCAACAACATGGTGATGGCGGCGGGCAATCTGGTCAGCGACCAGGAACTGACCGAGCTCAACACGCAGCTTTCGGCGGCGCAAAGCCGCACCGCGACGCTGAAGGCGCAGGTCGACCAGATGCGCAAGCAGAGCGGCACGCCCGATGCAACGTCGGAAGCGATGCGCTCGTCGGTGATTTCGAGCCTACGGTCGCAGGAAGCAACACTTGTCGACCAGGTCTCGCAGCTCGGCACGGAACTGGGGCCGCGCCATCCGTCGATGATTGCCGCGCTGCAGCAACTGCGTGACACGCGGCAGCTGATCGCGCGCGAACTCGGCCGGATCCAGACGGCCACCGAGACCGACTACGAGCGGGCGCTCGCCAACCAGCAGGCGCTGGAAACGAAAGTCGCCAGCCTCAAGAACAAATCGCTCGACACAGACCAGGCATCCGTGCGGCTGCGCGAATTGCAGCGCGATCTCGAGGCGGTACGTTCCGTCTACGCAACCTACCTGCAGCGGGCACAGGAAACGCGCGAGCAGATCAACGTCGACAGCACCAATGCTCGCGTCATTTCGGACGCCATGCCCGCCCAGAAAAAAAGCTGGCCGCCACTGGGGCTGCTTTTGTTCGGCGCCGTGTTTGGCGGATTGGGGCTGGGCACCGGCCTGGCGCTGATTGCGGAATACTCCTCGCCGACGGTGCTTTCCAGCGCCCAGATGCAATTCACGATCGATGCCCCCGTGCTTGGCATCCTGCCGGCGGGAGCGAAGGCGGGACGGCGCTGGTGGCCTTTCGGCTCAAGCCCGACCGTCGCGACCAGCCAGAAGACGGATGCCGTCGTCGGCCTTGCGCTCCGGCGCATGTTCAGCTCGGGCCGGCGCCCGCCGGATTGGCCGCTAGTGCCGTCGATCCTGGTGACGTCGCCGCCGGAAGACGGCCAGCAACGCAACAGGATCGCGCGACTGCTCGCCAACGCAGCGGCGGCCAGGGGCAGCCGGGTCCTGTTCGTCGATACCAACACCAGCAACGGCCAGAAGGACCCGCAGCCCGGGATACTCGATGTGCTGCGCGGCGAATATGCGTTCGAAGCCGTCAGCCGTTACGCCCCGGGCAGCAACGTCGCCCTTCTGGGCAGGGGCCGGCCGAAGGCGATCTTCCAGGAAGCGCACGGCGTCTACTTCGCGCAGCATATGCTGGCGCAGGCGAGCCGGAGTTTCGAACTCGTTGTCGTCGATGGTGGCGCTCTCGCCGAGAATCTCAATGCCTCGCCGCTTGTCGCCATGGTCGACGAGATCGTGCTCGTCGCCAGGCTGAACGCCACGCCGATGCGCGATGTGACGGCGACGATGCAGGCGATTTCCGTCATGGGGCGGTTGCCGACAGGCGCATTGCTGGTCGACGAGGTGGCCTGACATGGCCTCCGGCTGGAGCGGAACAGCCTCGAATTTCGGCGCTGCCGCGCCCCGCGCCGGCACCTCTGTCGATGCGGTGACCCAGTTTGGACTGATCGCAGCCGTGCTGGTGCTGTTCGCCGTCTCGGGCGGCATGCTGTGGCTGCTGGGCTACAATTACGACGGCCTGTCAGGCAGCGCGGCGACCAAGATACATCCCTCCACCTATTTCATCATTCTGCTGTTTGCCTGGCGTTCGTGCACGTTCGGCAATCCAGTCGGCTATTGCGTCCATGTCGCTGACAGGCGCCCCGCCACGGCACTGATGAGCGTCATCGCCGTCGTGCTCCTTGTCGTCGTCATCGTCCGGCAACGTCCAGGCATGGCCGGCATGATCGACACGTTCGTGGCCTCCGGGCTGCTGGTGCTCATGCTCGGCGAGGATGACGAATGGACGTTCGCCCGGCTGCCCACCGTCATTCATGCGGTCATGACGGTCAATGGGCTGCTCGCTCTTGTCGAATTCGCCACCAAGACACTGGTGTTTCCCTATCGTTTCGATGGCGAGGTGTTTGCCACCGATCCGCGCTCGAGCGCGCTGCAGGGGCATCCGCTGGTCAATGCCACGGTGACGTCGATCTACGTGCTTGCCCTTTTGAGTGGCTCAAGATCGCTGCCGGCTCCGCTGCGGCTGGCGATGATCGGCCTGCAGTGCGCGGCGCTCGTTGCGTTCGGCGGCCGGTCGGCGATGGTGGTGACTATACTCCTCGGAGGCAGCTATTTGCTCTTCCACGGCTTTCGCAAATTGCGCACGGGACGCGTCAACCTGCTTGGCGCCGCTTTGGCGATGATGCTGGCCGCGCTGCTACCGGTTGCCATCGCCGTGTTGGCCTCGCAGGGCTTTTTCGATGCGCTGCTCGGCCGCTTCGTGTCGGATGGCGGCAGTGCCAATGCCCGCGTCGAGATGTTCGAGATCTTCAACTATCTGGAACTGCGCGATGTGATTGTCGGGCCGAGTGTCGATCTCGTCGAGAGCCTGCGCCGGATCAACGGCCTCGAATGGGGTATCGAGAACCCATTCGTGCGCATGACGGTCTACCAGGGCGCCTTCTTCACCCTTTTGATGATGTCCAGCTTCGGGCTGTTCATGCATGAGGTGGCGCGCCGTTGCCATCCTGGCGTGTGGCTGCCGGTGGTGGGCTGGCTGATCCTTCTCAACACCTCGGAAAGCATCTCCTCCAAGACCACGCTGCTCACCAAGGTCGCGGTCCTGTGCCTTGCCCTTTATCGGCCGGCGCGGTCGGTGATCAGGCCGGTCGGCGGGGTTCGTCCTCTCGCGGAATTGCAGAACCGCTCCACATCTTTTTGATGCAATTGCGGGCGGAAAGCCGTTTCACAACGCTCAGTCAACTGGCTGCCGCCAATGGCCGAGATGGGCCGAACGCGGACGAACAGCTCCAGGTGACAAATGCGAGAAAGCGGACGTCGAGCCTGACCGGGAACCTCAGCCGGCTGATAGTATGTGCGCCCCAAGGCGGATCGGACGACGAGCTCAATGTTCCTAGGTCGATTTCGTCTACTTAGCGGCAGCCTCGATCACGCCAGCGACCGCGGCCGGCTGAGAGATGAAGACAGCGTGGCTTGCGGCCACTTCAGTCACCTTCGCGCCCGAGCGCTGATACATCCAGCGCTGAAGCTCCGGGCTCACAACATGATCCTTGGTGGTCAGGATGGCGAAGCTGGGCTTGGTTCGCCAGGCGGCCACGGAGACCGGCGCTCCCAGAGCTTTCTCAGCGAGCTGCTGCTGTGAATCAGCCAGGAATTGAGCGTCGGCTGCCGGGACATCTTGGGCATAGGTCGCAGCGAACAGCGCCGGCTGCATGAAGAAATACTTGCCCGTGGTGGCCGTGGCGGCCGGGGTGGCCCGCATGGCGTCGCTTGGCGCGGCGAACTTGGACAGAAGCTGCCCGCTGGCTTCCCCTACATCGGGCTGGAGTGCGGCCACATAGACGAGCGCACTGACCTTCGGATCGGCGCCTGCCTCCGTGATCACGGAACCGGCATAGCTATGACCGACCAGGACGATGGGGCCTGTCTGCTGATCAATGACGCGCTTGGTGGCCTCAACGTCCTCAGCCAGACCAGTGAGCGGCTCCTGCACGACAGTGACATGGAACCCATCTTTGGACAGGATGTCGTAGACGGCTCGCCAGCCTGAGCCGTCCACCAGGGCGCCGTGGACAATGACGATATCTTTCGCGGCCGGCTTTGCATCAGCGCGAGCCATGGTGCCACTCAAGGCAACCATGAGGGCAATGACAAAGTTCTTTCGTAGTGTGGACATGAGAGGCTCCTGTGGTGTTTCAAGGGGTTGAGGACGTTGTTTAGGTCGGAAGTTGGTGGTTCGCGCCGAGGAATTCGCTCGCGTAGGCATAGAGGCCGGGAATCCCCTCCATGTGTTGCAGAGCACTGCCTTGCTCGCCTAAGTCGCGATTTCAAAGACGAGCTCGACTTCGACCGGCATGCCAAGGGGTAGGCTGGCGACGCCAAGAACGACGCGGCCCGAGAGCATTCCGGTGCCGAACACTTTGACGAGGAGTTCGGACGCTCCGTCGGCGACTTTCGGATGGTCCCGGAAGTCGCCCTCCGTCGCGATATAGACGCCGAGCTTCGCCACGCCGATTATCTTGGCGAGCGAGCCGAGATGCGCCTTGGCCGCGGATAAGGCGCTAAGACAAGCAATCTCCGCGGCCTTTCTTCCGTCCTCCGCTGAGAGCGCGCCACCGACGCGTCCGACATATTGCGGCTCGCGCCCGACGACCGGCAGCATGCCGCTCAGATAGAGCAGATTGCCGATCTTCACGGTTTCGACATAGGCGCCGAAGGGGGTGGGCGGCGGAGGGAGCGCGATGCCGAGATCGCTCAGCCGCTGGTCTGCACTGGCTTGCGTGCTCATCGAGGTCACCATCTTCCCAGATGTGCGCCGCCGTCGACGTGCAGCACCTCCCCGGTTATGCGCGGCGCCTCTGTCAAGAAGAGCACCGCATCGGCAATTTCTTGGACGCCGGAGATGCTGTGCATGGGCGAGAGCGTGTTCAGAAAGTCCTTCGGGTTGTCTTTGTGCAACGGCGTGTCGACAACGCCGGGGGCGACCGTGTTGGCACGGATCTGCTCCTTTGCATATTCCATGGCGATGTTCTTCGACATGGCTTCGATGCCTCCCTTGGTCAGCATGGCGACCGATGCATTCACACCGGCGATCGGGCGATCCACCAGGGGTGTCGTGATGCTGACGATGCTACCACCACGCTTCTGCGCCAGCATCTGCCGCACGACGCGCTGCGTGAGGTGCAGAAATCCTTCGAGATTCGTTGCCGCGAGGCGACGGTAGTCTTCGACCGTGTAGTCGACGAAGGGCTTGGTGAAGAAGATGCCGGCATTGTTGACCAGGGCGTCGATCGAACCGAATCGCGCAAGCGCGGCTTCGACGACGGTCTTGGCGGTATCCGGGTCGGCGATGTCGCCATCGACGCGGGCTAGGCGGTCGGATGCGTTCAGCTCCGTCGACCGGCTGACCTGCCGCGAGGTCGCTACGACGTTGTAGCCCCTTTCGAGAAAGCTGTTGGTGAGGCCGGCACCGATGCCCTGAGAAGCCCCTGTGATTACGGCCGTTTTCCGCGTCTGCATTTTCATCTCCAAAGGGTGGGCAGCGTCAGTGCTGCTGGATTGCCCTAGTGGGACCGATGTAGTGCAGGCGCGATTTCTCGATTAGGCGGAAATATCTGGAATGTGTTTTCCACCCATGCAAAAATCGGGACATGGCCGATCTGAACGACATCGCCGTGTTCGTAAGGGTTGCGCAGTTCGAAAGCTTCAGCCGTGCCGCGCACGCGCTCGGCATGCCCGTCTCCACCGTCAGCCGCAAGGTGACGGCGCTGGAGGAGCGGCTCGGCGTGACCCTGCTGCAGCGGACGACACGCAAGCTCAGCCTGACGGCGCAGGGCCGTGCCTATTTCAATCAATGCAGCGAGCCGCTGAGCCAGCTCTTCGACGCCGAACGGGTGCTGACCCAAATCCAGAAGAAGCCGGAGGGTCTTCTGCGGATATCAGCGCCGGTCATCCTCGGCCAGGAACCGTTCTATGCGTTCCTGTCCTCGTTTCTGAAGACCTATCCGCGTATCCAGGCCGACCTGTTCATCACCAACCTGTTCCTGGATCTGATAGCCGAGAACATCGACGTCGCCATCCGCTTCGGCGAACTGCGGGATTCGAGCCTGATCGCCCAGCGCATCGGAAAGAGCGTGCGCTATGTCGTGGCCGCGCCGGAATATCTGCACGGTCGGCTTCCGCCATCGCGGCCGGAGGATTTGCGCCAGCATCAATGCGTCCTCCTGCAGGCGCGCAACAACGAGGTGGAATGGCATCTGGTCAGCGGCAAGAAATCCATCAAGCTCCACGTCACCGGGTCGGTGGCGGCGAGAGATTTCCAGGCAGTGAGCGCTTTCACCTATAGGGGCCACGGCATCGGCCTGCTGCCATCAACCTATTGCGATGCCCGGATCGCGAGCGGAGAACTCGTGCGGCTTCTTCCTGATTGGTCGTCGCCGGAAATCTTCGTGCACGCCGTCTATCCGACACGCCGATTTCTGCCGGCGAAGCTGCAGGTATTTCTCGAGGAACTGAAGGCCTGGAAGAGTCCCCTTTGGATTCCGCTGCGATGACCACGGCGGCTATCATAGGATAGCGTGGCCTCAATTTCATCCAGACAGCCAAATGTAGAGCTTCCCGCAGTGCCGCGTCGGCGCGGAGCGGTCGGCTCCTGGCCCGTGGCAAGGAGCCCCGGTGACGCATCCGAGTTGGCGGATCTGCCGAGTGCCGTTCCCACCTCCGATGACGTGGTCACGAAAGCGAGCCGTTCCTTATGGGGTTTCGTAGAGTTCCAGCGGCAATCCATCCGGGTCGCTGAAAAAGGTAAACCGTTGCTCTGTATATGGGTCGATCCGGATTGGCTCGACGGGAACGCCGGCGGCTTCCAGGCGCATGATTACGGGATCAAGATTCTCCACGGCAAATGCCAGATGTCTCAGGCCTGTCGCCTCTGGATGGGACGGCCGCATCACTGGTGCAGGGAAGGAGAACAATTCCAGCTGGACGGATCCGATCCGCAGATCGGCCTTCCATGACTGCCGCTCCTCCCGATAGACCTCCCGGATCAGATCGAGGCCGAGGAGTTCGACGTAGAACCGTCGCGACCGATCGTAGTCGGTGCAGATGAGCGCGACGTGGTGAATGGCGTTCAGCATGCCACGAACTCTAGCCAAGCTGGGATTTGAGGCCAAGGTCGCCATCGGGTGCGCGGCATTTTGTTGATGTCGCCGTTCGCCAGGATCGCCTCGTCCATACGAATTTTCATCTGCGCCCAATCGGCGGCATGATGTTGCCGCCGACGCGCTTGAGACCCGCGCGCGGCTCTACTGGTCCGAAAACTTCACGCTCACGCCGCGCTGGCGAAAATAAGCCTGCATCAACTTGCGGCCCGAGCGGTTGTTCTGCGCCAACTTGGTCGGATCGAACACCGCCTGTTTTACCCCTTCTCGTGTCAGCGCCGCCTTTAGCGTCGCGATATGTGCGTCGATGTCGGCATTGTCCGCCCGGAGCGAGACATAGATACTTTCGGTCGCCTGGGCCACGGTCGGTTCGTTCACTGGTGTCGTCCTTTGGTTGGTTGAGCGGCGGCTACCACAGTTTCGCGGCTCTGGCGATACCGATGAGATTGAAGTCGTCTCTACCGGCATAGCGCGATCCTGGCGCATCCCGACCCCCAAGATGGTCGCTGGAGATGTCTGCTTTCGGGCAACCGCAAAATTGGACACTACGTCCAACTTGCGGCGCAAAACGGTCGCATCGCCAAGTTTATTCCAGTTGCCGCCGGCACAAACTGCATTGTACCGTAACCGGACTAGTAAAAATGCCGACACGCAGCCTCGGCTTCTATACGACCTAATTCTGTTGATGAGGAGGGGAATATGCCTGCAGGTGATCCTAACTTCTGTGCAACTTATACCGCCGATCCAGATGTCGATAAATGGATTGAAGAGGGAAACGAGGAGTTCTACGTCCGATACAAAAATTGGTTGGATGCCGGTTCCCCCAAAGAAATCGATCAAATGACGTACTTTTTCGAAGACAACAAAGAATCGAAGAAGAAACTTGAAGCAGGCGAGTCTCCCAAGGTCACCGGTGGCGTTCGCCAATCTGACTGCAAGGCTTTCAACGATTTCGTCGCTGGCTACGCGCCGATTGTGTTAGATCGCGCGGCGCTGGCACGAGCGGACCTTCATGCAATAAGATCTTCTGACAAGGATTTGTTGCAATTTCGGGCAGCTCTTTTCAACTACTTCATAGGCGATAAGCTAAGTGATGATGAGAAGCGAACCATAAACGGAACGCTTTTTGTCCAAGTGGACATTCAGCCAATTGACGCTGGTGGAGGTGAGGCGGACAAGAGACTTTACGCGATTCCGGGGAACGCACTTGTCGGATTCGACCGGAATCTCGGCGACAAAAGGTGGAAGTATGTCGATGAGCAAATTACGAAAGCGCTAGATTCGATACGAGGCAATGTCATCAACATTTCCGGTGCCGTTCAGCTTCGGCTTGGAGGGAAAGCAACGGTGCCAATTTATGAACCGATCACAATTGGCGACGGTATGGTTATCATGGGCCGCAACTAGCGGTCTCGTGAAGCGGTGGTCCGCAAACAAACCCTTGGGCGAGAGAATTGCGCTGCGGAACGAGTCCTTTGCTCTTCATCCGCAGCCGTCCTCCGTGGTTCCGCGACCCTCAGTCCTGCATTAGCTGCATGCTGGGAATTGATGCCGGAGGCCGGCATTACCAGGGTGGCAGACATAACTGGATTGGACGAAATTGGACTCTGCGTTACGTCAGTAGTTCGCCCAAATTCACGGGCCCTTACAGTTTCATCTGGAAAGGGCTCGACGATTTCACAGGCGTGTATCTCTGGACTGATGGAAGGGTTGGAGATTTTCCATGCAGAGCGATTTGCTGACTGGATTCCGTTTGGGGAGCTTCCCCGTGATTGCGTAGTTCCCGATCTATCAGACCTCCCGCATACAGATGACAAAGAAGCCCCTAAGGCAGCAAAGCCATGGCTGCGTATGGCGACAGGGTTAGAGTTGATGTCAGGCGAAACTGCAGCCGTTCCTTTCGGGCTAGTGCACACTGATTTCAGAAGCGAGACGTTGCAGAAAAATGACGGCTTTGTGGTCTGCAGCAACGGGCTTGGCGGGGGTAGCTGCTACAAGGATGCGGCAACGCATGCATTGTGCGAGGTCATCGAGGGTGATGCCATCGCTCTCTTCAAAGCATCGCAGCCGGGCAGCTTTGGAAGAGTCGATTGGAGGGCCATCGAAGACGACGAATCCCAGAACCAATATGCGAGGTGTCGGAGCCTTGGCATTGCCGTCACTGCTTGGGACATAACTACTGAGATTGGCGTGCCTTGCTACTATTGTCGTTTGGTCGAGCGTGAAAKGGGACCCGTAGGCATCCCCGTCGCCACGGATGGAGCAGGTTGCCATCCACTACCCGCCATAGCTCTCCGGCGTGCATTGTTTGAGGCCATTCAAACCCGCGTTCTTTTGATTTCGGGGGCCCGCGACGACCTGAGACCACGCTACTATTCCGCCAAAGCGCCGAACGACGCGGGGACCGCGGAGATACGGCTTCGCGATTCAGAGTGCTCGGACCGAACAGCGTCAGGACTGCTGAAATGGCTGGTCAGTCGCCTGGTTGTGGCGGGCTTTCGACAAGCGATTGTTGTTGATCTAAAGAGCCGCTCCTCGCGCCTTTCGTTTGTTAGGGTAGTAGTGCCTGGCTTGGAAAGCTATCCGCATGCCGTGGGATACACAAAGGGCCGACGCGCAAGAGCGGCTAAGCTCTCGCAATGAAACCTGTCCTATTTGTTGGGCCCACGTTGCGATCGGTTCCCAAGGGCGCTTCATTTGATTGGCGCCCACCAGCACAACGCGGAGACATTTACCGTGCCGCAGCGGCCGGCGCGCGTATGATTGGCCTTATTGACGGATGCTTCAGGACTGTTCCGTCTGTCCTGCACAAAGAGATTCTTTGGGCACTGAACCGCGGATGTGCTGTTTTTGGCGCCGCAAGCATGGGCGCGATCCGGGCCGCAGAACTCTATCCTTGCGGGATGATCGGAATTGGAGCGATCTTTCACGACTTTGTTAGCGGGCGAATAACACGCGACGATGAGGTTGCAATTGAACACGGCCCTGCGGAGCTTGGCTTCCCACAAACCTCGGAGGCGTTAATCAACATACGATACACTTTGAGAGAAGCCGTCGCTCTCAACAAGATCGCGACGCGAGCAGCCCGTGAAATCGAAGAAATCGCTTCAGCAACATTTTATGCGCGCAGAAACCTTGCCAACGCGATCGATGCTTACAACGTGCGCTGCGCACCGGATGGCCGAATCAACATCGAAGTGACTAGTTGGATCTCGCAAAACCGAGTCGACCAGAAAAAGCGAGACGCCCTTGAGTTACTAGCTGCAATGAAGCAATACCTGGAAACGGGGCAGTCACCCAAAAATCAGCTATTTGAGTTCGAGGAAACGATTTTCTTCGCTGAATTTCGGGCCGCAATGGATAATCCGATCATCCGCGATTTCACATAGGGACTCTCTATGCAAGTCACACTGCATGTCCCATTGCGCCTTGCTGCAACTTCGCCTGGCAAACTTCCGCCAATGCGACGTAGCGAGGGTGATCTCGGACCGGTGCGAGATCGAGATCCTTCGGGATCCATAAGGCAAACTCTTGAGGCATCCTTGGAACACATGCTTCCAACAAATCTATAGACTTATCTATCTCTCCTATTTGCGCCAAGGCGCACGCGAGATTGTATTGGTCCGTTGCGTCATCGGGATCGATAATCAAGGCCCTCTCAATCCATTCGCCTGCGCGCTCTCCTTCACCTAGACGGGCTAGAGCCAAAGCCCCGTGCGCAAGGGAATTCGCGTTGTCAGGACGCGCGGCTACCGCTTTTTCGATTCTCTCTAACGCGCGGTATGTGGCGGTAGTCGACTCCTCGTGTCGACCCAGTGATTTCAGGGCTAAGGCCATCAAATTGAGTGCGGTATAGTCTGTATCGAGCAGGCCAGATGCCAGTTCGAGGTGCTCTATAGCTTCTGCGTTCATGCCACACTCGGAACAGGTGGTTCCGAAATTCTGATGCACATCAAATGAGTGAGAGTCTAACCTCAGAGATTCCCGGTGTGAGACAAGTGCTTCTTCGAACTTTCCTCTTTCAGCTAGGATGCGCCCCATGGCAGCGTGGGCCTCCGCCGAAGTTGGGTCTAGCTCCAGAGCCCTCTTCGCTGCTTCAAATCCAGAATCGGAAGTCCTGCCGCTAAAATTTAGGTAACAAAGGCATAGGGCTGATAACGCCCATGCGCGGGCGTAGTTTGGATCCAGTCCTATTGCCTTCTTGCATGCGCGCAGCGCGATCTCGTAGTTGCGCGCACCGCGGATTTCGAAGTAGCGACGGCCCATCAGGTAAAGTCGATATGCTTCGGTATCGTGAGTGGAGCGTGTTACGATCGCCTCGCGTTCCTCGGGAAGCAGACGAACTTTCAGCGCAGCAACAATCGCGCTTGATAGTTCGTCTTGCAGAGCAAACACGTCACTGAAATTGCGGTCGTAGCGCTCCGCCCAAACATGAGTGTCCTTCACCGCGTCGATAAGCTGAGCACTCAGGCGCACACGGCCACCAGACTTGCGGACGCTCCCCTCGAGCACGTATGCGACTTGAAGCTCCTGAGCGATCCGATTGACCTTAATCTTGCGTCCTTTGAACGAGTACGCCGTACTCCTAGAAAGCACCTTTAGGGCGGAAATTCTCGATAGATCCGTAATAATATCGTCCGTAATGCCATCGCTGAAATATTCTTGTTCTGGATCGCCGCTAATATTTGCAAACGGCAAAACAGCTATTGATAGACCGACTTTCTTGGGCTGATTCTCATTTCCGCTGGCACCCGAGGAACGGCCACCCGACACACTATACATGCGCAGCGGGCGCGTAATATTTTTGAGCGAACGCTCACCCAAATCTTCGAACTGGAAATTGCCTTTTCCGTGGACTTGTCCAAATACCATTTCGGAAATTACGATGCCGCCGGGATCCGCCTCGTGCTCCAGCCTAGCAGCGATGTTGACACCCTCACCGTATATGTCGTCGCCCTGCGCGATGACGTCGCCAATATTGATTCCCATGCGGTAGAGGACTTGCTTTTCCGGGGCCACGTTGTTGTTCGCCGTGGCCATGGCCCGTTGCAGCCTCAAGGCACACTCTACCGCGCTAACAGCACTAGGAAATTCCAATAGAATGCCGTCGCCCATTAGCTTGACGACTCGACCATTGTACGCAGCTACCAATGGTTCCAGAATTTCGCTTTGACGCGTCCTGAGGGCGGCGAACGTGGCGGCTTCACTTGCCTCCATAAGCCGACTGTATCCAACCACATCAGCGAAAAGAACGGCGGCGAGACGGCGCTCCAATATATCCTCCGGTCGACCATAGGTAGCGATCGACAACAACAGAGTCTACTGTTTTGATTCGCTTCCCTACCAACCTGCGCTAGGTCGCTACTAGCGTCCGCTTTCAGGCGGTGGCAAAGCTGGCCGCAACGGCCGAGATGGGCGCAAAGTTGCCGTTCGCGTCATGGAAGACGTAAGTCGGCTTGGCGTCGAACTCGTTCGGAGTGATTGGGTTTTGACCCTAGTCCGCCGGCATGGTCAGGCCAAGTGCCGCGATGACATCCGGGTCGAGGGCCCGTGTGGTGTCGTCCATCATCCCCATGCCGTCGAAGAGATTCCAGAATGCCCAGCCAAAGCCGAGATCCTCGGCGCCCTGGCGCACATCGGCGATGTAGCGTGCCCGATCGGGATTGGGCGCCGCCACATAGCGGGCGTCGGTGCGCAGCGCGCCGAATTCGCCCATGATGATGCGCTCCGGCGCAAGGCCGTGACTGTCGCCCCAGGCGCGAACCTGGCGGAGATGTTTGTCGACAAAGCGCCGGTCGGGCTGGGCGTCGAAATAGACCTTCAGCACGCGCTCGGTTTCCCCATAAGCGGCTTTCTTGGCCTCGTCGGTGGTTTCGGTATCCTGCGCCATGCGCGCCCTGACCGACGCCAGCGTCGCTTCCAACGAGCCGGCGGACGCCGGCCACGGCACGTTGTTGAGCGAACGGTAGACGGGCTCGCGCATCCACGGCGCACCCTGATGGCTGAACAGATAGGGCTCATAGAAGTGGAAGGTGAACAGGATGGGCTCGAACGGCGACAGCGGCACCGGATCGAGCGCGGTCAGCCCGCCGACCATCGAGCCGCAGCCTCCGGTGACCACCAGCGGCAAGGTTGCAGCCGATGCCCTTGCCGCGGTCAGAAGCGCGAGCTGGACCTGCGACCAGACGTCCGAAGCGCAGGCCTGCGGCGGCTCGTTGACGGCTTCAAGCGCCACCTTGCCGGGCCGGAAGCGCTCCAGCCTGCCGGCGAGTTCGCCGACCAGCCCGCGATAGAGATCGAAGGCGGGCGCGGTGACGCTGGCGACCATGCGGTCAGGATTCCAATAGTGGGTGGCGCCATTGGCCTGCACGTTGACGATGATGCCGAGGCCCGCATCGAGCGTGGCGCTGACCGCCGCGTCCAGCATGTCCAGCAACAGGGCGCGCGTGGTGGCGTCGGCTGCCAGGAACGGGCCGGGATCGACCGGCAGACGGATGAAATCGAGCCCGGTGTCGCGCAACCGGCGCAGGTCGTCCGTGGTCGGAACCGGCCGCTGTGGCTGGAAGGGCGGCCAGCCATAGTCGGTGCGCGGCGCCGGGAATTCACGTGTCAGCGAGAACCAGGGCCAGGCGTTGACGCCGCGCCTGAAGGGAGGCTCGGCGGCACGGGCGAACGGCGCGATCGGGAGAGAGCCAAGTGCCGCGGTCGACAGCGCCGTCCGCAGCACCCGCCGGCGCGACCAGCCTGTCATGCAGTGCCGGGCGATGCGCGATTGGCCGCGACGGCGTCGTCGGCGGTGACACCGAGAAGCCGATAGGCTTCACGCTCATAGGCAGCCAGGACATCCTCCCAGCGGAAGGCTTCGCGGGCGCGGGCCCTTGCCGCGATGCCGCAATTCCTGACCAGGGCGTCATCGTCCTGCGCCTGTTGCATCCGCTCGGCGCAACTGTCGGTGTCGGTGAAGTAGATCGCGGCGGCACCCGCGGTCCAATGATTGAACGGATTGTCGTGCGCGATCACCATGTTGCCGGCCGCCAGCGCCTCGACCAGCGACGGGTTGGTGCCGCCGACGGTGTGGCCATGCAGATAGGCTCGTGCGTGATAGCGCAGTGCCTTCACCGTCGCCTGGTCGTAGATGGCGCCCGGCAGAACCACCGATCCGTTGGCCGCCTTGCGGACGGCGACATGATAGGGGATTTCGTCGGTCAGCGTCCCGAGCACCACCAGCTTCATGTCGCGCTTGCGGCTGCAAAAGGCTTCGACGATCGGCAGAATGTTGTTGTCGGGTTCGATCCGCGCGATCGAGATCAGATAGCGCCCCGGCTCCAGGCCCAGGGCCCGGACCGGCGCCTCGGGCGCCGATGTCACCGGATCGGCGCCATAGGCGATGGTGGCGATGGCGCTACGCGGCCGTCGCGTCGCCAGATGGTCTGCGATGGCAGGATGATCGGCGACCAGACGATGCGAGGCCCAGGCGCCGATCCATTCGTTGAGCCAGAACCAGCTGCGCGCCGCCATCCCCCATTTGGGGCGTCGCCACTCGATGCCGTCCATATTGGTGAAGATCTTGCGCCCCTTCAGCCTGAGCCAGGTCAGGAAAACCGCGCCGTTGTAGCCGAGCACCAGGCAGACGCCCGGCCGCCTGGCGGCGTCGCGCACGCATTGCCAATCGAATTCCAAGGTCGCACGCGGCCCTTTCGACGCAACCTGGACGTGGATGAGTTCGATCCCGCGCCAGGTTTCGCTGCGCACCCTCTGGTCGATCCGCGCGACCTCTTCCTGGCAATAGACGCCGACCTTCCAGCCGCGCCCGGCAAGAAAAAATGCCAGTCTTTCGGCGAAGGTTTCAAAGCCGCCATGGGCAGCGGGTATGCCGCGCGTCCCCAGGATCAGAATGGCAGGCGTCTCTGGTTTCATGGCCGCTGGCACTTTCGGAACTTTATATATTAGCGATTGCTGCATCATCAGATCGGATGGGCAACTTCCATGCCATCCGACGATTGCGGCGTTCGGGCGGATGATCATCGCGCGGGGTTGTAAAAAAACTGTATTGAACCCCGTGGTTGTTTCATTATCGGTCAACTCTTCTGTGCGTATCTGTGTCGAAACGAGGCATTGCCAGGGATTGGGCGTCCGCCAGTCGGGCGGATCAATCAGGCATGGTTCTTGCGAAAAGGTTCCCGCATTCCAGCGCCTGGTGCGATGGCTGCGGCACCTGGCGGGATACAAAGATGCGGATTGCCTGCGTTCATCAGGGCTATGAACTCTATGGTTCCGACCGCAGCTTCGCGGAGAGCGTTGCTGCGCTGCGCGCCGCGTTTCCGTCCGCCGACATCGAGGTGGTGCTGCCGCGCAGCGGGCCGATCGTGCAGATCCTGGAACGCCATGCCAGCCGCATCGTCTTCGAGCCGCTCTGGGTGCTGAGGCGCCAGGCCATCCTGCGGCTGGCGACGGTCGAGATGGCGCGATTGCCGATGGCCGTGCTTCGGGCATGGCGGCGCCTCCGGGATTGCGATCTCACCTACGTCAACACCTCGATCGTCGCCGACTATGCGCTGGCCGCGCGCCTGCTCCCTGACAAGGCCATCCTGCATATCCACGAGATCCCCGAAGGCGTCATGCGCAAGATACTCGTCGGCCTGATGCGCTGGAGCCATGCGGATCTCATCTTCAACTCGCGCGCGACGCGCGCCGCATTCGGCGATCCCAAGGTCTCGCGCACGCATGTCGTCTACAACGGTGTCGCTGGGCCGGCGGCGGCCGAACCAATGACTTATGACGGCAAGCGCCCTTTGCGGGTGCTTCTGCTCGGCCGTGTCAACAGGATCAAGGGCCAGGAGGTTCTGCTCCAGGCGATCGCTTCGATGTCACCGGAATTGCGGTCGAGGATCGAGGTGCGGCTGGTCGGTGGCGCCTTCGAAAGCGTAGAGCGCGAACGCGCGCTGGCCGAACTGGTCGAAAGCATGGGCCTGGCCGAACGGGTCAGCGTGTTGCCGGTCGTAACGGACCCCTCGGCGCATTACCGCTGGGCCGACATCGTCACCGTGCCATCGCGGCGTCCCGAATCGCTGGGGCGCGTCGCGATCGAGGCGATGGCCTATGGCCGTCCGCCGCTGGTGTCTGCCATTGGCGGCCTGGTCGAAGTGGTCAGCGATGGCGAGACCGGCTGGCATGTTCCGCCCGGCGACCCGGCCGCCCTGGCCGACAAACTGCGGGAGATCGTCCTTCGGCCAGATGACTGGCGTGGTTTCGTCGCCGCGGGACGGTTGCGATACGAGGAGATTTTCAGCGAGCCGGTGGCGGCGGCGGCGATCGCGGCGATCGCTACCGACAAGTTGAGGGCGGCGCTGGCGAAGCCTGGCCGGGCGCATGCCGCTCGCGAAGCGGAGACCAGTCCGTGAAGTTCGTGTTTCCAGGCCATCTGCTGCGGCGCCTTGTGCTGATGATCGGCGGCGAAGCCATACAGAGCGGCTTTCACTTCGCGTTGAACATCACCCTGCTGCACGAGCTGTCGGCGGAAGGCTACGGCATCTTCGCCATCGCGATGGTGATGGGGGGCGTTGGCCTGTCCTACATCAGATCACTGACCGCCATCCCGGCCAGCATTTGGATGGGCAAGAGCACCAACAGGGCCGGCGTCGACGCGCACGACGTGACGTTTGGAGGGGCCGCGGTCGTCGTCGCGTCGATCATGGGCGCCGCGACCGCGCTGCTGATGCTGCTGTGGGGTGACGCGGGCAGTATAGCCGCCGGTTGCTTCGTCGGGGCGTGGTCGCTGCGCAGCCATATGCGCACGGCATTCTTCGCGCGCCGCCAACAGGTGGTCGTCAGCATAAGCGATTTCGCCTTCACGGTTGCCGGTGCCGCAATGGCCGCACTGGCGATCTGGACGGCGCCGAACGTGCTGCAAATGGTGTTCTATGCCCTTGCAGCGGCCAATGTGATCGGCATAGCGGTGCTTGCACGCCTGGCGCCCCGTCCGCTTCGCGTCAGTTTCCGAGCGCCCGTGCGGCGACGCTATGCCAAGCTCTGGCGCCAACTGCGCTGGTCGGGATTCAGCGCGACGACCACCAACATCCAGGGTCAGTGCCTGGCGCTGCTGGTCGCGGGCATCGCCGGTCCGGCGGCCTATGCGCCCATCGCGGCGGTTATCGTCCTGTTTGCCCCACTGCGCATCGTCAGCCTGGCCTTTGTGAACATGCTGCAGCCCGAGCTTGCGAAGATGATGGGGAACAATGAAGTCAGGCGCGTGTGGATGCATGCCAAGCTATGGTCGCTTGTCATGGGGCTCGGCAGCCTGGTTTACGGAGCCTGCATCCTGTTTGTCCTGCCGACGATAAAATCCCAGTCGCTCGCGGGAGCTTCGGTCAGCGTCATCGGGCTTCTCGCCGTGGCGAACTTCGTACCGATCATGCTCTACATCATGCCGCGCATCGTCCTCGAGATACTCGGCGAGTTCCGGGTCGTGGCGTTCATCACAACGGCGGGCGCGGTCGTTGGCCTGGTCTTGATCGCAATCCTGCTCGCTATCGCTTCCCCGTCATGGTCGCTTGCAGGTGCCGCGGTCTCCGAGACCGTCGTGCTCGTGGCCTCATGGTATTTCGCACACCGCCACATCCTCGCGCTTGAGGGCGCGGATGGCCGGCATGACAGCCAGCCGAAATCGTGGCGACGCACCGAACCCGCCCCGCTCGCCACGGGAAAAAGGTAGGAGATGGACGTGTCGATCCAGACGTTGACGACTGTGCCGCCCGATGCGCCGACAACTGGCGCGCCAGTACCGGCCGGGCAGGCTATCGATGCTTCCCGAAGCATCGCGGGGGGAACCTACACGGCGCGGCTGCACACCAGTCTCGAGGCCGTCAAGCCGCTCTGGCTTCAATGCCAGGCGAATGGGACGTGCTCCGCCCATCAGCTCCATGCATGGGTCGAGGGGATCGTCAAACGGCTGGTGCCCGATGGCGCCGAGCTGCTCATCGTCGAGGTAACCGACGCCGGGACCGGCGAATTTAAGATGCTGGTGCCGCTGATGCGTCGATCGAGGCTCGGACATCGGGTGATCGAATGGTTGAGTTGCGGCGTCTGCGATTATTCAGCGCCGCTTCTGTCGGACAGGAGCCAGTGGACCCCGCAGGCTGCCGAAGCGGCGTGGGCGGCAGTCCGATCCATCCTGCCGCGCACGGACCGCATCCATATCACGGGAATTCCACGGCAGGTCTATGGAGTGGCCAATCCACTGGCGCTGCTGGCGGTCGCACAAGAATCCAGCCTGATCACATCCGGCCTCGTGCTGGATGGCGACCCGGCGACCCTTATCAAGCGCCATGGCAGACCGTCCTTCGTCAAAACCTACTACAAGGACTGGCGCCGGCTCGAACGGCACGGCACCGTGGATATGATCGAGGCCAACACGCCGGCCTTGATAGAGCTCGTCTTCGGCGCCCTGGTCGAGATGCGGCTCAAGCGGTTTCGCCAACTTGGGCGTTTCGATCTCCTGGCGCAGCCGGCGGTTGTCGATTTCTACCGAAACGCAGCGCTCCAGGGCCTGTCCGACGGATCGGTGCGGATCTTCGGACTGCGGGTCGGCGAGGATTGGGTCTCTGTCCAGTATATGCTGGTCCGGCAAGGCACATTGCATGCCCTGCTGATCGGAATGGACCTGGAGGTGGTGCCCAACGCCTCACCGGGCCTGGGGCTCATGGGCGAACTGATGGCGTGGGGACTGCGACAGGGGTTCGACTATTTCGACCTGTCGGTGGGCAGCCAGCCCTACAAGGAACAGTTCGGCGCCGTGAGTTCGGTTTTGGCCAAGATCGACGAAACGCTGACGCCGCTCGGCAAGGGCGTAGCAGCCGCCGCTTCGCTTCGCGATCGGGCCGAGCTTTTCGTGCGGTCTCATCCGCGGCTGCTCAAGACCGTCCAGGGTGTGGTGCGTGGCTTGCGAAGGTCGAAGGGCTGAGGGCGGCCGCATCTTGCGCTTGCTCCATATCAAAGAGGCTCGCGTTGATGCGCCTGTCTGGTCTGGAAGAACGCTGGTGGGCGGGTCCATGCGGCTGAAAACAGGATCGCTGGCGACCGCATCCGGTCGTCGCGGGAGAATGGTAGGAGGGCAGATATGTCGAGCCAAGCAATTCGGATGGCACCGATATCGGCGGCACAGCCTTCTGCTCCCGCCACCAGCGCCGATACCGCCGAACGTGTCTACACGGCGCGGCTGCACACCAGCCTCGAGGCGGTCAAGCCGCTTTGGCTGGAGTGGCAGGCCAATGGCATCTGCACCGCCCATCAGCATTACGCCTGGGCCGAAGGGATCGCCACGCGGCTGATGCCCAAGAGTGCGGAACTGCTCGTCGTCGAGGTGAGCGATGCCGCGACCGGCGAGCCCAGAATGCTGGTGCCGCTGATGCGGCGCCGGGCCTACCGCCACTATATGGTCGAATGGCTGAGCTGCGGGGTCTGCGACTATTCCGCGCCGCTGCTGGCGGATGCCAGCCCGTGGACCAGGCAGGGCGCTGAAGCCGCCTGGGCGGCAGTCTGTTCGGTGCTGCCGCCGGTGGATCGCATCCACATCGCCGGTATCCCGCAACAGGTCTTTGGCGTGGCAAATCCGCTGGCTCTGCTTTCGGCGACGCGCGATTCCATCCAGGTCGCCTCGGGCCTCGTCTTGCACGGCGAGCCCGAGGATCTCATCAAGCGAATCTGCAGGCCGTCCTTCGCCAAGGACTTCCGCAAGCACTGCCGCCGCTTTGAACAACTGGGCGGCCTCAGCCTGGTAGAGGCCGACACGCCCGCCCTGACGGAGGAGCTCTTCGGCACGCTGCTTGAGCTGCGGCTGAAGCGCTTTCGCGAGCTTGCGCGTTTCGATCTCCTGACGCAGCAATCGGCCGTCGACTTCTACCGGAACGCGGCCCTCCAGGGCCTGTCCGACGGATCGGTGCGGCTCTTTGGACTGCGCGTCGGACAAGCCTGGCTTGCCTCCATGCTCGTGCTGGCCAGAAAAGGCACTCTTCATGGCATCCTGCTTGCGATCGACAAGGATGCGGTCGCCAATGTGTCACCCGGCCTGACGACGATTGCCAAGCTGATGATGTGGGGGCGCGAGCGGGGATTCGATTACTTCGACCTGTCGGTTGGCGGTCAGGGCTACAAGGAACATATTGGTGCCGCGAATTCGGTTCTGTCCGAGATCTGCGAACCGATGACACTAAGGGGCAGGGGGGCGAATGCCGCCATCCTGTTTCGCAGCCGAGCTGAGCGTTACGTGCGCACGAGACCGCGGCTGCTCAAGACCATCCAAGGCATGGCGCGCCGCCTGCGGCGATTGAAGGACTGAAGCCAGTTCTCCGAGGCGAGGGTTCGATCAGTCCCGCCTCCGGCAGCAGGCAGCCCGACTTGATGTCTTGATTCAAGCCGGGGTCCGAGCACCTTCAATAGTTTGGTCAAATTTTGACCGAACTGCAATCTGTAGGGTCTATTAGATGCGAGAGGGATTAGAAGACAGGAATAATCTGCAAAAATTATTTTCCCGTTTCATCCGCGACGAATCCGGCGCGACCGCCATCGAGTATGGCCTGATCGCCGCCTTGATCGCACTCGCCATCATCGCCGGCGCCGGCGCGCTCGGCAATGCGGTCAACACCAAATTCAAGGTGATCGGCAACGCGGTCAACAGCAGCGGGTCGTAAGCCTCGGGCCTGGTTCGTCTCCGCGAAATTGACAGGACGGCGGGTCTCCGTCATCCTTAACTCCAGTCGCCAGGCTGCGGACCGCGGCCATGTGGGTGTCGAGGCGACCGAGGGCAGCGTCATGTTCAGTCCCGTCATCGGCCAGAATGCAAAGCGCTCCGCGGTGCGCAAGGCGCTCGACCGCCACAAGGTCTACATCACCGCGCAGAGTTTTTCGGCCGGCGCCTACCAGGCGCGCGTGCTGGTCGACGGCGAAGCCTACTGGGTCGACGAATTCCGGCTCGCCCAACTGCAGCAAGGCCTGTCGCCGGCCGAGCTCGAGTTGACGCCGGCCACCGACGATTGAGAGCGTGAGGCCTAAAAGCTGCGCTCTGTCGGGACGCTTGCATCTGGCGGCCGCGCTTCGATCCATGCCATGACAACCCCACCCAAGCTCAAAGCCTATCGCGCCAAGCGCGAATTCTCGAAAACGCCGGAACCCGCCGGCGGGCTCGTCGCCGGCGAAGGTAACCGCTTCGTCGTCCACAAGCATCACGCCACAGCCGATCACTATGATCTCAGGCTGCAGGTCGGCGGCGTGCTGAAGAGCTGGGCGGTGCCGCGCGGGCCGTCACTCAATCCGGCAGACAAGCGGCTGGCGGTCGAGACCGAGGATCATCCGCTGGAATATATCGACTTCGAGGGCGTCATCCCCGAGGGCGAATATGGCGGCGGCCCCATGATCGTCTGGGACACCGGCAGCTGGGCGCCGATGGACGATGTCGAGAAGAGCCTGCGGACCGGCGCCTTCAAGTTTCGGCTGGCCGGTGAGAAGCTGAATGGCGGCTGGATGCTGACCAGGCTCAAACCAAAACCCGGCGAGGACGAGAACAAGAAGAACTGGCTGCTGTTCAAGGAGCGCGACCTTGCCGCCGACACCGCGCTCGACATTCTGGAAGCGCGGCCGGAAAGCGTGAAGTCCGGCAAGCGCATCGAGGAGCTGGTCGCGGCCGTTAAGCCGGCGGCCAAGCCCAAGCCGGGTTCGCTGAAGCCGGGCACGCTGCCGGGCGCATTCAAGGCGCCGGCACTCAGCCGCATCGAGCCGCAACTGGCGACGCAGGTGCCAAAGCCGCCCGATGGCGAGGACACCAGAGAGGTCTGGCTGCACGAGATCAAATTCGACGGCTACCGCACCATGGCGCACCTGACCGACGGCGTGGTCAGGCTGATCACGCGCGGCGGCATCGACTGGACGAAGCGCTATGGCGACCTGCCGCAGGCTTTCGCCAAACTGCCGTGCCGCGACGCCATCATCGACGGCGAGATCGTCGTGCTCGATGCCAAGGGCATCAGCCGTTTCGCGCTGTTGCAGGAAGCGCTGGCCGGAGGCGCCGGCAGCCGACTGCATTTCTATGCCTTCGATCTGCTTCATCTCGACGGCTGGGACCTGACCAAGGCGCCACTGGTCCGGCGCAAGGCGCTGCTGGCCCAGCTGCTGTCGGGCCTCGGAGCCAATTCCGCCATCCAGTTCTCCGACCATGTCGAAGGCTCGGGCCAGGGGCTCTACGACCAGGCGTCGGAACTCGGGTTGGAGGGCGTCGTCTCCAAGCGCGCCACCGCGATCTACCAGAGCGGCCGCACCAAGAGCTGGACCAAGACCAAGGCGCTGGCGACCGGCGACTTCGTCATCGCCGGCTACACCACCTCCGACGCGGCCGAGGGGCTGGCAGCCCTGGGGCTTGCCGAGTTCGAGGACGGCGAACTGCACTATCGCGGCAAGGTCGGCACTGGCTTCGATACCGGGACCGCTGCTGAATTGCTCGCCAGGCTGGGGCCGCTCACATCGGGCGCGACGGCGCCTGAAGGGGTGCCGCGCGAAATCATGCGCGAGATGCACTGGGTGCGGCCGCTGTTTTCGGCCCATATCCACTATGCCAACCGCACTGCTGACAATGCGCTGCGCCACGCGGTATTTCGCGGCTTGAGGGATGTCGGCCTGTCGACGCCGGTGTCGGCCAAGCGCAAGCGGCTGATCTCGGAGGCCGACCTCGCCACCATCTGGGTGACCAACCCGACTCGGCGGCTGTTCGGCAAGACCGGGCCGACCAAGCTCGACATCGCCGTCTACTACGCGCTGGTCGGCGACTTCATGCTGCCGCACATTCTGGGACGGCCGGTGTCGCTGGTGCGCTGCCCGACCGGCCTGCCGAAGGACTGTTTCTTCCAGCGCCATGCCTTCACCGGCATGCCGCCCTCGGTGGTGACCTTCGAGGCGACCAATTCCGAGGGCGAGGCAAAGTCCTATCTCTCGGTCGAAGGCGCCAAGGGCTATCTGGCGCTGGCGCAGTTCGGCGTCGTCGAATTCCACACCTGGGGCACGCATCGCACCAGCCTCGACAAGCCCGACCAGATCGTCTTCGACCTCGACCCGGGCGAGGGGATTTCGTGGCGCGAGGTGGTCGAGGCGGCGGTGCATATCAAGGGCGAGCTCGAGGGGCTCGGGCTGGTGCCCTTCGCCAAGACCTCGGGCGGCAGCGGCATCCACATCACCGTCCCGGTGACCGGCAAGCAGAACTGGAAGAAGCTGCACCAGGCGACCGGCGCCATCGCCACGCATCTTGCGGCAACCGCGCCCGACACCTTCACCACCACCATGGGCAAGGACAACCGCAAGAAACGCATCTTCATCGACTATCACCGCAACGCGCGCGGCCACACCTCGGCCGCTCCCTATTCGCTGCGTGCCCGCACCAATCTGCCGGCCTCGACACCGGTGAGTTGGGCGGATCTGGAGTCGATCGATGCACCGCAGGATTTGAACTATTCCTCGCTGCCGGGGCTCCTGGCGACATCCGGCGATCCATGGGCCGAGATCGATGAGTTCGCGCGGGATTTGCCCCTTCAAAAGTTGGGTTCCTCGCGCCCATGAAACGGGGCGAGGCACCCAAGTCCATCGACGGTCCCGACAATTTGAATTATTCTCCGCCCTCGACCTGTGCCGACCTAAAAGATTTCGTCAGGGATTTGCCTGTATTGTGCGGGATCGGTGTAGGATTTCAGTGGCGTCGCTCGTCCTTCGGACGAACAGCGCTGCACCGGTGTGACAGTGCATGGCCGCGTAGGAGTGTTTCATGGCGCCCAGGGCAAGTTGGAAAGGTTACCTCAAGCTCAGCCTCGTCAGCTGTCCGGTGCGGCTATATCCCGCCACCAGCGCGAGCGAACGCATCAGCTTCAACCAGCTGCACAAGAAGACCCACAACCGCATCAACATGAAGCCGGTCGATCCCGAGCTGGGGCTGGTCGAGCGTTCGGATCTGGTCAAGGGCTACGAATACGAGGACAAGCAGTACATCATCATCGATGATGCCGACCTCGACGCGGTGCGCATCGAATCCAACCACACGATGAACATCGAGGCCTTTGTCGACGAGGGCGAGGTCGACGTCATCTATCAGGACGCGCCCTATTACCTCGCGCCCGACGGCGCGATGGCGGAGGAAACCTTCGCCGTGCTGCGCGAAGCGATGCGCAAATCCGGCAAGCTGGCGATCGCCCGGCTGGTGCTGTCCAGCCGCGAGCGCGTGGTCACGATCGGCGCGCGCGAGAACGGCATGTTCGTGTGCACCTTGAGAAACCCGAACGAAGTGCGTGGAACAGCTGAGTATTTCGGCAACATACCGGCCGGAAAACCCGATGCGGAAATGCTGCAGCTGGCCGAAGCGTTGATCAAGCAGAAGGAAACCACCTTCGATCCGAAGAACTATGAGGATCGCTACGAGATCGCGCTGATGACGATGATCCGCGAGAAGCTCAAGGGCCACAAGCCGATCATCGCGGCAGCCCCCGAGCGCGGCAATGTCATCAATTTGATGGACGCGCTGAAGGCCAGCCTGTCGCAGTCGAAGCCGCCGGCCAAGTCGAAGAGCAAGGCCGACGAGGTCGCCAAGCCGGCGGCCAAGGTCAAGGCGGCAGCGGGCGGCGCTGTTGAAAATCCGCTGAAGGCCAATCTGCTGAAGGCGGTCGGCAAGAGCAAGAAATGACGGCACAGGCCGGTTTGGTCCCGGGGGCCGTCTTCGGCACAATCGGCGCGCTGGCGGCGTTTCCGCTCAGGCTGGCGGCACGCGAGGTCGAGCGCCAGCACGGCCAGTTGCGGCGCGGTGTCACCAGGCGCACCACGCATGTCGTGTTCGGGCGGACCCATCTGGCAAAGGCCGGCGATGCCGAGATCGAGCGCCGCGTCGCCGCCGAGCGGACCGCCGGGCGGACGCCAATCAGCGAGAACGGATTCCTGCGCCTGCTCGGCCTGATGAAGGCGCCGGAGGCGTCCTCGCTCTCCAGGCAATCGCTGATCGAGCAGTCGCGGCTGTCGGGCTCCGACCTCGACCTTTTGTCGCTGTTCGATGCTTTCGAGCATGACTGCGAACCCTATTCTTTCCGCGACCTCATCCTGGCGCGCAAATATGCTGGGCTGGTGGCCGGCGGCGCGACCTGGGGCGCGATAGCGCGGTCAGTCCATCGCTCGGGCCCGGTGGCTTCGCTGACCGCCAAGTCCCTCAACGTCGGCTCGCAGCATGGGCGGCCCGACGCGATCTATCTCGAGGGCGGCCAGAGCGAGCTCGACGGGCAGTTGCTGTTCGATCTGGGCAACGCCGGTTCAGAGGCCGACGACACGCTGGAAGAGCTGTTCGCCGAGGCCGAAGCGGCGGAGGAGGGCGGCGACCATGACGCGGCGGCGGTGCTCTACCAGCGCTGTCTCGCCATCGGCCCGACAGATGCGATTGCCGCCTTCAACCGCGCCAACTGCCTGCGCGCCGGGGGGCACGGGAGGGAAGCAGCGCACGACTATGCGCGCGCGATAAAGCTCGACCCGGCCTTTGTCGAGGCGTGGTTCAACCTCGCCGGGCTGATGAGCGAGCAAGGCCGCGAGGCTTCGGCGCGAAGGCACCTGCAGAAGGCGATCGCGCTCGACAAGACCTATGCCGATCCGGTGTTCAATCTGGCCCGTCTGGAATTCGATGCCGGCAATTTGCTGGAGGCCCGCCGCAACTGGGCGCGCTATCTCGAACTCGACACGGATTCCGAATGGGCGCTCGTGGCGGCCAAGGGGGTGCAGTTCGTGGATCTGCAACTGGCGCGGACGGCTGGGTGAGGGATTGATGCTGGCGCTTGAACACCCCCCTCTGTCCTGCCGGACATCTCCCCCGCAWGGGGGGAGATTGGATGTCGCCACCGCTTTCCCCAATCGCCAACGTTGGACATTGAGCGGAACGTCAAAGCTGCCGATCTCCCCCCTTGCGGGGGAGATGTCCGGCAGGACAGAGGGGGGTGGGACGGAACACGACATCTCGGGGAAGGCCGCCCTATGACCACCTTCCTCTTCGACGGCCCCGAGACCGCCCCCGTCGCCATCCTGCTCGCACATGGCGCCGGCGCGTCGATGGATTCTCCCTCGATGACGGCCACCGCCAAGTCGCTGGCGGCGACTGGGTTCCAGGTCGCGCGCTTCGAATTCCACTACATGGCAGCCCGCCGCTACGGGCATCGCAAGCCGCCGCCGCGGGCCGAGACGGTGAACCCGGAATATGTCAAGGCGATCGCCGACCTCAGGGCGAAGGGCGTAACCGGCCCACTCATCATCGGCGGCAAGTCGATGGGCGGGCGCGTCGCCTCGATGGTCGCCGACGAGATGTTTGCCAAGGGCGAGATATCGGGCCTGCTGTGCCTCGGCTATCCCTTTCATCCGCCGGCCAAGCCCGAGCAATTGCGGACCAAACATCTCGCCAACCTGAAAACGCCGACGCTGATCTTCCAGGGCACACGTGACGAGTTCGGGACGCAGGACGAGGTCGCGACCTACGCGCTTTCCGACCAGATCGAAATCGTTTGGCTGGAGGACGGCGACCATGATCTCAAACCGCGCAAGAGCGTTTCAGGATTTTCGGCGGCCGAACATTTGAAGACGCTGGCCGAGGCTGTGAAGGCGTGGACGGGCCGGATCGTTTCCTGAGCCGATGAAAATCGCCTCCTTCAACATCAACAACGTCAACAGCCGGCTGGAGAACCTGCTGGCATGGCTGGCGACGGCAAAGCCTGATGTCGTGTGCCTGCAGGAACTGAAGGCGCGCGACACGCAGTTTCCGCGTTCGGCATTGGCCGCGGCGGGCTATGGCGCGGTGTGGAAAGGCGAGCCGACCTGGAACGGCGTCGCCATCCTGGCGCGGGGCTCGGAACCGGTGCTGACCCGCGATGCCTTGCCGGGCGACGATGCCGACAAGCAGAGCCGCTACATCGAGGCGGCGGTGGACGGCATCGTCATCGCTTGCCTTTATGCGCCGAACGGCAACCCCCAGCCCGGCCCGAAATTCGCCTACAAGCTCGCCTGGCACGAACGGCTGGAGGCACACGCCGAGCAGCTGTTGGACACCGGCCTACCGGTGGTGCTGGCCGGCGATTACAACATCGTGCCCGAGCCGCGCGACATCTACGCCACCCGCTCCTATGACGATAACGCGCTGGTGCAGCCGGAAAGCCGGGCGTCGTTCGCCAGGCTGATCATGCAGGGCTGGACGGATGCACTGCGCAAGAAGCACCCGAAGGAGACGCTCTACACATTCTGGGATTATCGCCGCAACCGCTGGCCGCGCAACGCGGGGCTCAGGCTCGACCACATCCTGCTGTCGAAGACGATGGCGCGGCGCCTGACCGCCGCCGGCATCGACCGCGAGGTGCGCGGGCAAGACGGCGCCAGCGACCATGCGCCGGTTTGGGCGGAGTTGAAGTAGCGTGGGTGAAATTTGCCGGGAGCCTGCCGACGCCGCTTTCGCATGCGCCATTTTGCGAACACCTTTTCCACTGGTAATCTCGTGAACTGAACTGTGCCTGCGATGGCGCCGAGGGGGGCCGATGAACAGAGTCGTCGACAGGCTGATTGCAATCATCCTGCTGGTGGTGGCCGTGGCTTGCGTCTGGCGCGCCTGGCTGGTGCTTGGCGATGCAGTCGTCGTCTGGCGCGGTGTCTCGCCTTCCGCCGGGGCTTCCACCTCCATCCGGCTGGCCGCATTGCTGGTGGCGGCACTCGCTTGCCTGATTGGCGCTCTGCTGTTCTGGGCAGGTCGTCTGCCGGGGCGCCCGAACCATCAGGCCGGCGCGCCGCTGTTCGGCCGCGCGGCGGAGGTGCAGGACACCGGCAGGCCCGGCCTGCGCAAGGTATTTCTCGCCCTGCCATTGGTTGTGCTTGCGGTGCTGGCCGTCGACCGGTTCGGCCCCTGGCATGATCGCGGTGGCGAAATTGCCAGCCAGCCCGGCGAACCCAAGCCCAACGAACCCAAGCAGAATGAACCCAAGCCTGCCGAGCCGAAGGGGCAGGACGTCGCCAGTGCGCCGCCGGTCCAGGAACCGGCAGTTCCACCGGCAGCCACGCCGCCGGCGCCATCTCCACCCGCCCCACCACCGGAAGCGGCCAACCCGCCGCCGRCACCGCCTACGCCCGCCGTTCCGACACCGCCTACGCCCGCCGTTCCGACACCGCCGGAGGTCGCTGTGATCCCGCCACCGACCGTCGCGCCTCTGCCCCCGCCTCCGCCACCGCTGCCGACCGAGCCCGAGGGTCATCGCGACGCTGTCGTCTGGCTGGCCGTGGCGCCCGACGGGCACACGATCATGAGCGCCAGCACCGACCACACGATCAAGCTCTGGGACATCGCCGGCAAGCATCTGATCCGCACCCTCGGCGCCCACAAGGATATGGTGCGCACCGCGCTGTTCATGCCCGATGGCGTCAGCGCGCTGACCGCCGGCGACGACGGCGAGATGGTGCAGCGGAAACTTTCCGACGGCGCTGTGCTGCATGTCTTTTCGGCGGGCGAGAATGGCGGTGTGAACAAGCTGGCGATCAGCCCCGACGGCAAACGTGCCGTGACCGGCCACGAGACCGGCAACGTCATCGTCTGGGACCTCGAGAAGGGCACCGTGCTGCATGTGATGAGCGGGCACGACTGGTCGGTCAGCGCTGTCGCCGTCTCGCCCGACGGCACTCGCGCCATCTCAGGCAGCATCGATGGCACGCTGAAACTCTGGGACATCGACAGCGGCAAGCAGCTGCGCAGCTGGCATGGGCATGAGCAAGGCACCTATGGCGCCGTGTTCACCGCCGACGGCCATCATCTGATCACCGGCAGTGGAGACTATACGATCAAGCTCTGGGATCTCGACAGCGGCCGCGAAGTGCGCCGCTTCGAGGGCCATGAGGGCACCGTCTACACGTTGGCGCTGTCGGCCGACGGCAAGCGCCTGGTCTCCGGTTCGCTCGACGGCACGGCGCGCCTGTGGGACATGGAAACGGGCAATCAGGTCGCCATGTTCGACAGCCAGACCGGGCCGATCTATGCGGTGGCCTTCGCCGCCGACGGCACGGTGCTGACCGGCGGCTACGACCGTACCATCCGCGACTGGCCGGCCGCAGGCGGCGACGGCGTGGTGCTGTTTGCAGGGGCGCCGGGGTGAATGGCGCCCGAGGAGCGGCCGGAGCCATTACGGGGTGGGGTCAGCTACAGCTTCACGCCATGATCGGGTTCGAAACGAAGCAGGACCTCGCGTGCTTCAATATCGACCTCTTCTCGTCTGTCATCTTCGCTGGGATGATCCGCTAATCGGCGCAGATCCTCCTCCAGGCCGCGAAGAACGTCCATCGGCAATCTTTGCACGATCGAGTTGATGCAGTGCCACTTTTGAGTTCCATCCTTTCCCTGAAGGATACGTGAGACCGGATTGATCAGCGGTGTCCCCAAAGTGACAAGGAAATCAGCGATGGGACTAGCCACCGGCCAGTTGCCATCGGCAGTCCACTCCAACAGTTGGTCCAAAATCGGCGCAACCGCCGGATAGCCCGCTTCGACAATCAGAGCGATTGAGTCAAGATCGTGCTTGTCGCGTGGGAGCAGGCTCTGTGGGTCAATCATACAAGTCGCTTTCCGCCCATAATCTCTACGCTTCTTGAGTGCTCGAAGATTGCTGTCAATGGCCACACGCCTGCCAACCATCCTTGACCCCCTCGCCGCCCACGCTATGTTCGCGCCATGTCAGCATCCAGCCTCGCGGACAAAGCGCCGCTCATCGTGATCGACCTTCAGACCGGCATGTTCGACGGTGTGCACGAGCCGCCGATCCATGAGGCGTCAGCCATTGCCGAGCGTGCCCGGGCGGTGATCGACTGGGCGCGGCGCGGCGGGCGCAAGGTCGCCTTTGTCAGGCATGACGGACCGGCGGGCGATCCGCTGGCGCCGTGTGAACCCGGTTGGCCGGTGTGGCCGGCTCTCGGCCAGGCCGTGGACGAGCCGACTTTCGCCAAGAGCGTCGGCAATGCCTTCAGCAATGCAGCCCTTGGCGAATGGGTCGCCGGGCAGGGCGCCGGTGCTGTCGTGCTGCTGGGCGCGCAGACCGATTTTTGCGTGGCTGCGACCGTCAAGGGCGCGATGGCCAGAGGGCTTGGCGTCACCGTGGTCTCCGATGCGCACAGCACATTGGACAGCGCCAGTGAGAGCGCCCGGCAGATCATCACCCGCCACAACGATGAATTCGCCGAGGCCGGCGTCAATCTGGTGACGACGAAGGCACTGGTCGGCGGCTGAAGCTGTAACGAATTTGGCGGCAGGCTGATCGTCACTTCGCGCGACAACTTGTCCAGCACTGCGGATCGGACGAGACCGCCAGGTGCCTGCCGTGGTCGACGCGGACGGGGGGGCGCATTGTTGGGATGGCTCGGGCGCCCGCGTCAACCAGGGCGGCTCGTACCGCCGCATTGACATCATTGCACATCGCCCGCCGGCCGACACTTCCGCGAAAGCGGAATAGGCCGGGACTAAAGTGCAGATTCGGCGTCCTGGTCATCACGGCGTGAGACAGTTTCTCGTTCTTGCCGCATCGGGCGATTTTCCTCAATCCCAAACTGGCCGGCGGGTTGCTGTCGATTCGAAAAGGCGGCTGGATGTTCCGCCGAGCGCGCAGCCCGATCAGTTTGCCGCGCTGCGATCGGTCGCCTGAATCGATCGGGCGGGAAGGGACGACAGCGCACGTTGATCCGACGGCTGCTCGTTGAGGTAGAGCGCGCCGCCCAGGACGAGAAACACCATCCCCACCGCCATCAATCCTACCATCAGCACGGCAATCGCCGTGACCGGGCCGTTGCCTGTTTTGACGACGGTGGATCGATGCGGCATCGTTCTGTCCTCCCGATATGGATCCGGCGGCGCCGGCGACATCGCGACAAACGACAGCCAAAGCGAGATGTTCCCTTCTCCGGACGTCAATCCGGGCCACATCGGCCGTTTGCGTTTTCGTCTAGGACCAAGGTCTTAGGTGCCGGCCGCAAAGGTCCTAGGGGCCCTGTTCGGTTCCGGCAATGTGCATTGGACGTTCCGGTATTTTAGTCAAACGCGATATAATGACGCGGTCGTTTCGCGGGGTCAGGATCGGTAAAAAACTTAGCCGGCCAAGCGTCTTCGCCGCAATCGCGGCATCAAAAATGGCCCGCGCTGGCAGCCCTGACGCCACAGGCACAGCGCGGCAACGGCCGCCACCACCGCCGCCACGGGGGCGCAGTATGCCAAGGCTGGAACCAAGCGCCAGCGCTTCGCGTTTTGAGTGTGACCTGTGAGGACTGCCATCTCCGGCCACACCGTCTAAGGCCCGCTTTGCTCCCAGCAAGGCGGGCCTCTTTCGTGTCGGAGCTTCGGCGAAAACAACACAGGCGGCTGGAACGACACGGTGCGCTCTACGTTGGCTAGGCAATGAAAATATTGAGGCCGATCCAGCGCCGGTGGCGACGACCCTTTGAAGCCCATGCCATGGGGCGTTCTCCGGTGACCCGTGTAGCTGTTGGCAGTTCTGTGTGCGATCCAGCACCGATCTGTATAATTTATCTACGAACTCCGGAAGCTTTTGTGCCTCTTAGACCGATAGCTGGATCAACAAGCGTTAATATCAGGTCGATTTCGTGATGCTTTCAATTCGGGAATTGAAATGGAACCTCACGGTGGCGGCGGAGTTTTCATCCAGGGCGGAGTTTCGATGAATACAATGGAGGCTATGATGAAACATTATCTTTCGAGTGCTGCGGCCGCGATCGTCCTGATGGGTGGCATTGGCGTGGCGATGGCGGAAAACGTCGTCGTCGTCCAGCCGGAGCAGGAGACTGTCGTTCGCCAATACATCAAGAAGGAGCCGCTTGCGTCGGTGAACCTGCTGGGCGTCGAACTCAAGCTTGGCTCGTCGGTGCCCGACACGGTCGAATTGCGTCAGGTGCCCGACGTCAAATATCGCGTCGCCGTGATCAATGATCAGACCGTCCTGGTCGATCCAGAGACACGCCAGATCGTCCAAGTCCTGCACTGAGTGGCCCCCGACGCATAGGCCGACACACCGGGATTGCCCGCGTTGGGTTGTCTTGGGAGGAGCCCGTCACCAGACATTCGCGTCGGTGGCGGGCTTTCCGTTGAGGCAGGCTTTGCCGTGGCCTATTCGGCGGCCAGCTTGTCCTGCGTGTTCGTCTCAAAGTCGCGGGCGTCGTGGCGCTCATGCAGCTGCATGGCGGGTTCACCGAAGGCGCGGTTGACCATGCGGCCGCGCTTGACCGCCGGGCGTGCGTCGATCGCCTTGGCCCAGCGCTGAACGTGCTTATACTCCTGCACGGACAGAAACTCGCCGGAATCATTGTACATGCGGCCGAGCGCCAGCCCGCCATACCAGGGCCAAACCGCCATGTCGGCGATGCTGTAGTCCTTGCCACCGAGATATTCGGTTTCGGCCAGCCGACGGTCGAGCACGTCCATCTGGCGCTTTACCTCCATCGAGAAGCGGTCGATGGCATATTCGAACTTCTCCGGCGCATAGGCGTAGAAATGGCCGAAGCCGCCGCCCAGATAAGGTGCCGAACCCATCTGCCAGAATAGCCAGGACAGCACCTCGGCGCGGGCCGGCTGTTCGGTCGGCAGGAATTCGCCGAATTTTTCGGCGAGATAGACGAGGATCGAGCCGGATTCGAAGATGCGCACCGGGGTCTTGCCGCTGCGGTCCATCAAGGCGGGAATCTTTGAATTGGGATTGACCTCGACGAAGCCGCTGCCGAACTGGTCGCCATCGTTGATGCGGATCAGCCAGGCATCATATTCGGCGCCCTGGTGGCCGCGGGCCAGAAGTTCCTCCAGCATGACGGTCACCTTGACGCCGTTCGGCGTCGCCAGCGAATAAAGCTGAAGCGGGTGCTTGCCGACAGGCAGGTCCTTGTCGTGCGTCGGCCCGGCGATCGGCCGGTTGATGCTGGCAAAGGCGCCGCCATTCGCCTTGCTCCAGGTCCATACTTTCGGCGGGGTGTAGTCGGTCATCTCGGGGCCTCGTGGGGAAGGATGGGCAGGTCGCCCTACAGCTAGGGTTTCAGAGGGGGAAGTTCAACTTGCGTTGAACTATTGTTGACGGAGGCTCCGTTTTCCCTTCCCCTGGTGGGGTGATCAGCCGGATCGCGAAGCGAATTCATCATGCCAGTGGCCGCGCGAACCGCTTCTCACCCCTTGCACCATCTCCCTTGCGGCATACCTATAGAATTATCACCTATCCAGGAATGACAGCATGACCATCAATCCCAATCCGCGCTCGGTCGTTGCCGTGCGGGCCACCGTTCCGGAAGATGCCTTTACGGCGGGTGCCCTTGGCACGCTCAGGGAAGGCAGCGGTGTCGTCATCCGCAACGACGGGCTGGTGTTGACCATCGGCTATCTCATCACCGAAGCGGAAGAGGTCTGGCTGACCAGTCATGACGGCCGTGTCATCCCGGCGCACGCGCTGGCCTATGATCAGGAATCGGGCTTCGGGCTGGTGCAGGCGCTGGCGCCGCTCGGGCTGCCGGCGGTGGCGCTCGGCGATGCCGGCAAGGCCAGGATCGGCGACGCAGTCGTGCTGGCCGACGGCGTCGGCCAGTCGGTGCAAGCCAGGATCGTCACCAAGCAGGAATTCGCCGGCTATTGGGAGTATCTGCTCGACGAGGCGATTTTCATCGCGCCCGCGCATCCGTCCTGGGGTGGCGCCGGGTTGTTCGGCGCCGACGGCTCGCTGCTCGGCATCGGTTCGCTGCGCCTGCAGATGAGCCGCAACGGCGAGGTCGCCGACATCAATATGGTGGTGCCGATCGACCTGTTGCCGCCCATTCTCGACGATCTGCTAACGCGCGGCCATGTGGCCAGGCCGCCGCGCCCGTGGCTCGGCGCCTTGTCGGCCGAAAGCGACGGCAAGGTGGTGGTGATGAGCGTTACCGAAGGCGGCCCGGCCGCCAAGGCCGGCCTGCGCCAGGGCGACATCATCTCCGACATCCGTGATGGCGCGGTCGATGGGCTGGCCGATTTCTATCGCAAGCTTTGGGAGAGCGGCTCGGCCGGCGCGGAGATCCCGATGCGGGTGCTGCGCGACGGCCGCGAAACCTGGCTGCGCGTCAAATCGGCCGACCGCGGCAGTTTCCTCAAGAAGCCACAGCTGCAGTAGGCATCGGTCGGGTTCCTTGCATCCCAGTCGGCCGCTCAGCGCGCCAGCGGGCTGTCCCAGACGACAAACAACAGCGCTTTCAGCTGGGCAAAGCGTTCCGGTCCGAGTTCGGTGCGCCACTCTTCCTCGATGTCGCGCAGGATATCGACCATTTTCCAGAAGGCGGCGTGTCCGCGTTCGGTGGACCGCACCACGCGCGCACTGCCTTCGCCCGGAATGTCGGAGCGGACGAGATAGCCGTAACCTTCGAGACTGCTGAGCAGCTGGTTGATGGCCTGCTTGCTCATGCCTGCGCGCTCGGCGATGGTGCCCGGGCGCGCGCCGTCCGGCCCGGGAAACTGCAGCACCGCCATATGCGGCAGGCGCAATTCGTCGAAGCCGGCGGCGTTGAGCTCCTTGATCAGCCGGTGCTGGATCGCCTGCGCCGGCACGCGCAGCAGCGCGCCGATCAGCAGGTCCTCGGTCTTGGTCTGCAGAACTTCAGCGGATGTGGCCATTGACGATCCGGTAAATTGAGTTTACTCATAGGCGGTAAATGTAATTTACTCGGGGAGCTTGTGCAATGCCAGCCTTGGATCTTCAGGTCAATCCAGCCAACGAAACCATCGGTACCAAGGGGCTGTCGGTTCGCTTCCTGGTGTCAGGCGACAGTTCGAACGGCAGCGTCGCCGCCTTCGAACTGATGGTGCCCGGCGCGCAGCGGCTGCCGGCGCCGGCGCACAGCCACGACCACTACGAAGAGACGATCTACGGCGTCGACGGGGTGTTGACCTGGACCGTCGACGGCAAGGCGATCGAGGTCGGGCCAGGGGAGGCGCTGTGCATTCCACGCGGCGCCGTTCACCGGTTTGACAACAATGGCACCAGGGATGCCAAGGCGCTTTGCGTCATCACGCCGGCGGCGATCGGCCCGGACTATTTTCGCGAGGCCTTTGCGGTGCTCAATGCTGCCGCCGGCGGCCCGCCGGACAAGCTCAAAATGATGGACATCATGCGCCGGCACGGATTGACGCCGGCAGCGCCGCCACCGACGTGAAGGCGGTCGAAGAGACGCCGGTCACCCGTCGCAAGCGCTGAAATCAGCACCCGGGTTCCAGTCCTTGAAGGCGACGGTTCGGCCTTCCACCGAGACGGTCCTGTGCTTCGAGCTGCCGTCAGGCTGCGTCTTGCTGCTGGTGCCCTTGCCGGTCAGCACGTTGTACTCACAGGCGCTGGCGACATTATCCTGCTGGAAGTCCTCGTAGTCATAGGCAAAACCGGCGACGATGAAGGCACCGTTGCGCCAGGCGATGGTCAGCGTCATGTTGGTCCGCTGGCCGCCGATCGGCATCGCCGGCAGATAGAACTTGATCGACCCGTTCGGCAGCATCGTCAGTTCCGGCTCGGTGTCTGAATTTTCGTAGCCCGGCCTGTCGTAACCGTTCCATTCGCCGAGGATCTGCTCGTGCACGATTTCGACGGGCTTGAGGTAATTGTGCTCCTTGTCCCTGAGGAAGAAGTGGATGTCCATCGGATTGCCGGGCTGGGTCTCGACCACCATGGCAAGGTCGACGGCGCCGTCGCCGTTGAAGTCGCCGGTCACCGCCGTGATGATTTTCAGAGTGTCGATCGGTTCGCCGAGGACAACTGTGGGCAACAGCATCGCCAGGGCGAAGAGCAGAGATTTCATGATGTGTTCCCAAGCGTGTGGAACAGGACCATCGCAGGTCTGCGAGATTTCGACAGCGGGTGGAGGAAAATATTTTCGGCCGAGGGGCGGCCTAGTCGCGTTGCGCACTCGCAAACACCACCAGGTTCCCGTCGGGGTCGCGCAGGCGCATGATGTAGAAATCGTCGGCTTCCTCGATCGGGCCGTGTTCGAGGCCTGCATCCATCAGCCGCTGCCGCTCGGGCGCCAGCGGCAGCACGCCGAGCGTCAGCGTGCTGGTACCGGCCTTGTCCCTGTCCTCGAAGAGCTGCACCTCAGCGCTGTCGCTGAACTGCCATTCGGCCAGGCCCGGCATCGGCAGGCGCAGCGGCGCCTTGCCGAAGAGCTTTGCATACCAGCCGATGCTCGATTCGAGGTCGGCGCAGCTGACATGGGCGAAAATGGTCTGGATTGTCATCGGGAACCTCCATCCGGCGGTTGCACTGAAGCCGGAACGCGGCGATGGGTGGTGCGTTCCATCGTCATCCGCCAGCAGGCTTTGCTGCTGCCGAAAACTGACAGGGGCCCATGTCGCGATGCTGATGGATGATGTTTGGCACGATGCTGGAGGCATGACGGTGATGCGAGCGGCAAGCGCAGCGAGCGGGCAGGCCGGCTGATGGCGCCGGTCAAGGTCGATCCCGACAAGGTCAGGGAGTTCCCGGACGCGGCCAGCTTCCACGCCTGGCTCGGCAAGCACCACGCTGCGGAAACCGAGGTGTGGATCAAGATCCACAAGGTGGGGTCGGGGCTGAAGTCGATCACGCCGAAGGAGGCCATCGACGTGGTGCTGTGCTTCGGCTGGATCGACGCGGTGCGCAAGGGGCTCGACGACAACAGTTTCTTGCAGCGCTACACGCCGCGCGGCAGGAAGAGCATCTGGAGCCTGATCAACATCGACAATGTCGCGCGGCTGGTCGAGGAGGGTCGCATGACCGAGCATGGGCTGAGACAGGTCGAGGCAGCCAAGGCCGATGGCCGCTGGGCGCGCGCCTACGGCAGCGGCAAGGAGATGAAAATCCCCGATGACCTGCAGGCAGCCATAGATGCCGAACCCAAGGCGAAAGAGATGCTGGCAAAGCTCAGCGCACAGAACCGCTTCGCGCTTGCCTTCCGCACCCACAACATGAAGACCGAAGCTGGCCGCAAGAAGAAGATCGCTACCTTCGTCGCGGTGCTGAATCGCGGCGAGACGATCCATCCGCAGGGCAAGAAGTAAGTCCTTTCAGGCGCCGGACTGCCGGCGCTTTGCGTTTAGCCGCACCCCGTTTCACACTTTCTTGGAATTGCTCCAGCCACGGTGGGTATGGCCGCCTCGGGCTTTCGGGTGCAATGCAGTCAAGGCGCTGATGACGGCCGGCTGCGTCAGATCGAGGCCGATTCGCCGCCGCCGAGAAGGACCCTGTCTCCGCCACTCGCGGGAACGTTCGCAATCCCGATACGATGTCCACTCTCACCCATACTATTCGACATAAACCTTATGTCCCGCATCCCAGGCGGGAGGCGCTTTACAGGATTATGGATATCATATATCCTTAAGGATATTAAATGTCCTCAAAAGGAGAGTGCAGTGACACAGCGCCTGAACGTCGCCCAACAATCGCCTGAGCTATTCAAGAAGTTTCTCGACTTCAGCATGGCCGAGGCGCGCAGCGTGATCGAAGAGAAGATCCGCGATCTGGTCCATATCCGGGCGTCCCAGATCAATGGCTGCGCCTTCTGCCTCGACATGCATGTCAAGGAAGCAAAGATCCACGGCGAGAGCGAGTTGCGGCTCTACCATGTCGCCATCTGGCGGGAATCGAACCTTTTCATTCCTCGTGAACGCGCCGCCCTTGCCTGGGCCGAAGCCGTCACGAAGCTCCCCGAAGGCGGTATTCCGGACGAGCTCTATGAGCGTGTGCGTGGGCAGCTTTCGGAAAAGGAGATCTCCGACCTGACCTTCTCGATCATGGCCATCAACGCCTGGAACCGTGCTAACGTCGCCTTCAAGACCGTGCCCGGCTCTGCGGATAAACTCTACCGCCTCGACAAGGCAGGCCTGAACTAACCCCGTCCTTCTGGCAGACCCATCAATCGATGCGGCGCGACGTGGCGGCCGCTAACGGAGAAGTCTTATGAAAATCGTCATCATCGGGGGCACCGGCCTCATCGGTTCCAAGACAGTCGAACGCCTGCGCAAGCAGGGCTGTGAGGTGATCGCCGCCTCCCCGAATACCGGTGTCAACACCATCACCGGCGAAGGTCTGAAGGAAGCGCTCGCGGGCGCCGAGGTCGTGATCGACCTCGCCAACTCACCCTCCTTCGAGGACAAAGCCGCGATGGAATTCTTCGAGACCTCGGGCCACAATCTGCTCGCAGCGGACAAGGCTGCCGGCGTCAAGCACCACATAGCGCTCTCGGTTGTCGGAACCGAACGCCTGCAGGACGTCGGCTATTTCCGCGCCAAGCTCGCCCAGGAAGAGCTGATCAAGGCTTCCGGCATTCCCTACACGATCGTTCATTCCACGCAGTTCATGGAGTTCCTGGCTGGCATCGCCCAATCGGGTACGGTCGGCGACGCCGTGCATCTGTCGCCGGCCTATGTACAACCCATCGCGTCCGATGACGTCGCCGACGTCATGGCCGGTGTCGCGCTCGCTGCGCCGATCAACGGCATGATCGAGATTTCCGGTCCGGAGCGTGTGCGAATGAGCGAGCTCGTCGCCCGCTACCTGAAGGCTGCCGGCGATCCTCGCAAGGTCGTGACTGATCCGGATGCGCTCTACTTCGGCGCGAGGCTGAACGACACGTCGCTCGTCTCCGACAACAATCCCCGTCTCGGCCGCATCACCTTCGAGCAATGGTTCGCCACCTCGGCGCGGAAATGACCGTCACGATGCACCGCAGCTTCGGGGGCGGCGTTCCACTCAACGCAAAAGGAGTTTCGAAATGATCAAGTCAATCCTCACCGCCCTCATCGTCACGGCAGCCCTGGCAAGCCCGGCCGCAGCCGAGGCCACAGGCGGGAAGGCCGCCAAAGTCACGCTCGTCTATGAACATGAACTGCCGAATGTCCCCGGCAAGAGCATCAAGGGCATTCTGGTCGAATATGGTCCCGGCGGTCACTCGGAAGCGCACACCCATCCGACCTCCGCCTTCATCTATGCAACGGTTCTGGAAGGCTCCATCCGCAGCCAGGTCAATGATGGCCCGGTCAAGGTCTACAAGGCCGGCGAGAGCTTTTCGGAGCTGCCGGGCGATCGGCACAGTGTGAGCGAGAACGGCAGCAAGACCAAGCCAGCGAAACTACTGGCAGTCTTCGTGGTCGACACCAACCAGAAAGAACTGACCTATCCGGTCAAGAAGTAGACCGACCAGACAAGTAGGCCGAAGAGGCCGGGCACCCTTCCTGGTGTCCGGCCGTTCCGGTAGACCATGCCGGCGAGCCCATGTCGGGTGATCACTGCCCAGTGCCGTTCATGCTTCCGGGGCCGGCATTTTCGCGTGGCATCCTCAGGGCGTCCGACGGCCGCCTGTTGTCTGGTATTCTATCTGCCACGATCTGCCATTTTCCATTCATCCAGCGCGCTCCAGCACCCATTCAAAGCTGCTCTTCCAGAGTTCGGCTGGAATCTCCTGCGCCAAGGCCTCGGTGAGATCGGAAAGCTTGACGCTGCGCAATTTTGCACGCCAGGCCTCGTCGGCTTCCCACATGATGCGCGACACCGCGCAAGGGCTGCTTTCGCAATAGCCCTGCGGACGGCATGGGTTGTTTGCGCGGATGTTGTTGCACACGAACGTCGGCGACTTGCCCTCGACCGCTTCGACAATATCCAGGAAGGTCAGTTCAGCCGGTGTCCGCGCCAATCGATATCCACCTGATGGACCCAGCGTCGTATGGACCAGGCCCGCCTGCGACAGGCTTTGCAGGGCCTTGGAGAGATACTCCTTGGGAAGGCCGTGGAACTCGGCAAGCGCTTTTGTCGAGAGATAGCGCCCGGCAGGCAGGCCTGCGAGAATGGCGCAGCAGTGCAGCGCCCATTCGACTTGGCTTTTCAGGATCATCGATGAATTCCGGGGTCGATACTGACCGAGCTTATTAAGGATATAAAATATCCCTATTCTACTGCGATGTAAACAGACAGGTCCCTGTGCGGCCGGAGGGGCGGTTTCAGCATCGTCCGCAGGGCAAGAAGTAAGCCCTTTCAGGCCCCGGAATGCGGGTCAATGCTGTAGGGATGGACCGGATGGCCGGGGCCGATGGCGTCGCGCACGCGGCCAATCCACCCCATGACCGCCGGATAGTCCGCCAGCGAGAAGCCGCAATCCTCGGCGCGATGGCTGTAGGCATAGACAGCGACATCGGCGATCGTGAAATCGTTTCCGACGAGAAACGGGGTGTCGCCAAGGCTGCGGTTCATGGCGGCGAGGGTGCGGGCTCCGGCTTCGCGCTTGCCCGCAACCATGCCCTGGTTGCGCTCGAGGCGACCGGTCAAGGTCCAGAAGCGCAGCGAGCCGATCACCGGCTCGACATTGTATTGTTCGAAGAACAGCCACTGCATGACCTTGGCGCGTTGATAGCGGTCAGCCGGCAGAAGGGGCGTCCCTTCGGCGAGGTAAGTCAGGATCGCATTGGATTCCGCGATGGCGCTGCCGTCTTCGAGCTGGAGCACGGGGACGGCACCGGCAGGATTGAGCTCAAGGAAGGCGTCGGTGTGGCTCTCGCCCTCGAAAATCGAGACCATGCGACTGTCATAGGGGATCTTGAGCAGCCCGAGCAGAACCCGGACCTTCCAGCCATTTTGCGATGGCAGATAATCATGAAGCTTGAGCATGGCTGGTCCTCGTGATGGATCAACCATCGCATGGCGCGCCGCCAGGCCACCACCCGATTCCTGCACGCCATCGCATGAAGACTGCGATCCCCGCCACCTAATAAATCACTTCCGCGCGCGCCATCTTTCTCGCGAAGCAATCGACATCCCAGGAGCAGCAGATGAACACGCAATCCAGCAAGGTCGCGCTGGTTACCGGCGCCAATCGCGGCATCGGGCTCGAGACCGGGCGCCAGCTGGCGAAGCTCGGCTTCATCGTTCTGCTCGGCGTGCGCGACCTCGCCAGAGGCGAAGCGGCGGCACGAGGCCTCGACGGCCATGTCGAGGCCATCGCGTTCGACGTCGCGGCGCCCGACGCTGCGGCATTGGCGGCGGCGGATGTCGAGCGCCGGTTCGGCCGTCTCGACGTGCTGATCAACAACGCCGCGATCCACTACGACGCCGGTTCGCGAGCCTTGCTGCCGGACTGGACGGTAATCCGCGAAGCGTTCGAGACCAATGTCTTTGGCGCCTGGCGGGCCGCGTCCGCCTTCGCGCCGCTGCTCAAGGCCGGCGGCCATGGCAGGCTGGTCAACGTTTCTTCCGAGGGCGGTTCGCTGGCCTCGATGGGGGCAGGGGCGCCGGCCTATTCGACATCGAAGGCGACCCTCAACGCGCTGACCTGCGTGCTGGCGGCCGAACTGCGCGGCGCCGGCGTGCTGGTCAACGCCGTCTGCCCGGGCTGGGTCGCCACCGACATGGGCGGGCCGGGCGGGCGCCCCGTGGCGCAAGGAGCAGCGGGCATCGTCTGGGCGGCGACCTTGCCGGACGATAGTCCGACCGGCGGCTTCTTTCGCGACGGCAAAAGACTGCCATGGTGAGGATCCCGGACGCGGGCATGATCGGCGGAGCACAGATTCAACCGCTGTTTGGTTTCGGACGGTTCACTTATTGAATCGTTGAGCCGCTGTAAGATCTTGATTTCGCGCAGTTCCGGGCGGAATGCTCGCGCAAGAAAAAAGCCGCCCTCGCTTTTGCGAGTGGCGGCCTTTCCCTGGGAGGAAGTTAGAGAGAAGGGCGATCAACAACCCTTGGCGTGCTTGTTGCCGTCCTTCTTGTGGGGGGTGCTTCTTGACGTGTTGAAAGCCTGGGCTTCAAAAACTGGTTTCATAGATCTGATCTCACTCAGCCTCATCGTCCGGCGTCACCCCAAGCAGCTCCAGAGCGTTGGCCAGCGTCCTGATGCCTTGCGCCTGCTTGCGCTCGGCACAGAAGCGGATGGCTGTCTTCTGCAGTGTCGTTGCCTCGGCGACCTCGGCTGTCTCGGCTTTCGTCTGGATGACTTCGTCGAGTTGATGACTGAGCCGGTCGCAGTGCTCGCTGCGGGTGATCGCGGCTTTTGCTTCCGACGGTCCGATCGCGGTGACGGCAAGCGACATGCCGAGCAGGGCACCCGTCCATCCGTTCAAACCTCGTTGCATTGCCGGTGACATCCGTTGGCGTTGTGCCGCGACCATTCCGGCCGCCGCGGGATGCTTATGCCAGCCGATCTTTTCGCCAGTTTTTCCGAACTGTTGAATCTTGTTTCTGGATTGTGTCCGGGGACGGTTTTGGCTTCTCCCACAGGAAGGAGGGAAAGAGTGCTCCCGCTGCGGCGCTTGCGCCTCTTCCTCTGGCGCTCGCCATCGCGTATGGCCCCGGGGAAAATCCTTCCAAGTTCCAAGCCCCCGGAAATCGCATGATCAGACTGGAAAGCATCAGCAAGCAGAACGGCCGTCAGCTTGTCTTCATCGAAGCATCGGCGGCGCTGCAGAAGGGCGAGAAAGTCGGCCTCGTCGGCCCCAACGGCGCCGGCAAGACGACGCTGTTTCGCATGATCACCGGGCAAGAACAGCCCGACGAAGGCCAGGTGCAGGTCGATCGCGGCGTCACCATCGGTTATTTCAGCCAGGATGTCGGCGACATGGAAGGCCACAGCGCGGTGGCCGAAGTGATGAATGGCGCCGGGCCGGTGAGCGACGTGGCGGCTGAGATGGCCGCACTCGAGGCCGCCATGGCCGACCCCGACCAGGCCGACCAGATGGACGACATCATCGCCAGATATGGCGAGGCGCAGCACCGTTTCGAGGAGCTCGACGGCTATGCGCTCGACGGCCGCGCGCGTGAGGTGCTCGATGGCCTGGGTTTCAGCCAGGAGATGATGGACGGCGATGTCGGCAAACTCTCCGGCGGCTGGAAGATGCGCGTGGCGCTGGCCCGCATTCTTCTGATGCGGCCCGACGCCATGCTGCTCGACGAGCCGAGCAACCATCTCGACCTCGAGAGCCTGATCTGGCTGGAATCCTTCCTGAAGAACTATGATGGCGCATTGCTGATGACCTCGCACGACCGCGAGTTCATGAACCGCATCGTCAACAAGGTGGTCGAGATCGACGCCGGTTCGCTGACCGCTTATTCCGGTAATTACGAATTCTACCAGCAGCAGCGGGCGATCGCCGACAAACAGCAGCAGGCCCAGTTCGAGCGCCAGCAGGCGATGCTGGCCAAGGAGATAGCTTTCATCGAGCGCTTCAAGGCGCGCGCCTCGCACGCCGCCCAGGTGCAGAGCCGGGTGAAGAAGCTGGACAAGATCGACCGCGTCGAGCCGCCCAAGCGCCGCCAGACGGTGTCGTTCGACTTCCAGCCGGCGCCGCGCTGTGGCGAGGATGTCGTGACGCTGAAGAGCGTCCACAAGGGTTATGGCAGCCGCAGCATCTATGAGGGGCTCGATTTCCAGGTCCGCCGGCGCGAGCGCTGGTGCATCATGGGCGTCAACGGCGCCGGCAAGTCGACGCTGTTGAAGCTGGTCGCCGGTGCGTCCGAGCCCGACGCCGGCACGGTGGCGCGCGGTCCAAGCGTCAAGATGGGTTATTTCGCCCAACACGCCATGGAATTGCTGGAAGGCGAGCGCACCGTGTTCCAGACGCTGGAGGACGCGTTCCCGCAGGCCGGCCAGGCGCCGCTCAGGGCACTTGCCGGCTGCTTCGGCTTTTCCGGCGACGAAATCGAGAAGAAATGCCGGGTGCTGTCAGGTGGCGAGAAGGCGCGGCTGGTGATGGCGCTGATGCTGTTCGACCCACCCAACCTGCTGGTGCTCGACGAGCCGACCAACCATCTCGACATCGCCACCAAGGAGATGCTGATCACGGCACTCTCGCAGTATGAAGGCACCATGCTCTTCGTGTCGCACGACCGGCATTTCCTGGCGGCGCTTTCCAACCGCGTGCTGGAACTGACGCCAGAAGGCATCCACACTTATGGCGGTGGCTATACCGAATATGTCGAGCGGACGGGGCAGGAAGCGCCGGGGCTCAGGAGCTAAGGGCGCCGAGCCACTACCCCGCGGCCAGCCATTTGCGCGACTGGGCGAAGGTCTTGAAGGCCTTCGCCTCCATCGGGCGGCCAAGAAAATAGCCTTGCAGGATATCGCAGCCAAGCTCTTTCAGGATGCGCGCGTGCTCCATCGTCTCGACGCCCTCGGCAACCACTTCGATACCGAGCGATTTGCCGATCTCGATGATCGACGACACCAGCTGTCGCTGCGCCATTGAGCCGGTGATGGGCGTGACCAGTTGGCGGTCGATCTTGAGGCGACGCGGGCGTAGCTTGAGCAGGGAGACGATCGAGGCATAGCCGGTGCCAAAATCGTCGATCTCGATGTCAATGCCGAGATCCTTGATGTGCTCGATGTTCCAGGTGACGAGATCGTCGTTCTCGTCGAGGAAGATGGACTCCACCAGCTCGAACGACACCGTTCCTTCCTTGATGGCGAGCTCGCGCAAACCCTTGATCAAGTCCTTGTCCTCCAGGCGCCTGGCCGAGACGTTGACCGAGACGCGCGGGATGTTGAGATGGCTGCGCGACCAGCGCTCGAAATTCTCCAGCGCATCCTTGAGGACGATGCGGTCGATCAGCGCCACGACATTGAGCTCCTCGGCCACCTTGAGATAGGCGTCGGGGGCCAGGATGCCGCGTCGCGGGTGCTTCCAGCGCGACAACGCTTCGACGCCGACGATCTCGAGCGTCCTGGCGTCGAATTGCGGCTGGTAGTAGGCGACGAATTCATCCCGCTCCAGCCCGCCCAGGATCTCGTCGGCGACCTGCTTGGTTCGCACGATCTCGCTCTGCAGTTCCTCGTTGAAGAACTCGTAGCGGTTGCGGCCACGGCCTTTCGCCCGGTAAAGCGCGAGATCGGCGTTGACGAGCAACTGCTTTGCGTCGACGCCGGTGTTGGCGGCAATGCCGATGCTGACCCCGAACCGGCACTGATGGCCCCGGTAATAGACAGGCTGGCGCATCTCTTCGATGATGCGGTCGGCGAGTGCCGAGAGCTCGTCGTCGTCCCGCCCATGGCTCACCACGACGAACTCGTCGCCGCCGATGCGCGCAACGAAATCGCCAGAGCCGGCATTGGCCTTGATGACCTTCGAGGCATGCATCAGCATGGCGTCGCCCGCTGCGTGCCCGAGCGTGTCATTGATCTGCTTGAAGCGGTCGAGGTCGAGATGCAGCAGCGCCATGCGGTCGTGTTGGCCGGTTTCGGCCAGCATCTCGTCGAGATAGCGGCGGTTGGGCAGGCTGGTCAGTGAATCGTGCAACGCCACATGCTCGATATGCGCCTTGGCGAGCTTCAGCTCGGCGTTCTTCGATTCCGACAGCTGGCGCTCGCGAATGAGGTTCTCGTTGAGCAGGACGTCGCTGGTCACATCCCATTCGGCGCCGATCAGCTTGGGCGTGCCGCCGATGTCCTGGAAGAAGCTGGCGCGCGTGCGAACATGACGGACGGCGCCGTCGGGGCGCAGGAGCCGGTATTGCGAGAAGTAGGGGCCTTTTGTCGTCGCGGCCGAATCGAAGTCCTGCTTTGCCCGCTCGATGTCCTCTGGGTGGATCGCCAGCGCCCAGTCGTTATAGCCGCGCGGCTTGCCGTCGGCCGGCTTGCCATAGATTTCGTTGACGCGGTCGTCCCACAGCAGTTCGTTGGTGGCGAGGTCGTGCTCCCAAACGCCGATGCCCGAGGCGTCCAGCGCCAGCTCCAGGCGACCGGACAGGCGTCTCAACTCGGCGTCGTTCCTTTGTCTTTCGCCAAACAGCCGCCCGGCCACGAGAATTGGCAGTACCACCAGCGAGCCGGCAAGTGCCATGAGCGCCCGCAAGGTCCACTGATTTTTCGGTGCCGCTGGCCAGCCGTCCTTGGGGATGGCCGAAATCCGCCAGGAACCCGAAGGCAGCTGCACATCGGCCGATACGGGACTGCCGGCGACGACAGTGCCGTTGCCGAAGAAACGTTCGCCCCCGCCGCCCAGCGCATCCTTGCCGGTCAGCGCGACATCGATGTCGAGATCGGGGTCGGCCAGTCCGCTTGCCGCGTAGAGCCGGTCGACATCGACGACTGCCGAGACGATGCCCCAGAAGCGGTCGCCGCCTCCCGCCGTCGGCACGAAGACCGGGATGCGACCGATGAAGCCGCGCCCGCCTTGCGCCAGTTTGACCGGTCCGGCAAATACCAGCACGCGCTGGTCGCGCGCCCGAAGCGCTGCCAGGCGTTGCTCCTCGTTCTTGCGGTAATCGAGCCCGATTGCCTTCTCGTTGCCTTCCATCGGGTACATCAGCGAGATGACCAGGTCGGGCGCGCCGGCGATGTTGTGCAATTGCGATTTCTGCTCGAACAGATTGCCTGCGAGCGACGCAAATCTCTGCTGGCCCATGTAGGGCTCTGTAACGATGGCCGAGACGAGCCCCTGCACAAGCTGGAGATTGCCGTTTATGTTGCCTTCGAGCTTGGCGCGGATGACGTTGACCTTGGCCAGCACATCGGCGCGCGCCAGTTGGTCGGAGACCTTCCTGTTCTGCTGGTCGGCAACGACGGCGCAGACCATGAGCACAACAAAGGCTATTGCCGCCGGCAAGTTGGCGGATGAAAAAACGGCCTGTCTCAAGCGGCCGAGACTGTATCGCGTTGTGGCCAATTCGACCCGGGTACCTTTGCTGGACAATAGCTCGTCGGTCGATCCTAGTAGCAAACGCTTAAATTTAACCTTCCAGACCAGCCTGAAGTTTCAGCATCGTGCCAATGCCGGCATTTCAGCCCGCAGGCTGAACCAATGCATAGCGGGCTGACGCCGTTTGGACTTCTTCACGGTCAATGCCGGCCGCTAAAGGCTCGCCTTAGAGAAGATGCGCGATGCCCAGTCGAGGAAGACGCGAAGTCGCGGCGAGAGCTGCCTGTTTTGCGGGTAAAGCGCTGACAGCGGTGTCGGCGAGGGCGGGTAGTCGGCCAACACCTCGACGAGCGTCCCATCGGCAAGGTCCTTCTCGAAGCGATAGCGCGGTGCCTGGATGAGGCCAAGTCCAAGCCGTGCCAGATCGGCGGCGGTGTCGGAATTGTTGGCGGCGACGCGGCCCGGCAACCGGATATCGCGGGTCTTGCCGGCGACGGTGAATTCGAATGGAAGGGTCTCGCCGGTGCGCGACGAGACGAAGCCGACTGCCTGGTGACCGTCCAACGCATCGGGGGAGATCGGTATGCCGTGGCGTTCGAGATAGGCGGGACTGGCGCAGGTGATCTCGCGGATCATCGCCAGGCGCCGCATGATCATGCCGCTGTCGGGAGGCACGCCGACACGTATCACGCAGTCGACACCCTCGCGCACGAGATCGACCAGCCGGTCGCTCTGGCCGATCTGCAAGTCGATGCGGGAATAGCGGGCGAGAAACTCGGGCAGGCGCGGCAACAGGAATGTGCGGGTGAGCAGCGTGCTGGCGTCGATGCGCAGCAGCCCGTAGGGCTCGGCATTGCGGAAGGCGGCCTCGGCATCCTCGATCTCGGCGAGGATGGACAGGCAGCGCCGATAATAGGCCTCGCCGTCCTGCGTGGCATTCACCTGCCGCGTCGTTCGCTCCAGCAGGCGCGCGCCGAGATGCTCTTCGAGCCGCCGGATCGCTTCCGTCGCGGTTGAGCGCGGCAGGCCGAGATCTGCCGCGGCGGCGGTGAAGCTGCGCCGCTCCAGGACGCGAACGAAGAGCCGCATGGTGTCCAGACGATCCATGGTCTTTGTTCGCAGTTTCCGAATAGTCATGTCAATAGGCGGCTGATTATCCGGAATATGGCTTGGCCTATATCCGTGTCACCAACAACGCGGAGACACTTCCATGACAAATCAGCAGACAGATACAGGCACTCAAAGCAGAACGGCGATCGTGACCGGCGCCTCCAAAGGCATCGGTGCCGCCATCGCGCGGCGGCTCGCCGGCGACGGTGTCGCTGTCGTCGTCAACTACGCACGGGGACGCGCGGAGGCCGAACAGCTTGTCCGGGCGATCGAAGCCGGCGGCGGCAAGGCGATCGCCGTGCAGGCCGATATCGCCGATCCGGCGGGCCTCACCGGGCTGTTCGATGCCGGCGAGAAGGCGTTCGGCGGCATCGACATCCTCGTCAACAATGCTGGCATCATGAAGACGTCGCCGATCGCCGAGACCGATGACGCTTCTTTCGACATGCAAATCGCGATCAATCTCGGCGGTGTGTTCCGCGGCATGCGGGAAGGTGCGCGCCGGCTTCGCGACGGCGGTCGTATCATCAACTTCTCAAGCAGCGTCGTCGGCCTCTACCAGCCGGGTTACGGCGTCTACGCCGCCACCAAGGCAGGCGTCGAGGCGATGACCCACATCCTGGCCAAGGAGCTTGGCGCGCGCCGCGTCACCGTCAACGCGGTGGCGCCCGGACCGATCGAGACCGCCCTGTTCACGGACGGCAAGAGCCAGGCGCAAATCGAGGCCATCGGCAAGATGATCCCGCTCGGCCGGCTCGGCCAGCCCGACGACATTGCCGGGCTGGTGTCGTTCCTGGCCGGGCCGGATAGCGGTTGGGTCAACGGGCAAATCATCCGCGCCAATGGCGGCGTGGTCTGAGGAGACAAGACATGCAACAGACAATCTTGATCACAGGCGCTTCCAGCGGCTTCGGCGCGATGACCGCGCGGGCGCTCTCAAAGGCGGGCCACACGGTCTACGCATCAATGCGCGACCCGTCAGCGCGCGGCGGTGCGGCGGCCGCCGAGATGGAAAAGTTTGCTCGTGATGAGGGCGTGGCGCTCTACCCCATCGCGCTCGACGTGACCTCTGACGCCTCGGCAGAGGCGGCAGTCCGGCTGATCGTTAGCGAGGCCGGCCGGCTCGACGTGCTGATCCACAACGCCGGACACATGGGGTTTGGACCGACCGAGGCTTTCGCGCCCGAACAGCTGGCGCAGCTCTATGACGTCAACGTCGTCGGCACACAGCGCGTCAACAGGGCGGCCTTGCCGCATATGCGCTCTCTTGGCAGGGGCCAGATGATCTGGGTCGGCTCGAGCAGCACGCGCGGCGGCACGCCGCCCTTCCTCGCGGCCTATTTCGCGGCCAAGGCCGGCATGGATGCACTGGCGCAGAGCTATGCGCTGGAACTCGCCCGCTTCGGCATCGAGACGACCATCGTCGTGCCGGGCGCCTTCACCAAGGGCACGGAGCATTTTCATCATGCGGCGGCGCCGGCGGATGCGGAGCGCGCCGCGCACTACTGGTCTGGCCCCTACGCCGGCGTCGATCAGCAGGTGCTGAAGGGGCTGGCCGCACTTGAGCCGGCGGATGCCGACCCCTCGAAGGTCGCAGCGGCCATCGTCGACCTTGTGGCGATGCCGCACGGAAGGCGTCCGTTGCGCGTGCACGTCGACCCCGCTGACGATGGTGCGGCGGTCGTCAATGGCGTCGCCGATCGCGTCCGCGCGCAACTCATGGAACGGATCGGCCTTGCCGACCTGCTCCATCCCCAAGCCTGAAATCCACCCTCAAAGACCAAGGAAAACGATCATGCCATTCGCCAACATCAAGATGCCGCAGGCGGCTCTCTCCAAGGCGCAGAAGGAAGACCTCATCCATCGAACCACGGCAATGTTCGTCGACTTTTTCGGCGAAGGCGTCCGACCCTACACAATGGTGCTGGTGGAGGAAGTCGCCGATGGCGGCTATGGCCGTGCCGACGAAGTCTTTGTCGTGCCGGAGGCCTATCGCGCGAAGGAGTAGCGCCCGAACCGCGCCTTACCTTGGCCGGCGGGGCTGAGGAAGGCGCGGCGCCGACGCGCCGGGAGGGCCTACTTGCCGGCCATGTGATCGGCAAGCTCCTGGGCCTGGGCGAGAAGTGCCGGGAAGACTGGCTCGCCCGGCAGGTGCTGGCCTATGCAGGCACGATAGTCGGCGTCACCTTTCTCCCAGGCGGCATTGGCGGCGTCATACGACTTTTGGTCCTTGAGGTCCGAGGCTTGGTAGGCCTCCTGGAACTTCTGGGCGGCGGCGTCCGCCGAGGCCCACAAGGCGTCGCAGGCGGCGATCTTCGGAACAGGCGGTGCCGCGGGGGCCGAGGCGATCATGACGCTGTTGCCCTTGACGAGCGTGACGATGACCTGCTGGTCGGGGTTCGGTCCTATGTCCTGCGCCCAGCCGCCGAGCCGCGCAAAGGCGATGTCGGCGCCTTCAGGCTTCTTCAGCGGGAAGTCGAGCGTCCCCGTGAACGCGGCGTCGCTGTTGATCGCCTGGGTGTAGAAGGCATCGAGCTTAAGTGCCGCATCGATGCCGGTGGGCAGTCTGAAGCTCGTATCCATCTCGGCGGCTCTGGACTGGAGCCAGCGCGCGAGAAGCCCCCGCGTCGTTGCCACCAGGCTCGGGCCGTCGTCGCCTTTGCTGTACCGCAACCCGTCCAGCATGCCGAACCCGATATCGGCATCGCTCAGGCTTTCGAGATTGATCGTGCCGGTTGCCGGAAAACCTGAAACCGCCAAGGGGCCGAGAAGGGCTGAAAGCCGCTTTTCCAGATCGGCCAGCGCTTTCGTCCCGGCGGCATCCAGCGCTTCCACGGGTTCGTTTGCGCTTTCCAGCGCTGCGATAGCGGAAATCGCCTTGTCGCGTGCGGCGATATAGTCGTCCTCCGGCGAGGCGGCGAAAGCCGCTCCGGTCGCGAGTGCGAACACGATCATCCAGACCAACCGCATGACATAGCCCCTTTGTGGCGATCGACAAGATTGGGAGCCATCGAGCAGCTTTGCGGCTATTGCGCGGCAGTACCGTCGACGCCAAGCATTGTATGCGTCGGCCGGCCCTCCGCTGTCGCTCCGGGCGTTCGTTGTTCGGAAAGCCAAGCAATTGGCTTTCCGTCCGCTTTGCGGACCACGCCTCACCCCCTTCCGCTTCTCCACCTCCGCCTTCCGCAGCAAGAACCGCTGGATCTTGCCGCTCGGCGTCTTCGGCAATTCGGTGACGAAGTCGATTTCGCGCGGATAGGCGTGGGCCGAGAGCCGCTTGCGGACATGCTGCGCCAGTTCCTCGGCCAGTTCCGGGCTGCCGCGAAACGAAGATGCAAGGATGACGAAGGCCTTGACGATTTCGGTGCGCTGCGGGTCGGGCACGCCGATAACCGCTGCCTCGTTGACCGCCGGGTGTTCAATGAGCGCGCTTTCGACGTCGAACGGGCCGATGCGATAGCCCGACGAGGTGATGACGTCGTCGGCGCGGCCGATGAAGCTGATCGACCCGTCCGGCTCGAACTCGACCGTGTCGCCGCTGCGGTAATAGCCGCCCGAAATCGCCGGAGTTTCCGCCTGGTGATAACCGTCGAACCAGCGCAGCGGCGAGTTGGCGATGTCGACGGCGAGGATGCCGGGCTGGTTCGGGCCGAGCTCCTGGCCGGCCTCGTCCAGCACGACGATGCGGTAGCCCGGCATGGCAAAGCCGGCCGAGCCCGGGCGCACCGGGTGCGACAGGCCGTGATGGTTGTTGACCAACATGCCGTTTTCGGTCTGGCCGTAATGGTCGTGGATCGGCACGCCGAGATGGGCGTCGAACCAGCGGATGACTTCCGGGTTGAGCGGCTCGCCCGCGCTGCTCACCACGCGCAGCCGGCCCTTGATGCGGGCGGCGGGAGCCGCGCCTTCGGCCAGCAAAAGTCGGAAGGCGGTCGGCGATCCGGCGAGGCTGGTGATGCCGAGGCGCTCGATGATGTCGTAGGTGCTGTTGGCGGTGAAGGCGCCCTCGTTGAAGGTGGTGGCGATGCCGAGCAGCAAGGGGCCGGTGATCGCGTAATACAGGCCGTAGGCCCAGCCGGGATCGGCGATGTTCCAGAAGTCGTCGTCGGGCCGCAAACCGATCGCATCGCGCATATAGGCGCCGAAGGCCAGCAGGGCGCGAAGCGGCACCGGCACGCCCTTGGGCAGGCCCGTCGTGCCCGAGGTCGACATCATCATGAACAGGTCGTCGCCCTTGCGCATGACCGGCTCGCAGGACGTCGAGGCGGCGGCAAACGCGGCGTGGAAATCGATGTCGCCCGCCGGCAAGGTCTCGCCAGGGGCAAGGATGGTCGCCACGCGGGGGCAATCCTCCACCTCGTCCAGCTTGCCACGATTGGCGGTGTTGGTGACGACGAGTTTTGCGCCGCTGGTCTTCAGTCGGTGCTCGATGGCTTTCGGGCCGAAGGCCGTGAACAGAGGCTGGTAGACCGCGCCGATGCGCCAGGTGCCGAGGATAAGCGCGACCAGTTCGGGAATACGCGGCAGCATGCCGGCGACGACGTCACCGGGGCCGACGCCGGCCACCTTCAGCATATTGCCGACGCGCGCCGACATATCGCGAAGATCATCGAAGCTGAATTCCCGCAGCTCGCCTTTGGCGGAGACCGCGCGCAGCGCCAGCCGGTTTTGCCCGGCGTGGCGATCGCAGCATTCGACGCAGGCATTGATGCCGGTCGACGGGTCGCCATGAAGGCGCGCGACTTCATCCTCGATACGAAAGCGCTGAACGGCATCCGCGTAGCGCGGCAAGCCGGCCGAAGCTCCAACCATCGCAGCATCCCTCCGTGGTGGCGTCCTCGTGGACCATCGTCATTGCCGACAGGATAGCCAAGATCACACCCATGGTCGATGAGGTGATCGCCGCGAGGCTTGATGCAACGGGGCAGGGGCTCGCCTTCCCGCTTCGGGCGCCAGGATCGCGCCGAGGGGTATCCGGCCCCCGAGTGCTCTTCATCCTCTGGCCCTAGAGGCCGAACCAGCGCGAGCGGCGGCTCGATCCAAAAGTCTCCTTGTCAGCGCGCAGCGCCACCGAGGGCTCGTAGTAGGTGCCCGTTGGTGCTGGGCCTGAGAAGAAATCGACCTCGACCTTGCCGATGCGGCCGCCGCCGAACTCGATATAGCAGGTGCCGAAGCCGTCATAGAGCGCGCCGCTGCCGCTCTGGCGCAGTTTTGCGATGAGCCCGGTGGCAACGGCGCGCGCCGCACCCTCGGCGAACACGCCGGCCTTGGGCGTGCCGGTGTTGGCGCCGTCGCCTACGGCATAGACATTCTCGTATCTTGTTTCGAGCGTACGCGGATTGACCGGGATCCAGCCGTTCTCGGCCATGCCGCTTTCCAGCACCACTGGCGGCACGCGATGCTTGGGAACACCGAGGAAGAGATCGAACGGCATTTCCGTGCCGTCGTCGAGCACCGCCACATTGCGGGCATTGTCGACGGAGGCGACGCGCCTGCCGGGGACGAACTTGATGTCGCGTTCGGCAAAGGCCGCCAGCAGCGCTCGCGAGGTGTCGGGCGAGGGTGGTACCGGGCTGCCCAGCGGCAGCACCAGGGCRATCTCGCAGGCCTCGCGCACGCCCTGCCTGACCAGATAGTCGTGCAGCATCAGCACACATTCGCTGGGCGCCGGTGGGCACTTGTAGGGCGCCCCGCAGACGCCGACCATCGCCTTGCCTTTTCTGAAGGTAGGCAGCATGTCGCGCAGCCGCTCCGCTCCCGCCACGGTGTAGAACTCGTTGGTTCCCGAGAGCCCTGGCGTGCCGTCGAAATCATATTCGGCACCCAGCGCGACGACGAGGTGGTCGGCGTCGAACACGCCGTCATTGGTGGTCACCCGGCGCCTTTCGGGATCGATCGAGGTTATCGTGCGCTTCAGCATCCTGACGCCGGGCTTGGCGTAGCTTTTGTAGGGCAGGCGCACGGCCTGCGGCGTCTTCAGTCCGAACATTACGTCCAGCTTGGAAAAGCCGAACACGAAGGAATCGCTCTGATCGATCAGCGTCACCTCGATGCTGTCGCCCATCGCTTCGGAAAGCAGCGTCGTCAGTTCCAGGCCGCCGAAACCAGCTCCCAGCACGACGATGCGCGGTTTGCTTGCAGTGTTCATCTTTGTTCCCACCAAGGTTTCCCGGTTGATCGATCATTCCCGTCGTGGCGGCGGGACTTCCCGTGTCCTCGCCGCCAAAGTGTTGGCCGTCCAAGTCCAGGTAGGTTGGTCGATGTCAGGTCAGGACTGGCTGCGGCACGATGCGGATGTAGGGCTTCGGCTCCTTCCAACCCTGAGGGTAGAGTTGCTTCGCTTCGTCGTTCGACACCGATCCCGCGATGATGACGTCGTCGCCTGGCTTCCAGTTGACCGGCGTCGCCAGGCGGTGCTTGGCTGTCAGCTGCAAGGAGTCCACCACGCGCAGCACCTCGTCGAAGTTGCGGCCCGTCGTCATCGGGTAGGATATCACCAGCTTGATCTTCTTGTCCGGGCCGATGACATAGACGTTGCGCACCGTCTGGTTGTCGGCGGCGGTGCGTCCGTCGGCGCTGTTGCCGGCCGACGCCGGCAACATGTCGTAGAGCTGCGAGATGGCGAGCGTCGGGTCGCCAATCATCGGGAAGTTCGGCGCCATGCCCTGCGTCTCGGCGATGTCCTTGGCCCAGCCGGCGTGCTTCTCGACGGGGTCGACCGAGAGGCCGATGACCTTGACGCCGCGCTTGTCGAACTCGGGCTTGAGGCGCGCCATGTAGCCGAGTTCGGTCGTGCACACGGGCGTGTAGTCCTTGGGGTGGGAGAACAGGATGCCCCAGCCCTTGCCCAGCCATTCGTGGAAGCTGATCGTGCCTTCGGTGGTCTCGGCGGTGAAGTCGGGGGCGATGTCTGCGATACGGAGTGACATGGTTGCTTTCCTTTCCGGTTGGAATTCGATTGCGGGGGCAAATTAGGAAATCTATGTTCCGCGAGCGTTCCCCGACGCTCCCTGGTTGGTGACGGCTCTGGCGCCCCAGGGCTGGCTTTCCTGATGGTGCCTGTATGCGCGTTTCGATCCATCTGCTCGGCCGCTTCGCCGTCAGCGTCGATGGCCGCCCGATCCCGGCGGCCGACTGGCGGCGCGATCGCGCCTCGGCCCTGGTCAAGATGCTGGCGCTCAGGGCTGCCCACCGCATCCACCGCGAGCAGGCCATGGAAATTTTCTGGCCCGACGCCGATCCCGAGGCGGCCGGCGCCAATCTGCGCAAGGCCATTCATTTCGCGCGCCGCGCGCTTGGGGCCCACGACCTGATCGAGGTGAGCAACGACATCGTCTCGCTTGCCCCGCATGCCGAGCTCGAGATCGACACCGAAAGCTTCGAGGCCGCCGCCAAGGCGGCGCTGCGCGGCGGTGACCGGAGCGCCTATGAACGCGCGGCCGACCTTTATGGTGGCAGGCTTTTGCCGGACGATCTTTTCGTCGAGTGGCTCGACACACCGCGCGCGCAATCGCAGCAGCGCTACAGCGATCTTTTGCGCGCCGGCGGCCTATGGCAGCGCCTGATCGCGCTCGACCCCGCCGACGAGCAGGCCCAGTGCGCGCTGATGCAGGCGGCACTCGATGCCGGCAACCGTGTCGAGGCCATCCGCCAGTTCAACCAGCTGCGCGACAACCTGCACGCCGAACTCGGCGTTGGGCCGAGTGCGGCGACCATTGCCCTTTACGAGAAGGCGCTGGCCCTCTCCGGCGCCGCCACCGTCAACCCGTCGGAGCGCATCCGCACCTCGCTCGCCTGGGGCCTGGTGCATTTGCAAAGCGGCGAGTTCGACAAGGCAAGCGAGATCGCCAGGCACACCCGCGACCTGGCGCTCGGTGCCGACCTGCCGCGCGAAGTCGGCGAGGCGAGCGCGCTGCTCGGCATCGCCTCGATGATGCGGGCGCAGTGGCCGCAACTGTTCCGCTCAGAATTCATCGAATGGGTTCGCGCCAAACCGGCCTTCGTGCAGCATGTCTTCGATGGCCACCTTTGCCTATCCGAATTCTGCCTCTGCAGCGCCTCGGGCCATGCCGAAGTCGCAGGCCTTGCCCGCGAACTGCTCACCGTGGCCGAGGAGGCCGGATCGAATGCCGGTCGCGGGCTTGCCTGCCTGCTTCTGGGCGAGGCGGCGCTGTTCTCGGGCGACCTCGACGAGGCCGAGCGCCACCTGATCGAGGCCGAGCGGCTGCTGCTTGAGGCGGACGCGGTGGCCGGCCGCGTGCTCGCCATAGAGCGGCTCGCCGAGATCGCGCTCGAGCGCGGCCAGAAATGGCGCGCCAGCCGGCTCATCCAACGCGGTCTCACCGACGCCGAACGCTCATGGCTATCCCCGCACCTGATCATGCGCATGCAGGCGCTGGCCGTGCGGGCGGCGGCGACACCCAAGATGGTGGCGCAGCAGATCCTCGCCGGCGACCGGCTGTTGACCCACGGCGCCTGCCAGCCCTGTTCGATGGCGCTGCGCACGGCCTCCGCGATCGCGCTTGCCGAGGCGGGCGAACTGGACCAGGTCGACCGCCGCCTGAACGACGCCGAGCGCATCGCCGGCATGTGGCATGGCGGCCCCTGGGCGGCTGCCCTTTGGGAAGCGCGCGGTGTGCAGCGGCGGGCGCAGAACCACGAGATCCGCGCGCTCGCCGCCTTCGACGAGGCGGCCTCGCGCTATCAGGAACTTGGCCGCCCGCGCGATCAGGCCCGCTGCCTTGCCCGCATGGGTTCCGAGGGTTGACGGCAAGGAATCGGTTCCTCGTCCTATGACGGATGGCGCGTGGGCTGGTCTCACCCGCGCGGGCCTGTATGATCGCAACGGGAATGCCTGGGAGGAGGCTCGCTCATGCGGCTGGATCAGAATCTCCGTTATTGGAGGACTTGGGCACTCATCGCCGCCATGGTGCTTTGGCCGCAGGCGGCGCCGGCCGACGGCATCACGCCCGAGCGGATCACGGCTGCCCTACCCAAGCTTGAAGCGCTTGCCGAAGCCGCCGTCGCGGACGGTGCCGTACCCGGTCTCGCCATCGCCGTCGTGCACGATGACCAGGTGATCTTCCTTAGGGGTTTCGGCCATCGCGAGGCAGGCAAGCCCGAGGCCGTCGACGCCGACACCGTGTTCCAGATCGCATCGCTTTCCAAGCCGGTCTCCGCCACCGTCGTGGCGGCGCTGGTCAGCGACGGGATCGTGTCCTGGGATTCGAAGATCGCCGACCTCGATCCGGCCTTCCGGCTGGCCGATCCCTATCCAACCAGCCAACTCACCGTCCGCGACCTGTTTTCGCACCGCAGCGGACTGCCCGGGACCGCCGGAGACGACCTCGAGGACATTGGCTACGACCGCGCCGAAATCCTGCATCGCCTGCGGTTCGTCCCGCCATCGTCGAGCTTTCGCGCCGGGTATTCCTACAGCAATTTCGGATTGACGGAGGGTGCCGTGGCGGCCGCGACGCCGACAGGCAAGCCCTGGGAGGAGGTCGCCGAGGAGAAGCTCTACCGTCCGCTTGGCATGGCCTCGACCAGTTCGCGCCATTCGGACTTCGTCAAGCACACGAACCGCGCCGCGCTTCATGTCAAGGTCGATGGCGCCTGGGCCGCGAAGATAGAGCGCGATCCGGATGCGCAGGCGCCCGCCGGCGGCGTCAGTTCCACCGCACGTGACCTCTCGCAATGGGTGCGCCTCATCATCGGCAACGGCGTCTACGCCGGCAAGACACTGATTGCCGCCGATGCGCTGGACCAGACGCATGTTCCGCTGATGGCGCGCGGCAACAATCCCGTCTCTGGAGGTGCCTCGTTCTACGGCCTCGGCTGGAATGTCGAATTCGGCCGGCACGGCCTGAGCTGGGGCCACGCCGGCGCCTTCAGCGTCGGCGCGCGCACCCTGGTGACAGTCTTCCCGAAGGAGAAGCTTGGCATCGTCATCATCACCAACGCCTTTCCGACAGGACTGCCGGAGGGATTGTCCGACAGCTTCGCCGATCTCGTCTTCGACGGCACGGTCGAGAAGGACTGGGTGAAGGCGTGGGACGATATCTATGCAGGCCTGTTCGGCCCGGCGGTGGCGGCAGCCAAGGCCACCTATGCAGCGCCACCTTCCCCGGCGAGGCCGGCCGGACCGGCCAGCGCCTATGCCGGCCGCTACGCCAACGACTTCATTGGCGACGCAATCGTATCGAAAGCGGGAGACGACCTCGTGCTGAGGGTAGGCCCGGCTGCAGCCCGGTCCTATTCATTGACCCATTTCGACGGCGACATTTTCCTGACCTTTCCAGATGCCGAGACCCCGGACAGACCAACCGGCGTGAGCTTCGTCGTCGGCCCGGACGGCAAGGCGTCGGCCATGACCATAGGCTTCCTCGACGACAATCATCTCGGCACGCTGCGGCGCGTGGGCGACTGACCGTCAAATCGAACAGTGCCGGCGGCAGCTCAAGGCGACGGGCCGTACTGGAGCAGTTTGAAGCAATCGCCGTTGCCCGACTTCGCCTGCATCAGGAACGGTTTCGACCGGTCTATCCATTCCTGATGCGACCTCGCATCGGCTTCGATCGCATCGACCGGTGCAAGGCCAACGAAGCTGCGCCCGTGGCTGAAGAGCCAGCACGCACGGCCGAGAAACCTCCTGCTGCGCTGGCGCAGGAGATCGGCATCGTAGAAGACGTCAAGCACCTCGTGCTTGATCTTGCGCCCCGTTTCAGGATTGGCGATCGCAAGCTCGACCGGCTGGCCGCCGATCGCATCCTGCAGGTCCTTGTAGTCGAGGGCGAGCTGGGTGGTGGCATATTTGATCTCGCTCTCGTCACGCACGATGTCGAACCACAGCGTGGGGTCGAGCTCGTTGACGACGAACGACGATTCGAAATCGCGTGACAGGTTGAGGACGTCGAAGTCCCGGACGTCGATGTCGCGCTCGACCAGCGCGATCTCGCCGACCTGCTTGCCGAGCTGCGCCCCCTGCGCTCCGATCGCGGCGTTGGTTCCACCAAGTTCGGGGCTGACGTAGGCCCCGCCTTCATCCAGCAGAGCGTCGAATTGGCCAAGCGATCCGACGATGGGGGCGCCGTGGGCGATGCGTGCCGCCAGCTTGGCCAGAACCTGCTGGAGTTCCGCTTCGCGTTTGCGCTGGTCTTGGTAGTTCTGCTGGAAAAAGAAGATGAACAGCGACACGCCGATGCCGATCAGGATCACGCCCAGCTGCGAAAAGATGTTGCGATAGTATTCCAGCAGCTTTTCGCGGTGGCGCACGTCGTCGCGCACGCTGTGGGCGACGCGCAGATTGACGATCAGCGACAGGATCAGCAGGCCGGCGCCAACCAGGATGAGGCCGCCGATGAGCAGGTAGCCATGGCCCGTATTGAAGTCCATCTGTTTTCCCTGAAACCCCCGGGCTGCGCAGAATACTGCGCAGAATAGTTCTATTTTGCTTAAATACCTATGGGCTCGCGTCGACGGGCCTGCGGCATGCAGGTGGTTGACCCGCCTGGCCATCCGGCCGATAGCTCCGCCAGAAATTGCCCCCGAGATATCAGATGACTTCAGACGCCAACTTTTCCGATGCAATCGAGCGCTTCGACACCTCCGACGCCATTTGGCAGACCGACGTCCGCGCCGGCGTGCGCCATGTGCGCGATCTCGCGCCCCTGCCGCTGTCGCCGGGCGAGCGCGCGGCGGCGCAAGCCGCCGCCGCGAACCACAAGGTGCGCATCCCGAAAACCTATCTCGACCTGATCGACTGGAACGACCCCGCCGATCCGATCCGGGCGCAGGTCATCCCGTCGCCGGACGAACTCGTGGAGCAGGAGGGCGAGCTCGACGATCCGATCGCCGACCACGCGTTCAGCCCGGTGCCGCGGCTGACGCATCGCCATGCCGACCGCGTGCTGTTGTTCCCGACCTATCAATGCGCGGTCTATTGCCGGTTCTGCTTTCGCAAGGAATCGCTGACCTCGATCGGCCGCGGCTATACGCGCGAGGCGCTGGAGCCGGCCTTGGCCTACATCGCCGATCACCCCGAAATCGGCGAGGTGATCCTGACCGGCGGCGATCCGCTGTCGCTGCCGGACAAGGCGCTGGCTGAAATCCGCGCCCGCATCGAGGCGATCGCGCATGTGCGTCTCTTACGTATCCACACGCGCGTGCCGGTGGCGCTGCCCTCGCGCATCACGTCGGGGCTGGTCACGGCCCTGCAGGGCCGGCTGATGGTCACGGTCGTCACCCATTTCAACCATCCCCGGGAGATCACCGAGGTCACCGAAGCTGCCTGCCGCACCTTGCGGCAAGCCGGCTTCGTGCTGCTCAACCAGAGCGTACTCTTGAAAGGCGTCAACGACACGGTCGAGGTGCTGGAGGAACTCTGCCGCGAGCTGATGTACCGGCTCGGCGTCAAACCCTACTACCTGCACCATGGCGACCTTGCGCGCGGCATGGCCCACCGCCGCACCACCATCGCGCAAGGCCAGGCGCTGGCCGCCGCGCTGCGCGCCCGCCTGTCGGGCATCTGCAACCCCGTCTATGTGCTCGACCTGCCGGAAGGCGGTGGCAAGGTGCCGATCGGGCCGTGTTATGTCGAGGCGCAGGACGGCACGGACTGGCGCATTCGCGGGCTGGATGGCGAGGTGAGGGGCTATGCGGAGCTTGTCGACGGACCCTAAGCTTGGGTTCCTCGCCCCAACGGAGCGGGGGAAAGGCGGCCGCGAAGCGGGCGAAGAGGAGGCGTCGTAGAGCTCTGCCTTCTCAAGAGCGCAATTTGCTTAGGTCAGCGCCATTCCCCTCCGGTTCGGCTTCGCCGAGCCACCTCTCCCCCATGACATGGGGGCGAGGAACCCAAGCCTTGTGGCCACTGAGCACTTGAATTCGATTATTTCATAAAAATCTTGTCGCACCGGGAATAAAGGCCCGCCCTGCCGGGTCTTCCCTTCAGCGAGGCCATTCGCCCGGCCCGCAACCCGAAGAAACGAAACAAGGACCTACGATAATGACCAAGCTCGCTCTCAGCGTGGCTGCCATGCTGCTTGCCTCGAGCGCTGCCTTTGCCGGCAGTGACCACGGCGCAAACAACGCCAATTCACCGGTCGCCTCCGTCGACACCAACGCCACCGCGTCGATCCCCTACATTGCACCTACAGACGGCGTCGACACCAAGGTCACGACCGGGCCGCGGCACGCGACGACGCAATCGAATGCGAGCGAACCAGGCCAAGGCATCTGGGGTCGTTGAGTTCGCCGGGGGTCAAGACCCGAATCCCAACAGTTCGGACCTCAACCGCATCGGGATGGCCTGGGGCTTGGCCCTCCATCATCCCTTCCGCACCCACCAACAGAGGAGACCACCATGTCCAGCATGACACGACGCACACTGCTTGGATCCGCCGCTGCCGCTGCCGCCTTCGGCCTTGCCGGCAAGCTTGAATTCACCCGACCGGCCTTTGCCGAAACGCCAGTGGAGCCGACAGTCGGCTTCTACAAATACAAGGTCGGCGACATCGAGATCACCGCCATCTACGATGGCATCTGGCGCAAGCCGCATGACCCGGCCTTCATCAAGGATGTTTCGGTCGACGATACCAAGGCAGCACTCGCCAAGGCGGGGCTGACCACAGACTTCATGCCCATCCCGCTCACCGTCGTCGTGCTCAAGATGAACGGCAAGCTGATCATGATGGATGCCGGGTCTGGTGTCGGCCAGTGGCAGACCAACGCCACCCACCTGCCGGCCAACATGGCTGCAGCCGGCATCGACTACAAGGCGATCGACACCATCATGATTTCGCATTTCCACCCCGACCATGTCTGGGGCCTGATGGAAAAGGGCACCAACGCGCCGGTTTTCCCGAATGCCGAGCTCATCGTCAACGCCACCGAATACAATTGGTGGACCGATCCCGGCCGGTTGGCAAAGCTGCCCGAGGGCCGCAAGCCGGCGGGCAAGCGCATCGCCGAAAACTTCCCCAAATGGAAAAACTGGAAGCTGGTCGAGGACGGCGCCGAGGTGGCGCCCGGCATCCATATCATCGCCGCGCCCGGGCATACGCCCGGCCACTCGGTCTACCTGGCCAACTCCGGCAACGAGCAGATCATGATCTCGGCCGACACCATGTATGTGCCCGCCCTTCTGGCGCCGCATCCAGAATGGCAGGGCAGCTACGACCAGGACGGGCCAACGGCGATCACTACGCGCCACAAGATCATCGACCGCGTGATTGCCGACAACATCCGCATCTCGGGCTCGCACTTTCCATTCCCTGGCACCGGCGTCTTCGTCAAGGACGGCAACGCCTACGGCTTCACTCCGGTCCAGATCTGAGGCCGTTTGGAAACTCCACTCTGGCGGCCATCTGAAGGCGTTTTCTGCGCTTCCGTTGCTCACGGACCGGACGTTCTGCTGCGCTGCGGTTCTCGAAACCACCATCAGCTGACTCGCCAGAGCGAATTTCGAACGTCTTCTCAACGCTAGCACTCAACCCAAGCGAGAAAGACAATGAAACATTCTGTTTTTGGCAAACATGCCCTGTTCGGCCTGCTCGGCGCCGTTGCGGTGCTGACCGTGGTTCCGGTCGCGACCATCATGCCCGCCTATGCCGTCGACGACATCGAGGGCGCTAACGCGCCTGACCTCACCGCCGTCAAGGCCAAGATCGAGGCCAAGGACTATACTGGCGCGCTGGCCCAGCTGCGCGACCTGGCGCAGGACACACAGCAGCCCGACGTCTACAATCTGCTCGGCTTCACGCTGCGCAAGACCGGCGACTACAAGACCGCTTTGACCTACTACACCAAGGCGCTGGAGCTGAAGCCCGACCACAAGGCCGCCCGCGAATATCTGGGCGAGCTCTATGTCGAGACCGGCGACATGGCCAAGGCCAACGAACAGCTGGCGTCGCTGGAAAAACTCTGTCCGGCCGGCTGCGAGGAACTGTCGGACCTGCAGAAGGCCATCGACACCAAGGTGACGAAGTAGGGCCCAGAGGGCTGTTCCTCGCTCCCACGAATGTGGGGAGAGGTGGCTCGGCGAAGCCGAGACGGAGAGGGGGCTTGGCGCCGCGCCATCCCTCTTAAGCACCATAGTTTGGGCGCTCGTGGCTGGCGCCCATTGCCGGAGCCGGCATCCCCTCCCTTGCGCTGGCTCCGGCCTTTTTCAATCAGACGCTTGGCAGCGCCATTGCGCCTGTCCGACCGGACGCGGCGCCTGCCTGTTAGAAAAATTGGAGCCCGACCATGACACCGACTGAACTTGCCGCGAAGCTGCACCTCCTCGCCACGAAGCTATACGCTGGGGATGTGACCCTCCTTGCCGGCCGCCTGCTGCTTTCCCTGCTCTTCCTGCATGAAGGCCTGACACTGGCCACCCATTTCGACGGCGCCGCCAAGGCGATAGCCGCGCTGGGCGTCAGCCTGCCGCTGTTTGTTGCCACGGTTGCGCTGCAATTGGGGGCAGGGCTCTCGGTCGGGCTGGGCCTTTTGACGCGCCTGGGCGCCATCGGTCTCGGCCTGTTCTGCCTGGCAACGGCGACACTCTTCCACACCAACTTCGCCAACCAGAACGAATTGCTGCATTTCGAAAAGGATCTCGCCATTGCCGGTGGCATGTTCGTGCTGGCCATATCAGGCGCCGGCAGGATTTCGCTGGACAGGGTGCTCACTGGTTTCGTGAAGCCCCGGCGTGGCGACAAAGACACCGTAGACGCGCTCATGGCGGCCTATCCCCAGCACGGCGAGACCAGCCTGCCGATCTGAAATTGCCATCACATTGCGCTCCCGGGCAGCGTTCTACGCGCTTCCCGGCCGCATTCAACGCAGAATTCCACGTTTGCGGTGGTTGGTACCACGCGCCGTCCCACGCCGGTGCAAACACCACGGCCCTATGAATTGGCCAACAGCGTACGAAGGACCAACACGACCGTACGCTGAAGCTGCCGCCGCAAATCCGTAGGCATCGCGGTTGGCTGGTTTCGCCCGAGAGCAATCAAGGGAAGGCCTCATGAACGCGGTGCGGGCGGCGCGTTGGGGCCAAATGTCAACTTTCAAAGATGGAGCTTGAAATGAAAAAGATCGTTTTGGCCATTGCCACGGTTTTGCTTGCCTCCGGCACGGCTTTTGCCGGCAGCGACAACTATGGCACGGACTACATCCCTGGCCCCGACGCCTATCCGAGCAGCAGCGTCTACCATTCGATGGGGTCCGATGGCGCCAATGCGCTCGACCTCGGCGGCACGAAGAGCATCGGCACCGCCAACAGCGCGCCGGCCCCGGGAGGAAGTGCGAACTCCGACATGTCAGCCGGCTATGGCCAGGGAATCTGGGGGCACTGACAACAAGGCCGGCCGGGAACGGCCGACATCCAGGCGGTGGGCTCGCCCGCGGCCTTGAATGACCTCGTGGTCTGGCCAGCGCTGCCCAGCGCCATCCCAGCAAAATGACCCACGATCACGCAGATTCTTTGGATCGTTCGGGTCGGCGCGGCGTTCTTCCCTGACGCAACGGAGGAATGATCATGGGCGACGAACGGCATGAGAAGATCCAGCAGCGCGCATACCAGATCTGGGAACGCGAAGGGGGCGGGGATCCCGAGCGGCACTGGCATCAGGCCGCGGCCGAGATCGATAGGGAGGCGGCGCTGCCGCTGACGGCAGGCGATGCGCTGCCGGAAACAGGCGAGATCGCCAGCTCCGACGTCCTGGCGGTGGAGGCGCTGGCGATGCGCACCGGCATATCGGGCGACGAGGCGCAGGAGCTGATCGACAGGCTGGGCCACGACCGAGCGGCGGTCGAGCAAGCCGCGCGCAACCTCGGGGGCAAGCGGCGGTCCTAGGGAGAGACGGATGATAAGGAAACTCAAGGACGGAAAATACCGCCTCTATTCACGCAAGAAGGACGAAAAGACCGGCAAGCGCCGCAACCTCGGCACGTTTGACACGCGTGAGGCGGCGGAGAAGCATGAACGCGGGGTGCAGTATTTCAAGCGGCACTGAGGGGTGGTGGGTCACGCCGTGACCCATTTCCACCATCCGCACGAGACTTAAACCGCCTCTTGGTCAACAAACGCCAAGACGACCACGCGCGGAGCAACGCAGTAAGCGAGGCTGACCTTGCGGCCCCCCTTGGTCGTCGCTCGGCCCGTGTAGAGGTCCACTTCTATATCCTCATAGCCAAGGACCTCGCGATCGAGCGGATAGACCGCCTTGTAGACCGCTTCCTTGGCGCAAAACAGCACGCGACCGGCAAGATGCGGGTCCGCGGCGTCTGTCCGGTCCGCACGGGTTGCGACCAGCGCGAAGATGTCATCGGGCAAGGGTTGGGCGGGCTCGACGTCGATGCCAAGGGAGCCGATGTCGGCAACAGGCGCAACCGCCGCTACGGCCATTTCGTCGTCATGGGCGAGCGAACCGGTTATCCCGCCGGGCCAGACCGGCGTGCCGGATGGCGCGCGCAGGATGGCGAAGTCGTTGACACCAACATCCGCCAGCAGTCCGTGTGCGATCCAGCGGGCCGCTCCGCTTGCGCGCCGCATGGCCGGCTGGCGCGCGAGGATGGACCGTGCCTCCTCGGGCAGCAGGTGGGCCTCGTCTCCGTCTTGTATGACCCGGCATCCGATCCGGACACTTTTGGGCGCGATGGCGACCATCGCCTGCAGCAGGGATGTTTGCGCAAGCGCACTTTCAGGGGAGGGCGGCCGCGTCAACGATCATCCGCCGCGAAGGCGAGGTCGGCGATCATTTCTCCATCCTCGTCGAGCCTTTGTTCCACGAAACCGGCGGCACTGTAGAGCTGTCGTGCTGCTTCATTGCGGGGTTCGTAGCAGATTGAAACGTGCCTAATGTGGCCGAGCTTTCTGATTTCGTCCAGCACTTCACGCAACGCAGCCTTGCCGTAGCCTCTGCCCTGCCACGTGCGGTCGATCATGAAGCGGTAGATCCGCGCTTCGTCGTCATCCTGCGGCGCCTCGTACATCAGGAAGCCGACGACACGATCCCCAGCCATCACGACGCGGGGCCGCGCGTCCCTGTCAGACCTGGCTTCGTCCAGGGACTCCGCATTGCTGGCGACGAGATCCATCTGGTCGGGGGCCAGTTGCAGGGACATGACCAAGGCCTGGTTGGCCTTGGTCAGGGTGGCGAGAAGAATTTCTGCGGCCTTCAAGCCGATGCCCTGGAGCCATCGTCCGTGACCGGCTCCACGAACCGATGCAGCTTGGCCGGATTGCCCCGCCAGATGGAGTTGGGCTCCAGCTCTTCGCCCTTCATCACGAAGGAGTCGACGTCGACCATCGATCCCTCGCCCATCACGACGCCGTAATGGACGAATGCGGAAGGTCCAAGCGTGCAGCCCTTGCCGATGCGGATGTAGTCGGACTTGAACGCGCCTTCTTCCAGCGAATGGGCCTGGATGACGCAGCCTTCATTGAGCGTGACGTCATCGCCGATCTCGACCAGCGAACGCTCGGTCAGGTTGCTGCCGCCGTCATAGACCCGCTTGCCGACCTTGACGCCCAGCATGCGCAGGATCATCGGCCGGAACGGCGTGCCGGCAAACAGGCGCACGATCGGCGAATCCGCAAGCTTCCAGTGGCGTTCGTGGCGCCAGAAGGCGACGTCGTAGATCGTCGTCATCTGCGGCTTCAGCCTGCGAAAACCAAGGCTTGCCCGCTCGACAAGGATGTAGAACGGAATGGTGATCGCGGACGTCAAAAGCACGGCGACGAAGAGGGCGACCTCCGCCCATTCGGTATAGTAGTTCAGCGCGCGGTCCCAGATCGCCAGTGTGGCGAACAGCATGACCCATTGCGTTGCCACGAACAGCAGGATCGTCACCATATTGTGGCGGTTCTTCAGTGGGATGCGCCGGCGCCGGTCGTCCTCGTCGACACCCGCGATGAGTTCCTTGTCGCGGTTCACCATGCGCGGGATTTCAAAGGACGGCGAACCGAGAAGGCCGACATTCTCGCGCAGCGGCCCATCGATGGGGATCATCACCTTGGTGCCGAGCAGCACGTTGTCGCCCGTGCGTCCATCCGGCGGGTAATAGATGTTGTTGCCGAGATAGTTGCGCTCGCCTATCCGCGTCTGCTCGAGCCGGAATGCGGAGGCGGATTTGTGCATGTTGATCATGAAAAGTCCGTCCGACACCATGGTCTCGGTGCCGATCTCGCACAGGAGCGGGTTTTCGTGCTGCTGGTTGCTGCCGAAGTTGGAACCGGTCTGCACCACCTTGTTGAGGTTCCAGCCGATGGCGCGCATGTAGTGCACGATTGCCGAACTGTCGCCGAACAGGAGGCCGAGGACGCGGGAATTGCTCGAGAATTCGGCGACCGTCTGCAGCCAGTAACGGAAGCCGTAAAGCGTATAGGTGCGGCCGGGCTTCAGGATCAGGCTGAACAGGCGCGGCACCAGCGTTGCCGCGAGAAAGGCCACGGCGATGTAGCCAAAAAGCGTGACCGTGGTGCCGATCGCGACAATGCCGATGGTCTCCTGATAGTCGTCGCCGACGTTCTCCCAATAGCTGTGGAACAATAGCGGCAGCGGGGTGACGATGGCAAACAGGCCAATCAGCTGGACCGCTTCGAAGAGGAAGCGCCGGATGTTGGAAGGATCGACGTTGCGCACCTTGCAATAGTCCGCAGTGGTCGGCACGGCCGGCGATCCATGCCAGCGTTCGCCGTCGGGGATGCTTTGCCCGCGGTGCAGCGAGGACGAATGGCCGAGCTGGGCGCCGTCGCCGATGCTGGTGTCGATGTCGAGCGTCGAGCCCACCCCGACGAAGGCATCGCGGCCGATGGTCAACGGGCCGGTGTGGATGTAGCCGGACTGGGCCCTGAAGCCGAGGATCATCGATTCCTTGCGCAGGATGGTGTTGGCGCCGATCGAAATGAGGTCGGTGCAGACGGGCACCGATTTCGATTCGATGACGGCGTTCTTGCCAAGTTTGGTGCCGAGAAGCTGTAGATAGAAACTGTAGAGCGGGCTGCCCCGGAACAGCACGACGGGTGCGGTTCGGATCAATGTCTTGACGACCCAGAAGCGGTAGTAGCGCAGGCCCCAGATCGGAAACGCCTCGGCCTTCCAGCGGCCGATGAGGACCCATTTGGCGATGACGGCGAAGCCCGACATGCCGAAGAACACGGCGGCCGAAAGCGCCACGCAGCGCAAATAGAGCTGCAGCGGATTGTCGAGCGCGTCATACATCCAGTTGAGGCCGTCATTGAACGCCCACAGCGCCACATAGCTGTAGAGTCCGTAGAACAGGAGCTGCGCCGCGCCGCAGGTCCAGTAGGCAAAATTCGACGCCTTGCGGGTGAGAACGCGCTCATTGGTGGCCGTCGTCATCCCTTCCGCCACGCTTAGGTGTTTGGCGAGGCGCGCCACGGTCGGATAGAGATAGATGTCGCGCATCGACGTCGTCGCCCATTCCTTCCTGGTGCGCACGCGCGCGCAGAAATGGGCCATGAGCAGCGAATTGGCGCCGAGATCGTCGAAGAAATTGTCCTCGACGGACACCTCGTCGAATTTCAGCACCGCAGCCAGTGCGTCGGCCAGGAAACGCTCGTCGTCATTGCCGGGCGGCACCATCGCGCGATCGGCCGAAAGCCGAAGGCTTGTCGGTTTCGGCAGCTGGCGAAGGTCGACCTTGTTGGAGACCGTCATCGGGATCGCCGGCAGTTCCTCCAGGTAGGAGGGCACCATGTAATCCGGCAGGCGTCGCTTCATCACCTGGGCGAGATCGGCGCGGGAAATCGCCGGCAGGCCTGGTTTTGGCGCGTAGTAGGCAACGAGTTCGACGCGACCGGGCTCGATCTCCCAGGTGGTGACGGCAGCCTGCGCGATCTCCGGCTGGTCCAGCAGCACCGCCTCGATCTCGCCGAGTTCGATGCGATAGCCGCGGATCTTCACCTGGGTGTCGATGCGCCCGTTATACTCGATCTCGCCCTTGTCGTTGATGCGGCCAAGGTCGCCCGTCCGGTAGATGCGCTGCGACGGGTTGTTGGGCAGGCCGAGGAAATCGGCGATGAATTTCTGGTGCGTCAGATCCGGCCGGTTGAGATAGCCGACCGCAAGCCCGATGCCGGCGATGCCGATCTCACCCAGTTCACCAGGCTCCGCAAGCTGCGGCAGCGAAGCGTCGAGAATGACGATCGAGTAGGTCGGCAACGGCGCGCCGATCGTCACCGGACTGTCGGGCGTCAGCGCGCCCATGGTTGCGGTGACGGTGGCTTCGGTCGGGCCATAGGTGTTGAGAATCTGCCGCCCCGGCTTCGACCAGCGCACCACCAGATTGTGCGGGCAGGCCTCGCCGCCCACCAGCAGTGTGCGCAGGCTGGGCACGTCGCTCGCCATCGACGACAACAGGGTCGGGCTGCAGGCCATGCAGGTGATGTCATGGAGCCGCAGGAAATCCGCCAGTTCCTCGCCGACGAGAGGCATCTGGCCTGGCGCCGGCACGACCGTCGCGCCGGCGACAAACGGCACCCAGATCTCTTCGGAGGAAAAGTCGAAGGCGATGGTCATGCCCTGGTAGACACGATCGCCCGGCCGGTATCCGTAGGATGCGGCGGCGACGCGGATGAAGTTGACGAAGCTCTGGTGCTTGATGACCACGCCCTTGGGCTTGCCGGTGGTGCCAGAGGTGTAGAGGATGTAGCAGGTGTCGTCCGATACAGCGGTCCTCGCATCCGGCTTCAGCGGCGCGCTCGACTGTTTGGAGATCTCGGTGGCGGCGCTGTCGATCAGCAGGTGGGGAACGGGCAGTTGATCGGCTCGCGACGCGTAGGCGGCGATGGTGACGATCAGGCTGACGCTGGCGTCTTCGATGATGAGCGTCATCCGCTCCTGAGGAAACGCGGTGGCCAGCGGCACGAAGGCCGCGCCTGCCTTCATAACCGCCAGCACGGCAACATAGGTCTCCGCCGACCGGTCGAGAATGAGCCCAACCCGGTCACCCCTTCGCACGCCTCGCTTGACCAGCAGGCGGGCGAACTGGTTGGCACGGTTGTCCAGCTCCTGATACGTCCAGACCCGCCCGTCGGAGATCACCGCCGGCAACGCGGCAAATGTCTCGGCGAGCTCTTCGAAGACGGTATCGAGCCGCTCACCGGGTTGCCCCTGCCGGGCAAAGTCGGCGCCCGTCAGGATCTGGCCGCGTGCGCGCCTTCCGGAGCCGTGAGTGGCCTCCACGAGCGCATCGACGATTGCCAGGCCAGTTTCCGGTTGGCTGTCCGGTCTTGCCGCGTCCAGTTCGGCGATATCGAAACCTTGGTCCATGTCCATTCTTTCCCGTCTTGGCCGAGCAACGGCTACCGCAGCCGTTTCCGGCCGCCGCGGGAGGTTATGCCATGCGATCTTTTCGCCAGTTTTTCCGAACTGTTGAATATTGTTTCTGGATTGTGTCTGGGCGCTCTTCGTACCCTTCGCCTCGGGGCTCCGAACTCAGATCAACAGGCCTGTCGACGGCCAGTCCTGCGGTGTCGGCAGCTTTTGTTCCGGGGGGGGGCGATAGGAATTTATTCTTGACATGGTGAGGGCAGCTATGCTACATATTTGTCCATGGTGCTGATTTGCGCCAATGACCCGCCGCACAGGCGGGTTTTGCGTTTGATGCTTCGGCAACCAACGCGCCGGCGCCCGATGGAACCCGTTTTGTTGTGCTGCTCTCCCTTATTGGTCCTTGGGGGAGGGTGAAGCCTCCGCCGTCGAGCTCCACGGCGCCACCTTCGCGAAGCGGCCGAGAAGCACCTGCGCGAGGTGCAGTATTTCAAGCGGCATTGAGGGGATGGGCTGCCGAACATTGCGGCGCCGGGAAGGAGTTGAAAACAATCGAACGCAACCTGAAGCCAAATTGAGACATAACTGAAACAGTTCGGCGCGACAGGCGACATGGATGCGAAACGGCCCGGGCGCATGGTCGGGGCTCACCCAGACCAGAACCAGAGGAGCGCGCCGATGACACCCGACCAGATTCGACTTGTCCAGGATAGTTTTCGTGAGGTCGTCCCGATCCGTGCCGCTGCCGCCGCCTTGTTCTATGAACGCCTGTTCGCGATCGACGGGTCTCTTCGGGCGCTGTTTCCGGTGAGAGACATGACCAAGCAAGGCGCGAAGCTGATGGCGAGCCTGGGCTTCGTCGTGCATGGACTGGATCGTGCCGACACCATTCTGCCCACCGTGCGCGAACTCGCCAAGCGTCACGTCACCTACGGTGTTGAAGAGCATCATTACCCGATCGTCGGGCAAGCGCTGATCGAGACGCTGGCGGCCGGCCTCGGCCCCGCTTTTACACCGGCGGTGCGGGAGGCCTGGGAGGCAGCCTACGGCTTGCTCGCGAGTGTCATGATCGCGGCCGCCCGTGAGGTCCAACTCGCGGCGTGAGGGCAGGCGCGCACGATGTGACGACGCCCCGAATTGTCATGCCGCGCACGGCGGCAACCCTCTACGGCAGCGTCCCTGAACTCTGCCAAAGCCAGATAGCCAGCGAGCCGGATCGCCCGCGGATCTGTGTTTCCACAGGTCCTTTCAGGGCACCGGATTTGAACAACGCGCAGTCGCTTCCGGCGGCATCGAGCATTTTGTCGCTCACCGCGACTTCGGCATCCTGGTCGGCTGCGATCTCCATCAGGCGGCTGGCAACGTTGACCGTGTCACCTATGGCCGCGATGTGCTGACGGCCTTCGCCGCCGAGCCGAGAGGCCACGATCGTTCCGTGATGGGCGCCAATCTTGAAGCCGAGCCGGGATGCAGTCGATGCAGGCAACGACACAAGCCAATCGTTGGTGCGGCCGGAGAGCCCCACGCAACAGCGGGCGGCATTGAAGGCGTCATTTGCCGCCGGTTGCGGCAGGCCGAACAGGATCATGGCTCCGTCGCCCATGAAACTGGTGACGACGCCGCAGCAGTTCGTCACTTCTTCGCCGACCAACGCATGAAAACTGTTCAGGAGTTCGCGGGTGGCGATCGGTCCCAATGTTTCGCTCAGTCCGGTGAAGCCGGACAGGTCGATGAACAGGATGGCGGCGTCTGTTCGGACGGGCTCCGAGAGGAAGTCGCCATGCTTGGCCAGCCACTCGCCCATGCCTGGGGCTTCAACGCGTTGAAGCAATTGGCTCTGCGTTGCGAAAAATTGCGCCCGGCTCCTGCCCAGCCAAAGCTGCGCGGCACCGAACAGGATGGCAGGCGGAATGGCGGCGGTCATCGGCAGCGCGGCGCTCAGCCAGATGTGGTGCAGGAAGGCGGTCATGTTGACCACCAGCCAGACCAGGACCACGCCGGCGACCGCCGCGAGGCCGCCGGCATTTCGCCGCCATGCCAACAGCCCGACAAGAACCATTGGCAGCACCACTGCAAAACCGGCATCGGCAAGCCGGACATATTGGTCTCGCACAACTGCGTCGCCGGTCATCAGGTGGGCAATCGCCGTCGACATGACTTCGACGCCCGGGAGGATGGGATCGAACGGTGTCGGGTAAACATCGCCGGTGCCGGTTGCAGTGGCTCCGATCACCACAATTCGATCCAGGATCGTGCGGGGATCGAGTTGGCCCTCCAGCACGGTCGCCGCGCTGATCGTGCGGATCGTGCCGCGCGGGCCATAGAAGGTCAGAGGCAGGATGTGACCAATGTCGGTCCGGATTGAGCGTCCGCCCAGCGATAGATGATCGGCGGCGATTTCTGGATCCCCTCCTGCTGCCATGGCGGCAACACGCAAGGGGAAAGACGTTTCCAGCCGATCTCCGGCCCGAAACAGCAACGGCACGAAGCGGGGCGTTCCCGTCTTGTCGGTGGCCACGTTGACGACGCCGACGGCGGCGGCATCCGAGAATGCTTTGAGTGGCCACAGGAACCGCTCGGCATTCGGCACGCCGGCGATGGGTCCGTCGCCCTCGGCCACCGTCCATTGTTCACCTCCGGGATAGACCGCCGCGGCAGCGATGACGCTCGCACTCCCGCTCAGCGAACGGGCGAGCGCCTCATCGTTGTCCTTTTCCCCCGGATCGACCAGCAGCAGGTCGAGCGCAATGGCTTTCGGTCCAAGCCGCGCGATCGTATCGACAAGCCGGGCAAGCGTGGCGCGGCTGAGCGGATATGCACCCTCGTGCCGCACCGCTTCGTCGTCTATCGCGACAATGGTGATCAGCTCCGGTGGCTTTGCCGTTCCTCGAACGAGCGTTCGAAGATCGGTCATCGTTGCTTCGACGCGATCGAGAAACCACAGATTGCCGCGCCAGTGCGCGAAGCCCAGGCCGGCGCCCCAGAGACCCGCCAGGATGAGCGCGATCAGCGTCGGAAGCGCTCGCCGGCTCACTGCCGCTCACTGGCCGAAACGGGCCAGCAAGGCGGAAACGCGCTTGGCGGGCCAGCGCTTGACGGTCAGTGGTCCTGTTCCGGCCGTGACGTCGACGCCATCGCCCGGCGCCAGCACCACGCCGGCTCTCGACGCGGGCCGGTTTACGGCGACGCGGCCCCTGAGGACGAAGACAGACGTCTTGCCCCCGCCGACGTCGACTGCCCATTTGGTGCCGCGCGCCGCGGCGATCGCCTGCGGGGTGACAACCGCGAAGCCACCCGGGATCGAGCCGGCTGGAGCATCGAGCAGCAGCGCCTTGCGCCGCAACCTGACCGTATCGACCTTGCCGTTTCGATCGCGGTCCGCCAGCGTGAACCGAGCCCCGCCTTCGACAATGATGGTAAGGCCTTCCTGACACCTCAGGATCTGTCGGGACGTGCCGCCCTCCGGCGCGAACGCACACCCCGCGCCCTGCGCCAGGGCGGCATCCACCCAGAAGACACCGGCAAACAGGCCAGCCACCAGGCTACGGAAAAATCGGTCCCTTGCGCTCATCGATGTCCCCCTTTGCTCTTGCAAAAACCTCCGGCAACAAAATCTTGCGCCGCCAGCCTGGCGGCATGCGTACGAACCGGCACTTGCAGCCGTGTTGCGCTGAGGGGTGCCGACCGGCGATCCTAGCACGACAAACCTGCTGCGACACCAAGCAAGGCCCCGGCCGCGATGCGAATGTCGATCAGGCGGCGACGTTTGCCGCCGACGACACGGTCGAGGTGCTGGAGGGACCGGCAATGACGGAGCGCCCCACGCAAGAAGGGCGAAAAACCCGGCAAGCGGGAGGGGCCTTTCGACACTCGTGAGGCGGTCGAGAAGCACGAGCGTAAGGTGCAGTATCTTAGGCGGTATTGAGGGGAGCTGAGTTGTTCGCAATTGCCCAGTCTGGTGATTCCGCGAGGTTTGTGACGGAAGCAACGCAGCATTTTCCACTTTGAGGCGAAATAATTCTCAATTATGGTTCGCCAGGCTCAAGGCAGTGGGGATTGCCGATGGTTTTATCACGCAGGGGGGTCGTGCTCGGCGGCCTGGCGCTGGTCGGGGTCAGTGCAACCGGCAATATTGTTCAAGCCGCGACGGCAAAATCCTTTTTCGCCGGCACCGCCATTGACAACAATTTTGTCTATCGCAAGACCAACTTCGCCAAGATCGACAAGAGATGGCATCGCCAGATCGTCAAGTATTTCAGCAGCGAGCCGGTCGGCACCGTCGTGGTCGATACCCGCCACCACTTCCTCTACCTCATCATGGAAAACAAGACCGCCATCCGCTACGGCGTCGGCGTCGGCAAGGACGGCTTCAAATGGTACGGCCGCGCGACGATCGACCGCCGCGCGCTGTGGCCGCAATGGGTCCCGCCCCCCGAAATGCGCAAGCGCAGGCCGGAGCTACCGCCCATGATCGCAGGCGGCGCGTCCAACAATCCGCTCGGGCCGCGCGCGCTCTATCTGTACCGCGACGGCGCTGACATCGGCTACCGCCTGCATGGCACGCTGGAGCCATGGAGCATCGGCACCGACGCTTCCAGCGGCTGCATCCGCATGTTCCCGGAAGACATCATCGACCTCTACCAGCGGTGCCCGATCGGCACCGCGGTGGAGGTCCTGCCGCACATCGCCGACCAGGCGCCCGCTTCCACCACTGTCGAATGATTGGCGCCTCATGAGCCGCATGATTGAAAACACGCGCCGGCTGCTCGCCGCCAGCCTGCTGGTGCTGGCCGCATCCTGCTCGACCAGCAACACGCTGGCCCCTCCCACGCCCGACGTCACCAACGCCGAGGTTGCCGGCTTCCAGAACGTGCAGCCGGGCAGCGAGGAGGATTTTATCCTCAATGTCGGCCGCCGCATCTATTTCACGCAAGGTTCGGCCGCGCTCGATTCTGTCGCCAAGGCCACCCTCGACACCCAGGTCGCCTGGTTGGCAAAGAATCCGCGCTGGCTGCTCAAGCTGCAGGGTTTCGCCGACGATCCCGGCGCGAGCGAAACAGCGCTGTCGCAGAAGCGCGCCGATGCGGTGATGGACTACCTCGCCGCCGGCGGCATAGACCGCAACCGCATGTGGGCCAAGGGCTACGGCAAGGACAGGCTCGTCCGCGACTGCCCCAACTCCGCCTGCAGGTCGCAGAACCGCCGCGTTGTGTCTAATTTGCGCGATGAGAGGGACGAGTCGTAGGGGCTGCTGTTTTGCTTGTCACCAAATCAGGGTCTCACAACGCGACGGCGGCATGGCTGCTTTGCGCCTCATGTCGGCCGAAGAGATTGGCTTAACCGCTGCCTGAAAGCAGACGTGGCCAGCGACAGGGCCGGACGTCTTGATTGCGCCAATTGCCGACATTGGCATTCAGCTTCCTCAGCGCCGTGAGGCGATCCCGTCGCGGACTGTCAAAATGATCCCGAAGACAGTCATGGCCACCGGCGCCACACCGGAGTGGGAATCTACCCGTCTCTGCACTCCTGCTTGTATCATCCGCCGCCGCTCGCTTTGGCTTCGGGCATAACTTGCAGCAACGGTTGCGGCGACACTGCGATCTCCCCGGTGAAGGGCCGATCGTGGGCGAGAATCAAGAGAACGGATGCCGCCACGCCGGTCGCAAAACTTCCAAGAGCGATCGCCGATGCCATTCGGTTATCACTGTGAACGATCGCGATCGCGAGAAGAGCACAGAAGGCTTGCAGGATCAGGCAGGCCCACTTCGTGGGGTTGACTTGCGCGGAGCTGACGAGAACCCGTTGCCGACGCGCCTCGAAGGCGTCTTCAAGCCACCTCGTCATCTCGCGCTGCGCGATCTCCTGGCCGGGATTGCTTGGCGTCAAAGCCAGCGTCGTCCGCAGCGCCTCGTTAAGCGCCGGCGGGATTATGGTGAGGGTCGCCGCGCTCTCGGCCATCAGCGGCCACTCCTGGCTGGTCGTTTCCTCGATATAGCTGTGCACCAGCGTCCGCAAGCGCGCCTCGGGCTCCCCGGGAAAGCTGCTCGCCAGAAGCACGACCGACCGCAATGCACTGGCCTCGCGATTGACTGCCGCATTGGCGTGATCGTTGTCGCTCCAGACCTGAGCCGCGGTGAACGCCACAAACAAGCCAAAGATGATACCGAGCGGCGGCAACATGCCAGGCGAAAGCGCCTTGAATGACCGCGCCGTGGAGCCCACGGACAGAGCGGCGATGCCTTGGTGCAAGATGAACGCGACGATATAGGTGGCCCCGAACACGACGAGAGCCATCCAAGCGAGTGGAAGAGTATGCAACCAGCCACTCATAGTAGCGCCTGCCCTCCTGAGAGTTCGTCGTCAGGCGTTTGTAAGGCCGTCGTTCCACTCGTGGCAATGCCACTGTGTTCCATCCTGTCAACAAACTCCATGCACGGGTGCAATCGGCTGCCCACGGCGGTCGAAAGACCTGCTTCATAATCGCGTCGCAGGGAGTGCTTGCGAGGGGAGGATTCCCAATTGCCCGCCAATCGATCCCGCCTGGACTCCTATTGCGGGTCAGGTTGGTGTTTTGCGCTTGGGGCGGGCTGCTTCAGAATCTGCTGCCGTCAGCCTGTGCTCGCCAACCAGCACTTGCAGCCGCGTTGCGCAGAGGCAGCAGGGTGCCGACCGGCGATGTTTGCACGACAAACCTGCTCCGACACCAAGCAAGGCCCCGGGCGCGATGCGAATGTCGATCAGGCGGCGACGTTTATCGCCAACGACGGGGCGAGGGGCTGGAGGGACCGGCAATGATGGGTCGTCTCAGTCTGAGAAGCCTGCACCAGGGCAACCTCGCGCGGCATGCCGCACCAGTGCAATATTTCAAGAGGCGGTGAGGGGTTGAGTTGTTCGAAATTATCTTAGTCTGGCGGCCGCAATGGCGATACATACACGTTAGACTATTGCAACCACCCTGAAAGACCCGTTGTACATTCGGCGGAGACCTTCATTCTCTGTGCGACAAATGGCAGCTTAACGTCTCATGTCAGCCGTTGAGATTGGCTTAGCCGCGGCCTGAAAGCAGACGTGCTAGCGACAGGGCTGGACGTCGTGATTGCGCCAGCAGGCGGCATTTTGCGAGCAAGCAGCATCGGCAGGACCTGGGCGTTGGATCGCCAGAGTGTCAGTACGAAACGATGCGGCATCTAAGGGCGTGTTCCGACGCCATTGATTGCCTTCCGAGGGCTGCAAAAGTCCCAGACGCCGCTCAAGTAGCGGCGCCTGGGCATGCGCCCGATAGGGAGGGGCTGAGATCACCGAGCGAGATGGTGGCTAAGTCCCGCGCTCACCTGCAACAAAGCCGCTCTTACCTCAGGCACTTGGCGGATAGCGTTGAGCAGCACGAAGTCGTGAATGACGCCGTTGTAGCGGATGGCCGTCACATCGACGCCGGCGTTTTTCAGCTTGCGGGCATAGGCCTCGCCTTCGTCGCGCAACGGATCGTTTTCTGCCGTGATGACGAGCGTCGGCGGCAGGCCCTTTAGTTCGTCCAGGCTGGCGCGCAACGGCGAGACATAGGGATTGTTCCGCGTCTTCTCGTCCGGCGCGTAGAGGTCCCAACCGTACTTCATGAAGTCGCGCGCCAGAAAGCGCCCGGTCCCGAATTCGTGGTACGACTTGGTGTCAACGCTGGCGTCGGTCGCAGGGATCATGAGGACCTGGTAGCTGATTTTGGGTCCCTTGCGGTCCTTGGCCATAAGTGTCAGCGCAGCAGACATGTCGCCGCCGACCGAATTGCCCGCCACTGCGATGCGGCTGCCATCGGCGCCGAAATCGGCCGCATGCTCGGAAACCCACTTGAGAGCGGCGTAGCTCTCCTCGAGCTGCACCGGGTACTTGGCCTGCGGCAGCGGCGTGTACTCGACGAACACTCCGATCTGGCCCGACCCGACAACGAGATCGCGTAACAGGCGCTTGTGGTTCTCGAAGTTGCCGACGATCCACACGCCACCATGAATGAACAGCAGAACGCCCGGCGTTCCGCTCACATGGTCTGGCTTCATGATATAGAGTTTCACCGTGCGGCCGTCTTCGGTGATGGTTTCTTCTGTCGTTGTCACGCCGGAAATGTCGACTGGCGTCTGGTTTTGCAGAGCGGTCAGAGTGTCCTGCGGTTTCGGCTGCGGCAGCTCCCAGAACGGGCTACTGTCCTTGTTGAGATCAGCCAGGAAAGACCGGACTTGGGGGTCAATCCGGGGATCAGTTGCCGCGTTCGGTATGGGCGCGGCAGTGGCGGCTTGGGTCATGAGGGTTACTCCTAGACTGAGGGTTGCGAGGGAGGGGCTGAGCTTCATATCTTTCTCTCCAGGGTGGCGTGTAGAGCTAAGCTCTGTTCATCGGCATGCGAACGCGTTCACGCACGCACTGTCGCCCTGCCTCGTATGGAACGCGAGTGAATGGTCGGGAATCGCCGTGAAAACCCGCGAAGCCTGCCGTGACACGCAAGAGGTTGTGGCCTGTGTTCCGAAGACGCCGTTGGTGCTAGGATAATGCCGCTAGGTTTACTTCATTGGCGCCGCTGAGACCGAGCGATATATGCTTGGAAGGAGCAAAGTTACTCGATGGTCGCGTCTGAAAGGCCGCTGCCTCCCTCTAGCGATCAGGCAGTCGACTATGCGGGCGACCACTACAGCTTTGAGAACTTTCAGCTATGGCCGACTAGCCGCGCGCTAGTTCGCGACATGGTGCCGATCCCAATCGGCGGACGCGCCCTTGATCTGCTGATTGCGTTGGTCGAACGCGCGGGCCAGGTGGTGAGCAAGGCAGAACTCTTCTCCTTGGTTTGGCCGAGCATGGCCATCGAAGAGAGCAATCTGAGGGTTCACATTGCGGCGGTCCGCAAGGCACTGGGCGATGGCCGGTCAGACGCGCGATTTATAGCGAGCGTTCCAGGACGGGGCTATTCTTTCGTCGCAGACGCCATTCGAAGCTCGCCCCGAACTGGCAGTGCACCCCGGACGGCGGTGCCGGCCCCGTCGCTGGACCACGCCGACTCTCCTGCAGTCCTGACACCTATCTTCGGGAGAGACGACATTATCGCCGAGCTCGCCGACCAGCTTCCGAGGAAGCGCTTGATAACGATTACCGGAACGGGAGGTATTGGAAAGACGGTCGTTGCGCTCGCCGTCGCGCAACGAGTTGCGGACGCGTATCGCGACGGCGTGCAAATTATCGACCTTGCCGGATTGCCGCGGCCTTCGCTGCTCGCAGCCGATCTCGTATCGCTGCTTCGGCTGCCCGCTGTTGACGACAAGGACCCGCTGCAGACGTTTCGCAGGCACCTGCGTTCGCGGCAACAGCTGATCGTGCTCGACAACTGCGAACATGTTCTCGATAGGGCGAGCGAAATCGCCGAAGCGATCGTGACGCACGCACCCGATGTCCATCTGCTGATCACAAGCCGGGAGCCGCTGCGGGCCGCTTTTGAATGGGTGCAGCGACTGACCCCTTTGGAGGTCCCTCAGACAACATTGGACCTTCGTGCGGCTGAAGCCATCCGATTTTCGGCCGTGCGGCTCTTTGTCGAGCGCCTGCGTGCATGGGATGGAGCCTTTGAGCTGACCGATGATGACGCGCGCGTTATTGCCGAGATTTGTGCGCGATTGGATGGGCTGCCTCTTGCCATTGAGCTGGCCGTGACGCGGGTTCCGCTATTCGGACTGAGGGGCCTCGTCGATCGCCTTGATGACCGCTTCAGCATCTTGACGAAGGGCCGGCGAACCGCCGTATCACGCCACCAGACACTGAGTTCGATGATCGATTGGAGCTATGAAGGTTTAGGCGAGGCGGAAAGGGCGATTTGGCGCCGCCTCAGTGTTTTCCCCGGCCCCTTCACGCTCGAAGCCGTCGAGGCGGTCGTCAACGATGGGATCGGCGATGACCTCAGCACAATCGACGTTCTGGACGACCTTCTTCAGAAATCGTTGATCGTTGCCGACTTGACCGGCACGTATCCTCGGTATCGTCTTCTTGAATCGCTTCGGCTCTATGCCTCCACCAAACTCCTAGACAACGGCGAGATCCAATCCTTGAAGCGCCGTCATGCGCAATATTGCTATGAGCGCTCGGTCGACGCCGGTGACAACTGGGTCGAGGTGCCAGACGCGGACTGGCTCGCCCAGCACAGCAGCGAAGTAGCCGATCTTCGCGCCGCCATCGATTGGGCGTTCGCGCCGGGCGGAGACCCGGTGCTTGGCGTAAAGATCACAGCAGCCTCAGCGCCGATTTGGTTCAAAATGCTTCTCCTCCCCGAACTGCGGCGCAACCTGGAGCGCGCCATTGCGCTTGTCGACGGGATGCCGGAAATCGACGATGGCGTGCGCATCCGTCTCTACATCGCGCTCGGCCACGCGATCTTCCACGGTATCGGGCCTGTGCCCGAGGTCGCGGCGGCTCTCGGCGAAGCGCACAGAATTGCGCAGCGGGTGGGCGATTTCAATTACCAACTCCAGGCGCTGTGGGGTCTTTACGGCCACCACTCGACCTATGGCACCTACGAACCGATGGCGGCGGCGGTGTCGGATGTTGCGGCGCTCTTTGCCCAACATCCAATACCTATCATCGCGGCGACTTACCATCGAATGTCGGCGCTCAGTCTGCACCTCCTGGGCGACCAGGACGCCGCCCTGCACCATGCCGAGGAAGCACTTCGATACCCGGCCATTCAACGCCACGACGGCGGCTTTGTCTACGACCATGAGACGGCATCGAGCGCCCACTATTGTCGTATTCTCTGGATCACGGGGCGCGCCGAACGGGCCAATCAGGTGCTCGCCCACACGCTTGAGCATGTGAACCGGATCGATCAGGTATTTGCGTTCGGATATTTCCTGGTTTTCGGCGCTTGCCCGCTTGCAATTTGGAATGGCGACCTTGCGGGCCTGCAGCAATATGTCGACTTGCTGCTTGATGAGGCGATCGGCGTTCCCCTTACGATCTGGCGTACCGAGGGTGAGTTCTACGCACGCGTGCTCGTTTTTCTTAAGATGCCGGAATCCCAGCGCACGTGGGTGAATGTTGCCCAACTATTTCGGCAAAAGCTTACACCATATCAGACGGAGCGGTTGAGCACATTTGCCGACCGCATGCTACATCCAGAACCGCTTGCCCAAGCACTTGCCGGCGGGACCAATTGGTGTACCGCCGAAATTCTCCGCAGACACGGCGAGGCGCTACTTATGGACGATGGTGCCGACCGATTGCCTGACGCGGAGGCGCTCTTCCTCCGGGCGATCGAAATCAGCCGAATGCAGAAGGCACTGATCTGGGAACTGCGGAACACCCTCAGCCTAGCGAAACTGTGGCGCGAAACGGCCCGAACCTCTCAGGCGCGTGACATCCTTAGTCGCGCATGTGATTGCTTCCCCGAAGGTTCGGCAATGCCTGAGTTTGTGGAAGCTAAGGCCCAGCTCAGAGCGCTCTGCTAGCCTTGCCGCCCGTTGGCCGACAGACATGGACCGACCCCGTTGCCCTATGGTGGGGAGCCAACCGGTCCCCGAGTATGTCGAAATCTGTCTCGGTCCACCGGACGCCCCCGCGCCAAAGGAAGTGGACAGGCGATCATTATGTCCGGTCTAAGAGTCAAGTCACGACATCGAACCTTGGAAAGTTGAAGGTCCACTATCGTTCTTCCGTGGCCATAAGCCCACCTACTGCTGTCGGCCCTATCAAGACGTTCAGCATGTAGCCGGTCAGCGTCCGCTACTGGCCCTAGTAGACCCTGCCGATTTCTCGCGCACGTGCCAAGTTCCGCCCCCTCGCATTAACCATTCGTTAACCATTCACTCGCTAGCGTTTACCTATCAGTAAGGATTCGCCGCCAGTGACTTTTGCCGCTCCCCTCGAGGCCAAATCCATTCGCTTTCGCGCCCGCTCGTTCGTCGCGTTCACGCTGACGCCGGAGGCGCCTTTGGGTGCCTGGCTGGAGGGGCTCGATCACTGGATCGGCAACTCGCCCGGCTATTTCAGCGGCCGGCCGGTGCTGCTCGATCTGAACACGCTGAAGCCGCAGCCAAGCGATATCGCGGCGCTGGTGGCGGAACTCGCCACGCGCGGCATTCGCATCTATGCCATCGAGCTCGAAGGGGCCGCGCTTGGCGCCGAATTGCCGCCGGTGCTGGTCGGCGCCAAGGAGGCGACGACCGATGGTTTGCTGCCCGGCCGCAAGGCGAGGGCGGACGAGAAGGCCGAGGGCAAGGCGCCAGAGGTTCGCGCGGACGCGGAACGCGCAGGTGCCGGACGCGCCGATGTGGGGCGCCCGCAGGCTGACAAGGTTGGCGCAAGCAAAGCAGGCGAGAGCGAGCCGCAGGTTGGGCACGAAGCTTCGGGCACGCTGATGATCAAGTCGCCGATCCGCTCCGGCCAGGCGATCGTGCATCCGCATGGCGATGTCATCGTGCTCGGCTCGGTCGCGTCCGGGTCGGAGATCATCGCGGCGGGCTCGATCCATGTCTACGGCACGCTGCGCGGGCGCGCTTCGGCGGGTGCGCTCGGCAACAAGGGCGCGCGCATCTTCTGCCGCCGCAACGAGGCCGAGCTTCTGGCGGTCGACGGCTGGTACGTGACTGCCGAGGAGATGGAAGGCGTTTCGCGCGGCAAGCCAATCCAGGCATTTCTCGACGGGGACGGGCTGCGCGTCGCGCCGCTCAGCTGACATATGTTGCGGCCGGCAGGGCCGCTCGACCAACGACATAACAACAACGGAGGCATTTTCATGGGCAAGGTAGTGGTGGTCACCTCGGGCAAGGGGGGCGTTGGCAAGACGACCTCGACGGCAGCCCTGGGCGCCGCGGTCGCCAAGACCGGCAAGAAGGTGGCGCTCGTCGATTTCGACGTCGGCCTGCGCAACCTCGACCTGATCATGGGCGCCGAGCGCCGCGTGGTGTTCGATCTCGTCAACGTCATCCAGGGCTCGGCGAAACTTTCGCAGGCGCTGATCCGCGACAAGCGGGTGGAGACGCTGTTCCTGCTGCCGGCCTCGCAGACGCGCGACAAGGATGCGCTGACCGAAGACGGCGTCGGCGAAGTCATCGACAAGCTGCGCTCGGTGTTCGACTATGTGTTCTGCGACAGCCCGGCCGGCATCGAGCGCGGCGCGCAGCTCGCCATGCGCTTTGCCGACGAGGCGGTCATCGTCACCAATCCGGAAGTGAGCTCGGTGCGCGATTCCGATCGCATCATCGGCCTGCTCGACGCCCGCACGCTGCGGGCCGAGCATGGCGAGCAGATCGCCAAGCATGTGCTGGTCACGCGCTACGACGCGGCGCGCGCCGCGCGCGGCGAAATGCTGTCCATCGACGATGTGCTGGAGATCCTGTCGACGCCGCTGCTCGGCATCATTCCCGAGAGCCAGGATGTGCTGAGGGCCTCCAACCTCGGTTCGCCGGTGACGCTTTCGGAGCCGCTCAACGCGGCTGCCAAGGCTTATATCGATGCTGCAAGGCGGCTCGAGGGCGAGGACTTGCCCGTCGTCGTGCCGTTCGAACGCAAGGGTTTCCTCGATCGTCTTTTGGGAAGGAGGGCGGCATGAACCTGCTCGACATCTTCAAGCGGCGCTCCAGTGCGCCGGTGGCGCGCGAGCGGCTGCAGGTGCTGCTCGCCTATGAGCGCCGCAACCGCAGCCAGCCCGACCTGGTCTCCATCCTGCGCGAGGAGATCATGGCCGTGATCGCCAAGCATGTGCAGATCGACCAGGACTACCTGCAGGTCTCGATGGACCGCGGCGAGACCATGTCGACGCTGGAAATCGACATCCAGATCCCCAACAAGAGCGCCGTGCCGCTGGCGATGGCGGGCTGATTTTTTACCCTCCCCTTGTGGGGAGGGTCGATCCGCAAAGCGGATGGGGGCGGGGGGGTCGGCGCCAGGCACCCCCACCCGAACCTGCGGTCTCGTCTGCCGGGTCCCCGCTGCTGCGCAGCGTCCCGGCGTTCGCTGCCTTTCATCGTGCCACCGGCACGATGAATTCGCTTCGCGAACCGATGGCTTACCCCCACAAGGGGGAGGTGGGGAGATCGCGAAGCGGTCGGAGAGGGGGCCTGCCACGCCGGCAAGCTTCCTCTGAATTCATTTGGGGGTCGAGCCTGTCCCCCACTTCCGTAGGGCGAGAAACCTACATTTTGTGGAGGGTCGGCGCCAACCCACCTACGTTTGGTACCTCCACTTTTGGGGTAGCGTGGTCAGTCTCGCCTGCGGCAATCATCTTGCCGTATGGTAAGCCGGAATGAGACAAGTTTTCTCCGAGGCACCTCTGGAGCTCACGCGCGGCGGCGCGGGCTTTGCCACGAAAAATGGTGCGCGGCGGCGACTTCAAGCCACTGGACGCAAGCGAGAAATCCCCTAGTTTCAGCATTCTACAGGCGGGGCTTCCCATACGGAAGCCGCGGATGTAATGATACATTAGCATTTTGTTAAGTACTGGGTTGGGTATGGGTAGGGGAGTTCGGGCATGAACTTCAAGGGCTTGATCAAGCGCGCTGAAGACGTAGATACCGCACTACAGGAACTGCAGATCGATCTGGCGGATGCGCTGGACGCTAGTCTCAACGCCGAGGACGAGGCGCCGCCAAAGAGCGACGAGGTCCCGGATTCCACGGCGGCACCTGACGACCCGCCACCCGAGGCCAATGCGGCAAACACGGATGGTGCGGAGAATGCAGACGGTGCGGGCAATCCGGACAGTCCCGAAACCGGGCCGCGGCTGACGTCCCACGCCCAGACCCGACTGGCTGCGTTAAGCGCCTTCGAAGGGCTGTTCCATGACGCCAGGGACTATATGGAGGAGATCACCGGCAAGCTGTCGGAGATCGCGACCTCACATCACCTGACGCGCGAATACCTCAACATCCTGCATGGCGACATTCTTCGCGCCAACGAGCTGGAGCTGGCCAATGCCGGCCTCCTCGCCGAACAAAGAACGCTGTCGGAAAAGCTGCACGATGCGGGGCGAAAGCTGCGCGAGCGTGAAAGCACCTGCGAGGTGCTGCAACAGCGCGAGACAAGCCTGGTCCAGGACAGGGACGCACTTCGCGCGACGCTTGCCGCGACAAGGCTGGAACTCGCGGAGGCAGCCAATGCGAGCGCAAAGCGCGACGCGGACTTCGGCGACATCGCCAAGCGGCTGACCGCCAGGACCGTCGAGGCCAACAGGCGCTTGCGCGAGAGCAAGATGCTGCGCGAAAAGCATGTCAGCCTGTCGATGGAGCTCGACAAGGCGCTGAAGCGGGAATCCCAGGCGCGCCACCGGCTCGACGAGCTCTCGGCGATCCATGCCAGCGAAGCAGCGCGGTTTGCGGAACTGCTCGCCGCGCTCGCAAAGAGCGAGAAAGAGGAGGTGCGGCTCCAGAAGTCGCTCGAGGCCGCACAGGCGAAGCTTTCGGGAATGAGCGAAGCGGCCAGCATGGTGGAAGGCGACCGGGAAGCGGAACTGGCGCGCAGCCAGACGCAAATGCGCGGGTTGCGTTCCGAGATCGAGGACCTGCAATCGCGGCTGGAGTGGGCCTCGAACGAGAACAGCGATGCCACCGGCGAGATCGCCAGGCTCAAGACTGAATTGAACGACACGCTGGCCGAAAAGAAAATCGCCGACGAAAAATTGTCCGCGCTCATCGAAGAGAACGAAAGCGACAAGGCGAGCCTTTCGAAAGTGAACGCCAATTTTTCACAGCTTGTGCTGCAACAGGCGTCGGAACAGATACAGCTCGATGTCCAGAGGCAGGAATGCGAGGACCTCAGGGCCGAAATCGTGTCGCTCAATGCCAGGATCAAGGAATTGCTGCCCTACGAGCGGCTCCACAAGGCCACCAGCGGCAGACCGCGCGAAGGCACCGTGGTCGAGATCACCGGGGTGGTGGCGGAGAAAGCACGTGCAACGGGCAGGCGGCGCGCCCGCAGGAACCTCCGCGCGGCGCCGTAGCTTTATTTCGCGGGCTCGCCGCGACGTCGCTTCGCTCCCGCCCCGCCTGGGGCGGCGAGCGGCTCGTGCTGGTAAAGCTCGTCCATGGTGAGCGATGCCAGCGCGCCGAAAGGCGCCTGCTTTTTCACCCGGCCGCCGCTCAGGATCACCACGTCGTCGCAGAACGAGATGGTGCTGTGATGGTGGCTGATGACGATGGTCGTGCGGCGGCCGGCTCTCGACTTCAGGGTCTCGACGATGGCTGCCTCCGATAGCCCATCGACGGCATTGGTGGCCTCGTCCAGGATCAGGAGATCGGGATCGCGCACCAGGGCCCTGGCCAGTGCGATCCGCTGTCGCTGTCCCGCCGAGAGGTTGATACCCCTGTAGCCGACGAGCGTGTCGTAACCGAGCGGGAGCCGTTCGATGAATTCGTGCGCCTCGGCCAGTCTCGCGGCACGCTCGGCTTCGGCGGCCGTGGCCGCGTCCTGCCCGTAGGTTATGTTTTCAAAAATGGTGCCGTCGACCAGCTCCAGCTCCTGGCTGGCCAATGCGATGTGCTGGCGCCACTGGCTGGCGTCGATCCCGTCGAGCGGTGATCCATCGACGAGAATCCTGCCGGTGTCAGGCTCCACGAAGCGGCACAGAAGATTGACGATCGTTGTCTTGCCGGCGCCCGAGCGGCCGATCAGTGCCGTCGAGCGGCCGCCGCGGATATCAAAAGTCGCCGAATGCAGCACTACCTCACGCCGGTCCGTGCCGGAATAGGTGAACGTCACGTCATCGAACCTGATGCCCTGGCGCAAGCCGTGGAACGGCCCGTCGCCTTGCGGCGGTGGAGGCTTGCCGGACGGATCCAGCATCCATGTCACCTCTTCGAGCGATCCGCTCAGGCCTTGCAGCTGGCTCCACGACCCTTGCAGGGCCCGCATATGCGGCTGCAGCCTGTAGAGCAGGATGACAAACGCGATGATCAGCGGGAAATTCACCTGGGCCAGCCAGGCGCCGATCACCACCGCCAGAAACAGCGCGGCGTGGAGAACCTCCGTCAGCGGCGGCAACGCTCCCTGGCGCACAAGCAGGACGAAGGAGGCGCGGCGGACCGCATCGGACGCCGTATCGAATATCGCCTTCTCCCGGCTCTCCTGTCCAAAGATGCGGATCAGCCGTCCGGCATGCACCAGATGGAGCATCTGCGATGCGAGGTGCGAGTTGCGCGAGGCGACGCTGCGGCTGGGCCCCTTCAGATTGGCCGACAGGATGGCGTGCGCGATCTGGACGACGGCCAGTCCCAGCGTGACCAACAGCGTCATGCGCCACGAAAGCAGCAGCAGGAAAGCCAGCAGGATGATGGCGGCCGATGCGCTGACGATGGCCGACAGCATGATCTGGATCGCATCCGATGCCCGCCAGGATTCGTTGGAGATGATGTTGAGCAGCCGTCCTGGACTCTGCCGCAGGAAGAATGGGTAGCCGACCCGCAACAGCCGCTCCGACAAAGCGCTGCGGATCGAATGACTAGCCTTGCCGTAGATGAAGGTCGTCAGCAGCGTGTTGGCGAAGGCGAAAATGTTCTTCAGGACGATCGAGCCGAGGATGGCGACCGAAATGACCATAAGCCGGTCGCGCTCGCTGAGGCCCGATCCGACATGCTGGAGGACGGCGGAGAAGCCGCCCATTCCCGCTGCGTCCCCGTGTCCCATGATAATGCCCAGCAACGGGATGATCAGGCCGATGCCGAACCCTTCGAGGACGGCGCTGACCAGGCCGAGCACCACCACGGCCGGAAGCAGGCGCAGTTGCTTCTTTCCGAACGTCCGGAACAGCATCGGCAGGCTGGGCGGTAGCAATGACATTATAGCGGTTCAACTCGCTTCGGCATTTGCCTGTTGATCTTGTCGCACCGGCGCACCCTGCGCCCGTCTCGCCAGCAGGAGAACCGCGAATCTGGCGGCGCCGAGCAAATTCATGCCGACGATCGGCCAATGCGACAGGTTGAGTTCACGATCGAACGCAGGCCCGCCCGCCGATTCCCGGAAAGCGGCTCTCGCGGCCCAGTAGAAATGACGCAGCAGCCAGGGAGCATGGCGAACATGTTTCAGGCAGAGCCCGCCATTACCCAGGCTGTAGTCGCGGTGGAGCTTTTCGATGGATTTGCGATCGCGCCGGCCGTGATGATGGAAGATCGTCATGTCCGGCACATATTCGACCGCGATGCCGAGCAGCACCGCGCGCACGAGATAGTCGGTATCCTCCGCCGATCGCAACGGCCCGCCGGCGCCGAAACGTTCGTCGAAATTGCCGATACGGGCCGCGACATCGCGGTGCATCGTCATGTTGCAGCCCAGCACGAAACCGCCGGGATGGACATCCGGTGTCAGCCGCTCACGTACCCGCGAGCGCTTGATCGTGAAGGGCAAATCCCTGGGATCGCCAAGTTCGACACGGCCGCCCCGGATGAGCCATTGTTCCCCGGACGCATAGTGTCGCTCCAGATCGCGCAGGTAGTCGCAATGGACCGCGCAGTCATCATCGACAAAGACCAGCACACGGCCCCGCGCGCGCTTCAGTCCGGCGTTACGGGCAGTCGCCAATCCGGGGCGGGGCTCGTAAACCGGCGTGAATGGAATGTCCGACATGGCGGCGATGCTGGCCAGGCGTTCCGCCGTACGGTCGCTCGAGCCGTTGTCGACGACCACCAGTTCGGCGGCGAAGCCGGCATGGGCGCGGCACGCGGCCTGCACCGACTTGATGCAAGCCTCGAGCACGGCGACGCGGTTGCGCGTGCAGATGATGAAGCTGACTTCTGGCGCCGATCGTTCCGGGCGGGAATTGGCCGGGACGGCGCCGAGCGCCGTCGAACGATCGCGCTGCAGGGGTTGGTGGGCTTTGACGGTCATCCCTCTAACTCAACTGATAAGGCGCCAGGACCGTCTCGGCGGGCGCGGATTTGAAGAAGTATGCCAGGGCGTCCGCCTGCCTGCCGGCCGACAACGAGGCAAGGCTGAGCCAGGGCGCCCAGGAGCCCGGCCGCAGCGCATATTTCTCCCGGCGCCGGATAAAGTTCCATTTCGTGGTCCGCGTCAGCAATTCATGCGTCAACTGGGGCTGCTTTTCGTCGGCGACGAGCTGGTAGAGGAAATAGAACAGGTTCAGCGCGCCGGCCTCGAAGCTCCGCCGTGTCTCGGCCGGCAGCGAGCAGATCTCCTCCTCCAGCGCGACGATGAAGTTGGCCGCACGGGTAACGGTGTCGAGGCTGACCGTATCGCCGATGTCGCGCAGGTCCCGCGTGGTTTCCGCAAGGCCCTCGCGCTCGAGATTCTCCGCCACGATCCGCAAATGAGTCCTGCGCATCTCCTTGCTGTGCCGGCTGGTCACGCTTCCCGCATGGACACGGTAGACGACCAGGTTTTCGGGCATCATGGCTGCCGGGTAGCGGCCGGCCAGTCGCCTGAAAAGATCGAAATCCTCGGCGTGCCTGTAGGTCTTGTCGTAGTGGAGATCGTCGTCTTCGATGACCTTCCTGTTGTAGACGACCGTCGGATGCATGAAGATGGTGAAGAACATCGCCAATATGGGAATGCGGCCGAACTGGAACACCGGATCGGGCTTGCCCCTGGCGATGCGGCCGCGGATCAACATGTCGACCCCGGCGCCGCAGAAGCCAAGTTCGGGCCGCCGCTCGAACAGCGCCACCTGGCGCGACAGGCGCCAGGGATAGGCGACGTCGTCCGCGTCCATCCGTGCGACCAGGTCGCCCTGGGCTTTCTGCAGCCCTTCGTTGAGCGTCGCGACGAGGCCGCGGTTTTCGCGCGAGATGATCGAGATGCGGCTGTCGGCTTGCCGGTATCGCTCGAGGATCTCGAGCGAATTGTCGGTCGACCCGTCATCGATGGCGATGACCTCCACGCGGCAGTAGTCCTGCCGCAGGATGCTTCCCAGCGCGGCGGCGAGATAGGGCCCGGCATTGTAGACCGGCAGCAGGACTGAGACGAGCGGCGCGGCGGTCATCGAGTCGCATCCGTTTGCTGTAGGTCGAGCGATGGCGCTGGGCCATCGGGCGATCGGCCGGGCGCCCTCGTGGCCCAGCCGGCGCGGTCGGCGCGTGCCGGCGCGGCATGGGTGCGCGCCACATAGGGGAAGTGGCGCTTCAGGCGGTTGAGCGGCCTTTCGAAAACCACCCAGGAAATCGAGGCCACGACAATCGTGGCGGCGCTCGCAACCAGCAACCGCCCTGGCCCTTGCTCCGAGACATTGAGCGGAATCCACGGCTGCGACTTGACTGCGAGCGACAGCAATATCGGATGATAGAGATAAACGCCGTAGCTGATGCGACCCAAAGCCAGCAACGGCGGCAGCTCGGCAAGCTTGCCGAGGGTGCCGCCAAGGCCGCTCGAACAGGCGGCGACGATGGCCATCAACGGCACTAGGGGCAGGACTTGCAGCAGCAGCCAGCGCGCCCATTCCAGTGTCGGATCGGGAGGCGCCGGGACAAACCACTCGATCATCAGGAATGCGGCCGCGAAGGCAGGCCAGCCCAACCGCATCCATTGCGGCAGGGCAGCACCTCTGGACCGCCAGCAGGCAAGCAGCGCACCTGACGCCAGCGCATCCATGGATGCCGGCGGCAGCAGGTCGCGTGCCAGCGCCGGGTTGGCGGTGACCGGCCAGTAGAAGCGATAGGCCAGCGACAGCAGGATGATGCCCATGCAGATCGGCTCGAAGCGCCGGCGCGGGACCAGCAGGACGATCAGTGGCCAGGCGACATAGAACTGCTCCTCGATGCTCAGGCTCCAGAAATGGCACAGCACCCAGGGCGTCCAGTCATTGCGCAGCGCATACCAGAAATTCGACAGATAGAGCGCATGCCAGAGCAGCGATGGCCTGGCCTGTTCCAGGTCGAAAACCCAAACGAAACCCAGGACGGCGAAATAGGGAGGAAATATCCGCAGCGCCCGCCTGATGTAGAAGGCTCGCAACGCGGCGCCGGTTTCAAATTCGGCGGCCGAACGCGCTTCCAGCAGCAGGCGCGTGATCAGGAAGCCGCTCAGCACGAAGAACAGCCGCACGCCGATATGGCCCCAGAAGGATGATCCTCCGGCCGCGAAGAAATGGGAGTACAGAACCATCGTTACGGCGATGGCCCTCAATGCATCCAGTTGGATGTCGCGGGTGTTTCCCATCAACAGCGTCCGCCGGCGTGATGTCCGCGATGAAGCCGCAAGCCGGCCATTTCGAACGGCAGGCCAAGGCGGACGAGACCCGCCACGGGGCCGGCGCCATCAAACCCGCGCTTTGCGAGTCCGCTCAGGCCGGGCTCGAAATCGACGGACAGGCAGCTCAATTCGGTCAAGCCAGGGAATCCTTCACGGCCTATGTCCAGTCGCTAAACGAGTCCCCCGGACGATGGTTCGGCTACCGCATTGTGCAGCGCAACACAAAAAATTTACCAGGCCGAAATACTTGTGTGAGCAAGCGATAAAGGTTGACAAAGCTGCCCGGATTTCGCCCTTTTTGGTGATTTCCCCGAGCAATTCAACCCTGCCGTTGAGCTGTATGGATCTGCCTGCTCCGGTTGATTGGAAAAAACCCCAGCTTGGAGAATAAGAAAAGCTCAGATCTTTCTTAAATCGGCCGCGAAACTCGAAAATCTATAATTTACCATACGAACTTTTCCTCGGTTACACATGGAATGAATTGGAATTATTGGGTTTTGCGCGATGCAGCATGATCGCCGGCTTTTTCGTGGGTTGCCCGCACGGTTCGCTCCTCCCAAAGCAGGCATCCGCCCAACGGGAAGCCGCAAGCAAAGCCCTTCACCCGGCAGAGCGGGCTTGCGCATAGGGAAAGATCAGCTCACCAGAGGCGAAGTCTGGTGGCGACACCACGATCTGCCTCGATCCGTTGCGGAACTGGCCAGCCTCATGGCCGGAGATGCCTTGGAACTGAACCTGCAGGACGCGTGGCCGCGCCCATTCGCCGTTCACCCCGAAGCTGACGGCGCCCATGACGGTGTCGAAGATCGCTTCGCGCGTGTATGCCGACAGGGCGGCGTCGTCGAGGCCGCCGTTCGCCTCGATTGCCTGGGCAACCACCTGCATCTGCGCAAAGGCGAGCGGCGCCATATAGTGCCCCAAGAGGTCGACGCCGGCATCGCCGGCTCGCGCCTGGTAAGTGTCCAGAAACTCCTGAACGCCGGGGAACATCATCCTGGCGACGGGGACCCAATATTCGTAATTGACGAAGCCATTGAGCAGCGGGCCGAGCGCCGTTTTCACCGCCGTGTTCTGTGGCCCGATCATGCCGGCGCCAACCATCTTCGGGCGGAACCTGTGCGCATGGATGGCGCGCACGAGATCGATCGAATCCTGGAGGTAGGAACAGAGGAACAAGAGGTCGCAGCCGCTCTTGGCGACGGCATCAAGGACCGGCTTGAAGTCGGTTGTCGTCAGCGGATAAGTGGCCTCATGAACGATGCTGAAGTCGTATTTGTCGGCGTTTGCCTTGGCGCCGAGAATGGGATTCCTGGAAAATTCGGCGTCGGCGGACAAGAGCGCTACGGTCGCTGGCCGCGGCTTCTGCTGCGCGGCGAGCGTGAAGAATCCTTCGGTCAGTGCCGCGTTCGGATCCGGCCCGGTCGGGATCATGGCGAAATAGTTGGGATAGGCGAGCGCGTTGTTGACGCCGAGGCCCATCAGACCGACGAAGAATCGCTGCCCTTTGATGATCAGCGGCATTGCCGGCAAAACCGTGTTGGTGCCATAGCCGCCGATGACCAGGTCGACCTTGTCGTCGTCCATCAGCCGCTTGTAGAGGCCAGGCACGAGCGAGGCATCACCATGGTCATCATGACAGACAAGTTCGACAGGGCGGCCGAGCAATCCGCCCCGTCTGTTGGTGTCTTCTCGCCAGATGTCATGCGCGAGCCGCGCCGGCCGGCTGTTGCCCGCGAGCGAGCCGGTCAGCGACAGGCAGTAGCCGATGCGGATGGGCACGGCGGACATGGCTAGCCTCTCCCGAAGTACGGGCCTCTTGACGTGCGGGCCTGCTCAGGCGCCGACTTTGGCGCGGGTGGCGAGCAGCTGCATTTCCCAGGCGAAGGCGACGCCACTGGCACCGCCATGTTCGGCTACGACGCCGGCGACACCGGCGGCCGTGTCTTCGCGCGCCCAGTCACGCTGCCATTCGCCGAGAACCGCCATCCAGGTGATCGGCACCGCGCCTGCGGCGACCATGCGTCGCACGGCCATGTCATGCGCTTCCAGCGAGACGCCGCCTGAAGCATCCGTGACGATGAAGACGTCATAGCCTTCGGCCAGCGCCTGGATCGCTGGCATGGCCAGGCAAATCTCGGTGTAGAGCGCGGCCAGCACGAGCTGCTTGCGCCCGCTCTTCTTCACGATGTCGGCGACTTTGGGGTCTTGCCAGGTGTTGATGAAGGTGCGGTCGATCGGTTTCTGGCCCGGAAAGACGTCCTGCAGCCCCTTGATGATGTAGCCGCCGCGCTCTTCGAGCACGGTGGTCAGGATCGTCGGGACATTGAAGACCTTGGCCGTCTTGGCGAGGCCGACGACATTGTTGACGATCATCGTCGGCTCGTGGCTGTTGAGATTGGTGAACTGGTAGGGCTGATGGTCGATCAGCACCAGAATGCTGTCTTCGGGGCGAAGCAGGGCTTCGAGACCGGCTTTGGGCATGGGAAACTCCTTGGATATGCGGGCGACTGGTTAAAGCGCGTCGTGTTGAAACGGCTTCAGTCGACGCGCCTTAAGTTTCTGTTTTTTGTGCATGTCGTTGTCCCAAACCGCTGCGCACTTTTGGGCGACATGCATCAGGCGCCGGCGGGATCGAGAAAAACGTAAAGGGAATGGATGAGGTCGCCCTGGAAATGCGCGACATCAGTGCCGGTCACGGCGACGGGACCGTTGGGCGGGCCGGATTGCCAGCGCAGCCGCCCGATGCCGTGGTGACCGACGGCAGGGCCGGTCGCCGTGAAGACGAAGTCTGCCGGCAGGCTCGACAGCAGCGCTTCCACCGCCTGATTGATGGCGATATGGCCCGTTGCCGCCGCATGCGGTTCATATAGCACCGCGTCGTCGGCATAGATTTTTGCAATGGCGCTCATCCGGCGGACGGCATCGCGCTCGCCGAACACGCGGGCAAGGTTAGCCTGCATCAGGGCATCATAGTTGATCGGTTCTGCGGTCATCTTCCACCTTCCGGATCAGGAGTTCCGGGGAGGCGGATGTCGCAAAGTGCTCAATCCGATGTCTCGCCTGCCCGGTCGAGGGACTATTGCTCCATCATGGGGCGCAACGCACTGTTCGATCCTGCTATTTCCAGCCTGAATCCGCTGTCGCCTTGCGATCGGCCGCTGTCACGTTGCGATCAGCTTTTGCGGTCGCGCCGCCACGTCGCCGGGGTCGCGCCGATGAGCTTGCGGAACGTGCGTCCAAAATGCACGGCATCGGCAAAGCCGGTGGCCTCGGCCACCTGGTCGAGCGTGGCGCGGCTGTCGATGAGCAGTGCCTGCGCGCGCCGGATGCGGGCGTCGAGTTGCCAGCGATACGGCGCCATGCCGGTCGAGGCCTTGAACGCCCGACTGAAGTGCGATTGCGACAGGCCGGCCAGTGCCGCCAGCCGCACGAGGTCGACACGCTCGGGCAGGTGCGCATCGAGATGGTCGATGACACGCCGAAGCTGCCAGGGCGCCAGGCCCTTGGCGTCGGCGCCGGGCTCCAGCGGATCGACGAACAGTCGCGCCATGATCGCCACGGTCAGCCCATCGCCGTAGAGCTGCGCCGACGGATCGGTGTCGTTCACCACCTCGGCGAGCAGCTTGACCAGGGTCCAGATGCGGTCATCGGCAAAACGCAGCCGCGGCGTCGAGACCGCTTTGCGATCGAACCGGGTAGCCAGCCTTTCGTCCATGGCGGCGAAATCGAACATCAGCGTGGCGTCTCGAACGAAGCGGACGTCGGCGCTATAGCCCCACATCTCCATGCCGGCAGGGGCGAAGTCCATGTGCCTGGGCCTGTAGCCGGCGGGGCAAGGCTGGTTCTCGCGCAGCCGTGGTTCACACGGGCTGCCGACCTCTTCCAGCAGGGCAATCAGGCGGGTCTCCGTCTCGTGGGGAAATTGGTGAGCCACCCTGCCGGAGCCGCGCCATTCATTGACGTCGAGAGAAACGCCGTTCCAGGCCCGCCGCGCTGTCGACAGGCTGAGCACATTTTCGGGCAGAGGTGCGACGGCTTCGACGCGGGCGAGCACGGATCAAATCCTCCTGATGTCTAGAAGACCAGCCCTATGTAAGCGATGGAGCCTAAACCATAAGCGCCGTTGCGGCGAACACAGCGTCACCTGGTTCCACGGGCCGGCATCGGGCAACCGGCTCTTCCTCCAAGCCGGCGACCGCGGATCACCCCGCGGATGGCCGTCTGGGGGTCAAGGCCGGAGATCGTCGACGTCAAGACCGGCCTGCGGCTGGCATCGAGGCTGGCGACATCAGTGACCGGTTGGCGGTTGCCGGCGCCTTGCCCCATCAAGACGTCGGCGCTGTCTCACGACAGGCCGGCCCGTTCGGCCTATCGCGATGCCGCCGGGCGGGTTTGGTCCGGCGGCATGGAGGACGAGCCAAAGTGACATCGACGCCGGTTGCCCGTCGCGAAGCGGCGCCCTTGCCGATCGCTGCGCTGATGGGCGCCATGGTGTCGATCCAGATCGGCGCCACCTTCGCCAAGGGCCTGTTCCCGCTAATCGGCGCGCAGGGCACGACGACGCTCAGGCTTGTCGTCGGCGCGCTGATGCTGATCGCCGTGCTGCGGCCGTGGCAGATGCGGCCGTCGCGCGCCACCATGCCATGGCTGATCGCCTATGGCGTGACGCTGTGCGCGCTCAACCTTCTGTTTTACGCGGCACTCGCCACCATTCCGCTCGGCATCGCGGTGGCGCTGGAGTTTTCCGGCCCGCTGCTGGTGGCGACGTTGACCTCGCGGCGTGCCAGCGACTTTGCCTGGATCGGGCTGGCTGTGGCCGGCATCGTGCTGTTGTCACCTTTCGTCCATTCGCTGCAGCCGCTTGATCCGACCGGGGTGATGCTGGCGCTGGCGGCCGGCGGCTTCTGGGCGCTCTACATCGTGCTCGCCCAGAAGGCGGGCGCCGAACTCGGCTCGCGCACCACAGCCTATGGCATGGCGATCGCAGCCGTGCTGGTGCTGCCCTTCGGCGTGGCACAGGCCGGAACCGCGCTGCTCGCGCCATCGATCCTGACCAGCGCGCTGCTCGTCGGCCTGTTCTCCAGTGCGCTGCCCTTCTGGCTGGAGATGGTGGCGCTGACCAGGATGCCGGCCCGCATCTACGGCACGCTGACCTGCCTCGAGCCCGGGCTGGGCGCGCTGGCCGGCTTCCTGTTCCTGCACGAAAGCCTGACCCCTACGCAATGCGCAGGGATCGCCGCCGTCATTGCCGCCGCCTTCGGCACCGCGATGACGTCGCGGCCGCCGGTGCCATCGCCGGAGTAGATTCTCCAGAGACATAGTTGCCGGGCGAGCCCGGTCGGCCTGGCGAGGTTGAGCCCAGGGCACAAATATTTCCTGATCTTGCGCGCGCCTCTGGTCGGCCGACCAACTCCCCACAAGGGAGATTGTGCACTCAGCCGCGTCCGCAATCGCCGACGTCGCTCTCCTCTTGGACTTCGCAAAATACAACCCATATTGAATCCACGGAGCTTTGAGCGTGACCTTCGCGCGGGTGGCCCTTTTTGCCGCGGCCTTCGTCGCCGCAGCTGTCTTTTCTCCCTTCTCTTCGGCCGGGAGCGAGAAGGTTGCGCTGAGCGTCGCAATCGACGGCGCCATCGGGCCGGCAAGCACCAGGCAACTCGAGGAAGCGCTTGATGTCGCCGCCAAGCGGGTCGCCGAAGTCCTCATCCTTCAACTCGATACGCCCGGCGGGCTGGTCACCTCGATGCGCGAGATGATCGCCGATATCCTCGCTTCACCGGTGCCCGTCATCGGCTATGTCGCGCCGGCCGGTGGCCATGCCGCCAGCGCCGGCACCTATATCCTCTATGCCACCCACGTCGCGGCGATGGCGCCCGGCACCAATCTGGGTGCGGCGACGCCGGTCGAGATGGGCGGGCTGCCGTCGCTTCCCGGCGGCGACAAGGACAAGAGCGACCAGAACGACAAGGGCGACCAGAAGGACGGCACCGGGCGGCCGGCAGGCGACGCGATGATGGCCAAGGTGACCAATGATGCCGTCGCCCTTATCCGCTCGCTGGCGGAACTGCGCGGCGCAATGGCGACTGGGGCGAGAAAGCCGTGCGCGAAGCGGCAAGCCTTTCGGCCAACGCGGCGCTGCAGGAACATGTGATCGACTTCGTCGCCCACGACACCACCGAGTTGTTGCAACAGGCCGATGGGCGCACCGTCGATGTGGCCGGCAGGAAAGTGGTTCTGGCGACCAAAGGGCTGCGGGTCGAGACGCTGGAACCCGGCTGGTTCATCCAGCTTCTCTCCGTCATCACCGATCCGAACGTCGCCATCATCCTGATGCTGGTCGGCGTCTACGCCATCATCTTCGAGTTCACCAGCCCCGGCGCGGTGGCGCCCGGCGTCATCGGGACCATCTGCCTCGTGCTTGGGCTCTATGCACTCAATCTCCTGCCGATCAATTATGCCGGCCTCGCCCTGATGCTGCTCGGCGTCGCCTTCCTCGTTGTCGAGGCCTTCAACCCTACCGTGGTGCTTGGACTCGGCGGCGTGGCCGCCTTTCTGCTTGGCGCCACCGTGCTGCTCAAGACCCAAGGTCCGGGCTTCGCCGTGTCATGGGCCGTCATCGGTCCCGCCGCCGCGCTGACGCTTGGGCTGGCGCTGCTGACGGGCACCTATGTCTGGGCGGCGCGCAAGAGCCTGCCGCGTGTCGGCGGTGAGGCGATGCGCGGACTGCCGGCCCAGATTCTCGACTGGCAGGGCGGCGAGGGCCATGTACTGGCCCAGGGCGAGCGCTGGCGGGCGAAGGCCAACGAACCCATCGCACCCGGCGACAGCGTCGAGGTCACCGATGTCAGCGGCCTCGTACTGACCGTGCAGCGGCGCGACGCCGGAAGGAATGGAGCAAAGAAATGAGCATCGGTTACGTGGCCTATCTGTTGCTTGCGCTGGTGGTGGTCATGTTCCTGTCCGCGGCCATTCGCATCCTCAGGGAATATCAGCGCGGCGTGGTCTTCACGCTCGGTCGCTTCACCGGGGTCAAGGGTCCCGGTCTCATCATCCTCGTCCCCTTCATCCAGCAGATGGTCAAGGTCGATCTGCGGGTGGTGGTGCAGGATGTGCCGCCGCAGGACGTGATTTCGCGCGACAACGTCTCGGTGAAGGTCAACGCGGTGCTTTATTTCCGCATCGTTGACGCCGAACGGGCGATCATCCAGGTCGAGGACTTCATGGCCGCCACCAATCAACTGGCGCAGACCACGCTGCGCTCGGTGCTCGGCAAGCATGAGCTCGACGAAATGCTGGCCGAGCGCGACAAGCTCAACAGCGATATCCAGGAGATCCTCGACCAGCGCACCGACGCCTGGGGCATCAAGGTCTCCAATGTCGAGATCAAGCATGTCGACCTGAACGAGAGCATGATCCGCGCCATCGCCAAGCAGGCCGAGGCAGAGCGGCTGCGCCGCGCCAAGGTGATCAACGCCGATGGCGAGCAGCAGGCGGCGGCCAAGCTGGTCGAGGCGGGCAAGATGCTGGCCGCCGAGCCGCAAGCCATGCAACTGCGCTATTTCGAGGCCCTGCACGACATCGCCGGCGAGCGCTCGTCCACGGTTGTGTTCCCGCTGCCGGTGGACCTGCTCAGCCAGTTCATGAAGCAGCAGGGGAAGTAGGGGAGGAGCGTGTGATCTTCCCCCTTTGTGGGAGACCGGCGGCTTCACCGCCGCCAGGGCGGATCCGGCGCGAAGCGCTTGCCGATCCAGTCGGTGAACGCGCGGGTCTTGGCGGCTTGACCCTTGGCTGACGGCGTGACGACATAGACCGCGCCTTCGTCGGCCAGCGTCCAGTCCTCCAGGATCGGCACCAGCCGGCCGTCGGCGAGCTCGCGGCCGACCAGCCAGTCGGTGCTCATCATCAGGCCGACGCCTTGCACGGCAGCTTCGACCAGCACCTCGGCATCGTCGGAGACCAACGGCCCGGAAACTTCGACGCGCACGTGCCGGCCCTCGCGGTCGGTCATCTCCCAGGCCGGAAAAGTCTGGAAGCCGCTGAAGCCGAGGCAGGAATGTTCGAGCAGCGCCTGCGGTGTCTCCGGCCTGCCCCTTCTGGCGAGATAGGAGGGGGCGGCGCAGAGCAGCCGGCGCCGCGTCGCCACCTTGCGCGCCACCAGGCGCGAATCCTCCAGCGCGCCGAGCCGCACGGCGACGTCGAAATTTTCGGCGACCAGATCGACGAAGCGGTTGGAGAATTCCGCCTCGATGCGGACATCGGGAAATTCGGCAAGGAATTGAGGCAGCAGCGGCCCGATCCACATGCGCCCGAACGTGCCGGGCAGCGCCAGCCTGAGCAGGCCGCGCGGGCGGCCGCCGGCATGTGCCGACGCGGCGGCCTCGGCCTCGTCGACAGCGGCGAGGATGGCGCGAACGCGCACCAGGAATTCGGCACCCGCTTCGGTCAGCGACACGCTGCGCGTCGTGCGATGGAGCAGCCTGACACCCAGCCGCTCCTCCAGTGATTGCAGCCGCCGCGATAGGATGGTCGCGTCGCGCCCCACACGCGCCGCCGCTCTGGTGAAAGAGCGCGCCTCGGCGATGGCCGCGAAGGCCGCCATTTCGGCAAGGGCCACTGGTTCGCGGGATTGCTGCATAACTCGCAGTACTCAAGTGCAGAAGGCAATGATTATCTAGAGATAGCGCAGCAGCTAAGTTCACTCAACCCATCAATCGACCCACCGGAGTGAAACCATGAAAGCCATCGAACTAAGCCAACCCAGGCTGGACGCCTTCCGCGCCGCCACCCTGGCCACCCCCGAACCGCAGCGCGGCGAGGTGCTGATCCGCCAGCGTGCGGCGAGCCTCAATTTCGTCGATGTCGCGGTGGCGAGCGGCAATTATCCCGGACCGAGCTTTCCGCTCATCCCCGTCGCCGACGGCGCCGGCGAGATTGTTGCGCTGGGCGAGGGGGTTACGAGACTGGCCGTCGGCGATCGCGTCCTCGCCCACGCCAAGCCGCGCTGGATCGGCGGCCGGCCGCGCCCTTACCAGATGACGCAGATGCGCGGCATCTCGCTGCCGGGGTCGCTGGCCGAATATGTCGCGCTGCCGGCCAATTCGGTCGTGCCGGTGCCGGCGCATCTTTCCTTCGAGGCGGCCTCGACGCTGCCGATCGCCGGCACCACCGCCTGGAACGCCATCCGCGCCGCCGATGTAGGGCCGGGCTCGGTCGTCGTGCTGCTCGGCACCGGCGGCGTCTCGATCTTCACCTTGCAGCTTGCGAAGGCCGCCGGCGCCACGGTCATCATCACCTCGTCGTCGGACGAGAAGCTGGAGCGGGCGAAGGCACTCGGCGCCGATCATCTCATCAACTACCGCGCGACGCCCGACTGGGACGGCAAGGTGCTGGAGCTGACAGGCGGCCTCGGTGCCGACCTCGTCGTCGAGACCGGTGGCACCGCGACCTTCGCCCGCGCCATCAACGCCACCGCGCCCGGCGGCACGCTGTTCACCATCGGCTTCGTCACCGGAGCCGAGGCCACGGTCAATCTGCTGCCGATCATCATCAAGGCGCTGAGGGTGGTCGGCAACAACACCGGATCTGTGTCCGACCTTCACGACGCCGCCCGCGCAATCGGTGCAGCGGGGATCGAGCCGGTCGTCGACAAGGTGTTTTCACCCAACCAAGCGGCCGAAGCCTACGCCCACATGGCCGCCGGCGGCCTGCACTTCGGCAAGCTGGTGTTCGGGCTGGAGTGGTGATCGGCGAAGATGGCGGAGCTGCCACTCTCCCCCTTGCGGGGGAGACCCCCGGCAGGGCAGAGGGGGGTGGGAAGGATCGCCAAACTTCGCGGTTACCACCTTCAACCGGAAATCACTGGACGGCGCGATTGTGATTGGGTTGAGATGCAGGCGGGACAGTACCCCCCTCTGGCCTGCCGGCCATCTCCCCCGCAAGGGGGGAGATCGCAGCTTCGTCGCCGTCGCCCCCTAAATCAGCTTCTCCAGCGTGATCGGCAGATCGCGCACGCGTTTTCCAGTGGCGTGGAAGACCGCGTTGGCGATCGCGGGTGCCACGCCGACGATGGCGAGCTCGCCGACGCCCTTGCCGCCGAGCACCGAGGAGTGCAGGTCGGGAATGCCGACCGAGATCACTTCGATGTCTGGAATGTCGGCGTTGGTCGGCACCAGATAGTCGGCAAGGTTGTTGTTGACGATGCGGCCATGGCGGCGGTCGACGATGCCTTCCTCGAGCAGCGCCTGGCCGATGCCCATGATGATGCCGCCCTTCCATTGGCTTTCGGCGAGTTTGGGGTTGTAGAGCCGGCCCGAATCCAGCGCCGACACCACGCGCGACACGCGCACCGTGCCGAAATCCTCGTCGACACGCACCTCGATGAAATGCGCGCACCAGCTGTGGCGGGAATAGTCGCCCTCCGTATGCGGCAGCGCCATGGCGATGGTGGTGTAGTTCTTGTAGCGATCCTGTGCCGTCGAATTGGCCGGCATGGTGTCGCCCGTTGCTTCGATATGGTCGCGGCCGACGCTGCCGAGCAGTTCGGCGATGGAGAGATCGGGGCCGTCGCCGCGCGGCGATGAGATACGGCCGTTGGCGACCACCAGCGTGTTGGCCTGCAGCGCGTGGAATGGCGAGCGCGGATCGCTGATCGCCAGCCCCACCAGCTGATCGAGCGCCGAGGTCGCCGCCTTGTAGACGGCGCCGGTCATCACGCCGGCCAGCCGCGATCCGCCGGCGACGCCGGCGCGGGGGAAGCGCGAGTCGCCGAGCTTCACCACGACATTGTCGGCCGGCACGCCGACCGTCTCGGCGGCGGTCTGCGCCAGGATCGTGTAGGTACCCTGGCCCATGTCGATCGAGGAGCTTTCGACCTCGACCGAGCCGTCGGCGAGAATGCGCACGATCGCCTCGCCATAGGCGCGCCGCACCGGATAGGTGCCGGCGGCGACACCCCAGCCGATCAGCTGGTTGCCGTCGCGCATCGAGCGCGGCTGTGGTGTCCGCCTTGCCCAATCGAAGCGTTCTGCGCCGGCAGCAAAAGCCTCGCGCAACTGCCTGGTAGACCAGGCTTTTCTGGCGTGTGGGTCCTGCTCGGCATAGTTTCTCAGGCGGATCTCCAGCGGATCGATGCCAACCTCATAAGCGAGTTCGTCGATGGCGCTCTCGATGCCGAAGGCCGAGGGGTTTTCGCCCGGTGCGCGCATGGCGCCCGGCACCACCGAATTCACCCGCACGACATTCTGCTTCGAGGAGAAATTCGGCGTCGCGTAGATGATCGAGGTGACCGATCCGAGCGGCTCGACCCATATGCCGTCCATCGACGTCTCGTTGATGCCGCGATGCACGATCGACTGGATTTTTCCTTGCCGGTCGGCGCCGATCGTCACCGTCTGGCGTGTCGCCGCGCGCCCGCCGTAGCCGGTGAAGGTCTGCGGCCGCGTCATCACCAGCCTAACCGGCCGGCCGAGCATCTTGGCGGCACTTGCCGCCACCGCGCCATGGCTGAGCGCCAGCGCCTTGGAGCCGAAGCCGCCGCCAATATAGGGCGAGACGAGCCGCACATTCTCGAACGGCACTCCGAACCATTCGGCATAGGTGCGTGCCATGCCGTCCAGCCACTGGCTAGGCTCCCATACGGTGAGCTTGTCGCCTTCCCACTGGGCGATCAGGCCATGCGGCTCCATCGGCGCCTGGTATTCGCGCGGCGTGTTGTAGGCGGCGCAGATCCTGACCGGAGCCGAGGCGAAGGCTGCCTGAGCGTCGCCCCATTCCTTGGTCATGGCATCGATCGGAATGCCGTCGCCGGCCTTGGCGTCGCTGAGGTCGACGATGGAGGAGGTCTCGTCATAGCTGACCTTGACCAGCGCAGCGGCCGCAACCGCCTGCTCGAAGGTTTCCGCAACGACCGCCGCGACATGCTGGCCTGAGAAGGTGATGTCGCGCGCCAACGGGCAATAGGGCTTGTCCGGCGGCGGTGTACCGAACCAGTCAGAGGCAGTCCTGAGGCTGATGATGGTGTCCGGCGTCAATACCTTGAGCACGCCGGGCGCTGCTTCAGCCTTGGCGGTGTCGATCGAGCGCACCTTGCCTGATGCAATCGTGCTTTCGACCAGCACGGCGTAGGCGAGCCCTTCGAGCTGCTGCTCGACGGCGTATTTCGCGGCACCGGTGATCTTGGCCGGGCCGTCGACGCGCGACAGCCGGCCGCCAACGGCGTCGGCGCCGCCATCGGACGCATCACCATGTCTCATGTTGTGAACGGTCATGCGGTTTCTCCCATTTTCAGGATGGCGCGGGCGACGACGCGCGGCGCCAGTTCGATCTTGTAGTGGTTGGCGCCGTTGTCGACGGCGCCTTCGACGGCGAGCAGGCTGGCGCGGCGGACGGCGTCCGGCTCCAGCACCATGCCTTTCAGCGTCTGTTCCACGGCCCGTGCCCGCCACGGTTTGGTCGCGACGCCGCCCAGCGCCACGCGCAAATCCCGGATGGTGCGCCCGTCAGCCTCGAACTCGATGCCGACAGCAGCACTTGCCGCGGCGAATTCATAGGATTGGCGGTCGCGGATCTTCAGGTATGTGGAACGCCGGGCGGCGGCGGAGTCGGGAATCTCGATGGCGGTGATCATCTCGCCCGGTTCGATCGCGTGTTCCCGGTCGGGCGTGGCGCCGGGCAACAGAAAGAAATCGTCCACCGAAACCCGACGCTCGCCGAGATGGACGATTGCGTCGAAGGCGACCAGCGCGGTGGCGAGGTCACCTGGATACATGGCGATGCAGGCTTCGCTGGTGCCGAGTACGGCGTGTCCCCGCGTGACACCGCCGATAGCCGAACAGCCGCTGCCGGGTTCCCGCTTGTTGCAGGCAGGGAAATTCGAGGGATCTCGGAAATAGGGGCAACGCGTGCGCTGCATCAGATTGCCACCGATTGTCGCCATGTTGCGGATCTGCGCCGAAGCCGCCTGCCACAGGGCTTCGGAGACGGCGGGGAAGTGGCGCTTAATGTCGGCATGGTCGGCGACATGGCCCATTTTGGCCAGTGCACCAATGGTGGCGCCGCTTGCGCTGACTTCGATGTTGTCCAGCCCCTTGAGATGAGTGATGTCGACCAGGCTGTCGGGCTCGGCGACACCGCATTTGGCGAGATCGATGAGCGTGGTGCCGCCGGCCAAGAGCATTGCGCCGGGCAGGGCGGCTGCATGGCGTGCCGCATCGAGCGAGCCGGCTCGCAGATAGGAAAAATCTCTCATGACTGGACCTCCAGGGCTGCCTGGCGGACAGCGGCGACAATGTGCGGATAGGCGCCGCAGCGGCAGAGATTGCCGGCCATGTATTCGCGGATTTCTTCGTCCGAGCCGGCATGGCCCTCGCGGATGCAGGCGACCGCCGACATGATCTGGCCGGGCGTGCAATAGCCGCACTGGAAGGCATCCCGCTCAAGGAAGGCAGCCTGCACGGGATGCAGTTCGCCCTCCCGTGCAAGCCCCTCGATGGTGGTGACGGTGCGGCCCTCGGCCTGCGCGGCCAGCGTCAGGCAGGCCAGCACGCGCTCGCCGTCGACATGCACGGTGCAGGCGCCGCACTGGCCGTGGTCGCAGCCCTTCTTGGTGCCGGTCAGGCCGAGCCGGTCGCGCAAGGCGTCGAGCAGCGTGACGCGCGGCTCGAGCTGCAGGGTGTGGCGATGGCCGTTGATATCGAGATGGACGGGAATTGTCGTTTTGGTCATGGGCGTCTGGCTCCAGTTGCTTGACGCGGAGTCGATTGAGCTGATGTTGGGCAGGCAAGGACAGCCGGCAGACCTACCGGATCTCCCAGCTGTCCGTCCCTTCGCTTTCGCTCCGGGCATTCGTCGTTTGGAAAGCCAGGCAACTGGCCTTCTGTCCGCTACGCGGATCACTCGTCATCCCAGCAGGTCCTCGATCCGGATTGGAAAGCGCCGGGGGCGCACGCCAGTTGCATGCCAGACCGCATTGGCGACGGCGCCAGCCGTGCCGGTGATGCCGATTTCGCCAACGCCTTTGATGCCGAGCGCGTTGACGTAAGGGTCGTCCTCGTGGACCAGCAGCGCCTCGACCGACGGCACGTCGGCATTCACCGGGACATGGTATTCGGCGAGGTTGGCGTTCTGGATACGGCCCGAGCGCCGGTCGGTGACGGCCTCCTCATGCAGCGCGAAGGAAACGCCCCAGATCATGCCGCCATAATACTGGCTGCGCACCAGCCGCGGATTGATGACCCGCCCGGCGGCGAAGGCACCGACCAGTCGGGTGACGCGGATCTGGCCGAAATCGGGATCGACCTTCACTTCGGCGAACACAGCGCCGTGCGCGTGCATGGCATAGGCCTCCCGCGTCGACGGGTCTGGGGTTCCCGTGCCACGCCCATCGATCTCGGCGAGCCCGGCACGGGCCAGGATCTCGCCATAGCTTTCACTGCGATTTTCGTCGTCGCGCCGGTAGAGGCGGCCGCCACGCGCAAGGACGCCCTCGTTGCCGGCGCCGAACAACGGCGAGGCTTCATGGCCGGTGGCGAGATCGGCGAGCCTGGCGATGACGGCGGCTCCGGCATTGTGGATCGCCATGCCGGCTGTCGCCGTATGGCCGGAGCCGCCGGCAATGCCTGCGTTGGGCAGGTCGGAGCTGCCGGCCCTGAAATCGACCAGGTCGATGTCGAGCCCCAGCCCGTCGGCGGCGATCTGGGCGAAGGCGGTCCAGGCGCCTTGCCCCATGTCCTGCGCGCCGGTCTCCATCAGGCCGCTGCCGTCGGCCCTCAGCACCGCACGCGCCTCAGCCTGGAACATGATCGCCGGAAAGGTCGCCGTGCCCATGCCCCAGCCGGTCAGAAAGCCATCCTTGTCCGGCATCTGGCGCGGCTGGAGCGGACGGCGCTGCCAACCGAAGCGCTCCGATGCCTGCGTGTAGCATTCGCGCAGCGCCTTGGACGAAAACGGCTTGCCAGTCATCGGCTCGACCTCGGCATAATTGCGCAGCCGAAACTCCAGCGGGTCCATGCCGCAGGCCGCGGCCGCCTCATCGATGGCGCTCTCCAGCGCGATCGAGCCGGTGGCTTCACCCGGGGCGCGCATGAACAGCGGCGTGCCCGTGTCCAGCCGCACCACCTCGTGCGAAGTGGCGATGGCCGGGCTGGCATAGAGCGTGTGCGAGGCATCGGCGGCCGGTTCGAAGAAATCGTCGAACGTGCTCGATGCGGTCTTGGCGTGATGGTCGATCGCTGTCAGCCGCCCTTCGCTGTCCATGCCCATGCGCAAGGTCTGGCGCGTTGGCGCGCGATGGCCGACTGGCCCGTACATCTGCTCGCGCCGCAGCACCAGCTTGACCGGACGACCGACGAGACGCGCCGCCAGAATGCCGAGCACCTGCGGCCCGGAGATCATGCCCTTGGAACCGAAGCCGCCACCCAGGAAAGGGCTGCGGATGTGGATGTTTTGCGGTGCGATGCCGAACAGGCCAGCGATGCGGCCCTGTGCCATGGCGAGACCCTGGCTTGGCGTGTCGATCGACAGACTGTCGCCATCCCAGGCGGCGACGATCGCATGTGGTTCCATGGCATTGTGGTACTGGGCCGGCGTCTCGTAGGTCGCCTCGATCCGCGTCGCCGCCGACTTGAGACCGGCCTCGACATCGCCCTTGTGGTGCACCGCAGGACTGCCGATGCCGACACCGCCCGGCACAAAGCTTTCGGCGCCGTCGAGGCCAACGCGCGCCGGCTGCGCTTCATAGCGCGGCGACAGCAGTGCTGCTCCTTCGGTCGCCGCCTCCAGCGTTTCGGCGATCACCACGGCGATGGTCTGGTTCGGGTAGCGGATACGATCGTTCTGCAGCAGGTCGAGCCGGAACATGAAGGGATTGTTCTTAGCATCCGGATCGGTGGCGAGTGGCGGCCGGTTCTGAGGCGTCATCACCTCGACCACGCCCTCGTGCGCTTTGGCCGCCCTGACATCCAGTGAAGCAACGCGGCCGCGTGCGATGCTGCTGACGGCCAGTACTGCGTAGAGCATGCCGGGCGGATGATTGTCGGCGGCGTAACGGGCGGCACCGGTGACCTTGAGAAAACCATCGCGGCGGGTCAGCGGCTGGCCGATGCTGGAGCCCTGCCGGAGATGGGCGGGTTGTTGATTGAGGCTGAGTTCAAGCGTCATGGCGCACTCCGGGAATGGAGGAAAATGGGGAGGCAGGAAGGGCTGGCAGCCGTCCAGGCGTTCCCGCCAGGGCAGACATCAGAGCCCTGACTACGATGCGGCGCGCGAGTTCGATCTTGAACGCATTGTCGCCGGAGGGACTGGCATCGGCCAATGCGGCGTCCGCCGCACGGACGAAGCCCGTCTCGTCGGCATCGGCGCCAAGCAGGACCGCTTCCGCCGAACGCGCCCGCCATGGCTTGGCCGCTACCCCGCCCAGTGCCAACCGCGCCTGGCGGATCTTGCCGCCTTCGACGACAAGGGCAGCGGCGGCCGAGACAACAGCGAAGGCATAGGAGGTGCGCTCGCGTACCTTGAGATAGCGGGCATTGGCGGAGAAGGAGGCGGCCTCCGCCGGCAGGCGCACCCCAACGATCAGGTCGCCGGGCTCCAGCCCATTCTCCCGCTGCGGCGTCTCGCCGGGAAGCCGGTGGAATTCCTCCAGCGTCACATGACGCCGGCCCTTCTTGCCCTCGATCTCGACCACGGCGTCGAGCGCCACCAGCGGCACGCAGAAGTCCGATGGATGCGTGGCGATGCAGGCGTCGCTCCAGCCGAGCACGGCATGCAGCCGGTTCTCGCCACCCAGCGCGTCGCAGCCCGCGCCCGGGTCGCGTCTGTTGCAGGCGCTGGCGGTGTCGTAGAAATAGCTGCAGCGCGTGCGCTGCAACAGATTGCCGCCGACGGTGGCGGCATTGCGAAGCTGGGCCGAGGCGCCCGACAGCAAGGCCTCCGCCACCGCCGGATAGGATCTGGCGAACTCGAGATCATGAGCGAGGTCGGCATTGCGCACCAGCGCGCCGATGCGCAGGCCGCCATCGGCCAGCCGCTCAATGCGGTTGAGCTCCGGCAGGCGCGAGATGTCGACGATACGCTCGGGGCTGGTGACGCCGCCCTTCATCAGGTCAAGCAGGTTGGTGCCGCCGGCGAGATAGGCTGAACCCGGCTCGGCCGCCGCCGCAATGGCGTCGGGAATGGTGGTGGGCCTGATATAATCGAAGTTCTTCACGCCGCGGTCCTCCGGTCGGCCTTGGCCAGTTGTTCCTGGGCTTCCAGGACGGCCTCGACGATGCCGCCATAGGCAGCGCAACGGCAGAGATTGCCGCTCATGCCCTCGCGGATGCGCTCGGGATCGTCGCCGGCTTGCGCCTCGGCGATCAGACCGAGCGTGCTCATGATCTGACCCGGCGTGCAGAAACCGCATTGGAAGCCGTCATGGGCGATGAAGGCGGCCTGCACCGGATGCAGGTCTTCACCATGGGAGACACCCTCGATGGTCAAGACCTTGGCGCCGTCATGGCTGACGGCAAGCGCCAGGCAGGAGTTGATGCGCTTGCCATCGACCAGTACCGTGCAAGCGCCGCACTGGCCGCGGTCGCAGCCCTTCTTGGTGCCGGTGAGCTCAAGCCGCTCGCGCAGCAGGTCAAGCAGTGTGACGCGTGGATCGACCTCCAGTTCGTATCGGTGTCCGTTGATGGTGAGAGCGAGGGGAAGGCTGGTCATGGGCGTCTGGCTCCAATTGCTTGACGCGAATGGGAATCATCTGGTGCCTTGCTGGGGAAGAGCAAGGTTACCTTGCGGTCAGGTTGGCTGATCCCTCCGTATGGGGAGATTGCACTCATCGGTCGTCACCGACCTCCCAGCGGGCGGGGGGAAGCTACTTTCAGCACGTGACATACCGGTTCGCCTTATTATATGATAAAGGTGCTCCACTAAAACGGAGGCGCCTCCGTTTATTACGTGGGGGCTGACCCGGCCGGGTTCAAGCCCCCCGCCACACCGTGGAGAAAAAATTGGCCGCCGAGCCGTCCGCCATCGCCGAAGAGAAGGTCGAAGAGGCCAAGCCGTTGCGCGCCGACGCGCAGCGCAACCGTGACAGGCTGGTCGAGGTGGCGGCCGCCGTCTTTGCCGAGCGTGGCATCGACGCCTCGCTGGAAGAGATCGCGCGCCGAGCCGGCGTCGGCATCGGTACGCTCTACCGGCATTTTCCGACCCGCGAGCACCTGGTCGAGGTGGTCTACCGGCGCGAGGCGGAGGCGCTGTGCGCGGCTGCCGGCGAGCTCGCCGGAAAATACCCGTCCGATGTCGCGCTGGAACAGTGGATGCAGCGCTTCGTCGACTATATCGCCACCAAGCGTGGCCTGGCGACCAGCCTGCGCATCCTGCTGACCACCAATTCGACGCTGTTTTCCGACACGTCGGGCCGCGTCTCGCAGGCCTTGCGGCAACTGGTCGAGGCTGCTGTGGCCGAAGGCACGATCCGCGGCGATGTCGACGCTTCCGACGTGCTGCACGCACTGTCGGGCATCTATTCGGCACCCGACACCCCGCAATGGCGCGACCGCTCACGCCGGCTGGTGTCGCTGCTGATGGACGGTCTGCGGTTCGGGGCGGGGAAATCTACTGAGGCCTGATCGTCTGCGCGATCGGTCCAGGGCAGGCGAGAGCCCTGCAGCCGGGCTGTCCGTTGGTCATGGCAGGCGGATTCGCACACCGCGCTTGCAACTGAGTGAGAGCGGTTGTTAAATTCCTCACATTTCAGGTGACCGACAGGCCCAACGCATGACTGCTCGCAAAGCGCAAAGGACAGCCCGGCTGATCCATCTGCTATCGGAACGGCGGGTTATCCATCTGAGCGAAGCGGCAACGCTGCTCGGCGTCTCGGAGATGACGGTGCGGCGTGACATCGCCACCAATCAGGGGCAGATCGCCTTTCTCGGCGGACATATATTGGCGGCGGCCGAGATCGATACCGACGCTCCTTACGAACTGGCGACCGCGGCCGACAGCCATGCGGCGGCGAAGCGCGAAGCCTGCGCACACGCGGTGCGGAAGATACGGCCCGACGAGACGATCTTCATCGATTGCGGCACGACGCTGATCCATCTGATCGACCTCATTCCCGATGATTATCGAATAACGGCAATATGTTACGCCATGAATGTCGCGGAACGCCTGACCCGCAAGGCCAATGTGACGATCATCATGCTGGGGGGCGTCTATCATCCGGCTTCGGCGTCTTTCTCGGGCACGCATGACTTCGACATTTTGAAGAGCGTCGGCATCAATGCAGCCTTCCTGTCGGCCGCCGGCGTCGATGCCAAACGTGGCGCCACCTGCGAGCATTTCCACGAGGCGGTGGTCAAGCAGAAGGTGATGGGCCTGGCGCGCGAAAACTACCTCGTCGTCGACAGCAGCAAGATCGGCAAGCTCAAGCGCGCCTTCTTCGCGCCGATGGACGGTTTCGACGCCGTCATCACCGAACATGGGGAGGTAGGGCCGGAATCATTCCAACTGCCGCCTGACTTCGTTTGACATTTCGCCGGCCTGATGGAAAAGTCACAAAAAAAGTAAGAGAAGTCTCAAAAGACAATCTCGATCGGGGTAGGGGACGCGTCAACGGAAGGAAATGCAGGCGTCATGATCGAACAGGGTTCGATTTCGCCATCGTCCGGGACACCCTTGCTGCGCGTCGAGGGCGTCAGCAAGCGGTTCGGCGGTGTCAATGCGCTGCGCGGCGTCAGTCTCGAAATCAAATCCGGTGAAGTGCACGCCCTGCTTGGTGAAAATGGGGCCGGCAAATCGACGCTCATCAAGATTCTAAGCGGCGTGCATGTGCATGATGGCGGCTCGATCGAGATCAACGGCGAGCCTGTCTCGTTCGCCTCGCCCGCCCAGTCGCGTGAGGCCGGCGTGGCGGTGGTCTACCAGGATCTGAGCCTGGTCGAATCGCTTTCGGTTGCCGACAATCTGATGCTGGGACGGGAGCCGAAGACCCGCTTCGGCTTCCTGAAAAAACGCCAGCTGGTGGCGCAGGCCGAAGCCTTCCTCAAATCTCAGAATATCCCGCTCGATGCGCGCGCCCTGGTCGGGTCGCTTCCCTTTGCCTATCGCCAGATGACCGAGATCGCCAAGGCGCTGATGGGCGACGTTCGCCTGCTCATCCTCGACGAGCCGACCTCGGCGCTGACCGACGATGAAGAGAAGATCCTGTTCGAGGCGATCCGTGCTGTTGCCGCGCGGGGCGTCGGGGTGATCTACGTCACGCATCGCCTCAATGAGGTCTTCCGGATTTCGAACCGGGTGACCGTATTCCGCGACGGGCAGAACGCCGGAACATTTATCACGTCACAGACCAGTATGAGGCAATTGGTCGGCGCGATCGTCGGGCCGGATCACGCCGTTCTGAAGGCGGGTACTACGGCAGCGGGGCAAAGCGTGATGTCCTCTGCCCGCCCTGGTTCCCCTGAAAAGCCCGTGCTCGAATTGAGGGGCGTCAGCAATGACAGGCTGGACCGGGCCAATCTCGAACTGCGCAGCGGCGAAATCCACGGCCTTGCCGGCCTGATCGGTAGCGGACGCACCGAAATCCTGCAGACGATCTTCGGGCTGCTGCCCGTCCAGTCGGGCGATGCCAGCCTCGACGGCGTTTCGCTGAACGGAACCGATCCGGCCGCGGCGATACGGCGAGGCATAGCGCTGGTGCCGGAGGACCGGCACGTCCAGGGCCTGGTCCTCGAACATTCGATCGAGCGCAACCTGACCCTGCCACGGTTGCCGTATTTCTCGCGCCTGGGCTGGCTGCAGCGCCGCTCGGCGAGCGAGCACGCCGACGCCGCCATGCATCGGCTGGCCGTCAAGGCGCCAGGCGCATCGACCACGGTGAAGAACCTGTCCGGGGGCAACCAGCAGAAGGTCGTGTTCGGCAAATGGAACGAGCCGCGGCCGCGCGTGCTGTTGCTCGACGAGCCGACGGTTGGTGTCGATGTCGGTGCGCGCGAGGAGATTTACGGCGTCATTCGCGCCGCAGCGGCGGCGGGAAGCGGTGTGCTGCTGGTGTCTTCGGATCTTTCCGAACTGCTTCAGCTCTGCGACCGCGTCTCGATCGTCGTCGATGGCCGGATCACCAAGACGATTTCGAGACAGGAATTCGGCAGCGCCGAGGATCTCCATCACCTCATTCAACTTTCGCAGCCATCGGAAGAGCACGCGGCATGACCGACACCCAAAGCCCGGCAAATCCACCAGTGGCAAGGGGGGCAGCCGCCAACCAGCCAGGCGGTCGCTCAGCGCTGCGGCATCTGCTTCAGGGCGAGCGTCCCTATATGCTTTACGTCGCCTTCGCCGTCATGCTGATCGTCTTCAGCCTGGCGTCGCCCTGGTTCCTGTCGATCGACAATTTTCTCAACATCGGCCGCCAGACGACACTGGTCTCGATCATTGCCGTCGGCATGACGTTCGTCATCATCTCCAGGCAGATCGACCTGTCCGTCGCCTCGACGCTGGCGCTTTCGGGCATGAGCGCGTCGCTGGCCATGGCTTTCGTCGCCAACAACTGGGTCGTCGGCGCGCTAGCCGGATTGGGCACTGGGGCGCTGATCGGGCTGATCAACGGCGTGTTGACCACCCGCCTCGAAATCCCGTCCTTCCTGGTGACGCTGGGCACGTTGAGCGGCGCGCGCGGTCTGGCGCTGATGGTCACCAACACCAAGCCGGTCATCATCACCAACGATTATTATTTCGCGATCTTCGGCGAAGGCTCGGTGCTGGGCATCCCGGCGCCGATCCTGTGGACGCTTGGCGTCACGATCGCCGGCATCCTGCTGCTCCACTACAGCGTCTATGGGCGGCGCGTCTATGCGGCGGGCGGCAACCCGACTGCGGCGCTCTATTCCGGCGTCCATATCAAGCAGGTGACCACGCTGGCCTTCGTGCTGACCGGAACGCTCGCCGGGCTGGCATCGCTGATCCTGTCGGCGCGTTCGCATGCGGCGCGGCCCGATGTCGTGCAAGGCATGGAGCTCGATGTCATCGCCTCGGTGATCCTCGGCGGCTGCAGCCTGTTTGGCGGTCGCGGTTTCGTGCTGGGCACGCTGCTCGGCAGCCTGATCATCGGCACGCTCAACAATGGGCTGGTGCTGCTTGGCGTCAGCTCGTCGCTGCAACTCGTCATCAAGGGAGCAATCATCGTCGCCGCGGTCGCCTTCACGAGGAGGTAAGGCGCGCGCCCGCGGATATCAGCAGAAAATTGCCGGCTCCAAACGGCACCAGAGACGTCAACGATCAACGGAGGAAAGTCATGAAGCACTCGGCACGAATCCACTCGCTTTTCCTAGGATTGAGCATCGCCGCCAGCGCGTTCGCGCTCTCAACATCCCTAAGCTCGGCGCAAACGCCGGAAACCTGCGTTACCGGCGTCGACATGGCCACGCTCGGTCCCAAGGGCATTGTCGGCCAGGGCCCGCACGGTGAAAAGGCAGCCTCGCCCGACGAGCTGAAATTGAGCGACGACCAAGCCGCCAAGGTCAAGGCCGGCAAGTTCAAGGTCGGCATTTCCATGCAGACGGTGAACCTCGACTGGTCGCAACTGCAGGTGCAAGGCATCAGCGAAACGCTGGCCAAGTATGGCGTGACCGTGACCGGCGTCGCGTCCGCCGAATATCAGGTCGACAAGCAGATCGCTGATATCGAGAACACCATCCAGCAGCATCCYGACGGCATCATTTCCATTCCGGTCGACTTCACCGCGACGGCCCCGACCTACAAGAAGGTGGGCGAGGCCGGCATCAAGCTGGTGTTCATGGACAGCATCCCGGTTGGCCTCGAATCTCCAAAGGATTTTGCCTCGATGATCTCGGCCGACAGCCAGGGCAACGGCCAGATCGCGGCGCAGATCCTGTCTTCCTGCATGCCGAAGGGCGGCACGATCGGCCTGGTGAATTTCGGCGTCGACTATTTCAGCACCAACGAGCGCACCAAGGGCGTCGGCGAGTGGATGAAGAAGAACCGGCCCGACATCGTCATGAAGCAGGTTGATTTCACCGATCCCTCCAAGGTGTCGCAGATCGCCGGCGACTTCCTCACCGGCAATCCCGATGTGAAGGGCCTGTTTGCGGTGTGGGATCAGCCGGCGCTCGACACGCTGTCGTCGATGCGCGCGCAAGGCATCGACATTCCGATCACCACTGTCGATCTCGGCCTGCAGTCGGCGATCGAAATCGCCAAGGGTGGGCCGCTGAAGGCAACCGGTTCGCAGCGCCCCTATGACCAGGGCGTTGCCGAAGCGCTGGCGATGATGAAGGCGCTGATCGGTGAACCCACGCCCGCTTGGGTCGGTGTCCAGTCCTTGCCGGTGGTGCAGTCCAACGTGCTGGAGTCCTTCAAGACCGTGTTCCACAAGGATCCGCCGGCCGAACTGGTCGACGCCTGCAACAGCGCCAAGCCGAAGTGCAATTGAGGTAGGTGAAAGGCCATGGGCACGGAGGCGACCCCGTGCCCATGGCTTTGGTAAGATTGGACGCGACGCGCTTTGGGAAATCGGCCTCGCAACAGACGGCTTCATGCCAAGACGGCCATTCATGGTGAGCAAACGGTATGCTAGGCGTGATGGCTTGATTCGCTTGTCGTCCACGCTTTCGAGGGCACCCGATGTATGTAGGCCGTTCCTACAAGGTGGTAGATTTCGCTCTCTGGTCGCGGGGCAGTGTCATCTACATGGTGGTGGTGAGCGCACTGGCCGTGGCGGCCTACCGTGTGCCGGGCATCGCCGGGTTTTCGGTGCCATGGTCGGTCGTGCTCGTGCTCGGCACCACCGTGTCACTCGTTGCCGGGTTCAAGAATTCGCAGGTATTCACCCGCAGCAGTGAAGCGCTGCAAGCTTTTGCGCAAATTACAGCCAGCAGCCGGTTGTGGTCCAATTTCTGCAGGGACTTCAACGATGTGCCGACAGCCAGGCAACTCATCTACCGCCATCTCGCCTGGTTGACGGCCCTGCGGTTCGCCCTGCGGCGGCCGATGCCGTGGGAATCCATGGGGCGGGCGGCCAATGTCGAATTCCGGCGGCGTTACCATATCCAGGAGGATGCGGGCTCGATCGCCGACGAACTGCGTCCGCTGCTGGGCGAACCAGCCGACGACGTCCTGAAGTCGCGTCGTCCAGCGCTAATCCTGCTTGAAATGCAATCGGTCCAGGTCAATGCGTTGTTCAAGGAGGCCAAAATCCCTCCGCAGGTCTATGCCGAACTCATCAAGCTGATCCGCGACTTCCATGATCAGCAGGCTCGGTGCGATCGCATCAAGAACAATCCATATCCCCGGCAATACGCCATCGTCAGTTCCTTGTTCGTCATGATCTTTTGCACCTTGCTGCCATTTGGCGTCGTTCCAGTCTTTGCCGACATGGGCAAATTGGGTGGCGCACTCGGCCCGATCGCGATCTGGCTCACGATCCCGTTCAGCACACTCCTGGGGTGGGCATACATGTCTCTCGACCAGGTCGGCGAGAGCAGTGCCAACCCTTTCGAGGGCAACGCCAACGATGTTCCGATCTCGCAAATCTGTCGCGACATCGAGATCGAACTGCGCACCGGGCTTGGTGAGGTTGACCTCCCCAAGCCATTGCTGCCAGTCAACGATATCGCGACCTAGGCAAGCGTCGCCGACGGCCGATACCAGGTGCTGGGGGCGATCTCTCGCGCTGGCTGGCGATAAAAACCTGGCGTTAATGTCACACTGGCGGATCCTGACTCGTCATGAGGTCGGCACCAACAGAAGGAAGCCAATCATGACCGCAAAACTTGATCTCTTCGCCGCTGCCCCCTCGCTGATGAAGGAATGGCAGCGCGCATCCTTCGCCATTTCCTCCAGCCTAGAGCCCAGCCTGGCCGAGCTTGTGAAGATCCGTGCATCCCAGATCAATGGCTGCGCCAATTGCCTCAACATGCACACGGTGTTCGCACGCGAGGACGGCGAAACCGAGCAGCGCATCTACCTGCTGTCGGCGTGGCGCGAGGCGCCTTGCTACACCGACCGCGAACGCGCCGCGCTCGGTTGGACCGAGGCGCTGACGCGGATTTGCGAAGGTCATACGCACGAAAGCGCCTACGAGGCCCTGGAGGCCGAATTCACGCCGGAGGAGCAGGTCAAGCTCACTTTGATGATCAATGTCATCAATGGCTACAACCGCCTTGCAGTCGGGTTCGGTGGCTGGGCCGATCCGGCGGCGATAAGATCCGCGGCCAAGGCGGCGGCCGCCTGATGACGGGCGCAGGGACCGAGCATGCGGCGGCGGCCTTCGATCCGCTGCGTCCGACGCTGAAGCGCGTCGCTTACCGCATGCTTGGCTCCGTGGCGGATGCCGAGGATGTCGTGCAGGAGGCCTTCATCCGCTGGATGCGGGCCGACCACGGCGAGGTGCGGGAGCCCGCGGCATTCCTGCGCCGCACCGTCACGCGGCTTTGCCTGGACCAGCTCAAATCCGCGCGCCGCCAGCGCGAGACCTATGTCGGTCCCTGGCTTCCCGATCCCGTCGTGGAAGAGGACGAAGTGGAAGACGTCACGCTGCCGATGATGCTGGTGCTGGAACGTCTTTCGCCGCTCGAACGGGCGGCCTTTCTGTTGCACGATGTGTTCGGGCTGGGATTCGAGGAGGTCGCGGCCGCCATCCAGCGCGAACCCGCCGCCTGCCGTCAGCTCGCTGCCCGCGCGCGCACCCATGTCCGCCAGGCGAGACCGCGTTTCAAGGTGGAAAAGCAACGCGGCCTCGAGCTCGCCGAGGCCTTCTTCGCCGCCTCGCGCAGCGGCGACATGAAGGCGCTTGGCGCGATGCTGTCGGCCGATGTCAGCGCCCATGCCGATGGCGGCGGGAAGCGTCCGGCAGCCACGGAAGTGGTCCTGGGGTTCGATGCCGTGATGCAGCAATACGAGCGTGTGGCGGCCTGGCTTCAGAAGAACGGCTCGACGCTTGTTCGTGTCGGTTTCGTCAATGGACTGCCCGGCTTCATCACGCTGGAAGCCGATGGCGAACTGCAGACGACCGCACTCGACATCGAAGACGGAAAGATCGCGGCAATCTATGTGGTGCGCAACCCCGACAAGCTCCGCCACTTGCATTAAAGCGCGTCGCGTTGAAACGGATTCAGGCGACGCGCATCAACCCTTGGCTTCGACCAGGATCACCAGCGATTCCGGCACCACGCCATCGTAGACCATCGCGTCAGCGGCTTTCTGGCTCTGCATCATTGTCGCAAGGGCATCCATGTCCGGGACGTCCATCATCAGGGCCACTCGTTTCGGATTCTGCGGATCGACGAACGTGCGGATGTTGGTGATCCCCAGGGCGCCGAAAAGCTCCTTGCGCTTGGGTGAACTGAGCCAGTGCTTGCTGTCCTTCGTGATGTTGTGATGGCCAATTACGGTTGGCATGGCATCCTCCCCAAGGCGGCGCCGGCGGTCGATATCGTCCGCCTGTTGTGCGATCCACCTGTTCAGCCAGTCAGCGCCGTTTCCTCCCGGCTGTCAATTAGCTGTTGCTGATGGATGATCGGCGCGGTTGGGCTGCGGGGTTGCCGCCTTCGGACGCTCAAAGTTCGAGGCAGACCTTGCCGAAATGCCGTTGGGATTCGTAGTGCGTGAAGGCACCGGCGATGTCTTCAAGCGCAAAACTGCGGCCGATGACGGGCTTCAGACGGTTGACCTCTATCGCCCGGATCATGTCCTCCTGGTCCGCCCTGCTGCCGATCGAAATCCCGCTGATGCGGATCTGGTTCGAAAACAGGGCCGGGATCGACACTTCCGCCGCAAAGCCGGTCAGGACGCCGATCAGGGCGATATGGCCGCCCGTCCGGCAGGCCGCTATCGACTGTGTCAGCGTAGCGGGGCCGCCGACCTCGATCACGTGATCGACGCCGCGTCCATCCGTCAAATCCCTGACGTTTTGGCCCCAGTCCGGCACGGCCTTGTAGTTGATGACGGCGTCGGCGCCAAGGCGCCCGAGCCTTTCCAGCTTCTGCTCGTCGGAAGACGTGGCGATGACCCGGGCGCCGGCGGCTTTTGCAAATTGCAACGCGAACAGCGATACGCTGCCCGTGCCGAGGACCAGCACGGTGTCGCCGGGTTTCACCTTGCCGCACACAACCAGGCCGCGCCAGGCGGTGACGCCGGTGCAGGTGAGCGTTGCCGCCTCCACATGCGTGTAGCCCACCGGGGCCTTGGTGAAGGCGTGTGCCGGCATGCACACATATTCGCTGGCGAAGCCGTCGAAACTTTCTCCCGGTATGTCGCGCCTGGTGGCAGGCGTCATGTCACCGCCCAGCCACCAGGGGTAGAAGGTGCTGACGACGCTGTCTCCAGCCTTGAACGCATCGACATCGTCGCCGACTTCGATCACCTCGCCCGCGCCATCGGACAGCGGAACGCGGCCGTCGGCGAGCGGCATCTTGCCTTGCACGACGAAATCGTCACGCAGGTTCAACGAGCAGGCCCGGATCCTGACCAGCACGTCACCCGGTCCTGGCTGGGGACGGTCTTCCTCCACCAGTTCGAGGTTGCCCAAGCCACCCGGCACTCTCAGCCTGACCAGTCTCATTGCCGGACCGGCCGGCCGGACATCACCCTCAGCCACGGCGCCAGGTGGAAGGCACTCATCAGGAGATACATCACCGGCATGCTGGTCAGCAGCGAAGCATTCGCACCCATGCACAGGATAGCCGCATCGCCATTCTGAATGCAGCTGAACAGCGCCATCAGGGCGAAGGTGGGTGCCGCGGCGAGGCACAGCCAGTCGGCGAGGCCAGGGGTGGTCGGGCTTGTGTCTTCAGCAGGGATCGCGCCGCTGGCACCGGTATGGATATCGCTCATGGTCCTTTTCCCTTGATGGTTATGCCTTGGTGCGTGCGACCTGCTCGCCAGGACTTGGGTTCCTCGCCCCCACGAGAGTGGGGGAGAGGTGGCTCGGCGAAGCCGAGACGGAGAGGGGCCGCGTCCTACGAAAGCCCCCTCTCCGGCCGCTTCGCGGCCACCTCTCCCCCGCCTTTGGCGGGGGCGAGGAACCCAAGCTGGATGGCGGCCGGACACTCTCAGCAGATCCTTACTGGCCGTCCTTGTCCCTGAACGCCGCTTCGCCGGCAGCCGACACTTCTGCCCATTTCTGGTCGGGCGCGGCATCGTAATTGTCGTGCCAGTTCCACCAGCCGTAGAGCGGGGTCTGCGGATAGCCTTCGGGCGAGTCTTCCCAGATCTCCTGGCGGCCGAGCGGCGTTGCGTCGAGGTAGCTCCACACGGTGCCCATCGCCTCGTCCCCGCGGCTGTTGATGAAATAAGTGCGGAATACCCGGTCGCCGTCATGGATGAAAACGTTGTGGCCGTGCCATTCGTCGACGCCGAAGTCTTTGTCGAAGCTATCGGTGATGGTGTACCAAGGCATCTCCCAGCCCATCCGCTTCTTCAGCCGCGCAATGTCGGCCTGCGGTGCGCGCGAGGCATAGGCAAGCGTGGTGTTGCGGGCGTTGAGGTGGGCGAGATGGCCGACCTGGTCGGCGCCGAGCGAACAGCCGCGGCAAGCGTGATCGGGCCAGCCATGAACCCCTGGCTCGAAGAAGGCGCGGTAGACGATCAACTGGCGGCGGCCTTCGAACAAATCGAGCAGGCTCGCTTTGCCGTTCGGCCCCTCGAACACATAGGCCTTGTCCACTTCCATCCACGGCATGCGCCGGCGCTCGGCGGCCAGCGCGTCCTTGGCGCGCAGTGTGGCCTTCTCCTTCACCAGCAGTTCTTCGCGCGCGGCTTCCCACGCCTGCTGTGAAACGATTGGTGGGGTCTTCATTGCGATGTGCTTGGTCATTGCTCGTCTCCTTTGTCAGTCTGTGGCGCCAGCGCGGCGCGTTGTTGCTTGCGGATCGTGAGGCAGGGTAGGGCGATGAAGCGCCCCGGTGGGAGTTACAAGTGTGACGGGATTTGAATGGGCAGGCCCGCCGCAGCAGGGGTGGCGCCCGGCGCGCTCGACCGTGTCGTTCGTCGCGAGGAGAGGCAGATCGTCGGAGTCAGGCATTGTCGTTTGTCCTTTACGAGATGCTTAATATCGATACCTGAGATGCTCAGGCTACGAGTGCCGATATTGGCGTCAACGGCGGCCACGGCGCCTTCCGCCTGTCCTGATGGCTAGGTCATCATCCAAGTCATTGCTGTTTTCCCTGGTGTGCCGCCTGTTGCCGATACGGCTTGCTGGTTGGCGGTCATGACTTAAGTTAGGGCGGGCAGTGCAGGGGTGGGAGTTACAAGTGTGACGGGATTTGAATGGACTCGCTGATCACGGCAGCGGCATTGGCGCTGGCCGCGGGCGATCCACTCGGGGCGCTGGACCGCGTCGCCCTGCGCGAGGACGCGCCGGCGCTGGCGTTGCGCGGCATCGCGATGGCGCAGCTCGGCGACCTCGACCGCGCCAAGGCGCTATTGCGGCGGGCCGCGCGCGCCTTCGGTCCGAAGGAGGCGGTGGCGCGCGCCAGATGCGTCGTCGCCGAGGCGGAGATCGCGCTGGTCTCGCGGGACCTGGGCTGGCCCGCCAAATCGCTGGATGCGGCGCGGGCGACGCTGGAAAAGCATGGCGACCGGCTGAACGCCGCGCATGCCGGCCATCTCAAGGTACGGCGACTGTTGCTGATTGGCCGCCTCGACGAGGCAGAAGACGTGCTGGCCGGGCTCGACCCGGCGCCGCTTCCGCCGGCCTCGAGAGCCGCGCACGAACTGGCCGTCGCCGGCATCGCGATGCGGCGCCTCAAGACAAGGGCCGCGCGTACCGCGCTGGAGTGGGCGCGACACGCCGCCCGTCGGGCCGGCATTCCGGGGCTGATGGCCGAGGTCGACAACGCATTCCTGGCGCTGGACGCGCCGGCGGCGCGGCTGATCGCGCGTGGCCAGCAACGCCCCTTGCTGCTCGAGGAGGTCGAGGCGCTGCAGGCGTCGCCGGCGTTGGTCGTCGATGCCTTGCGCTATCTCGTTCGCCAGCAGGAAACCATGGTCTCGCTGGCAACGCGCCCGGTGCTGTTTGCACTGGCGCGTACGCTGGCCGAAGCATGGCCGGCGGATGTGTCGCGAGCGACGCTTATCGCACAGGCTTTTGGCGGCAGGCACGCCGATGAATCGCATCGGGCCCGATTGCGGGTCGAGATCGGCCGACTGCGCGCCGAACTGCGCACGCTTGCCGACATCAATGCCACGAGCCAAGGCTTTGCGCTGGCGCCGCGCCAGGCGCCCGAAGTGGTGGTGCTGGCACGGCCGATCGAGGAGCGGCACGCGGCGGTGCTGGCGTTGCTTGCCGATGGTGAATCCTGGGCGAGTTCGGCGCTGGCGCTGGCGCTTGGCACCGGCCAGCGCAGCGTGCAGCGGGCGCTCGAGCAGCTTGGCGAGGCCGGCAAGGTGCAGTCGTTCGGGCACGGCCGGGCGCGCCGCTGGATGACGCCGCCTGTGGCCGGTTTCACGACGACCTTGTTACTCCCGGCCCCGCTGCCGAACGGTTAGAGCATGATCCCTGAAAATGCCCGATCATCTCAGTGAGGACAAAGACATGAAACATTCAGCGGCCGAAATCCTGCGCGAATACGGACCCTTTCCGGGCGTCGACACCGTGCACGGGGTAAGCTTCGACGGGCGCAACGTCTGGTTTGCCTCCGGTGAGAAACTGAACGCCTTCGATCCGGAAAGCGGGCAGGCGCTGCGCTCGATCGATGTCGCCGCGCACGCAGGCACCGCCTATGACGGCCGTCATTTCTTCCAGCTTGCCGGGGATCGCATCCAGAAGGTCGACCCCGACACCGGCAAGGTGCTGGCCTCCATTCCGGCGCCCGGCGGCGGACGCGACTCCGGGCTCACCTGGGCCGAAGGAACGCTCTGGGTGGGCCAGTACCGGGAGCGCAAGATTCACCAGATCGACCCCGAGACCGGGGCAATCCTGCGCACCATCGAATCCAACCGCTTCGTCACCGGGGTGACCTGGGTCGACGGCGAGCTGTGGCACGCCACCTGGGAGGGCGAGCAGAGCGACCTGCGCCGCGTCGACCCGCAAACCGGCAAGGTTCTGGAGAAGCTCGACATGCCGGCCGGCATGGGCGTCTCGGGACTGGAATCCGATGGCGGAGAACGCCTGTTCTGCGGCAGCGTATCGGCCGGGGTGGTGCGGGCGGTGCGCCGGCCGAGATGAGCTCGCAACCGGCGAATTCGACCGCCGTCGACTGGTCGTTGCTCCTGTCGAACCTAGATAGGGCATGCGCCGGGCGGACCGCCCGGATCATTGTTTGCAAAGGACCAGCCATGCCTGAACAGATACCGTTGAACGACGGCTCCGCCATTCCCCAGCTCGGACTTGGCGTGTGGCAAGTCGACCAGGATATCACCGCCCGGGTGGTGGGTTGGGGGATCGAGGCCGGCTATCGTCTGATCGACACCGCCGAGGGCTATCGGAACGAGGATGGGGTTGGAGAGGCGATCCGCAGCTCCGGTGTGCCGAGAGGTGAGCTGTTCATCACCTCCAAGCTGCGCAACGGCGCACACCAGCGCGATGCGGCGCTGCGCGCCTTCGACGAGACGATGGAGAAGCTCGGCATAGAGCAACTCGACCTGTTCCTGATCCACTGGCCGGTGCCTAGCCAGGACAAATATGTCGAGGCGTGGAAGACGCTGGTCGAACTCAGGCAGGCCGGCCGCATCAAGTCGATCGGCGTTTCGAATTTCAACCAGGACCATCTGGAGCGGATCATCGGCGAGACCGGCGTGACGCCAGTGGTCAACCAGGTCGAGCTGCATCCCCAGTTCCAGCAGCGCGGTATCAGGGACTTTCATGCCAGCCACGACATCCGCATCGAAAGCTGGAGCCCGCTGGGCAGCGGTCGGCTGCTGAACGACCCGACCATTGCGGGCATTGCCGACAAGCATGGCAAGTCCGCGGCGCAGACGATCATCCGCTGGCACCTTCAGGAAGGACTGATCGTCATTCCAAAGTCGATCCGCAGGGATCGCATCGCCGCCAATTTCGATGTCTTCGATTTCGAGCTGGATGCGCAGGACCTGCAGACAATCCGGGGCATGGATTCGCCAAACGGCCGCACCGGCCCAAACCCCGCCACGGCGTCGTTCCTGTTCTGAGGGGAAGGCTCTCCCTTCTCCCCTTGTTTGTGGGAGAAGGGCGCCTGCCTCAAGATCGCTCGATGGGCTGGGCGCCGGCCAGATAGCGATCGTTGTCAAACGGCTCGGCTTGATTGCTTTGCAGATCCCAGAGTTGTCGGTGGGTCGCCGGGAGATCGCCCAGATAGACATGAAGCGCGCCGGACCGTGCGCTGCCGGTGTTGGCGACCGAATGCACGGTCTGCCGGGGCAGGTGCAGCACGGTGGGCGCGGTGAAGTCCTGCCGTCGCGGGGCATCGAGCTTGCTGGCGGCATCGGGATAGATGAAGTTCGTCTCGCCACCCCTGTAGATGCCGATCAGCGCGTCCATCAGGTGGTTGTGCGGCGGGTACTGCAGACCAGGCGACAGCGTGATGTGATAGATCGTCAAATTCCGGCTTGCATGGAGAAGCACCTCGTCGTCCTCTTCTTCATGAACGAGCACCCCCAAGGCATGGAGACGGTTCGTATGGTCGCCCAACACCGCCCTTATTCGTGCGAGGGGATCGGGACTTCCGGCGGCGTTGACGATATCATCGACGACGGCGTAGAGAGGCGAGCCAACCGGAACAGCCATTGCCAGTTATCCCTTTTGAGGTGACCAGATGATCATTCTGAGATGCTCAAAGCTACTTAAAGTCGATGGCGGCGTCAACCGGATCGCCAGAACGGAACAAGCATGACTCCTCGTGATTTGACTGCCGCATCGACGAAACCGGCACTGTCCGCCGGCACGGCCGCGGCGCCGTCGACCGCCGATCTGCTGCGCAGCGAGCAGGCGTATGAGCAGGTGAAGAGCGACATCGTCGCCTGCGTGCTGCGCCCCGGTGAAACGCTGACGGAAAAGCAGATTGGCGATCGATATTTGATCAGAAAGGCGACGATCCGCGCGGCGCTGACCCGGCTGATGCAGGAGGGCCTGGTCAGGAGCGAGCCGCGCCGTGGCTATGTCATCACGCCACTGACGCTGCGCGATGTCACCGAGATCTTCGATGTCCGCGGTCTGATCGAGCCGGAAGTGTTCAGGGTGGGTGCGTCGGGGCTCACCGAGCGGGGGCTCGAAGATGTCAGGCAGGCAGCCAGGAAGGTGCTGAAGCCGGAGACGCTGCGCAGCCACGTTGCATTCCTGGCGGCGGATCGTGCCTTTCGTCTTGCCTTGGCGGAGCTGTCCGGAAATTCGCGCCTGGCGCAGTTGCTGGGCCAGATACTCGACCAGTCGGAGAGGGCTCTCCACCTCGGATTCAGGTCGCGCGACTTCACGCAGCTGATCATCGGTCAGCAGAAGGACCTGGTTCATGCCTGCGAGGTGAGCGACGTTTCCGGCATCGTCAAGCTTGCCCGATCGCAGTGCCTCAATCTCAAGAAGCAGGTGCTCGAAGCCCTGCTGGCGGGCGCCAAGCTCCGGGAAACCAATCTGCAAGACTTCGCTTGATGGCCTGAGGCTTTGCGCCTCAAATCCCCGAGCCGTCGAGCTGCTGTGCGTCGTCACCCTCCCAGGGGGCCGGCATGGAGGCGCGGCTGAGATTGGCTGTCGGCAGCGGCATCCAGCATTTCAGTTCCGGTTCGGCGTATTCGACGACGCGTCCCGGCGAGGAGTCCGACGCGCGCCAGCCTTCGCTGGCGAACTGGTCGGCGCGCGACCAATAGGCGAGGTCGACTTCCGCCGGCCCCTGTTCGGACGGGCGAACCGTGACCAGGATGCGGCTGCCATCCCTCGGCGCCGTCGACATGTGGCGCCACCGTTCGGGCTCGTCCATCGCTTTTCCTCCTCGCACTTCCAGCGTCGGGGAAGTGTCGCCTCGCGCTCCGGGCCGGTCAACCCAAAGTTTGCGCCAGCGGGCTAGTCTCGACGATGTCGGAACTTGGCGGGATCAGGCGAGGTTGGCGACCGACATATACTGCGAGAGGGAACTTGAAAACGTCGGTCGCCAGGGGGCGGTTGGGACGCACCACGTTGGGGACGCGATGCAAGGTCAGGCTAAGCGGATGCGGCGCGGCTTCAATCGGAACGCCGTCACATGGTGAACAGGTGGTTACTATCCACAGGGTTTCCTTGTTGTCGATGATCCGGAGACGGTTCCTTGGCCTGTGCGCAACACGGCGCGGGCGGCCATGCGCGCTCGACGGGCTGTGATCGGGTTGATAAGCCCGTCTGCGAAAGGAGCGCCTGAGTCGAGATGACCGTTGCGATCGAGATGGGACACACGACCGCAGGCGCCGCGGCGACGCTCGATCTCGAGGAGCTGCTGGCGACGCGCCTTTTGGTGCAGGGCAATTCGGGCTCCGGCAAGTCGCATCTGTTGCGGCGGCTGCTGGAGCAGAGCGCCCCCTGGGTCCAGCAGACCATCATCGACCCCGAAGGCGACTTCGTGTCGCTAGGCGACCGTTTCGGCCATCTGGTGATCGATGCCGAGGAGCATACCGAGCGCGGCCTGCAGAGCGCCGGCGAGCGGGCGCGCATCCACCGAGTCTCCACCGTGCTCAATCTCGAGGGGCTCGACGCCGAGAATCAGATGCGGCGGGCCGCCGCCTTCCTCGGCGGGCTGTTCGAGGTCGCCCGCGACCATTGGTATCCGATGCTGGTGGTGGTGGACGAAGCGCAGCTGTTCGCGCCGGCGGTGGCCGGCGAGGTTTCGGACGAGGCGCGCAAACTCTCGCTTGGCGCGATGACCAATTTGATGTGCCGTGGCCGCAAACGCGGGCTTGCCGGCATCATCGCCACCCAGCGGCTGGCCAAGCTCGCCAAGAACGTCGCTGCCGAGGCGTCCAATTTCCTCATGGGCCGCACCTTCCTCGATATCGACATGGCGCGCGCCGCCGACCTTTTGGGCATGGAGCGGCGCCAGGCGGAGGCATTTCGCGACCTGGAGCGCGGCCAGTTCATGGCGCTCGGTCCGGCGCTGTCACGCCGGCCGCTCGGCCTGCGCATCGGCCCGACCGACACCAGTCCGCGCAACGGCACGCCGCGGCTGATGCCGCTGCCGGAAGCAGCGCTGGAGGACGCGCGCGCCATCATCCTGGCAGCGCCGCCGCCCGAGACGGTGCGGCCGCAGCGCCGGTCGTCGCCGGACCTGCTCGATCAACTGATGGCGGCGAAGTCGGCGGCACTCGAAATCCGCCCCGAGCCGGCGGAGCCGCAAATCAGCGCCGAGGACCTGGCCGAGCGCCGCGAGCGTGTGGACCGTGTGCTGCGCGCCATCCTGGCGCAGCCGGACGCGGGCTTCCGTGTCATCGGCGTGCTTTATCAAGAGTTCGTGGTGCGCTGCCGCATCGAGGGCCTTGCCTCGGTGGTGCCCGATCTGCCGGAGTTCCGCCGTATGCTGACGCGCGCCCGCGCCGGGCTCGGCTCCGACATGGCAGCAGGGGATGACGCCTGGCAGGACGTCTCGGTGCGCGCCTCACTGCTGCCTGATGATATGCAGGGCGTGTTCATGATGATCGCCAGGGCGGCGAAGGAGGGCTGGCCCTGCCCGAGCGATGCCGCGATCGCCCGCGCCTACGGCTCCCACTCGCTGCGCCGTGCCCGGCGTCTCCTCACCTACATCGAGGAGCAAGGCCTCATCGTCTGCCAGCTCGACGGGGTAGGCCGGCGTACCGTGACGCTGGTCGAACTCGCCTGGGCAACGGCCCCGGGCGACCCCAATGCCGAGGAGGCCGAGCAGGGACGCCTGGCGGTGTGAGGCGGGAGCCTCAGGTTTCCGGCCTGCCCGCGAATTTGCGCCAGTGCCGACAGTCGCCAGCAGCCGCTGGCCGCACCTTTTCGGAACCATGCGCCTCATACCTGATGTCTCGGTTTCGAGCGCCAATGTCGTTCAAAACCCGCCATTTCGCATACGCCCGCCGGCATTTTCCCGGCGAGAGTATGACCGCAGCTTGACGTACCGAGACGTCAAGATGCGGCCGATCTGGATGAGGTTCAGAAGCACAAAGAAGACATTCCAGCCGACCACGCTCATGAGTGGCGCCGGCTGGCTGTAGAAGTACACCGCGAGACAGATTGCTGCTGCAGTCGTTAGTATCCGCAGCCGCAAAATATCCAGCGTGAAGTAAGCGATCACATACATGATGTTCGTCATGTTTATAAGAATTTCCATTTTCCAATTCCATCTAGTTGCGAACGATCAAATGCGATCGTGCTTCAGATGCTCTCGAACGGCATACGAGATTGCATCGCGTCGAAGGCCTATGTCCTTCAGGATATGGTCTGGCAGAGCGCGTAAAGCCCTCTCGGTTCTGCGAGCCTTCAGCCCAATCGAAACATGCTTGAGGTAGTGAAACATTGTTTTCTCCATTCGGTAGGATTCGCGGCGCTGGTATGCGGGCATGCCGCCTCCAAGCACCCTCTGTTCATTGCCTGTTGGTTGCGCGATGCTGCCCCACGCTGATGACGTGAGGCAGCAACTGGACTCCGTCAGGCGGCCGCTGCTGAAATCGGATCATTTTGAAGGATGACGGTGTCGGCCACCGGGTAGAATTCCTCCCCCGGCATGCCGACGCGCTTGGCGTGATCCCGGATGGCCTCGCCGTCTTTCGCCTGGTAGATGCAGAAGGTGCCGATGCGCCCATCGGGTTCATTCACCACGTAACTGCGGATCCAGCGGACTTGGCCCGGCATCTGTTCCTTGGCGACCTTCGCTGATTTCGCGCCGGCGGCTTCGAGTTCCGGCAGAGATGCCCATGCGCTAGGGCGACGGATGACATAGAGGTTCACGATTTTTCCCTTTCGCTATCGCGCCGACCCATTGTCGGCGCCGCTGGTGCCATGCGTGTCTGCATGACGGGGAAAAATTACCTCCTGAGGGGACTGACCGTCCTTATCTCGAGCTTATCTTTGGCTGATCTTCGCCCTGGATAGGCGGCAAGAGCTGATCCGTAGCTCATCGCAGCATGCAAGCCAGCCGCGCTCAGGTGATGAGCTCTTGCCTGGGGCCATCGATGAGCGATTGGCTATCGGGCAAAAGGCTGTGGCGAAGCAGTGCGGCTTCTTGGTCCAGGCGCTGCGATCCCAGGTGACGAGCCGATCTTTCTGCCGCCGTGATCTCTACTTTCGCGCCGCTGACGTCGCCCGAGCCGAGCAGAGCTCTTGCCAACTGCAGGCGGATCCTCGCCGCATGATAATCGACACCGGCGCTTGTCCAAAGTTGCCGGGCCAACAGCAGAAGGCGATTTTTGTTCGGGTCGTCTGGCTTGCAGAGTGCAGCCTTTGTTTCGGCTATCAACGCCTGTGTCGCCGGTTGTCGCCAGCGTTGTGGTTGTGCATCGATTTCGGTCAGATAGATTGAGGCTTGGTTCGAGCGTCCGCCGCGTGCTGCAATGCAGGCTGCATTGACCAACAAGTTTCCGCGCCGCTGAAGATGGAACCATGACACCCCTTGTAAGACACGGTCAATTGCAGCGAGCGCACCTTCCAAGTCGCCGCTTTCGAACAACAGCAAGGCATTGCCCGGTTCCGCGTCCCAGCCGAGTGCATAGGCCTGATCGTAGTCAGCTCGCGCCGACGCGAGATCGCCGATCATGGCGAAGATATCGCCACGGACCCGAAAGCCCTCGCCAAGCGACCACGATTCCTCTGCAGAAAGTTTGGGAAGCGCCTCATTTATGCAAGCCAGGGCCTCAGGCAAAATCTGTTGCGCCGCAACCACTTCGGCACGATGAAGGTCACAGGCCCCTGATGTTTGGGCAAAGCTTGCGGTACACCAGCTTTCAAAACCCTCACTCCACTGGCGAGCACGCGACCAATCGGCAAAGGTCCTGCAGCTCCAGAGGATGTTGCAATAGACCAAGCTACCGGTGATCGGGTCCACCTGGCTCGACAACGCGATCGCCGCCGCATGGTTTTGCTGCTCGTTGCCCTCCTCGATCTTCCCAAGCGCCAGGTTGTAAAATCCCTTGTAGGTCAGGGTCAGGGCTCGCAGGCCTGGGTCATCGCAATGTTCAGCTATCGAGTGGGCGGCCGAAGCCAACTGAAGCGCTTCCTCAGGGCGGCCGCCTGAGGATGCAAGACGCGACTTCATCCATAGCAGATACGATTCCGTGCTCGCGTCCTTGGACTGAGAAAGAAGCGAAGCAGCACGTTCCAGCCATCCCTCCGCAACGGCAGCCGCTCCCCGTTCGGCTTGGATCTTGGCAAGTGTCACGGCGGATCTGGCGGCGCGCGCTGAATCCCCAGCCTCGATATGAGCAGCAACGGCGCGGGTCAGCATAGGGATCGCCTCGGTCGGCCGCCCTCCGCATTCAACGACCAAAGCCCAAAGATCGATATCGGCCGGAGAGAGAGCCTCGATATCCGCAAGACCTGCGAAGAGCTTTGCAGCCGCACTCCAATCGCGTGCCGCCGCTAGCCTGCGGGCCTGCGCAAGGTTGTCATCCCCCGCGAACGTGGCAGGCCGCACGTAGCCCAGTCCTGGCTCATCGATTGCGAAGCGATAGCCGTGGCGGACGTAGCTGTGTATTGCGTCCTGCAATCCGCCTGCTGCAAGCGCCTTGCGTGTAAGGCTAACCACCCGCTGAAGCGACGCTTCAGTCACAATGACATCCGGCCAAAGAGCGTCCATCAACTCCTCTTTGGGTACAACTCTGCCTGCGTTGCGAACCAGATACACGAGCAAGTCAAAGACAAGCGGCTGGATTTTCTGCCCAACGCCCTCCAGGGACAGTTTGCGGGCAGCTTCATCAAGTTCGAATTGTCCAAACGAATGGTGCATCGCCGTCTTCCGATGCTGCAGTCTACCTTATCGGTCCCAGATATGGGAGCGGCCCCGTTCTAGTTGACGGCAACCGGACTTAAGCTTGCAAAGTGACTGTCATTCTTGTGGTTCACGGAGCGTGTCTTGCTTGGCGAAAGATGCACAGACGATGCGAGATCGCCCAGGACAGACCTTCGGCGGTCGCACGGTTATCAACTGCTTCGCGCACCCTCTGAGGACATTCACTGGCTTGAAATGAAATGCGCTGCAGGGTTGGCACTGCCAGTGGCAAATCAGGCCCGGAGCCGCCACATGCGCACACGACCTGTGCCCCGCAATTCCGTCTCCTCGAGTGGGTCGCAAGCGAAATCTGGTCCAAGCAGTGTGTGAGTTGCATCCGAAATACGGATCTCATCGGGCTCGGCGGACGTTTGAATCCGTGAGGCGAGATTGACGGTGTCGCCCCACAGGTCATAGGCAAACCGCTTTTTGCCTATGACGCCGGCGACGATCGGTCCGGAGTGAATTCCAATTCTCAGTCTTAGCGGCTCTCCCGCGAAGCGTTCGCGCCGACCCGCCTCGCGCAGTTCAAGTGCATAGTGCGCAAGGGCTTCCGCATGATCGGATCGCGCGGCGGGCAGGCCGGCAACCACCATCACACAATCGCCGATTGTCTTGATCTTTTCGCAGCCATATCGTTCCGAGAGCTGATCCGCCACCTTGAAGAAGTAATTCAAGATAGCGAGCGTCGTCACGGCTCCGACGCTTCGCGCTCTTTCCGTAAAACCGACGATGTCGGCAAAAAGCACACTCACCTCCGCGTGGTTGTCCGCAATCTGTTCGTGCGCCTTTAGCCGCTCCGCGATGGACGCCGGCAGAATGTTGAGGAGCAGGGTTTCGGCGCGCTGGTATTCACGCGACAATCCCTCCTGGCTCTCCCTCAACGCCTCGTTCGTCGATCGTAATTTCTCGTTGAGTTGACGCTCCCTCTCTTGCAGGAGCGTCATTTCATAGGCCTTCTGTTGAAGCCGCTGCCTGTTGTCGCGTTCGGCGGTGGCGTCAAGAACGAGCAGCCACACGCAGTCATCGTCAGCAAAAAGATGAAGGTCCGCGACACGCCCGCCGGGCAGTTCGATCATGGCCATATGAAATGGAAGCTCCGGGCAAGGCAGCAAGCCTTCCATGAATGCGAGCTGATCGGCAACAGGCTTACCAATGCGAAGTGATGAGAGTTCGTAATGTTTAAGATTGCCGCCCTTCGCAACTATGCAAAGCTCTGCGTCAATTTTCAGATACGCGACAGAGTGCTCACGATAGAAGAAGTTGAAAATCCAGCTTCTGACTTCTCTTGGCAATCCATGCATGGTCTATTCGGTGACCATCGAAGCAAGCTGACGAAATGCATCATCGACACATTCACCTGAAAGCGCGCTTGTCAGATAGATTTGCCATCCAAGCTGCCTCAGTCCGTCAATCTCACTATCCGGTATTGCCCACCGATCGGCCAGATCGGATTTGTTGAACAGCAACACGAACGGCATAGGTCCGAATTCGGCCTCGACCCGCTCGCGCAGCGTGAGCGCCACGGCAAGGGTTGCGGCGCGGGTTCCATCGACGACAAGCACGAGCCCGGTCGCACCTCGCACATAGCTGACGCGGAATGAGCCGATATCGTCTTCGCCGGCCAAATCCCACAAAATCAGATCCACGGTTTTATCCGGGAGTACGACACTCTTCTTGTCGATTTTCACTCCCACCGTGGTCAAGTAGGTTTCCGAAAAGATGCTTTGCACAAACCTGCGCACCAGGCTCGTCTTTCCGACAGCGAACCCGCCCAACATGCAGATCTTTTTTTGCAGCATCGTGGGCCCCGCCCTAGTCCAGGTTTACCGTAACCGAAACCCGGCGATTGGTGGAGCTACCAGTTTGAATATTTTCAGGCACCAACGGCTCAAAAGTTCCCGCGCCCCGAACCAGCAGCAGTTCCGGAGGGACGCCGCGCTTGTTAAGAAGCGCGCGAACTGTCTCAGCGCGGGCGGCGCTGATCGACGCGTTGGCCGTCTCACGGCCAGTGGCGTCCGAATGCCCGGTTAACATGAACCGCGCTGTTACGCCTGACTTGCGGGCATTCTGGGCGAATTCCTTGATTTGATCCGCCAACCTGTCGAGAACCGGCACCTGCTCTGGTCCCGGCACAACTTTGCCGGACGAGAAGAAAATATCGGTCGTCTGGATGGCTTCTCTCAAATAATTAAGTTCTGCAAGGTTCAGCTCACGCAGCTGCGAGACATCCAGAACCACTCCGTCCGCCGAAAGTTGCTCGGAGGCGGCCTGCGCCCGGGTGATCCAGGCGGCAGGGGCCTCACCCACGACAACGATGCGACCCTGGACGATCGAAACCTGAACCGATTTCGGCGGGGTCAGCGACGCCGTCAGCCGCTTCACCACGAACTTCGGATCAAGGCTCTGATAGAATTGCCACTGTGAATGAACGCGGGCAGGATCAACCTCCGTTCCGGACAGCAGAGCCTGCGGGTCGGCGGCAAGCGGGTCTCTCAGGCCGGAAATGTAGAAATGTCCACCCCTCGCCGTTTGTTGGGCGACTATGATTCCCGGTTGGGCCTCAAGTCGCGACACATAATATTGCCAGTGCTCTGCCGCTCGTGCGTCGGGGCTCACATCACGAACCTTGGAGATGTCGAATTCCGGTCCGCCTGCCGAAAGCTGTCGGGCTGCTGCGCGCGCCTTGTCTATCCAGGTGTCGGGAGCCTCACCCTCGGCAACGATGCGATCATTGACGATTGAAAGTCGTACTGTATCCGGCGGATACAGCGACGCTGTCAGCCGCTTCAACACGAACTCCGGCTCAAGGCTCTGATAGAATTGCCACCGCGAATGAACCCGGGCGGGATCTACCTGCGTTCCGGACAGCAGCGACTGCGGGTCGGCGGAGAGCGGGTCTCTCAGGCCGGCAATATAGAATTGGCCATCGCGTATCTTTTGATCTGAAACGATGATGCCCGGCTGGGTCCCCAGCCGCGACACATAAGCCTGCCAGCGCTCCGCCTCGCGTGCTTCGGGGCTAACATCACGAACCCCGGAGATATCGAAGACCGGCCCGCCTGCCGAAAGCTGCTGGGCGGCGGCCTGCGCCCGGTTGATCCACGTGTCGGGAGCCTCGCCCTCGGCAACGATGCGACCGTTGACGATCGAAAGTCGTACTGTATCCGGCGGGGCCAGCGACGCCGCCAGCCGCTTCAACACGAACTCCGGCTCAAGGCTCTGATAGAATTGCCACTGCGAATGAACGCGAGCGGGATCGACCTGCGTTCCGGACAGCAGCGACTGCGGGTCGGCGGAGAGCGGGTCTCTCAGGCCGGCAATATAGAATTGGCCATCGCGTATCTTCTGATCTGCAACGATGATGCCCGGCTGGGCCCCCAGTCGCGACACATAGGCCTGCCAGCGCTCCGCCGCGCGCGCTTCGGGGCTCACATCACGAACCTTGGAGATATCGAAGACCGGTCCGCCTGCCGAAAGTTGTTGGGCGGTGGCACGCGCCCGGTCGATCCACGTGTCGGGAGCCTCGCCCTCGGCAACGATGCGACCGTTGACGATCGAAAGTCGTACTGTATCCGGCGGGGCCAGCGACGCCGCCAGCCGCTTCAACACGAACTCCGGCTCAAGGCTCTGATAGAATTGCCACTGCGAATGAACCCGGGCGGGATCGACTTGCGTTCCGGACAACAGCGACTGCGGGTCGGCGGCAAGCGGGTCTCTCAGGCCGGCGATATAGAATTGGCCGCCGCGCATCTGGTGTTCCGCAACGATGATGCCCGGCTGGGTCTCCAGTCGCGACACATAGGCCTGCCAGCGCTGCCCGGCTTGCCAGGAAAGAAAGAACCAACCGCCTGCAGGTACCAAAACCAGCAGGACTGCAGCCACCACCAGCCACGGAAATCCCTCGTTTGAATCCTCGTGCTTCAGTTCAACACAGGTCTGTAGCTGCGCCTCTACGCCGGCCAACTGCGAACTGTCGCCGTCAAACTGCTCTAGAGCTTCTGAGCTCTCATCGTGGATGCGAAGCAGTACGTCGCGAATTATTTCATGTAATTCCTCTGGCGGATTTCCGCGGATCACCGCAACCAAGGTCGCAAACGGTCCAACTTCCGACCAAAGGCGAAGCTCCCCGAAACGGATAGTGTCCAGTCCGCTCTGTTCTTTCTCGTTGAATGAGTCTTTTACAAAATCTTGAATTGCACTAAGCATCGAAGAAATTAGTTGAGGGTCTTCGCTCGTTGCATTTTCGGCGGCTACATGTGTAATCAATAGCCCGGAATTTCGGTTAATGAGAAAGACATGCTCTACTTGATAGGAGAGGGAATGCTTAAGGACAACTTCTGAGAAGCTCGTTCCTGTCCTCCAGGCTTCAAATCTCCACTTAAGTCCATGCCAGGTAAATATATGCCTTAAAGATTCGTTCAGCGACTGAAAGGTCTGGTCGATCTTTTCGCCGATCGACTTGCGAATAGCCGGCAGAAACACCGGGTATAATATATCCGTCAGCGTGCGCGGGTTCTTCTGGATGGACCGTCGCACGGCCCGCTCGACAACTGGCGCAAAGGCCTCGCCGAGTTGCGCATGAGACGCCGATGCGGCTGCGCTGGGGAGAACGTCCCCCACTGCGGCCGCAAGCTGCTCGGGTTCGTCGAGCAGGTGCGTAACGCGTGAAAGCTCAGAAATTTCGCGGCCGACCAGCAGCTCGCGAAGTGTGTCCATGCGATGGTCGGCGGCTGGAACGTCGAAATGCGCATGATTGTCCGGATCGACGTTCCGGGCAATTTCGACCAACAGCCTAGCCAGAGCCTCGCGATCAATCTCGGTATCGTTCGAGGCTGTACTTTGAGGAAGGTTGACTGGGTCGACGGTTGACGTCAAATTCCGATCAACTCACTTTCCAGCTGCGTTCCGAGTTGTTCTTGTTACCGACGGGATCCTGATTCAGACATTTTGCAACCTCGACAAACAGGCCAGCCAAAAGATTTCGGTCGGTCTTGACGTTGCTGAGATCGGAGAACATTTTCTCCATGATCATCTGAACGGTTTCATTCTTTTGCTTGATATCCTCGCGCAGCGAATGATCATTTCGATTCATCCGATCGGCAACATCGCGCTCAAGCTCGCTCAATTGATCCGACAACGCGCGCACCTGCTTTTCAAGTGCCTGATTTTGCTCGCGAAGATTCCGGTCAATCTCCTTGTCGGCCTCGGCTCGTGCGTCTTTTTCGTTCCGCAATTGCGCCGCAAGCGATTCGACCTGCTTCTTTGCATTTGACTCGTACATTTCGAGATTGCGCTTGGCCTCGGATTCGACATCCTTGAAGCGCTGCAAGAACCGTTCTTCAAGCTTGGAAAACCGGCGGTCATAGTCCTGCATCTGGTTGCCGAACAGCAGATCGCGTATCTTGTCGACACCTACAGCGTCGCCGGAGCCTCCGCCCTCTCGAGCCTGGGCCGCCATGAAGTTCAGCCCGTTACCCTCCGCATTACCCATCAGATTTACGTCCGCTTTAACTGCTGGAGAAGCGGCATTCGCAGATTCCTTGGCCATCTTTTTGCCCCAATTGCCATAGTGCAAAACTCGGAAACAGATAAATATGTCAGTAAATTAGCCATGCCGCAAGCTGGAATCTTCCTAGCTTAAGCCGATCCCAGCGTCCCTTTTTAACCTCGTGGACTAGCAACAATTGCACGAGTTCCGATTGGCGTCACTCCCGTATTTCTTTGTAGTGGCGGCCAGGGCCGACCAATCCAATCGCCCGTTGGACGAAACCTACTTGCCAGGGGAGTGAGACAAAGTCGGCTATAGCTGCTGGAACGCAAATAAGCTTCCAAGAGTCTTTCGATCCATCGCAGCTCGCTAACCTGTCGGCGCACATACTGCCTCACATCCAGCTGTATACTGAGACCATCGGCTTGCGATGCGGGCCCAAAGCTGGAAGGAAGGGTCTTCTTTCGGGACGGAGAATGGCTGTTCGAGAATGCCGGGGACAGCGACCGTTGTCGGCGGCAAGGCTGCCTGTTGCCTCTGTGGCCGAAACGAGGCGCGAAGCGGAAATTCACTTCCGCGCCCACGTCCTACCGCTCCTCCACGATCCGCAAATACGCCGCCGTCACGAACAGCACGATCAGCCCGAACAAGATCCGCCTGGCCCCTTCCGGCATTTGCAGGATGGTCAGCAACGTCGTCAGCACGGTGAGGATCAGGGCGCCGATGATGGTGCCGGTGTAACCGCCGCGGCCGCCGAAGATCGAGGTGCCGCCGATCACGGCTGCCGCCACCGAAGGCAGCACCAGCGGTTCGGCGAGCGACAGGGAGGGGGCCTTGATCAGGCCGATATAGAGCAGGCCGGTGATGCCGGCGAGCACGCTGGAGATGACGTAGAGCGCCGTGATGACCTGCCAGTATCGCACGCCGGAGAGGCGGGTCGCGCGCTCATTGTCGCCGACGGCGTAGAGCAAGCGGCCGAAGCCTGTGCGGCTCAAGGTGAAGACGATGAGGGCAGCCAGCGGCACGAACAGCAGCAGGGCGTTGGGCACGCCATATGTCAGGCCGGTGCCGAGCCAGGCGAGGAAGTCGGGGATCTTGGCGCCCGACGCGATCACCGTGCGCTGGTAGACCTGCAGGCAGCCGGTGCCGATCAGGCTGGTGCCCAGCGTCATGATCAGCGGGTGGACGCGGAAGACGCCGACGCCGATGCCGTTGACGAGGCCGATCAGGACCGCCGGCATCATTGCCAGCAGGAAGGCCACCGCCGGGTCCTGGTTGACGATTTGCGTGGCCATGATGAAGGCGCTCATCGTCGCCACCGTGCCGATCGACAGGTCGATGCCGCCGGTCAGCATGGTCATGGTCTGGCAGCCGGCGAGGATAGCCAGCGGTATGGCGAACTTTATCGTATTGGCGATCCAGCGCTCGTTGACGATGCCGGGGCGCAGTATCTGCAGGATCACCACCAGGATGACGAGCAGGATGATCAGCGGGATCAGCGGCCGGTCGGCCATGAAGCGCTTTACGCGGCGGCCGAAGGGGGCAGGTTGGGGAGAGATCGCGGTTGTGCTCATGACGCTCGTGCTCGCGATTGGTTTCGCCCGATGTTGGTTCGGTTGACGGGAGAGGATTGTGCTCCACGACGCCCCATTTCATGCCCGCTCATGACTGCCGGCTCCGCATGGTGATGAAGGCGCCGAACATCACCACGGCGACCATGATGGCGCCTTCGATGATGGCGGTGACGTTGGGGTCGATGGCAAGCAGCGTCAGGTCGGTGCGCACCAGCCGCAGCACGAAGACGGCGACGATGGGGCCGAGCAGGCCGCCTTTGCCGCCGCCGAGTGCGACGCCGCCGAGAACCACCGCCGCGACGCTGGCGAGCAGATAGGGGCCGGGAATGGGCGCACCGATACCGGTGCTCATGGTCAGAGCCAGCCCGCCAAAAGCGGCGAACAGGCCCGACAGCGCATAGGCGATGATGCGGGTGCGCGCGACTGGTACGCCGCTGCGGAACGCCGCCAGTTCGCTCGAGCCGATGGCGTAGATGGAGAGGCCGAGGCGGGAGCGCCTGAGCGGTATCCAGATGATGCAGAGGCAGACGATGAGCAGCAGCAAAGCCTTGGGCAGCCACGCATCGATGCCGTCGGGCAGGCCGGGTATCGACACCGTGCCCGAGATCAGCGTCTTCAGCCATTCGGCCGCGGCACCGCCCGGCGCATCGAGCACCAAAAGGGCAGCGCCTTGCAGTACGAACAAAGTGGCCAGTGTGACGACGATGTCGGGCACGCGGGTGACGACGATCAGCATTCCGTTGATGGCGCCGAGCACGAACCCCATGGCGAGCACGAAGGGCACCACGAACAGCGCGTATTCTTCGCTGGCGCCTGCCATCATCGAGGCGGCGGTGACGCTGGTCAGCGCCATCATGGCGGCGACCGACAGATCGATGCCGCCGGCGATGACGACGACGGTCTGGGCGGCGACCGCAAAGGCGTAAGGCAGCACGGCGCGCACGAGCGAGCCGAAATCGCCGCTGCCATAGGCCGGCTGGATCAGTTTTGTGATGATGAACAGGACGATGAAGAGGACGAACAGGCCGGCGACCCAGCCCTGGCGGTGCAGGAAATGGCTCATGGCGTCGTCCCCGGCGTGTTCGAGTCCGAGGAACTCGCGCTCTCCGGGGAAGAAGGGTGGGGGTCGGCCAAAATGCCGATGTCGGCCTTGGCGCCGCGCGGCAGGCCGTAGGCGGCGCGCATCAGCGCCGGCTCGTCGGCCTCCTCGACCGGGAAGATGTCGACGAGGCGGCCGCCGAAGATGACGATGACGCGGTCGCAGACACGCTGCACCTCCTCCAGTTCGGAGGTGTAGAACAGCACCGACTTGCCGTGGCCGGCGACCTCGCGCAGCAGTTTGTAGATCTCCTGCTTGGTGCCGACGTCGATGCCGCGCGTCGGGTCGAAGCACAGCAGGGTCCGCGTGTCGGCGGCGATCCAGCGGGCGATGGTCACCTTCTGCTGGTTGCCACCGGAGAGACGCTGCACTTCCCCTTGCGCGCGGGTGTCGATCTGCAGCCGCTCGATGGCGCTGACCACCTTGGCGCGCTCCTGGCGCATGGCAATCGGCCCCCAGTTGCGCAAGGCGGCGCTGAAGGGCAGCGCGATGTTCTCGCGCACCGAGCGCTGCATGGCCAGCGCCTCGGCGCGGTCGCCTGGCACATAGGCGAGGCCGGCGCGGATGGCGTCGATCGGATGGGAGAATTTCGCCGGCTGGCCGTCGACCTCTATTCCGCCGCCCGATGGCCGGATCGAGCCGGCAAGGGCTGCGAACAGCTCGTCCTGGCCCTGACCCTCAAGCGCGACGACGCCGGCGACCTCGCCATCGGCGAGATCGAAGGAGACGTCGTTGAGCTTGGTGCCGACGCGCAGATTGCGCACCGCCAGCCGCGGGCGGGCAGGGGCGGGCGCAGCCTTTTGGGCAGCGCTGCGGGCGGCGACATGTGTCTTGACGATGCGTGTGCCAAGCATCAGCTCGACGATCTTTTCCTCGACGCCGGGCACGATGTCGACGACGCCGACGGTCTCGCCGTCGCGCAGTACGGTGGCGCGGTCGCACAGCGCCGAGATCTCGACGAAGCGGTGGGAGATGAAGATTACCGCGCCGCCGCTGTCACCCTGGCGGCGCACCACTTCCAGCACCTTTTCGGCAAGGTTGGCGGGCAGCGCCGCCGTCATCTCGTCGAGCAGCAGCACGTCGGGCTCGACGGCCAGCGCACGCGCCAGGTCGAGCACGCGCAGCACGGCCAGCGGAATGTCGCGGGCGGTGTCGCGGATATCGAGATCGGGAATGCCGAGTTCGCGCACCCAGGCGCGGAACGGCTCGACCGGCGTGCCGGTCAGCCGCAGATTGGACAGGACGTCGAGATCGGGGATCAGCGACGGTTCCTGGTAGACGGGCAAAAGTCCGGCGCGGCGGGCGGCGGCGGGTGAGCGTATGTCGCGGGCCTCGCCACGGATCAGGATACGCCCGGCATTGGCAGGAATAGCGCCGGTCAGGATCTTCACCAGCGTCGACTTGCCGGCGCCGTTGGCGCCCATCAGCGCGTGCACCTCGCCCGGCAGCACCGACAGCGATGCGTTGCGCAGCGCGGCAACGGCGCCGTAATTCTTGGCGACGCCGGTGGCGTCGAGGAGCGGGTTGCTGGTCAAATCCGGTGGTTCTCAGGTTGCGTGCTCGGATCACTGCGAATGTCAGCGCCGCCCCTCACTGTCCTGCCGGACGACGACGTTCCTCTCCCCGTCTCTATACGGGGAGAGGATGCCGGCAGGCAGGTGAGGGGCGGCGCCGACCGACGGCCGTTAGCGAAAGCCAAGACTTACTCGCCCGGGCCCTTGCAGGCGACGATCTGGTCCTTGGTGTAGGTGGTCCAGTCGGGGATCGAGATCGAGACCGGCCATTCGGGGCTCAGCGACGGGTCGGCGGCGGCCTTCAGCTTGGCCTTGCCTTCGTCGGTGGCGTTCTCCCACAGCTGCGGCTCGACCAGCACGGTCTGCTGTGCCGGCTTCTTGCCGTCGAGGATCTGCAGCGCCAGCGTCACGCCAGCGCCGCCGATCGAACCGGGGTTGGTGACTGCGGCGCCGACGAGACCCTTGACCGAACTCAACTGGCCGACGAAGCCGGCATTGTCGGCACCGACGATCGGCACCAGCGGCGCCTGCGACTCGACCAGCGCGTCGACGATGACGTTGTCGATGCCGGAGGTCCAGATGCCGTTGATCGGCGTTCCCGTCGAGAGGAAGGAAAGGATCTGCTGCTTGGCCTGGTCCTGCTGCCAGCCGGTGAAGACTTCCTGTGCGACCTTCACGTCGGGGAATTCGGCCAGCGCCTTCTTGAAGCCCTTGTCGCGGTCGCTGTCGGCAGACGCGCCGGCGGCACCGCGCATGTAGAACACTTCGCCCTTGCCGCCCATCTGGCCGAACAGCCATTTGGCGCCGAGATAGGCGTACTGCTCCTGGTTGTTGGAGATGATGTAGGCCGACGGTTCGGTGACCGCCTGGTCGACGGCAACGACGACGATGCCGGCCTTGGTGGCTTCCTCGAGGCCCGCCTTGATGCCGGCCGGATCGGCCGGGTTGACGACGATGGCGTCGACCTTGGCGCTGATCAGGTTGCGGATGTCTTCGAGCTGGCCGGCCGCATCGGTGTTGCGGTGGGCGATGTTGAGCTTGGCGACCTCGCCGGAGGCCAGTGCCTGCGCCTTCATGGCGCAGACCATCTCCTCGCGCCAGCCATTGCCCTGCACGGTGTTGGAGATGCCTATGGTGTATTTGCCCGCGGCGGACGAAGCGCCCACTGAGGCCAGGAAGGCCGCGCCGGCAAGTAGCGGGACCATGGTCAGATATTTCTTCATTTCAGATTTCCTCCACATTGTTTTTCAGTTCAGTTCCAAGTCGTTAAACCGCGTCGCGCAGAAAGAGATTCACGCGGCGCGCCTTAAGTTCTTGTGCTTGTTCCATGCATGTCATTGTCCCAAAATCGCTCCTCCGCGCTTTGGGCGACATGCATTTGCGCCGTCATTTCACGAACGGACGCAGCACGTCGCGGGCAAGCAGAAAGCCCCGCTTCACCTGATCGTCGCTGCCTTCAAATCGCCTGTCCTCGTGTTCGATGATGATGGGTCCGTCATAGCCGGCCCGGTAGAGGCCGGAGAAGAAGCCGTTCCAGTCGACATCGCCGAGCCCCGGCATGCGCGGCACCTGCCAGCCTATGCCAGCCGAGAGGATTCCGCGCTCGTAGAGTCCATCATGATCAATCATCAGGTCCTTGGCGTGGGCATGCAGCATGTAGGGGCCGAATTCCCGGATGAAGCGGGCCTGGTCGATCATTTGCCAGACCAGGTGCGAGGGGTCGAAATTCATGCCGACATCGCCGCCCCACGCTTCCAGGATGCGGCGCCAGACCTGCGGCGAATAGGCGATGTTGTGCCCGCCTGGCCACTCGTCATAGCTGAAGATCATCGGGCAGTTCTCGAAGGCGAGCTTGACGCCATGGCCGCGCGCATGGGCGACGATTTCGGGCCAGACCTTGAGCGCCTCCTGCCAGTTGACGTCGACGGTCTTGGCGGCATCGCCGCCGCAGAACGTGTTGACGACAGGCACGCCCATATTGGCGGCCAGCACGATCACCTTCTTCAGATGGCCGATGACAGCCTCGCGGTGGGCGGCGTCGGGGTGCAGCGGGTTGGGGTAGTAGCCGAGGCCGGAGACCGAGAGATTCTTCTCGGCCAGTGAGGCGACGATCTCCCTGGCCTGCGCGGCGGTAGTCGAGGCGGCGTCGATGTGGCTGGTGCCGGCATAGCGGCGGCTGGCGCCCGACGATTTCGGCCAGCAGGCGATTTCCAGCGCCTCGAAGTCGGCGGAGCTTGCCCAGCCGGCGACCTCGCCAAGCGGCGTCTCCGCGAAGGGTGCGGTGAGCAGTCCAAGTTTCATCATGCCTCCCCTGAACAGTTCATCGTTTCACGGAACGAGGAACCGTTCTATCCCTTTGTTTTTGAGGCAATTCCGGGCGGAAAGCCGTTTCACACTTTTCCTGGAATTGCTCTCGTCGTGGCTTCATGACCGACTTCCACTATGCCGATTGTGCGGGCCGCTTCAACCGTACCGCCTCGCCCTGTTCCAGACTGTGCCTGACGGCGGCCATCGGATCGTCCGACAGCAGCTCGCCGAGCGTTGATGTGACGGACCTGCGGAACACATCGTTCGCGGCAAGGCCGGGCTCGAAAATCGTCTCGATGGCAAGGATGCCGGCCACCAGTGCCTGTGGATCGCGGCCGGTTGCGTCCGATATGTCGGCGACCTTGCCGGCATAGGGGTCCGACACCGGCCAGCGTTTGCCGAACCGTGCCGAGGCCTGGATCAGGTAGGCCATCCAGCCGGCGACCGGGAGCGCCAGCAGCGCGATGCTTTGGCCCTGGCTCAGGCGGTCGCGGATCGGGTTGAGCAGGCGCTGGACGATCTTTTGCGAACCGTCGGTGGCAATCTGGTGGTTGCGGTGGCGGATCGCGATGTTGCGCAGCCGGCCGAGGCTCTGCGCGACATAGGCCAGCGGTTCCATGCCCGGCACCGGCAGCAGCGTCGGCAGCGTCTCTTCGACAAGCATGCGTTGCACAAAGGCCAACAGCAGCGGGTCGGCGATGGCATCGAATGTGTGTTCGAGGCCGGCCAGCACGCCGAGCGTGGCAAGCGTCGTCTGGGCGCCGTTGAGCACCCGCATCTTGAGATGTTCGAACGGCGTGACGTCGTCGACGAAGCTGGCGCCGACCCGATCCCAGCGCGGCACGCGGCCGGCGAATTTCTGCTCGATCACCCACTGCCGGAACGGCTCGCCGACGACGACCGCCGCATCTCGGTAGCCGAAACGCTGCTCGACGCCGTCGAGGTCGGCTTGCGTGACCGCCGGCGCGATGCGGTCGACCATGGCCGACGGGAAGGCGGCGTTGGCCGAGGTCCAGTCGGCAAGGCCGTTGCCGCGCCGTTCGGCAAAAGCCTGCACGACATTGGCCAGGATAGTGCCATTGGCCGGGATGTTGTCGCAGGAGAGCAGCGTCAGCGGCCGGCCATGTGTCGCCCGGCGCAATTCCAGCGCCCGCGCCAACAGGCCGGGCACACTGCGTGGCTTCTCGGGGTTGGCGAGGTCGTGGACGATGTCGGGATGGTCGAGATCGAGTTCGCCGCTGGACGGGATGTGGCAATAACCTTTCTCGGTCACCGTCGTCGTCACCAGCTCGATGTCGGAGGAGGACAGCACATCGAGCGCGGGTGCGGCACTCGCCTGGCTGTCGACTACCTCTATGATGCTGCCGATGACGCGCGCCTCGACATTGCCGTTCTCGCGGATCAACCGCGTGTAGAGACAGCCTTGCCGGCCAAGTGTGTCGTCAAGGCTGGGTGGCCGGATGTTGATGCCGACGACGCCCCAGCGGTCGAAATGGCTGGCCAGCAGATCGTCGGTGTATTCGGCCTGGTGGCAGCGGTGGAAGGCGCCGACGCCGAGGTGCGCCATGCCGGGCGCGAGCGCCGCGCGGTCATAGGCCGGTTTCTGGACGGCGGCAGGCAACCGGGCGAGCAGCGCCGGCCCAAGTGTCTCGGGGGAGGGGGCGACGCTCACCGGTTCGCCCCGATCACCCACTGTTCCTGGTCGACCAGCGTGCCGGTCATCGGTCCGGCCGCGTCGGAAAGCAGGAAGACGGCGAGGTTCGCCACATCGCTTGTCGAGAACAGGCGGCCGAAAGGCTGCGAGGCCTTGGCGGCGTCGAGCCAGCCCGGACCATTGCCGAGCGTCTCGGCCTGCATGGTGCGTTCGGCCGGTGTGTCGGTCCAGCCGACATTGATGCCGTTGACGCGGATGCGGTCGAAGCGATGGGCGTTGGCGGCATTCTTGGTCAGCGTCGCCAGCGCGCCCTTGGTGGCCGAGTACACCGCGAGCTCCGGCGAGCCGCAATGGGCATTGATCGACAGGATGTTGACGATGGCGCCGCCCTGGCCGCGCTTCTTCATATCGGCAATCGCCGCCTGCATGAGGAAGAATGGTGCGCGCGCATTGACGGCGAACAGCGCTGCCCAGTCATCGAGGTCGGCATCGAGGAAGGACGCGCGGTCGGTCAGGCCGGCGGCGTTGACAAGGCCATCGATGCGGTCGAAGCGATCGATGCAGGCTTGCGCCAGCAGGGCAGGGGCTTCGGGGTCGGAGAGGTCGGCGGCGACGAAAACAGTGGGCGTGCCGAGCCGCGAAAGCTCGGCTGCCACGGCATCGCCGCGCGCCTTCTCGCGACCGGTGACCAGCAGACCACCGGCGCCCGAACGCGCAAGCGTTTCGGCAATCGCTCGGCCAATGCCTTGCGTCGCGCCGGTGACCAGCACCACCTTGCCTTTGATCTGAAGCTCCATTCCTCCTCCCGGAACAAAGTTTCTATTTTTCGAAATATGGAACGTCAATTCCCGGCAGTCAATTGTGCCAGCAGCGCCTCATTGGCCGCGGCGCGCGACGACTGCGTGGACCAGCGCCATGCCGACGGCCAGCGACGCCGCCAGCGAGCGGAAGCCGGCAAAGTCGGATTCGACCACCTCCAGCCAGGTGTCCGACAGCCGGATCAGCGGGCTGAAGGTGCTGTCGGTGATGGTGACGATGCCGGCGTTGCGCTCATGCGCCACGGCGACGAGGTCGGGTGTGATCGAATTGTAGGGGCTGAAGGACACCGCCAGAACGGCGTCCTGCCTGCCGATGCAGCCGACCTGGTCGAGCGCGGTGGAGCCGACATTGTCGACCAGCACGTTGCGCACGCCCTGCTGCGAGAGCGTCAGCGACAGATAGGTGGTGACGGGGAAGGCGCGCTTGGAGCCGATGACATAGATCAGGTCGGCGGCCGCCAGCAGCGTCACCATCTTCTCGAAACTCTCGATGTCGAAATCGCTCTCGACGCGGCCAAGCGAGGCCTGTGAGGCGCCGACCATGCCGTGCAGGAAATGCAGGTCGGCGTTGGGTTCGCTCCGCTGCTCGCCGCGTCCGTCCGGCCACGACCCCTTGATATGGTCCTTGAACAGGCCCTGGAAATCGGAAAAGCCGGCATAGCCGAAGATCTGGGCGAAGCGTACCAGCGTCGAGGGCTGCACGCCGGCCTGTGCCGCCACCTGCGCGATGGTGCCGAGCGCGACGTCGCTCGGATGTTGCCACAGGAAGATGGCGACCTGACGCAGCCGCTTGGGGAAATGCACGGTGCCGGACGACAGCACCGCGCGCAACTCCTCATAGGTCTGCGGCTGGATGTAACCGAGTGCCGCCAGCGAGCGTCCGCGTTTGCGGGTCGCCGCCTCGTCTGCAACGGACCGTCCCGATGTTTTGCCTGCCCCACTCATGATTTCAGGCTAGCGCGGCACGATCGTTTTACAATATGGAAATTGGAAATCGTGTTCGAAAGCGCTGGCGGTGTTATCGGCTTGCACCCCCCAGAAATCGCCTGTCCGGAGGAGTTTGAAAAATCATGGTCTATGCAACATCGGACGGCTCGACACGCCAACGCTTGCGGGTCGGCATGGTTGGCGGCGGCCGCAATGCCTTCATCGGCGCCGTGCACCGGCTGGCCATGCGCCTCGACGACCAGATCGTTCTGGTCGCCGGCGCGCTGTCCTCCGACCCGGAGAACGCCGCCGCATCGGCCGCCGAGATCGGTATGGCGCCGGAGCGCAGCTATGCCGATTATCGCGTGATGGCGCAGGCCGAAGCCGCGCGACCGGACGGCATCGAGGCCGTCGTCATCGTCACGCCAAACCATCTGCATGCACCAATCGCGACAGCCTTCCTCGAAGCCGGCATCGACGTGATCTGCGACAAGCCGCTGTCGACGACGCTGGCCGACGCCGAAGCGCTGGTGGCGCTCGCGCGGTCGAAGAAACGCCGCTTCGTCGTCACTCTTAACAACACCGGCTACGCCATGGTCCGCCAGGCGCGCGAGATGGTGGCGGCGGGCGAACTCGGGCGCATCGTGTCGGTGCATGGCGCCTACATACAGGACTGGCTGACCAGGCCGATCGACGCCGAAGGCCAGAAGCAGGCGGAGTGGCGCACCGACCCGGCGCGCGCTGGGCAGTCGGCGGTGCTGGCCGATATCGGCGTGCATGCCTTCAATCTGGCAAGCTACATCTCGGGCTGTGAGGCCGAGGCGGTTTCGGCCGACCTGTTCACCGCGGTGCCGGGGCGCCGGCTCGACGACAATGCGCATGTGCTGGTGCGCTGGACCGGCGGAGCGCGCGGCACAATCCTGGCCAGCCAGACATCGCCCGGCCACTACAATGATTTGTCCGTGCGCATCTATGGCGACAGAGCCGGGCTGGAATGGTCGGGCGCGCGGCCTGAGGAACTGCGCTTCTCCATCTACGGCGAGGAAAGCCGCACGCTGGTGCGCGGCGGCCATGGCTCAACGCAAGAGAGCCGGCGGGTGTCGCGCATGCCGGCGGCGCATCCTGAAGGTTACATCGAGGCCTTCGCCAATTTCTACCGCGACGCCGCCGATATCATTCGCGCGCATCGCTCGGGCGCGGCGGTCGATCCGGCCCGAGCGGCGCAAGTGCCTGACGTCGTCGACGGCGCGCGCGGCGTGAAGTTCGTCGCGGCGGCGGTGGAGTCGAATGCGGCTGGTGGAGCGTGGACGCAAGCCCGGTTCGGGTGAGAGCGAGGCGCGACCCGATCCGCCCAAACATGACCGCTTCTATCCGGGCCGGAGAGCCTCTAGACTGACGGCTGGTCATGACGAGGGGGGCGGCATGGGTCTCGACAGACGGCATTTGGTGCTTGGCGCCGGCGTGCTGGCGTTGTTGCCGGCGGTACGAAGCTTCGCCGCCGAGACGCTTGAGGACATCAAGGATCTCAAGCCCGGCGAGTTCACCTGGCATCCGGAACGCCAGAAGAAGGGGCCGGTCGCCATCATCGTCTCCTTGCCGCAGCAACGTGTGCATGTTTATCGCAACGGCGTGCGCATAGCAGTCTCGACCTGTTCGTCCGGCAAGCCCGGACATGAGACGCCGACCGGCATCTTCGTCATTCTCCAAAAGGACAAGGACCACAAGTCGAGCACCTACAATGATGCGCCGATGCCGAACATGAACCGGCTGACATGGTCGGGTATCGCGCTGCATGCCGGCAATCTGCCGGGCTATCCCGCCTCGCATGGCTGCGTGCGGCTGCCGCTCGCCTTTTCCAGCAATCTGTTCGGCATCACCCATATCGGCACGCCGGTCATCATTTCGGGCGCGCGCGGTGACCCGGCCGAACTGACCAATCCCGGAATGGTGCTGGGTGGCTACGCGGCCGGGCAGTTCCAGAACGTCGTCGCTTCCAAGGACGGCCACAAGCGCGCCGCCGACTGGGTCGAGCCGGAGGACTTCCCGGTCACCTCGATCATCGCCTCGTCGGGCGACAAGCAGATCATGCTGATCGAGAACGGCGTGGTCGTCGCGCAGGCGCCATTGACCATCACCGGCTCCGGCGGGCTTGGCAGCCATGTGCTGACCTTGCAGGTGGCGGGAGCCGCCAATGACTGGCAATGGGTCGACATCAGCCGCAGCGCCAGTTCCGGCTCGTTCTTCAATAATGAGCAAGACATGCTCAAGCGGCTCAGCACGCAAAAGAGCTTCCTCGACGCCATGCAGGCGAGGATGCATCCGGGCATGGTGATGGTGCTCACCGACGCGCCGCTGCATCCCGATAGCCGCTCCGGCCAGGACTTCGTCGTCATGTCGGCGACGGACTGAGGAGGTTTCCGCTTACGGCGGTCGCGCACGAGGGCGACTTTGACCCAGCTTGAGTGGTTTGATCCGAGGCGGATGGGCTGGGAGGGCAGGTTCAACAGGGGCAGTTGCCCTCGGCCCGAACCAGGCGCGTTGCGGTCAGCGGTTCTGATCCCATCCTGCCCGAATATTGCCTTTCCGTGTCCCTTTCCCGGTTAAAAAAGTATCATCCACTGCCCTGAATCGTGGTGGCGCCTGCTGTCATGAGCCGGTAGCGTGGTCTCGAAATGCAGAGCCGAAACCAATTCGGCCGGTTAGGGAATGTGGGTCGAACGCGGCAACGATCCGTGCTGGCCCGGAGGAGACGGACATGGAACCGGACCTGGAAGTTGTCCAGATACGACGCGGTGAGTCCTTCAAGGCGTGGTCGCATGGCTACCCCTTCCACACGGTGCGTTGGCATTTCCATCCCGAATATGAACTGCATCAGGTGATCTTCACCAACGGCCGCTATTTCGTCGGCGACTTCATCGGCGAGTTCGAGCCAGGCAATCTGGTGCTGACCGGACCCAACCTGCCGCACAATTGGGTGAGCGATATCCCGAGGGACAGCTCCGTTCCGCTGCGCGGCCGCATCATCCAGTTTTCGGAAAGCTTCATTGGTGATGCCATGCATGTGCTGCCGGAACTGGCGGGGCTCGGGCCACTGCTCGAGGCGTCGCGGCGCGGCGTGCTGTTTTCCAGCCGCACCAGCAAGGAGCTGGCGCCGCTGATGGAAGAGATGATGCAGGCGCAAGGCGTGCGCCGCATCGAGCTGTTCATGATGATATCGGGCCTGCTCAGCCGGGCCCAGGAGTTCCAGCTGCTCGCCAGCGCCAGCTACCGGCCGGATCCCTCGGGCTACATGACCGCCGGCATGAACAAGGCGTTGGCTTATATCCGTGAAAACCTGACGCAGCTGTTTGACGAGACGGATCTGGCGGCCATCGCCGGCCAGTCGACCGGCGCCTTCTCACGCTCGTTTCGCCGCCACACCGGCATGTCGCTGGTGCAATATGTCAAGCGGCTGCGCATCAACCTCGCCTGCCAGATCCTGATGAGCGACGAGCAAGCCTCGATCACCGACATCTGCTACGAGGTCGGCTTCAACAATCTGTCCAATTTCAACCGGCAGTTCTTGGCGGAGAAGGGCATGCCGCCCTCGCGTTTCAGGCGCCTGCTGGCCGACAACATCAACGCGGGAAAAGCCGCTTAACGGAGGAGCCAGGGAGGACCCAAGGGAGGAACCACATTTTTCGCCTGACAACGTGGCCCGCATAACGCGGTCCGCGATGGAGAGCGCTTGTCCTAGAAATCCTTCGCCAGCGGAGGATGTCGGCGCGGCCAAGAGGCGGTGCCGGGCCCTGGTTCCCAATTGCAGTTGGGGCGAGGGCGGAGGCGTGTCTTCACAACATAGCAGTCAACGACCTTCTTACAACCATATCCAGAAACGGAGAAGACCGAATGACCCGATTTTCATCTTCATTGAAGTCCGCCGGCATGGCAGCAATTGCGCTGTCGCTGCTGGCCGGCACCGCCGCGATCGCAAGGGCGGCCGAGGTCACCGACGCCACCGTCGCCTTCCTGATGCCCGACCAGGCCTCGACCCGCTACGAACAGCATGACTATCCCGGCTTTGCCGCCGAGATGAAGAAGCTGTGCCCGGGCTGCAAGGTGCTCTACCAGAACGCCGATGCCGACGCTTCGCGCCAGCAGCAGCAGTTCAACTCGGTGATCTCGCAGGGCGCCAAGGCGATCGTGCTCGATCCCGTGGACTCGACCGCCGCCGCCTCCCTAGTCAAGCTGGCGCAGAGCCAGGGCATCAAGGTCATCGCCTATGACCGGCCTATCCCGACCGCACCGGCCGACTTCTATGTCTCGTTCAACAATGAAGGCATCGGCAAGGCGATCGCCGACTCGCTGGTCGCGCATCTGAAGGCGCTCAAGGTCGATCCGGCCACCGGTGGCGTTTTGCAGATCAACGGCTCGCCGACCGACGCGGCGGCTGGGCTGATCAAGAAGGGCATCCATGAAGGCCTCGACAACAGCGGCTACCAGATCCTGGCCGAATACGACACGCCGGAATGGGCGCCGCCGAAGGCGCAGCAATGGGCCGGCGGCCAGATCACCCGCTTCGGGCCCAAGATCCTCGGCGTCGTGGCCGCCAATGACGGCACCGGTGGTGGCGCCATCGCGGCCTTCAAGGCAGCCGGCGTCGATCCGGTGCCGCCGGTGACCGGCAACGACGCGACGATCGCCGCCTTGCAGCTGATCATCGCCGGCGACCAGTACAACACCATCTCCAAGCCGAGCGAGATCGTGGCGGCGGCTGCTGCCAACGTCGCCATCAAGCTGCTTTCGGGCGAGACGCCGAAGGCCGAGATGACGCTGTACGATACGCCGTCGCAGCTGTTCACGCCGGCGGTGGTGACGCAGGAAAACCTGAAGGCCGAGATCATCGACAAGAAGATCAACACCGCGGCCGAACTCTGCGTCGATCGCTACGCGGAGGGTTGCAAGAAGCTGGGCATCGGGAACTGACCGCGACCCTTGCCCCGTTCCGCTGCCTGGCCGAACAATAGGCTGGAGCCCCACCCCGAATGCATCGGGGTGGAACAGGCTCCGGCGGCGGCCAGGCAGCGCCTACCCGCTTTTTGAACCGGTCCTTTCTTGAAAGGTATTCCAGGCATGATCGATACCCCGGACGAACCGGTTCCGACAGGCGAGCTGGTGCTCAGCCTGCGCGGCATTTCGAAGAATTTCGGCGCCGTCTCGGCGCTCACCGACATCGATCTCGATGTCCATGCCGGCGAGGTGGTGGCGCTGGTTGGCGACAACGGCGCCGGCAAGTCGACGCTGGTCAAGATCCTGGCCGGCGTGCATCAGCCAAGCTCGGGCACCATCAGCTATCTCGGCAGGCAGGTGACGCTGGCCGACCCGAGTGCGGCGCTCACGCTCGGCATCGCCACCGTGTTCCAGGACCTGGCGCTGTGCGAGAACCTCGACATCGTCGCCAACATCTTCCTCGGCCGCGAGCTCAACCCGCTGCGGCTGGACGAGGTGGCGATGGAAGTGCGCGCCTGGACGCTGCTCAATGAGCTGTCGGCGCGCATCCCCAGTGTGCGCGAAGTCGTTGCGTCGCTGTCGGGCGGCCAGCGCCAGACGGTGGCGATCGCCCGCTCGCTGCTGCTCGAACCCAAGCTCATCCTGCTCGACGAGCCGACGGCGGCGCTTGGTGTCGCACAGACTGCCGAAGTGCTCAACCTGATCGAGCGGGTGCGCGACCGCGGCCTCGGCGTCGTCATCATCAGCCACAACATGGAAGACGTGCGCGCGGTCGCCGACCGCATCGTGGTGCTGCGGCTTGGCCGCAACAACGGCATCTTCACCCCCGACGCCTCGAACCAGGAGCTGGTCAGCGCCATCACCGGCGCGTCGAACAATTCGGTGTCGCGACGGGCCGAACGCCGGCAAGCCCGACAGGATCATACCCAGGAGCCACGCCCATGAGCCGTCAAGTGGAACAGGCAGCTCCGCCGCAGCTCGACCGCGCCGACGTGCGCGTCAAGCACGAGGCGGGCTTGAGCGGCAGCATCCGCGCCTTCGTCGACCGCGTGCGCTCGGGCGATCTCGGCTCGCTGCCGGTCATCGTCGGGCTGGTCATCATCTGGACGGTGTTCGCCAGCATCAATCCGATCTTCCTGTCGAGCAGCAACCTGGTCAATCTGCTGTTCGATTCCTCCACAGTCGGAGTCATCGCGCTCGGCATCGTCTGCGTTTTGATGGTCGGCGAGATCGACCTGTCGGTCGGCTCGATCAGCGGCTTTGCCTCGGCGCTGGTTGGCACGCTTTGGGTCAACCAGGGCTGGCCGGTGGCGCTCGCCATCCTCGCCGCGGTCGCCGTCGGCGGCTTCATCGGCGCGCTTTACGCGCTGCTGTTCAACCGGCTCGGCATGCCGAGCTTCGTCTCGACGCTCGCAGGACTGCTCGCGGTGCTCGGCCTGCAGCTCTACATCCTTGGCTCCACCGGCTCGATCAACCTGCCTTACGGCTCGAACCTGGTTAATTTCGGCCAGCTTCTGGTGATGCCGAAATTCGTGTCGTTCGGGCTGGCGGCGGTGCCTGGCATCGTCATGCTGATCACCGGCCTGCGCACCGTTGCGCGCCGGCGCGCCGCCAACCTGTCGGCACCCTCGACCGGCGGCATCGTCACGCGGGCGGTGGCGATCACGATCGTGCTCGAACTCATCGTCTTCTATCTCAACCAGGCGCGCGGCATTCCGTGGATGTTCGGCCTGTTCGTCGGCCTGGTCATTGCCATGCACTACGCGCTGACGCGGACGAAATGGGGCCGCTCGATGTCAGCGGTCGGCGGCAACCGCGAGGCGGCGCGGCGCGCCGGCATCAATGTGCGGCTGATCTATTCCAGCGCCTTCGTGCTGTGCTCGATGCTGGCCGCTTTCGGCGGCGTGCTGTCGGCGGCCCGGCTTGCGTCGGCCAGCCAGCAGGCCGGCACCGGCGACGTCAATCTCAACGCCATCGCGGCGGCCGTCATCGGCGGCACCAGCCTGTTCGGCGGCCGCGGCAGCGCCTATTCGGCACTGCTCGGCATCATCGTCATCCAGTCGATCGCCAGCGGCTTGACGCTGCTCGATCTGTCCTCGTCGCTTCGGTACATGATCACAGGCGCCGTGCTTGCCATAGCAGTCATCGTCGACTCGCTGGCCCGCCGTTCGCGTGTTTCCCATGGCCGGGCCTGAACCCATCAACAGGAAGAGAGATATGACTCAACTGTCCGGAAAAGTTGCGGCCGTCACCGGGGCGGCGTCGGGGATCGGCCTCGAATGCGCAAGATACATGCTGGCGGCGGGCGCCAGCGTCGTGCTGGTCGACCGCGCCGAGGCGACGCTGAACAGCCTGTGCGCCGAACTCGGCCCCAAGGCGATCCCGCTGGTGATCGACCTGATGCAGCCATCAAGCGTCGCCACCATGATGCCGCAGATCCTGGAAAAGGCCGGGCAGCTCGACATCTTCCATGCTAATGCCGGCGCCTATGTGGGCGGCGAGGTGCTGACCGGCGATCCCGACACCTGGGACCGCATGCTGAACCTCAACATCAACGCCGTGTTCCGCTCCATCCACGCGGTGCTGCCGCATATGGTCGAGCGCAAGACCGGCGACATCATCGTCACCAGTTCGATCGCCGGGCTGGTTCCGGTGGTCTGGGAGCCGATCTACACGGCCTCAAAGCATGCCGTGCAGGCCTTCGTCCACACGGTGCGCCGGCAGGTTGCCAAGCACGGCCTGCGCGTCGGCGCGGTGGCACCTGGCCCGGTGGTGACCGCGCTGGTCGACGACTGGCCGAAAGCCAAGCTCGAGGAAGAGCTCGCCGCCGGCGGCCTGATGCAGCCGCGCGAGGTCGCCGAGGCAGTGATGTTCATGCTGACCCGGCCGCGCAACGTGACGATCCGGGATCTGGTGATCCTGCCGCAGAGCAATGATCTTTAAGGGAGTAGGGGAATAGGGGAGTACGGGAGTAGGGCACTAGGGCACTAGGGCAGTATGCTGTCGTGCGATCCAAAGTCCGGGCTCAAATCTAGTCGCCATTCGTCTGCTGCCTATTCCCCTACTGCCCTACTCCCTTACTCCCCCGCTACCCTAACCGAAAGGTTTCCCCCCATGCCCCATTATCTCGGCATCGACGTCGGCACCGGCAGCGCGCGGGCAGGGGTGTTCGACCAGGCGGGAAACCTGCTTGCCTCGGCCAAGCAGGACATCGAGGTCTGGCGCGAGGCCGGCGACATCGTCGAGCAGTCGAGCAACGACATCTGGCGGGCGGTCTGCATTGCCACCCGCGCCGCTGTCGCTGAGGCCGGCATAGCGCCCGAGGCGATCGCCGGCATCGGTTTCGACGCCACATGTTCGCTGGTGGTGCTGGGTGAGGGCGGCGTGCCGTTGCCGGTGGGCCCGTCCAACAATCCCGAACGCAACATCATCGTCTGGATGGATCACCGCGCGATCGAGCAGACGCGCCGCATCAACCGCAGCGGCGCTGCGGTGCTGAGCTATGTCGGCGGCGTCATCTCGCCTGAGATGGAGACACCGAAACTTCTGTGGCTTGCGGAAAACATGCCCGCCACCTTCAACGCCGCCTGGCAGTTCCTGGACCTCGCCGATTTCCTGACCTGGCGGGCGACTGGCAGCCTTGCCCGCTCGGTCTGCACGGTGACCTGCAAATGGACTTATCTGGCGCATGAGAGCCGCTGGGATGAGACATATTTCCGCAACGTCGGCCTCGGCGCGCTGGCCGACGAGGCGTTTGCGCGCATCGGCACCGAGATCGTGCCGGCGGGAGCATCGCTGGGCGGCGGACTGATCGGGCAGGCGGCGGCCGACCTTGGCCTCGCCCCCGGCACCGCGGTGGCGGCCGGGCTGATCGATGCGCATGCCGGCGGTGTCGGCACGGTCGGGGCGCGCGGCGATTTCGGCAGTGTCCTGTCGCGCATGGCCTATGTCTTCGGCACCTCGGCCTGCACCCTGTCGTCGACCGCCAAACCGGCCTTCGTCGACGGCGTCTGGGGTCCGTATTTCTCGGCCATGGTGCCGGGGCTGTGGCTGAACGAGGGTGGTCAATCGGCGGCAGGTGCGGCCATCGACCATCTTGTGCGCATGCACCCGGCGGCCGGCGAAGCCGCGGCCAGGGCGCAGGCCGAAGGGCTCAGCCTCAGCGCCTGGCTGTCGCTGCAGGCGCAAGGCCGTGGGGGTGCCGCAGCAATGCCGGCGCTGGTCGGCGAGATCCATGTCGTGCCGGAATTCCTCGGCAACCGCGCACCTTTCGCCGACCCAGATGCGCGCGCGCTGATTGCCGGGCTCGATCTCGACACCGGCCACGACAGCCTGGTCGGGCTGTATGTCGCCGGCGTCTGCGGGCTGGGCTACGGCGCGCGCCAGATCGTGCGAGCCGAGCATGAGAAGGGCATTCCTGTCGACACCATCGTCGTCAGCGGCGGCGCCGGGCAAAGCCCGCTGGTGCGCCAGCTGCTGGCCGACACGACAGGCATGGTGGTGGTGGCGTCGACCTCGCCGGAGCCGGTGCTGCTAGGCTCGGCGATGTTGGGCGCCGTCGCCGCAGGAGCATACAAGGACCTGGTGACGGCCATGGCGGGCATGTCGGAACTCGGCGAGGTCTATCATCCCAACGCTTCGCTGTCCGGCTGGCACGCCAAGCGTTTCGCGGCGTTCGAGCTGTTGCAGCAAGCCGGCAAGGCGATCAGAGGCTGAAGCAGGCAGCCACAAGGATGGCGTTGAACGGCAGAGGAACACACGTACGCTTAGCTGTGTGTCGTCGTCTCATTGAACAGACTGGATGAGCCATAGGAGAGCCAGAAGGTTGGCGAGCGACATGCCGGCCGGGCCGAAGGTTTTCATCCGATCATCGATCGTGGCGCCTATGATAGCATCCCCAGCCTGCACAAGGATCATTATCCAGGCGACGGCTTCAAGCCATTCCGTCGAACCCGTAAAAAACGGCACGGCGCTTGCGACCACCAAGGCCACGCTGCGTGCACAACCGTAGAAAGCTATTGTCCGGGCGTTGCCGGTTTCGTTCATGGCCGCAGCCAAGGAGAAACCGAGACTGACGACCGCGCTGAGAGCTGTGACTGACGCGCAAACGATGAAGGCTGTGAACATCGCATTCCATGGCTTGTGGCCGCTATACCTTACTCGAATAGCCAGGGCCTGAAATCAAGTCACTCTTTTGCTGCTACCAGTTACAACTCGCGGTCATATGCAGGGCACGATTGGCTTCGGCTGCCCTCAGAGCTCCTTCTGCGCCAATTCCCTGAATTCGTCGGGTACGGAGCGTGCGGCCTCCAGCGCCACCGTGCCGTAGCCGACCGCCTGCTTGCCAAAGCGCTCGCGGATCTTGTCGATGGCGCGGTCGGCACCGAAGCGTGCCAGGCCTTTTCGGGTGCCCGGACGGCGCTTCTCATCGGCGAGGCCGAGCGGCAGTTCGAGTTGCAACTCGGCACTTTCCTCGAGATGCGAGACCGAGATCGCCAGCAGCGAGATCGTCTTCTCGTGCGGGTGGTCGTCGAGCAAGCCGCGCACCAGGTCGCCGGCGATCTCGGCCAGCATCGTGGTCGCCGCAATCGGCTGGTCAAGCGTGATCGAGCGCGTGACAGCGCTGAGATCGGCAAAGCGCACGCGCACTGTCACCGTGCGGCCGGGCCTTGCCTTGGCGCGCAGCCGGCTGGCGACGCGGTCGGCCAGGTGCAGCAAAGTGGGCACGATGATCCGCGCCACGGCAGGCTTTTGCCCAAGTGCCGATTGCGCGCCGGCCGAGTGCGCCCGGCGCTTCGCCTCCAGTTTGCGCGGGTCGCGGTTCCATGACAGCGCCGACAGCTTTTCGCCGGCGGCGGGACCGAGCAGCCGCGCCAGCGCGCCGCTGTGTGTCCTGGCCAACTGGCCGATGGTCTCGATGCCGATTTCGGCCAGCCGCGCCTTCGTCGCCGGGCCGACGCCCCACATCAGCCCGACCGGCAGGTCGTGCAGGAAGGCGATCTCGGTGCCGGGTTCGACCACCACCAGCCCGTCGGGCTTGGCGACCTGCGAGGCGATCTTGGCCAGATGCTTGGTGCGCGCCACGCCGATCGAGATCGGTAGGCCGAGCTCGGCCCGGACGCGGCGGCGGATGGTCGTGGCGATCTCTAGCGGGGACCCGAACAGGTGTGTGCAGCCGGCGACATCGGCAAAGGCCTCGTCGATGGAGATGCGCTCGACCACGGGCGTGAAGTCGTCGAGCACCTTGATCGCGGCGTCGCCCAGGCGCTGGTAGTCGCTGAAATTGCCGCCGACGAAGATCAGATGCGGGCAGAGCTCGCGCGCCTTGCGTCCCGGCATGCCGCCGCGCACGCCAAAGGCGCGGGCTTCATAGGAGGCTGCGAGCACCACGCCGCCGCCGACCGCGATCGGCTTGCCGCGCAGCGACGGATCGAGCAGCTGCTCGACCGAAGCATAGAAGGCGTCGAGATCGGCATGCAGGATGGTGGCTGTCGTTTCCATCCCGACCGCACATCCGCAGTTGCTGATAGATTGGAACATATAGAGAACAAAGCGCGCACGACTGTCAAGCTGAATGTCGACGTCCGGTGCCATCAGCCGCGTTCTTCAGCACAAATTGCACAGGTGACGTCGGATCGCGGTTTTCAACAACGTCTTAAAGACAGGCAACGAGACCGTCAGCATACGCCAGAGGCGGAAGGAGGACGACATGACCGACCACATCATCGCGCCTTACACGGATTGGTTTGAAGCGCACAAAGCGCATCTCGGGAAAGAAAAGGCGTTTACGCGCCAGCGTCAACAACTCGCGGCGGACCGACGGGCACTGCCATGGCTTCGGATCGACAAGCCCTACGAGTTCGACACGACCCAGGGAAGGAAATCGCTGGCCGATCTCTTCAAGAACCGCAGCCAGCTGATCATTTATCACTTCATGTTTCCGCCCAATGCAGACTATCGGTGCACCGGCTGTTCATTCCTTTGCGACCACATCGACGCCGCCAACCAGCATCTGATGCATCACGACGTCTCCCTGGCCGTCTGCTCGCGTGCTCCTCTCGCCGAGCTACAGGACTTCAAGGCGCGGATGAATTGGCAGTTTGATTGGGTGTCGTCATTCGGAAGTGATTTCAATTTCGACTTCCAGGTATCGTTCACCGAGGACCAGATCAACTCGGGCAAGGTGCTATTCAATTTTGAGGAGGTCGCGATTACAGGCAGAGATCGCGGTGGCTCGACCGTTTTCTACAAAGATGAGGATGGGAAGATCTATTGCACTTTCCAGGTGCGGGGCCGTGGCGGTGAGAACCTGATCGGGACATATAGCTATCTCGACCTCACTCCCGTCGGTCGCAATGAAAATGGGCCGTCACATACTTTGGGCGACTGGGTCCGTCTTCACGATGAGTATGAGGGCCGATGATTATCCATTTGTCGCCGCGCGGCTGAGCAACGCCCTGCCTTGGCGTGGGCCTCCGGGCGTCTCCACAGCTTCGGCGATCAAGTGCTCGCCAGATGCTCGGCCCACAACGCCACCGTCATCTGGTCCAGAGCGGCTTTGCCGCCGGCCGCCAGATTATCGGCGTTCCGGGCGAGCTTGTCGTCGGCCTTGCGGTGCTTGCTGCCCCAGGCGCCGAGCGTCGCCAGCACCGGCAGCAGGTCGATGCCGGCCTCTGTCAGCCTGTAGACCGTTTTCAGGCCGTGGGTCGGGTCGTCGCTGCGGTTGAGGATGCCTTCTTCCTGGAGCGTCTGCAGCCGCTCGGCCAGCGTGCGCGAGGAGATGCCTTCGTCGGACTGCAGGAATTCCCGAAAATGCTTTTTCCCGGCGAAGATCAGGTCGCGGATGATGAGCAGCGTCCAGCGGTCGCCGAGCAGTTCGAGCGACAGGTTGATCGGGCAGCCGGACTTTCCCTTGGTCGACATGTCTATGGTTCCATTTTTAAATCAATTTACTATTGACATCATTCTCCGCCGTGCGTCAAATGGTTCCAGAAGTAAAGCATTCGTCAGTGTGGGACAAACCGGAGAATGACCATGAAAAAACTGATCCTGCAGATGCAGATGTCGGTCGACGGCTTTGTCGGCGCCGACGAGGATCATCACTGGCAGCTCTGGGAATGGGGCGACGACAGCGCCTGGGACGGCGAGCTGAAGCGGGACTTCAACGCCGTCTTCGCCGGCGTCGACACCATCCTGCTCAGCCGCAAGATGGCCGAGGAGGGTTACCTGACCCATTGGGGCAATGCGGCGAAGAAATTTCCGCACGATCCGTTCTATGCCTTTGCGCAACGCGTCGTCGAAGCACGAAAGGTGGTGCTGAGCGACAGGCTCAAAGCCTCGCGGTGGGAGCGCACAACGGTGGCGAGCGGCGACCTGCCGCGCGAGGTCAAGGCGCTGAAGGCGGGCGAGGGCGGCGATATGGCCGTCTTCGGCGGCGCCGGTTTCGCCTCCTCACTCATCGCGGCAGGGCTGGTCGACGAGTTCCAGTTGTTCGTCAACCCGGCGGTGCTGGGCGCGGGACGGCGGATCTTCGACCAGGGCGGTTTCGAGACCCTGCGGCTGCTCGGCTCGAAAGCCTATGCCTGCGGGATGGTGGTCAACCGCTACGCGCCAGTGGCATGATCCGAGGCATGGCGGAGGCATCTCGCCGATAAAAATGTTTGGGCGGAATCCTTTGCCTGCGTCTCTTCGTCTTCAACGTGCGGTCGCCAGCAGGGCGGGCGCATCAATCCTGAACGGAGAGACAAGACCATGATCCTGGTGACAGGCGCCACGGGCCTGAACGGCAAGGCGATCGTGCGCGAGTTCGCACGGCAGAAGCATGAGGTGAGGGCGCTGGTGCGGGACCCGGCCCGTGCCTCGGCGGCGGGGCTCGACGACCTTGCCGGGATACAACTGGTCGAGGGCGATATGCGCCGGCCTGAAACGCTGGGCGCTGCACTCGACGGCATCGACCGCGTGCTGATGATTTCGACCGCCGCCGAGGACATGACGGAAACGCAGTGCCGCTTCATCGACACCTGCAAGCAGGCCGGTATCGCCCATGTGGTGAAGTTTTCTGGCGCGGAATCCAACATCGGCTATGACGCGACGAAATTCCGCTTCACGCGGATGCATGAGGAGATCGAGCGCTATCTGGAAGGGGCAGGCTTGGCGTGGACGCATCTGCGCCCCAGCCAGTTCATGCAGGTCTATCTGCGCGACGCGCCAACCATTGCCGCCGAGGGCGTTTTCCGCCTCGCACTCGGCGACACCGAGTTGTCGCCGGTCGATGTCGAAGACATCGCCAAGGTTGCCTTTCGGCTGCTGCGCGATGGCGGCCATGCGGGCGAGAGCCTCGACATGACCGGGCCCGAGGCGCTGACGATGTGCGATGTCGCGGCGCGGATATCGCAAGCGATTGGCAAGTCGGTTCGCTATGTCAATGTGAGCCCTGAAGTGCGGCGCCGCAATCTGGTGGCCGGCGGCATTCCAACCGACTTCGCGGATGCGCTGGACGAGCAACTGGCCGAGCGGCTGCGGCGGCCGAAATCGCGGGTGCATCTGGCGACGCACGAGATGTTCGGCGTGCGGGCAACGCCGTTCGTCGAATTCGCCCGGCGTCATGCCGCAATGTTTGGCGGCGAGCACTAGCCGCGCGCGAAAAAAATTACGCGGCCACGTATCCTTTCCGACCGCCCGTTCGTCCTAGGCTTCGAAGGTCGCGCGGCCCGCGATCCGCAACCCCGGGAGACCATAATGGCGAGCATACAGAGCGAGGCAAACAGAAACCACTACGCGGCGCTGGCTGCCAATGCCGGCAAACTGACGAGCCCGCAAGCGATCATCGACTACAACGACACGCATTGGACGGCGCTGACCGGCGAACCCGGCGGCGTCGACTATATCGAGGTCGATGCCGGTGGCGTGCCGGCGATGTGGATCGTGCCGAAGGGCGCGGACGAGCAGCGGGTGCTGTTCTACGCGCATGGCGGCGGCTTCATCGGCGGCTCGATCTACACGCACCGCAAGCTGGTCGGGCATCTGGCCAAGGTCGTCGGCTGCCGGGCGTTGCTCTACGGCTATCCGCTGGCGCATCAGGCGAAGCATCCGGCCCAGCTCAATACGGCGATGACCGCCTGGAACTGGCTCACCGACCGCACCCGGCAAGGCTTCGATACCAGGCACATCGCGCTTGCCGGCGATTCCTGCGGCGCGGTGCTGACCTATGGCGTGCTGCAGTGCCTTCGTGCGGAAGGCCGGCCGCTGCCTGCCGCGACGCTGATCATCTCCGGCTGGTTCGACATGGCGCTGACCGGTGCCAGCTATGAGACCAACCGCGACAAGGACCCGGCTTTCGCCAAGGCTGCAGTCGACTGGCTGGTGACGAACTTCATCGACGATGGCGACCGGCTCGATCCGCTGGTCAGTGCGCTCTATGCCGACCTCAGCGGTTTTCCGCCTGTCTTCCTGCAAGCCGGCGCGGATGAGACGCTGGTCGACGAAAGCCGCATGTTCGCCGAGCGCGCCAGGATGGCCGGCCTCGAGACGCGGCTCGACGTCTTTGACGGCATGCTGCATTCCTTCCAGATGATGGCCGGCAAGGCGCCGGAAGCCGACGACGCCATCGGCCGCCTCGCCACCTGGGTGCGGCCGAGACTGGGCTTGCCAGCTACCAGCGACAAAGCTGCCGGCGACAGAGCGGCTTGAGCATGCGCCGGCTGGTCGTATCGAGCTTCGTGCTTGTGGACGTGCAGCACTTGCGCAATGGTGTGGTGACGCTGACCGATATGCCGCAATGAACCAGCAGATCCGCAAACCCGTCGAACCGGCACAAGGGATGCAGCCGCGGCTTGATTCCGAAGGCCTGTTCGACCAGCGCTACAAAGAGTTCCTTGAGACGGTTTCGCATCTGCGGGTCAAGCTGCACCGGTACTGCGCGCGCATGACCGGTTCGGCCCTCGATGGCGAGGACATCATGCAGGAGGCGCTGTTCGAGGCCTATCGCAAGATCGAACGGCTCGATGATGCGCAGGCGCTGCGGCCCTGGCTGTTCCGTATCGCCCACAACCGCTGCATCGACTTCATCAGGAGCCGCCGCGCCCGGCAGCGAGCCGAGGCCGGCTATGCGGGCGACGAGATCGTGCTGCCTGTCGAGCCGGCCGGTCCCGGCGCCGGCCGTGCCATCGAGCGGCTGGTCGTGCATCTGCCGCCGAAGGAACGCGCCTGCGTGCTGCTCAAGGATGTCTTCGACCATTCGCTGGAGGAGATCGCCGATCTGGTCGGCTCGACATCGGGCGGTGTCAAGTCGGCGCTCAACCGCGGCCGCGCCAAGCTCGCCGTCTTGCCGGCGCAGCCGATCGCGGCACCGCTACACGATGCCGAACTGGCGCGGCTGCTCGACTACTATGTCGAATTGTTCAACAAACGAGACTGGGACGGGGTGCGGGCGCTGACCAGCGCCGATGCCCGGCTGCGCGTTTCGGACTGCTACAATGGCTTGCTCTCCAGCTCGCCCTACTTCGCCGAATTTGAGCGCAGCGAGCTGCCCTGGCGCATACGGCCAGGCGCCTTCGAAGGGGAAAACGTGCTGGTCGTCGACAGGCTGCATGGCGTGGTCTGGCGGCTGGCGTATCTGGTACGGATCCATGCCGACGGCGGCGTGATCGATCATATCAGCGACTACTATGCGTGTCCCTGGATCCTGGATATGGCATCCGCCGACGCCGGATGAAGTCGGCCTCACTTGGCGTCGTGAAAAATAATGCCGACCGTGTGGCGCATGCCTGAGCGCAGGCGGCTGACGCCGTGGCGCAAGTTGACGCGGTAGTTGCCCTTGGTTCCCTGCACCGGCCGGTTGTGGACGGCGAATGCCACCGCGTCGCCCTGGCGCAAGGGCACCACTTCGACACGGCTCTGCATGCGCGGCCGCTGTTCGGTCAGCGCGAACTCGCCGCCGGTGAAATCTTCGCCCGGTTCGGAAAGCAGGATCGCCACCTGCAGCGGGAAGGCGAGGTCGCCATAGAGGTCCTGGTGCAGGCAGTTGAAGTCGCCGGGTACATACTGCAGCAACAACGGCGTCGGCCGGGTCTGGCCGGCGGCATGGCACTGTTCGAGAAACTCGGCATGCGTCGCTGGATAGCGCATGGCTTGCCCCATGCGCTCGTTCCATTGATTGGCGACGCCGGCCAGCCTGGGATAGAGCGCACTGCGCAAGCCGCCCAGGAGGTCGGGCAAGGGATAGCGGAAATAGCGGTACTCGCCCTTGCCGAAGCCGTGCCTGGCCATGTGGATGTGGCTGCGGAAGTGCTGTTCATGGGAATAGAGGCCGGCGATCCGCCGGCACTCTTCGGGCGAGAGCAGCTTTTCGATCACCGCGCAGCCGAAGCCGTCGAGCTCGGCGGCAAAGGCTGGCCAGTCGTACGCGGCGACGCGCGTCTCAGCGGCTTCGACCACGGAAGCGGCAACCTTGGCATGGGCGTTCATAGCGTTGCCTCCTTGTCGAGCAAAACGCGCTTGCGCTCGATGCCCCAGCGGTATCCGGACAGCGTGCCGTCGGTGCGGACGACGCGGTGGCAGGGAATGCCGATCGCGATCGCGTTGGCTGCGCAGGCCGTGGCCACGGCGCGGGCACCGTTCGGCTGGCCAAGGCGGCGGGCAAGGGCGGTGTAGGTGACGGTGGCGCCGCACGGGATGGTGCGCAGCACGTCCCACACCCGCTGCTGGAACGGTGTGCCTTGGCGCATGTCGAGCGGCAGGTCGAGACCGGCCCCGGGTGTTTCGACGAAGCGCGCTATCGCCGCGAGATCGTCGCGCAAGGCGGTCTCGTCTTCGACCAGCATCTTACCGGGGAAGCGATTGCCAAGGTCCTGCTCCAGCGCGTCGGTGTTCGAGCCGATCAGGATGGCGCAGACGCCGAGATCGCTGCGCGCCGCCAGGATCTTGCCGAGCGCGGACTGGCCGATGGTATAGGTGATGGTGTCGAGGGTAGCGGCAGTGTTGCGTGCTATCGCTGTCTGTACTGCCGTTCGGGTTTGCATGAGGTTCATTGCCTTCACTCCTTTGTCTTGTGCATGAACCCTAGTCGCGTGCCGGCCGTGTCTCACTCCGATGCTTGCTTTCAAATTCAAATCGCGAGCGCAAAAGTATGTGCTCTACGGCGCCCCCCTCTGTCCTGCCGGACATCTCCCCCACAGGTGGGGAGATCGGCAGCTCTGGCGCCGGCTCCCTTCCTGCAACGCTGGAGATTGGCGAAGGTCGTGGTGACAGCCGATCTCCCCCCTCGTGGGGGAGATGTCCGGCAGGACAGAGGGGGGCGCCGTAGAGCGCTGATATTGAAACCATTCCCATTTTGTCATGCGACGCGGGTGACGGACATTTCACCGAGCAGGAACACTTCGCCGGTCAGGAGCCGCAGCTCGATATCGCCGGTCGCAGTCAGGTTCCACTCGGCTTTGCCGTTATCGACCATCTGACCAACGGCGGTCATCACCAGTGATTTCGCGTCTTGGGTGCGTAGGCTGGCGGCAGCGACTTTGCGGGTCTTCGTATCGGTGGTGGGAGACCTTGCCATCGCGCGCATTGTTGCCAGGTCCTCCCGCCGTCAGGCCCGCGAAGACCGATGATCTGCTGGTCTCGCCCCGCCCGATGCGCCGGACGCCGCCTCCCGGTCGAGCAGCGCGCGCTTGCGCTCCGCACCCCAGGCGTAGCCGGACAGCGCGCCGTCTTTCCTGATCACGCGGTGGCAGGGAATGGCGACGGCAAGACTGTTGGCCGCACAGGCGGCGGCGATGGCGCGGGCCGCCCTTGGCGCCGCGATGCGCTCCGCGATCACGGCATAGGAAACCGTGTGGCCGACCGGGATGTCCTGCAAGGCCTGCCAGACGCGCTGCTGGAACGCGGTGCCGCGCACATCGAGCGGCAGGTCGAGGCCGAGTGCTGGCGCTTCGACGAAACCGACGACGCGGGCGACCAGAGCCTCGTAGCCGCGGTCGCCGCCGATCAGCCGCGCCTTGGGGAAACGGTCCTGAAGGTCGCGCACCAGCATGTCCGGATCGTCGCCGAGCAGGATCGAGGCGACGCCCTTTTTGCTCGATGCGACCAGGATGGCGCCGAGCGAGGATTCGCCGACGGCAAAGTGGATCTCTTCATGCGTGCCGCCGGCGCGGTAGCGCGTTGGTGTCATGCCGAGCATGCCGGTGGATTTCTCGTAGAAACGTCCGCTCGAATTGAAGCCGGCATCATAGATCGCCGCTGTCACGCTGGCGCCGTCCTCCAGACCCTGGCGGATGCGGGCGGCGCGCTGCGCGGCGGCATAGTCCTTCGGCGTCAGCCCGGTGACGGCCCTGAAGACGCGGTGGAAATAGCCGGCACTGCGCCCGGCGGCGGCCGCCAGTTCGGCGAGCGACGGTTCTTCCTCGCTCCGTTCGATCCTGCGGCAGGCATCGGCGACCATCGCGGCGTTGCCGGCCTCCAGCGACGGGCCGTCCGGATTGCAGCGCCGGCACGGACGAAAGCCGGTCGCCTTCGCCTGATCCAGCGTGTCGTACAATTGCACGTTCTTCGGGTTGGCGCGCCGTGACGGGCAGGAGGGCCGGCAATAGACGCCGGTCGTCGCCACCGAATACCAGAATTCTCCGTCGGCCGATTTGTCACGCGAAACGATGCGCGCCCAGCGCGGATCGTCGGCAACCGGCAGCGGCGTGGATTTCAGATTCTTGGCCAGGGTGATGAACATGCCCGGCATTGAAGCCGCCAAAAGCCGGCCTCGCCACCCGTTTCCTGCCAAGTGCCTGATCGCCGTCGCCCGAGCCCTCGTTGCTACGCCGCCCGCTTGGGTTCGATCGCAAATGGGCTGAGACCCAACCAGGTCTGCATTTTCCTCGCGATGTGCTGGTCGCCGGTCAACGCGACCTTTCCCCCGGCCTTCTCGACGGTGATCAACCCCATCCAGATCGCCGTCATCGTGTGCAAGTCCGTCGAGACGTAGAGATCGACCTCAAAGCCCGGATCGTACCAGCACAGATCGACCTCGCCGTGCTTCTCGACGATCAGCCACCACGACCGTTTGGACGCCGGTAGCTCCTGATACAGAAATTGTATCACCGTGCGCCCCTCCGGCAGCGGCGAGGGGTTCAGGTTGCGCCGCATGTCCCACATCAGCAACGACGGATCGAGGTTTTTCAGCGACAGCCGGGACTCGACCCATTTCTGTCCCCAGAAGCCCATCGCCTCGACGACTGGGCGCAAATCCCTGCCGGCTTCCGTCAGCCGATATTCGAAGATGCCTTTCTCGCCCGGCACTTCCTTGCGCTCGATGATCCCGGCCAGTTCGAGCTCCTTGAGCCGTTGCGACAGAAGGGTCGGTGACATTTTCGGCACGCCGCGGCGCAGGTCGTTGAAACGGGTCGAGCCCGCCACAAGTTCGCGCAGCAGAACCATGGTCCAGCGGGTGCAGAGCACCTCGGCTGCCATCGATAGCGGACAGAACTGCTTGTATCCGTGCTGGGTCATGATTGGTGCCTCTCCCTCGAACCTGAGCTGAATATTAGGCCTTCATGAAGGAAGCGGCCAGTACGGAAACTGTACCACCCCAGTACAGATCGCGGACTGGTTGGCCGGCGTCCTGCCATGCGACCTCTTGGCCGGTGCACGGGATACCCCTTGCGCCACAACCAGGAGACGACCATGACCGCTTACATCATCGCAGACATCAAGGTGAAGGACCCGCAGTGGATGCCGTCCTATGCCGCCTCGGTGCACGATCTCGTCCACAAGCATGGCGGCAGATACCTGTCGCGCAGCGGCAATGTGAAAACGCTCGAAGGCAAGCCGCTCGACACCACGCTGATCGCCCTGATGGCGTTCCCGTCGGAAGCGGCGGCGCGTGCCTTCACCAACGATCCGGCGTATGCGCCATTCGTTTCGGCCCGACAGGATGGCAGCGACAGCCGTTTCCAGATGATCGACAACACCGATCTGGCCGGAACGATCCCGTATCTGCCGAAGGGATGACCGTTCCCGGCATTCGTCGCATCGATTGCGGGATCTCCAAGCAACAACAGTCACAGCGCTTGTGTGTCGGGCCTCCTTATTTTCGGCGGCCGGCCAGCTGTGCTTTTTCAAGAAGAATGGAATGAACATGATATCGAACGTCCGAAACAGGCTTCTCATGGCGGGGGCCATGCTGGCCGTCTGCACCGCATTCGCGCAGGCGCATCAGGAAGCGCCTGCGTCCGGCCCCAATCCGCTGGCCGACAAGGTACGGGCTGCCAACAGCCGGTTTGTCGACGTCAAGGCCGCGACGGCCGAGGGCTATGCGCCCATTCCCTGCGCCAGCGGCATCACCGGCGGCGCCATGGGCGTCCACTACGTCAACGGCCAGTATCTGAAGGACGACAAGATCGACATCGCCCGTCCCGAAGCCGTGATGTACGAGCCGATGGCCGACGGCACGCTGAAGCTGGTGGCAGTCGAATACATCACCTCGAAGGGGCCGGCGTCGCTGGACGGACAGCTGTTCAATTTCAACAGCGCGCCCAATCGCTATGGCCTGGGCGCGTTCTACGAACTGCATGTCTGGGCCTGGAAAGGCAACCCGACCGGCACCTTCGCCGACATGAACCCGAAAGTGTCATGCGAACACGCGATGGCGCCGAGCCAGTAGCCGGTAATGGCCAGGCGGCGCCAATGCCGCCTGGCCACTCGCCCGAGGCCTGTGGGGCGCGGCAGTCCGGCGTCAGCCAGGCCCGGTCATTGTGTTATCGGATCGGGGATCGCCGATCCCAGCTCGGCGATGTCCCGGCTCGTTTGCGGCAGGAGCAAACGCCCCGTCACATACCAGAGCAGGGAGACGACAAGGATCGAGAGGTAGCCATCCACGGCATAGTGCCAGCCGGTATAGACCGAGCCGAACAGGATGAAGGCCGCAAAGGACCAGCCGACGATGGCCCAGCGACGACCGAAACCGGTCAGGAAGAGCGCGTTGAGCGTAACGAAGGCGACATGCATGCTTGGCATGGCGGAGATGCCGCTGCCCAGCTCAGGACGTCCGCTCCTGTAGGCTGCAAGCAGATAGTTGGCATAGACATAAACCGGAGCGGCGGAGCCGTTCTCAGTCAGGGCGGTTCGCAGTCCGGCAAACCGGTCACCGCCGTAGAACTGGTCGTGGAATATCGGGCCGGCGGACGACAGCAAGGTCGCAAGAACGGTGCCGCACAGGATCGTGGTCAGCGCGAACGCCCATAGATAGCGCAAGCGCCTGACTGGATCGCGCCAGAAGGCGACGAACAGCAAAATGCCGAACCATTGGACATGCCAAACATATGCGTAGCCGGCGAAAATCACGGCCGAGAACGGTTCGGGAACGACGCTGTGCGCCCAAGTCCACGGATCGGTGCCATGCAGCCAAAGATCAAGCTCCACCAGGGCGCGGTCGGCGTAGAACGGCACGACGTCCGGGATGGCGACCTTCAGGGTGGTGAAGGCGGTGATGCCGAGATAGAACAAAACGATGACAGGTGTGGCTGCCAGCCAACTCTGGCTGAGCGTGTCGAGCATGTACCTGGTCGGGTTGCGCCTGGCAAATGTCAGCGCCGCCAGGCCGAGCCCAGCCGCCAGAAGCGTGGGCAACAACAAGACGAACGGCCTGGCATAGGAATGCGCCAGATGCAGATAGCGATCCGGCTCCAGGTAAAGAGCAGTCAGGGCATAGGTCAGACACAGGGCAGTCAGCAGCCAACCGCTCCTGGTTGCCGCGACGTCCAGGTCAAGAGGGGCGGACGAGCGGCTATTGCCGCCGCGCTGCCCGGTGTGCGCATTCATCGGAGGACATCCCGCCAGCTGCCCAGAAAATTGTTATGGAGTATTTCGCAGGCGATGTATTACCAACTGGTTACACTTGTATCCAAGTAAAATTTTATTCGTCACACAGTTATAATTCACAATTTGTTGGCAAGGATTCATTGACAACGATGTTGCGCCGCAACGCACCTGCGTCATTCGCCGCCATCCGAGGCTTTCGACCGTTGCAGGCGGCCTTTCCATCAGGCTTCGGCCGCGATTGAACGTGGGGCCATCGCCTGGACGGCGATGGCCCAGCGATCAGGCGGCCTTGACCAGGCCGAGCTGGTGAGGGCGGCGACGCCGTCGTCGAGGCCGATCTCCTCGACGATCCTGCCGTCGACCACTTTCAGCACGGTGGTGCCGGTGAAGCGCATGGTGCGGCCGGTAGCGGCCGGCAGCGAACCGACGAGGAAATCGTTGAACGCCGGGCCGGCATGAGTACCGCCGCCCTCCCACTGGCCGACGACATAGTCGCCTTCGGCGATGAGCTCGGCGGTGGCCCAGAAATTGAGGTCCGGGAAAGCGGCGCGGAAGTCGGTCATGAAGGCCTTGATGTCGTCGCGGCCGCGGCGCGGCTCATGCAGCGAGTATTTCAGCAGCATGTCGGGTGCGGCGATGTCGTCGACCACCGACAGGTCGCAGGTTTCACCCCAGAAGTCGGTGAACCATCTGACGACGACGGCCTTGTTGTCTTCCTGTTTGGTCATTGGGAGGTCCTCTTTCTGTTTGTCTTGGGGATCACCGGCCTTCGCCGATGACCCTGGGCAAGCACTAGGACGATCCGTTGGGGGCAAAACTCCGGTTCTTGCCGGCCAATCGAAAGGCGGGAACGTGCCGGCAACGCTCACGCAAGCTGGCAACGCAGGATCGCCGTTCTGGGGCAGTCTTCCTTCGGTAACTGTTTCTTCTCTGGTTTTGCTGCAGATTGCCCCCTTGGTGGGGATGAGCGAAACAGACGATGGCGCGTCAGGACAAGAAAACTCGTAATGGAACGTTCTGGGCCAAGGCCCTGGAACGCGCCCATCTTGGTGTCTGGGACTGGGATCTTGCGACCGGCGCGTGCTTCTATTCAGCGACCTGGGCGCGGATGCTGGGCTATGATGAAAGCGAACTTGCCAACACCAGTGACCTGTGGCTGCAACTGACCCATCCCGACGATCGCGAGCGGGCGCTGGCCAGCGGCGACCGCCACATCGCCGGACAGACCGACGCCATCGAGACCGAACTCAGGCTGAAGCACAAGCACGGCCACTGGGTATGGGTGCTCGATCGCGGTGGCATCGTCGAGCGCGACGCTTCCGGAAAGCCACTGCGGCTGATGGGCGTGCAGACCGACATCACCAAGCAGAAGGCGGCCGAAGCCGAGCTCGAAAAGGTCAATGTGCGCTTCCGCCTGGCGCTCGCCGCCAGCGGCACCGGCATCTGGCACTACGACATCGCCACCAACAAGAGCTATTGGGACACCCGCACCAGAGACATGTTCGGCCTCGTCGCCGACACCGACGAGGTGACGGCCGACCTTTGGCACAGCTATCTGCATCCCGAGGACAAGGAAGCCACCGAGCGCGCGCACCGGGCACCCATGGGAACGGACGCCGTCATCGCCAATCAATACCGTATCATCAGGCGCGACGGCGAGATCCGCCACATCGAATCGCTGGTCCGCTTCGTCGCCGCCGCGGGTGCTGCCGGCCAGATCCTCGGCACGGTGCGCGACATCACCGAGGAAAAGCTGCGCGAGCAGGAGCTCGCCTACGCGGCCCGCCATGACGCTCTGACCGGCCTGTGGAACCGCTCCGCCTTCGACCGGCTGCTTGCCGACCATATCGCGGCAGGTGCGCCGCTCGCCGTGTTCTATGTCGATCTCGACTACTTCAAGGCGCTCAACGATTTTGCCGGCCACGCCGCCGGCGACCTGGCGCTGAAGAGCGTTGCCGCCGGCATCCGTGCTTGTCTGCCGCCATCGGCGCATGCGGCGCGGCTGGGCGGCGACGAATTCGCGCTGGTGGTGCCGCATTGCGATGCCGTGCAGGCCGAGCGGATCGCCACCGCCGTGCTTGGCGCGGTGCGCGAAGCCGATCTCGGCCCGGCCGCATCGACGCGCAAGCTGGCGGCCTCGATCGGTATCGCCTTTGTCGATGATGCTAGCACCACGGTGGCCGACGCGCTGGCCTGCGCCGACGATGCCTGCTACGCGGCCAAGGCTGCCGGGCGAAACCGTTTCGCTGTGTTCTCCGTCAAGACGGCATCGGGGTCGGGCGGGCTGAATGCGGCGCGCATCGCCGCCGACACCGTCGATGCCATGGAAGACGGACGGCTGAAACTGTTCGGCCAGGAAATCCATCTGCTGGGCAGGCCCTGGGAAGAGAGCCGCCATGTCGAAGTGCTGGCGAGGCTCACCGCACGCAATGGCCGCCTGGTGTCGCCCGGCGAGTTCATTCCGGTGGCCGAGCGGTTCGGCATCGCTTCCAGGCTCGACCGCTGGATCATCCGCACCGCGCTGTCGCGGCACGGCGCGGCGTTGCGCTCGGGCGCGCTGACGCTCGGCTTCAACCTGTCGGCGCAGACGTTGAGCGATCCGCAATTGTGGGCGTTTGTCGACAGCGTCATCGAGGAGACCGGGGCGCCGCATTCGGGCATCGGCTTCGAGATTACCGAGACCGCCGCGGTCACGAATTTCGACGCCGCAGAACAATTCGTGCGCAAGGCGCGTGAGCGGCACTGCCGGGTCAGCCTCGACGATTTCGGCGCCGGCATGAGTTCGTTCGAATATCTCAGGCGTTTCCCCGTCGACACGATCAAGATCGACGGTTCCTTCATCGAGCACATCACGCAAAGCCGCTTCGACCGCGAGATCGTGCTGGCTATCACCAGCATTGCCCGCAGCCTGGGCTGCGCTGTGGTGGGCGAGAAGATCGAACGGCAGGACACGTTGACGATGCTGAGCGATATGGGCGTCGCCTTCGGCCAGGGGTTCTTGCTGCACCGGCCCGAACCGCTGGAGGCGATCGTTTCGCGCGCGACCAGGGTGGTGGCGGCCCGAAAGGCATCGTGATCCAAGTATATTGATATCCAGGTATATTGAGGTTCAGGTGTGTTGAGATTCAGGCCGGGCCAGCCGGCCTGAGTCTCAAAACATCTTAAGCGGTTCGCCGCGCCGTCGATTGCGGAAATTCCAGCACTCCAGCCTCGGATGGCCTGTGCTGTGCCTCTGCCACCGTTTCGATCAACAGATCGAGGGCCTCACATGCCATGCGGCTCGTCTCGTCACTGCCTTGCAGATAGTGATAGGCGCGTTCGAGGTGGATGCGGGCCGCTGAAAAATCACTGGTCAATGGTCTCTCCATGATCCCGCCCCAATCTATCTTGGCGGGCCTGGCGGAATGCGGGGTAAATATCCACAGGCGGCTTTTATTCAAATGCCGCGAATGTTGCGCGCGCTGTCAGGAGCGAAGTCTCCAACTCTTTGCCGCGTCTTGCTGCGCGGCTAGACTGCGACCTCCCCTGTCCGAGGTGAGATCGATGATCGTCCAGGCCTGCATCAACGGCGCGCGCCCACGTGATTTCCACCCCAGGCTGCCGCTCGATGCACAGGCGATGGCGAGCGACGCGGTGGCCTGTGTCGCCGCCGGTGCGGCCGAATTGCACATCCATCCGCGCATTGACGAACGCGAAAGCCTGGCGGCGGTCAATGCCACTGTGCTGGCGGTGCGCCGGGCCTGCCCGGGCACGCTGATTGGCGTGTCGACCGGCGCCTGGATCGAGAACGATGTCGAGCGGACCCGCGCCGCGATCGGCGCTTGGCAGGAACTGCCCGACTATGCGTCGGTCAATTTGTCGGAGGCTGATGCGCCTGGGGTGATGGAGCTGCTGCGCCAGCGCGGCGTCGGCATCGAAGCGGGGCTTGCCACAACAGCCGATGCCGAACGTTTCGTCGGTCTTGCCGACCACGGCCGCGTGCTGCGCATCCTGATCGAGATCGACATCCAGGACCTGCCGGCTGCACTGGACGAGGCCCATGGCATCGCCACCGTGCTCGAGCGGGGCGGGGTGCGGCGGCCGATCCTGCTGCACGGCGTCGACGCCACGGTCTGGCCGTTCGTCGCGCTTGCGCATCGCAAGCGCTGGTCGACGCGGGTCGGTCTGGAGGACGGCAAGACGCTCGCCGATGGCAGCGTGGCCAGGGACAATGCGGAAATCGTTGCGGCGGCCGTGGCGACTTTTCGGTCCGCGCCTGCGGGCTAAACGGTCGAGCCTCAGGCTTGCCCGCTGGTCGGTGATGTCCAGCCGCGTAAAATGTGTTTCTGGATCTTGCCGGATGCGGTGCGCGGCAGCGTATCGGTGAGCAAGAACTCCTTCGGCACCTTGTAGCGGGCGATACGGGCGCCGCAGTGGCTTGCCAGATCGGCCGGGTCGACAACGCGACCGGGTTTGACCACCACGAAGGCGCGCCCGACTTCGCCCCAACGCTGGTCGGCGACGCCGATCACGGCCGCTTCGGCAATATCGGGATGATCGAGCAGCGCCATCTCGACTTCGACCGGAAAGACGTTCTCGCCGCCGGAAATGAACATGTCCTTGCGGCGGTCGACGAGGGTGACGAAGCCTTCGCCGTCCTGCCGCGCGATGTCGCCGGTGCGGAACCAGCCATCGGCGGAGAAGGCGCGCGCCGTCTCTTCCGGCCGGTTCCAGTAGCCCGATGTGATGCCGGGGCCGGACAGCCAGATCTCGCCAGGTTCGCCGGCGGCGACGTCGCGGCCATCGTCGTCGACGATGCGCAGGCAGATCGCCGGCGCCGCAAGACCCGCCGAACCCGCCTTGCGGGCGATCCGGTCGGTCTCGACCGGCATGCCAAGCACGGTGCCGGCTTCCGTCATGCCGAAGCCGTCTACCATGCACACACCTTGCGCCAGCCACCAGTTGATATCGGCGGCGGGGTTTGGCGCTCCGCCGGTGAAGATGGCGGTGAGCGAAGTCCAGTTCGCGGGCGCAAAATCCGGATGGTCGCGCAGCATTCTGGCCATCTGCGGCACACAGAAATAGTGGGTGACGCCAAGCGCGGGATCGGCAAGGCGACGGTTGGTGAGGCCGGCATCGAAGCCGGGCGAGATCAGCACCGTGCCACCCTGAAGCAGAGGTGGCCGCAGGTTGGTGATGAGGCCGATGACATGGAACATCGGCGCGTCGCAGAGGAAGATGCTGGCGTTGCCGACCCGCCCCAGCACGCCGAAATTGATCGCGGTGGCCAAGGCGTTGCGCTCGGTGACAATAACCCCTTTCGGCCGGCCCGACGTGCCGGATGTGTAGAGGATGATCGACGGCGTATCGTCCGCCGGCAACGGGCGGCGCGCTGCCGGCGGATGCGCCTCGACCGCCGCCGCGAAGGCAGCGACTTCGACCGGCCTGCAGCCTTTGGGCAGCGCCATGTCGAGGGCCGAGTCATGCAACAGAAACACCGGTTCGCAATCCTGGAGGATCGTCTTCTGCTCGGCGCTGGCAAGCCGCCAGTTGAGCGGCACGAAGATGGCGCCGAGCCGCATCGCGGCCTGCTGCAGGATCAAGAGATCGGCGCAGTTGCGGGCTATCGTCGCGATCCGTTGCCCAGCCGCGATGCCATGGCCGCCTTCGAGAACGCCGACTGCACGTTGGACGGTTTCGTCCAGCGCGAAATAGGTCCAGCGCCGGCCGGTGGCCAGGTCGACACAAGCGAGACGATCCGGCTGCGCCCTGGCGTGCAGAGCCACGGGGTCTGATGTCGTCCAGGCCGGCATCTGCGTCTCCTCCCCAGGATTGCCTGTGCTTTGCGGATCACCTTGCCTTGTCGTAGGCGCCGAGACCCGGCTTGTAGCTCTTTTCGTCGATGAACTGGCGGATGCCTTCCTTGCGGCCCTCATTGTCGTGGGAATTGGCCGCCTCTTGCGCCCGCACGAGATAGTCCTCGGCATTGTCGTAGGTCATCTCGGCGACGCGGCGGATGGCGTCCTTGGTCGCCTTCAGGGCAATCGGGTTCTTCTTCAGCAAGAGGGTGGCGACCTCGGTGACACGCGCCTTCAGATCCGCCAGCGGCAGGCTTTCATTGACCAGCTTCCAGGCGGCGGCCTTCCTGCCGTCGATGAGTTCGCCGGTCAGCGCGTGGTACATGGCGTCGCGCATCGACAGGAGGTCGACCACCACCTTGGTGGCGCCGCCGCCGGGCAGGATGCCCCAGTTGATCTCGGACAGGGCGAACTGCGCTTCGTCGGCTGCGAACGCGAGATCGCAAGCGAAGAGCGGGCCATAGCCGCCGCCGAAGCACCAGCCATTGACCATGGCGATGGTCGGCTTGCCGTACCAGCGCAGCCGCCGCCACCAACCATAGGCTTCGGACTGCGCCTTGCGGATGGCACCAAGGCCCTTGGCTTCGGTCTCGCGGAAATACTCCTTGAGGTCCATGCCCGCCGACCAGGCGCTGCCTTCGCCCGACAGCACCAGCACGCCGACATCGTCGCGGAATTCCAACTCGTCGAGAACCTCCATCATTCGCCGGTTGAGCGCCGGGTTCATGCAATTGCGTTTGTCCGGACGGTTGAAGCGCACCCAGGCGATGCCGTTCTCGACGTCGAAGGCAACGGTCTCTTCGGTCATGGTCGGGTCCTCCCGTTTCACTGCTGCATTGGTGACAATTGCTATGCAGCATAGCGATTATATTTGCTATGTCGCATAGTATTTTTCGCTTGACAAGGACCTTGATCGCGGCGATCGGTTGCAGCATGGACGAGGCTCGCACCAGTCGCGGCGCGCCAAGCGCGACACCTAAAGACGCGCTCGATGCGCAGATCGGCTACAATCTCAAACGCGCCTCGGCCGTTGCGCTCAACGATTTCGCGGTGGAACTGGCCGATGCGGCTCTGCGCCCGGTCACCTATGGCATGCTGGCGCTGATCGACGAGAAGCCCGGCATCCGCGCCGCCGAGCTCTGCCGCCTGCTCGGCATGAAGAGCGCCAACATGGCACCGCTGCTTGCCGAACTGGAAGAGCGTGGGCTGGTCGAGCGTGACGACCATGCCGGCGACAAGCGCGTGCAGATGCTCGCCCTGACGCCGGCCGCCAGGGAGGCCATGCCCGGATGGCGGCGGCGGGTTCGCCGGCACGAGGACCGGTTCCTGCATCGGCTGACGAAGAAGGAGCGGGCTACGCTGCTGCGCCTGCTGCGCCTGATCTGGACGGATGAAGGGGGCTAGCTGGTTTCCTCGTCCGGCGCCGCAAGCTGCGGCAGCAGGGCAAAGAGCGCAATCACTGGCGGCACGACGAAGCACCAGACATTGGCGAAGGCAAAGCCGAGTGCCGCGGCAGCGCAGCCCGCGGCAAACACGGCGACCGCCACTGACATGCGCCGCAGGCGGGCGATGAGGGCAGGGCGGGCCTCTGGCTTCACGCCGCCCAGAAGATCGCTGACGTCGATCATGATCTGGGTGGTGGTGCCGGTCATCAGCGTCGATGGCGGTGCGGCCGCGAGATGGACGCGGTGCACCGCGTTCTGGATCGCCATGGCGGCGACCAGCACCATGCCGGTGACGATGGCAGCCGCACCGTCACCGCTGGCGAAGGGGCCAAAGCGGATCGCCAGCGCAGCACCCGCGATCAGCAGCGCCAGCTTGGCCGCCAGCAGCACACCGAGCGCCGGCCGTCCCCGCCTGCGCAAGCGCTCGCCGGCCAGCCGGGTCAGGATGACGACGATGCAGAACACCGGCAACGCCAAAAGCTTTGCCAGCACGCCCGAGATGCCGAGCACCAGGGAGGCGCCCAGGGTGACGAAATTTCCCGTCACATGCGCGGTGAACAGGCCCTGCAGGGCCAGGAACCCGGCTGTGTCGACATAGCCGCCATTGAGGCTCAACAGCAGCGGCAGTGTGGGTTTCATCGTTGCATCTCCTGGTCAGGCTTGGCGGTCAGCGTCTCATATCCCGGCGGAGCGTTCCACCTCGGCGCGGCACCTTGCCGTCGCGAGCGCGGCCCCTTGCCGTCGCCCGCGTGGCCCTTGCCATCGCGAGGTCGCCGCCACATGAACGGCAAACTCGGATGTTCACTTGACGACAATTGTGTCCAACGGAGCTTTTGCATGTCGCTGTCCGGTACGACAACCCGCTACGGAAGCCTTGCCCAGGCATTTCACTGGCTGACGGCACTGCTTGTGCTCATCGCCTTCCTGGTCTCCGAAGGCGGCCCGCCGGCACGGGTCTATTCCGAGGCCCGCGCCTCGACCCTGTTGCTTCACGAGACGCTCGGTTTCGCCGTTTTCTGGCTGCTGGTCGCTCGTCTGGTCTGGCGCCTGTTCGACAGCGTTCCGGACGCACCGCCGATGCCGGCATGGATGGACGTCGCCTCCAAGGTGACGCACTGGGCGCTCTATGCGCTTCTGTTCGCGGTTCCAGCGACCGCCATGCTCGGAGCATGGTTCGGCGGCCACCCGGTGACGGTCTACGGCCTCGGCGCCATCGGTCCGTTTTTCGGCCCGTGGGGTGCGGGCGGATCGCTGGCGGACATCCACGGCACGCTTGGCGATATCATCCTCTGGCTCGCCGGCCTGCACGCCGCCGCGGCCATCTTCCATCACGTCTTCCTTGGCGATCGCGTGCTGAGCCAGATGCTGCCCGGCTTGCCCAAGGCGCGTTGATATTCAACCGGCCTGCCCATCGTACGGGCTATGAGGGGCAGCGCCGACTTTAACGGTGAGCCCGGCCAGCCCGCTACAACGTAACAGCCCGCCCCAATCCCCGCCGAACCGCTTCGCGATAGGCAAGGTCGGCCGCCACCATGTCTTCCATGGCAACGCCCATCGCCTTGTAGACGGTGACCTGCTCGGCGCTGACGCGTCCCGGCCGTAGACCGAGCAGCATTTCGCCGAGTTCGGTTCCGGTTTGCGGATCGAGACCGGCGAGTTCGCAGGAGCCGACCGGGGTCGGGGCGAAGGCTTCGCTTGTCTCGACGAACAGGCTTGCCCGCCTGATGAGGTCGACCGGTAGTTCGCCACCGGGCGGTGCGACGCCCACCGACGAGACATGGGTGCCCGGCCGCACCCAGTCGGCCGAGATCACCGGTGCGTAGGAATGCGTCGCCAGGCAGACGACATCCGACGAGCATACCGCAGCTTCAAGATCGCTGACGGCGACGACGCCCGGATGCTGCGCGGCAAGCGCCTGCGCATCCGCGAATTCCTTCGAGACGACGCGGATCTCGGCGAAGTCGCGCACCAGCGGCAGAAGGTGCAAGTGCTGGCCGGCCTGCACGCCGGCGCCCACCACCGTCGCCACCTTGGCGTCGCGCCGGGCGAGTTCACGAACCGACAGCACAGCCGAGCCGGAGGTACGCACCGCGGTGATGTAGGTGCCGTCCATGACGCAGACCGGCATGCCGGTCTGCGGGTCGAACAGATGGATGGTGGCGAGGTGGCTGGGGATGCCTTTGGCAATGTTGCCTTCGAAGACGTTGACGATCTTCACCGTCAGATGCATGCCCGCCGTCCAGGCCGGCATCGCCAGCGAATAACCTGCATCGGGAATATCGAGCTGCGGCCGCGCCGGATTGACGACCTTGCCATCGGACAGCGCCTTGAAGCCGCCGGCCAGCGCCTCGAGAAGCTGGCGAAGGTCGATGCAGGTTTTCACCTCGGCTTCGCTCAAGAAGAGCACTGGTGTATCGCCCTTGGCCTGGGCGCTGCGGGAGATCGATAGGGCAGTTGTCATGGGATACGCTTTCGTTGTCGGTTGGAGTGCACGGCAACGGTATTGCGATCTGGCGGCGTGATGAAATATGCTGTTTTTGCGATTTTGGCGTGGTTATCACGCTAGTCCTGGCTCAAATGTGTGAATCCTGAAATGGACGATCTCGACCGTATCGACCGCTCGCTGCTGCGCTTGTTGCAGGAGGATGGCCGCCGCACGACGCTCGATCTGGCGCGGCGGGTCGGCCTGTCGCCGACAGGGGCGGCGCAGCGCGTCAAGCGGCTGTTCGCCGAAGGGTTCATCCGCGCGGTGCGTGCCATTCTCGATCCCGCCAGGATCGGGCAGGCACAACTCGTGTTCATCGAGGTGCGGCTCGACCACACAGCGCCGCAAGTCTTCGACCGCTTCGCCGAGGCGGTGTTGCAGGCGCCCGAGATCATCGAATGCCACATGGTGGTCGGCGGTTTCGACTATCTGGTCAAGGCGCGCATCGCCGACATGACGGTGTTCCAGGATTTCCTGCAGCGGGTCATCCTGCCGCTGCCCGGCGTCCGGGAAACGCACACTTATGCCTCGATCGCCAATGTGAAGCCCGACGCCCTGCTGCCTGTCTGAACTCGCAGCGGCATGGGAGAGTTTTTCTGCATGCTGGTTCAGGCTTTCTGGTTCGAACTGGCTGACGAAACCGGCTATACACCGCCAACTGCGAAGGCCTCGCGCCCGCCAACCCAAGAAGGAAAATCAGATGAGTTCAGAAAAAACAGCTGTCGTTGTGGCTGGCGGCAGCGGCATGGGTGCGGCGGCGGCGAAGCGCCTGGCGGCGGATGGCTTCAACGTCGCGATCCTGTCCTCGTCCGGCAAGGGCGAAGCGCTGGCCAAGGAGCTTGGCGGGCTCGGCGTCACCGGCTCCAACCAATCGAATGACGATCTGCAACGCCTCGTCGACCTGACGCTGGAGCGCTATGGCCGCATCGACGTGCTGGTCAACAGCGGCGGTCACGGGCCGCGCGCGCCGATCCTCGAGATCACGGACGAGCAGTGGCACACCGGCATGGATGTGTATCTGCTCAACGTCATCCGGCCGGTGCGCATCGTGGCACCGCAGATGGTCAAGCAGAAGGGCGGCGCCATCATCAACATCTCGACCGCCTGGGTGGTCGAGCCGAGCCCGATGTTCCCGACCTCGGCGGTGTTCCGCGCAGGGCTTGCCGCCTACACCAAGATCTTCGCCAACACCTATGCACCAGACAATGTGCGCATGAACAACGTGCTGCCCGGCTGGATCGACAGCCTGCCGGCCACCGAGGAGCGCCGCGACAGCGTGCCGATGCAGCGCTACGGCACCTCGGAAGAGGTCGCCGCGACGATCGCCTTCCTCGCGTCCGACGGCGCCGGCTACATCACCGGCCAGAACATCCGCGTCGACGGCGGCATCATCCGCGCTATCTGAGGCGCCGACCGGGAGGAGCACAATGTCCGACACCTATCTGCGCCTTGTGCCTCATGATCCGCACTGGCACCCCGACGAGCCGGCTGCCACCGCGGCCGTGAATGTTGCGCGCGGACTGTTCCCGCAGGCTGAGCATGTCGCCGTCGAATCCGAAGAGGGGGTGACGTTTTTCGACGCCGGAGCAAATACGGAAAGCGTCCATTGCCCGTTCTGCGGCGGCGACATCGAGGAATGGTGGGGCGGTGCCATGGACCAGGCCTTGGCGGCAGGCTTCGCCGACCTGTCCGTCACCACGCCGTGCTGCCAGAAGCCTGCGTCGCTGAACGATCTGCGCTACGTCTGGCCGGCGGCGTTCGGTGTCTGCGCGTTGACGGTCGTCAATCCGGGAGTGACCTCCTTGGCCAGCGAGCAGTTGCGGGCGATCGAGCAAGCCATGCGTTCGCCGCTGAAGGCGATCTGGCAGCGCCTCTGAGACGACGGATTCTGAATATTCCAAGGAGCAAGAAATGCGGCTTTTGATACTCGGCACCGGCTGGATGGCGCAGGAACATGCAAGGCGGTTCGGCGCCATCGAGGGCGTCGACATCGTTGGTGCCGTCGATGTCGATGCGGCGCGCGTCGGCGAATTCGCCGACGGCTTCAACATCCCCAACCGCTTCACCTCACTGGAGGAGGCGCTGAAATGGGGCGGCTTCGATGCGGTGGCCAATGTCACGCCGGACCGCATCCATCATCCCACCACCATGGCGCTGATCGCCGCCGGCAAGCCGGTGCTGTGCGAGAAACCGCTGGCCGAGAACTTCGGCAAGGCCACCGAGATGGCCGATGCCGCCGAGGCTGCCGGCATCGTCAACATGGTGAACCTCACCTATCGCAATGTCGCGGCGCTGCAGAAGGCCCGCCAGATGGTGCAAGCGGGCGAAATCGGCACGGTCAGACATGTCGAAGCGTCCTATCTGCAAAGCTGGCTGGTGTCGAAATTCTGGGGCGACTGGCACACCGATCCGAAATGGCTCTGGCGACTGTCGCGAGGCCATGGCTCGAATGGCGTGCTCGGTGATGTCGGCATCCACATCCTCGATTTCGCCAGCTATGGTGCCGCTCTCGACATCGACCATGTCTTCTGCCGGCTGCGCGCCTTCGACAAGGCGCCCGGCAATCGCATCGGCGACTACGAACTCGACGCCAATGACAGCTTCGCCATGACGCTGGATTTTTCCAACGGCGCCTTCGGCGTGGTGCATGCCAGCCGCTGGGCGACCGGCCATCTCAACGAACTGCGCCTGCGCATCTATGGCGACAAGGGCGGCATCGAGGTGGTGCACAATCTCGACGGCTCGCTGCTCAAGGCCTGCGTCGGCGACAATGTCGAGAACGCCAAATGGGAAGAGCTCGACGCCGGCTCGGTGCCAACCAACTACCAGCGTTTTGTCGACGCCGTCACCAGCGGGGTGCAGGGCGAGCCCAGCTTCCGCCACGCCGCCGGCCTGCAAAAGGTGCTCGACCTCGCCGTGGTGTCGGACGAGAAGCGGTCGGAGCTGAAGGCGAATGCCGACACGCAATAGGGTTTGTTAATATCCAAGTGATGCCGGCCTGCAAACGCTGGTTTTCTGCGCTTCCCGTGCTCACGTACTTGCCCCGTTGGTGCTGGTTATGCGGTCAAGGCATCTTGCAGTTCGGGCTGTTCGAAAAGCGTATGAAGCTCGGCTGCCGGCATTGGACGGCCAAAGAGCCAGCCCTGGACATCCGTGCAGCCATTCTCCCTGACCAGCCTGAACTGGTCCTCGGTCTCGACGCCTTCCGCGGTCGTGGTCATGCCAAGCGTTGCGCCGAGTTCGGCTACGGCCTTGACGATTGCCCGGCTTTCGCCGCTCTCGCACATCAGGCTGACGAAGCTGCGATCGATCTTGATGCGGTTGAACGGGAACGACCTGAGATAGCTCAGCGAGGAATAGCCGGTGCCGAAATCGTCCATGGCGATGCTGATGCCGAGGTCGCGCAGGCTGTACAGCGTGTTTATGGTGTTTTCATTGTGCGCCAGCAGCACCGATTCGGTGATCTCCAGCTCGAGCCGTGACGGCAGCAGGTTCGAAGCCGCGAGCGCCGCGGCAACCTGAAGCGGCAGCCCCTGCTGTTTGAACTGGGCGGGCGAGAGATTGACCGCGACCTTGACGGGCAGGGGCCATTTGGCGGCGTCGGCGCAAGCCCGCTGCATGATCCACTCGCCAAGCGTGTCGATGACGCCCGTCTCCTCGGCCATCGGGATGAATTCCGCCGGCGGCAGCAGGCCGAGGCGCGGATGGTTCCATCGCACCAGGGCTTCGAAGCCGGTGAGTTTCGAGGTCTTGGCGTCGTGCAGCGGTTGATAGTACACGACGAACTGCTCGTTTGTGACGCCGAGAGCCAGTTCGGATTCGAGTTGGCGCCGCTCCTGCAGTCTTGCGTCCATTCCCGGCTCGAACGACCTGCAGGTCCCACGGCCTTCCATCTTGGCTTTGTACAAGGCCAGGTCGGCATTGCGGATGAGGATTTCCGAACTTTGTCCGTCGTCCGGGAAGACAGCGATGCCGATGCTGCTGCCGATGTTGATCTTGTGGCCCTGTATCAAGAATTCGCCGGCCAGGGCATGAATGACCCGGCTCGCCAGCACACCCGCCTCGTCGTCGCCATCGATCAGGAGCTGGAGGATGACGAACTCGTCTCCCCCGGTTCGCGCGACCATGGCGGTTTCACCCGCCTGCTGCTTCAGGCGCCTCGCCACCGCACCGAGAACCTCATCGCCGATCGGATGGCCGAGGGTGTCATTGACCGGTTTGAAACGGTCGAGATCGACGCAATGGACGGCCAGCTTCTCGCCGTCCCTGAGGCTTCTCAGTGCCTCGTCCATCGTGTCGGCCAGGAGGCCCCGGTTGGGCAGGCCGGTGAGAATGTCATGCGTGGCAAGGTGCTGGATCTCGGCGGTGCGTTCCTCGACCCGCCGCTCCAAAGTCTCGGCGGCATTGGTCTGCATCATCATCGTGCGTCCGATCGCATACCAGCAGGCCAGCGCCAGCAGCGTGACCACCGCGACCGCCGCATAACCAGCCAGTTCGAATTGCCGCACCGACAGGGCGTCCATGTTGCTGTCGTATCTGCTGTTGGGGAAACCGGCCCAGAGACGCCAGGCGCTTCTGGGATCGTTGAGCGAGAGCGGGATGACTTCGGAATAGATCAGATTGGGGTCGGCCGCCGTGAAGGCACGGGAATCCGCCGCCAGGGCCGTCGACATCTTGTGCTGGTCGGATTCAAATCCGTAGCCTGAATTGACGATGACATAGTCGCTGCTCGGCAACAGTTTCCTAAGCGCCGAGGTGAGCATGATTGCCGAGACGGAGCCGCGCAGGCTGCCATCCTGGCCGAAGACCGGGACCGAAAGGATGAAACCGGAGCGATCCGCGTCATTGCCGGTGTGGATGAAATCTGTGTTGTCGCAGGTGATGAGCTCCTTGGTGCCGATGATCGGCACATTCAGCCCGTCAATGGCGCTCGAATTCGGATAGTTCGCCTTCAGCCAGGCGAGCTGTTTGGCCAGTTCCTGGTACTCATAGGTCTCGACTTCTTCGGCGGGCCGGGTCAGCGCGTTCTCGTCAAGCTTTGCGGACTTTGCGGCTGCAGCGTCGGACCGCGCCCTGGCATTCACGATCAGCTGGTCGAACTGGGGGATCGGCTCCTCGAGCTTTCCGGTCACGGCATCGAAGCGGTCGGGGTCGAAATCCAGCGGCAGGAAGTAGACCTCGGAAATGGAGACGTTGTTGGCGAGATTGTTGTAGATCTGCTGGATTGTCGCGCGGCCCTCGTCGCCGAGGTTGGTGCCATGCCGGTCGAGGTTTCGGACGCTTGGCAGGTAGCTCAGCGTTCGCACATTCTCGTAGACGGCCCGCAAGGCGTCTTCGACCGTCTTGGCGGTTGTCCTGGCTGCCGCCTGGGAGTTCTCGATGTAGCGTTCCTTGGCAAGCGCGAAGTTCCGCTGGGCGTCGATATGCAAGGCCGCCAGCATCGCTGCGCCGGTCACAAGGATCACAACAAATCCGACTGCTCGCCAGAATGCGTTCATCGGCGTCCCACCATCAATTGGTAAGGGATACCCCAGAGCAGTTTAGGAAGCGCTAATGAGTAAGCGCCAATAACCAATGCCCTTCCTTGCGGCCCCAGCGCCGCCACACACCAAATCCGGCAAGATCCATAAACCTGTTTTGCGGGTGCGAGAAAGCGGGATTGGGCATGCGCAAGGTCCAGGCAATCAGTTCGCCGGTACCGCCCCGGCCTGCTGATCGGCATCGGTCAGCGTTTGCAGGAAGGCGACGATGTCGTCGATTTCGGGGTCGGTCAGTGCCGGTTTGTCGCCGGGCTTCTTGCCGAAGGGCGGGTCATGGTTGAGGTTGGCCCAGTAAGCCTTTGGCAAATCGTCATTTTGCCGGATCGTGCCGTCGGCGTTCTTGGGATACCAATGGCCGGGATCGCTGTCGCGGCTGGCATAGAAGGCAACCGCGTCGCGCAGCGTGTGGAAGTAGCCGTTGTGGAAGAAGCTTTTGCGCAGCGCGACGTTGCGCAGCGTCGGCGTGCGAAACAGGCCGCAATACTCAGCCCGGCCATGGAAGTCGGTCCTGAGCGGCCCGCACAGGCCGAGATCGAAATAGGCGGGGTCGGCATCGGCCGGGATGGCCGGGTTGCGCGGCACGGCGACGGCGATCAGGCCGAAATCGGTGAATTGCGGCGGCTCGCCGTCATTGGCGGGTTCGCTCAGGTGGCAACTGGCGCAATTGCCCTTGGTTTCGTCCTCGAACAGCGCGCGCCCGCGCAATTCCTGCGCCGACAGCGTCGCCTTGCCGGCGAGGAAGGCGTCGTAGCGGCTGGAATAGGGATAGAAATCGGCGGCGCTCTGCTCGAAAGTGCCGAGCGCCTCGGCGGCGGCGTCGAAGGCGTCGTCCGGGTGGTCGAAAACGGTGTCGCCGAAGGCGGCCTTGAATTCATCGGCATAGGCGGTCTTGCGCAATCCGGCGGTGACGGCAGCGGCATCCTTGTTGGCCATCTCGAATGGCGACAGCAGCGGGATCTTGGCCTGGTCGCGGCCGCGGTCGGCGCGGCCGTCCCAGGTCAGGCCGCCGGTTGGGCCGTTGTCGACGCTTTCGTCGCCTTCATCCTCGGAATCGTAGAAATGCTCCGTGAAGGCTGGCACCGCCTGAAGGTAGCGAAGTGACGGCACGGCGCGCAGTCCGGGCTGGTCCAGCTTCGGACCGCCCATCTCGACCGGTGCCGCCGAGGCCGGACCGAAGGCATGGTGCGGATCATGGCAGGACGAGCAGGATTGTTTGCCTGAAGCCGACAGCGACGGGTCGAAGAACATCTTTCGGCCAAGCGCTGTCAGCGCCTGCGCCCGCGCGAAGGCATCCGCGCGCGACATCGGTCCGGGATGGACACTGCCGCTACCGGCGCTGACGGCGTTGCCGGGCAGGATGGTGGCGAGGCCAAACATCGATGCCGCGGCGGTCGCGATCATCAAGCCTTTCCATCGTCTTGCGGTCATAAGGTTCAGTCCGATTTGTTCCGCAATTAGGTCCGCACTGCAACGGATTGATGACCGGTCCACCCGCTCACGCAACCGTGTTCGGATGGGCGATAAATGTCACAAAGGTGACAAAGCATCGACCTAGCGTCCGAAGCCATGGCTCGTCGCCCCCAAGCCATGCACTGCCCTCTAGTCATCACCCTAGCCATGAGGACCTCCCATGACGCGGTTCACGCTTTTCACCTCGCTTTGCCTGGCCGGCACGGCGCTGGCCTCGATTCCGGCTACAGCCAACGCAGCCCCTCCCGGCTTCGACAAGATAGACACCGTCGTCGTCATCTATGCCGAAAACCGCAGCTTCGATAATCTCTATGGCGGCTTCCCCGGCGCCAACGGACTGGCCAACCTTTCGGCCGGCCAGGTGCGCCAGCTCGACCGCGACGGCAAGCCGCTGAGCGAACTGCCGCCGGCCTGGGGCGGCCTGACCGCCAAGGGCGTGACGCCGCCGGTGACCGAGGCGCAGACGGCCCATCTCAGCAATGCCAGCTTCGCCATCGACGACGCCAGCGGCTTCAACGAGAAGACCTCCGTCATCACGCGCGACCTCTGGCACCGCTTCTATCAGGAGCAGATGCAGATCGACGGCGGGAAGAACGACAAGTTCGTCGCATGGGCCGATTCCGGCGGCCTGGTGATGGGTCACTATGACGGCTCGGTGCTGCCGATGTGGGCGGTGGCGAAGAAATACGTTTTGGCCGACAATTTCTTCCAGGGCGCCTTCGGCGGCTCCTTCCTCAACCATATCATGCTCGCCTGCGCCTGCGTTCCGGTCTATCCAAATGCCGACACCAGCCCGGTCAAGGGGCAGATCGCCGTGGTCGAGGCCGATGGCACGACGCTGAAGGTCGCCGACAATTCGCCGGCCTCGGCCCTCGGCGGGGCGCCGAAATTCGTCAATGACGGCGCCATCACGCCAGACTTCCACGCCGTCAACACCATGCAGCCGCCCTATCAGCCGAGCGCCAACAAGCCGGCCGAAGGCGGCGACAAGGCACTGGCCGATCCGGCGCAGCCGACCACGCTGCCGCCGCAGCACGAGATCACCATAGGCGATCTGTTGTCGCTGAAGGGCGTCAGCTGGGCCTGGTATTCCGGCGCCTGGCAGGCAACGCTCGACGGCAAGAATGCGACGCCGGTGCCGAACTTCCAGTACCATCACCAGCCATTCAACTATTTCGCCGCTTACGCGCCCGGCACGGCCGCGCGGGCCGAACATCTCAGGGATGGCGGCCTCGACGGGACCGAATTCATCAAGGCGATCGACGACGGCAAGCTGCCGGCGGTGAGTTTTTACAAGCCGCAAGGCAATCTCAACGAGCATGGCGGCTACGCCGATGTGGCGAGCGGCGACCAGCATCTCGCCGACGTCGTCTCGCATCTGGAGAAGAGCCCGCAATGGAGCCATATGCTGGTCGTCACCTATGACGAGAATGGCGGTTTCTGGGACCATGTCGCGCCGCCGAAGGCCGACCGTTGGGGGCCGGGCAACCGCATCCCCGCCTTCATCATCTCGCCCTATGCGAAGATGGGTACTGTCGACCACACCCAATACGACACGACGTCGATCCTGCGCTTCATCACCGCGCGTTACGATTTGCCGGTGCTGCCCGGCATCGTCGCCCGCGACAAGGCGCTGCGCAACAACGACCAGCCGCCGATGGGCGATTTGAGCGCGGCGCTCGATCTCAGCCGCTAGGGCAACTCAAGACCTCGGTGCGGCGAGCCCCCTTTGCTCTAGCCGCCTGATCTCCGGATCAGGTCGCGGCCGATCGGCTTCGGCGCCTCGCTGCGCAGCACCAGCGCCGTGGTGACCGCGCCGTGGCGGGCCACCGCGTCGACGATGGTTTCAAGCTGCGCCGGCGAGGGGACGACCACTTTCAGGATGAAGCAGTCTTCGCCGGTCAGCCGGTGCACCTCGGTGATCTGCGGCATCTCGGCGAACTGCTTCAGGCAGGGCCGGATGTGCTCATGCGTGGTGCGCACCCGGATGATCGCCATCATGCCGAGGCCAAGTGCGGCGGGATCGATCACCGCGGTGTAGCCGGCAATGACGCCGCGCTCCTCCAGCCGTTTCACCCGCTCGGAGGTCGCCGGCTGCGACAGGCCGACCCGGCGGCCAAGCTCGGACATGCCGATGCGGCCGTTTTCCTGCATGGCTTCGACAATGGCGATGTCGGTCGGGTCGAGCGGCGCGCGCTCATCGTTGTTTTTCATGATCACCTTGAATCCATCGGACAAGCCGTGACTTTTCCGATGATTTCCCATTTCCGGGGCCCTGGCAAGACACCACCATGCTCCTTCAATAGATAGGAGCAAGGCGACATGACGCATTTCATCATCCTGCCCGGCAGCGGCGGTTCGGGTCCAGCCCACTGGCAATCGCGCTGGGAAAGCGCCAATCCGGCGATGCGGCGGTTCCAGCCCTCCAGCTGGGACCTGCCGGATTTCACCGACTGGCTGGCAGCGCTCGAGGCTGCCGTGATCGAGGCGCCGGAGCCGCCGGTCCTGGTCGCGCACAGCCTGTCCTGCCTGCTGATCGCGCATTGGCAGAAGATCTCGCGGCGCCCGGTCCAGGCGGCCTTGCTGGTCGGTGTTCCCGATCCGACGGCGGTCGTGTTCCCGGCTTACGGGATGGCCTTTGCCAAAATTCCCGAGGGCCGGCTGCGGTTTGCCTCGCTGGTGGTGACCAGCACCAACGATCCCTATGGCGCTGCGGACTATGCCGAGGCGAGGGCGAAGCAGTGGGGCAGCGGCCTTGCCGTCATCGGCGCGTTCGGCCACATCAATGCGCAGAGTGGTCTGGGCGACTGGCCGGAAGGTGCTGCGCTTCTCGACGGTCTGGTTTCGGAGGCTCGAGGCTAGCTTCAGCCGCCGTTGACCAGGGCAAGGATGAGTTTTTGCAGATTGCCGCCCTGGCCGAGTTCGATGCGGTCGAAATCGCGGCTCGCCTGTCGCTGTGCCTGAGACAGTCCGGACAGGCGCTTCGTCATCTCGGCGCGGATCTTGCTGCATTTGGGGTCGTCGGCGACGCTGAGGCCGACGGTCGCCGCTTCGATCTTGCGCACCATGTCGACAATGGTTGCGCCGTGGACCTTCTCATGGGCGCTGACGCCGGCAATGAAAACCTCCCAATTCTTCTGGATTGCTGGCGGCAGTGGCGAGGAGGGGCTGGGCAAGGTGTAGGTGATGATGAGCTTCGGCCGTGCCGAGACCAGCACGCAGGCTCCCGCTCGCGCCTGATAGTCCCTGGTCCAGGTCAGCTTGAAATTGGTGTGGGCGATGGCGCGGGCAATGCCGACCTTCGGTCCGTTGTCGCCGATCGAGCGGTAGAGCTCCGGCCCGGACTGGCCTGATATGGCGTAGGTCTCGACCTTCTCGACCGGCTTCCAGTCGGCATGGGCGGCGAGCGGCAAGCCCAACAGGGCGGCCAGCGACAGGCACAGACGAACACAGGCTCTCAACACCGCTCTCCGCACAATCAGGACCGCACGCCGCGACGGGCTATGCCACGGAACCGCTTTTCCTATAGAATGCCGATGGGCGCGGCCGCAAATGCCTGAGGGGGGAAGTCATGAGATATCTGATCGTCGCGGGTATGGTGGCGGCCTTGCAGGCCGTACAGCCGGCGTCGGCCGCGTCCTGCGGCGGCTGGAGCGCTGAGATGGAGGAGGACGAGGGCGGCAGCGTGCTGACCGCCTCGGTCTGCGGCGGGCCGAAAGGCGATGCGCATCTGATGCTGGCATGTTTCGACACGCCGGTGCTGAGCTACGACCTCGGCGCCACCGGCCAGCAACTGGAGCCGGGCATCAGCGGCGCGTTCGACTTCAAGGCCGACGGCAAGACGGTGACGAAGACGCTGCAGCTCGAAGCCATGTACAACTACTTCGTGGTGAACCTGGCCAAAGCCGATCCGCTGCTGGATCTGCTGCGTGGGAAAGGCGATGTGCTGGTCAGCGCCGCAAAATATGGCCAGACCAGTTTCCCGCTGAAGGGCTCGAGCGCGGCAATCGGCAAGGTGCTGGCGCAGTGCGGCAAGGCTAAGGCTGGCGATGCGGATTGATGGTGGGGGCTGGAGGCGCATTGGCTCCGACATCTGCGATTGGCCTTCAGACCCCAAACCTTCGTCATCCTAGGGCGGAGCAGGAGCGAAGCGACGTCGCGGAGACCCTAGGATCCATGCCGTGACGCCGGCCGAAGAATGCAACGGATCGGGATGTTCGGCTGAAGAATTGCCCGGTAGCCTTGGCCTATGACCGGCTATGTTTACATGACTGCAAGCCAGAAGGGCGGCACCATCTATATCGGTGTTACCAACGATCTCGGCCGCCGCATGCCAGAACACAAATCCGGCGAGGGTTCGCGTTTCACCAGCCGCTACGGCGTGCAGCGGCTGGTCTGGTACGAAGAATATTTCGATATCACCGATGCCATCCAGCGCGAGAAATCGCTGAAGCGTTGGTCTCGTCAATGGAAGATCGAACTGATCGAAAAGGCCAATCCGGAGTGGTTCGAGCTGTTTCGTAGCACGGGGTGGTAGGGCGCTCGATCCTGGACCGCTTTGGTCCGTCGCAGGCGTCACGGCATGGATCCTAGGGTCTGCGCGACGTCGCTTCGCTCCTGCTCCGCCCTAGGATGACGAAGGGAGGGTGCTACCGCCTCCCCCTTTCGTTTTCGGACGTGCTTCGGGGGCGCCATGCCTTGTCCCTCAGGGGGAGAAGGAGAGTCCGCTTGCCGCCACCGGCACTGCGCCGTAAGTCATGCACCATGATCGAATTCCGCCGAGCGCAAGCGTCCGACCTGCCTGATATCGTCGCCATGCTGGCCGACGATCCGCTGGGCGCCGGCCGTGAGGACGTCTCGCTGCCGCTGGCGCGCGGCTATGTCGATGCCTTCAATGCCATCGACGCAGATCCCAATCAGCTGCTGGCGGTGGCCGTGGACGGCGCCGAAGTGATCGGCACCTTGCAGATCACCTTTCTTGCCGGCCTCTCGCACAAGGGCGCCTGGCGCGGGCAGATCGAGGCGGTCCGCATCGCCAGCCACCGGCGCTCAGGCGGGATCGGCAGGCAGATGATCGAATGGGCGATCGGAGAATGCCGGGCGCGCGGCTGCAGCCTGGTCCAGCTCACCACCGACAGGTCGCGCGCGGACGCGCACCGCTTCTATGAGGATCTCGGCTTCACCGGCAGCCATCTCGGCTACAAGAAGACCTTGTGAAGTTCGGCGTGGTTCCGGGCCGGCGCCAACTGGCGTATAGCGGAAGGCTGTCAGGCTCTATTCAAATTGCCGGGAAGAGCTGATATAGGTCAGCTAGGTTGACCTATATCAAAATTGTCGCGGGAGGCGCGCCTTGACCTTGATGAATCTGCTGGCTTCGCGCTCGTCGCGCATGAAGGCGTCCGAAATCCGCGAACTCCTGAAGCTGCTCGACCAGCCCGACATCATCTCGTTTGCCGGCGGCATTCCCGATCCGGCGCTGTTTCCGGCCGAGGCGATCCGCGACGCCTATGCCTCGGTGCTCGGCGGCGGCGAGGCGGGCGCGGCGCTGCAGTACCAGGTTTCGGAAGGCTATCTGCCGTTGCGGCGCTGGCTGGCCGGGCAGATGGGCAAACTCGGCGTCGCCTGCGACGAGGCCAACATCTTCATCACCTCCGGCTCGCAGCAGGCGCTCGATTATCTCGGCAAACTGTTCCTGTCGCCGGGCGATACCGCACTGGTGACATGGCCGACCTATCTCGGCGCGCTGCAGGCGTTCAACGCCTACGAGCCGCGCTACGACCGGCTGACGGTCGAAGGCGGCAACATGACGCCGGCGGCCTATCACGCGGCCGCCGCCGCGAATGGCGGCAAGGTCAAGTTCGCCTATCTGGTGCCGGATTTCGCCAACCCGACCGGCCAAACCTTGAACCGCCAGCAGCGCGAGGCGGTGCTCGACCTCGCCGGCGAACTCGACAGCGCCGTCATCGAGGACGCCGCCTATCGCGCGCTGCGCTATGACGGCGAGGGCGTGCCGCCGATCCTGGCGCTCGACTGTGCTCGCTCCGGCTCTATCGACAAGGCGCGCACGCTCTATTGCGGCTCGTTCTCGAAGATCCTCTCGCCAGGCATGCGTGTCGGCTGGGTCTGCGCGCCGCGCCATATCGTCGAGAAGCTGGTGCTGATGAAACAGGCCTCCGACTTGCACAGCCCGTCGATCAACCAGGTGGTGATGCACCGCGTCGCCGAAGCCGTATTCGACGGCCAGGTGGAAAAGCTCATCGGCGCCTACCGCGAGCGCCGCGACGGCCTGCTCGCAGCACTTGAAGCCAACATGCCTGAAGGCGTGAGCTGGAGCCGCCCGGAAGGCGGCATGTTCGTCTGGGCTACGCTGCCAGAGGGCGCCGACGCCACGGCACTTCTGGCGCGAGCGGTGAAGGAGGCGCGCGTCGCCTTCGTGCCTGGCAGCGCGTTCTTTGCCGACGCAACCGGGCGCAATACGCTGCGGCTCTCCTTCACGCTCGCCGACCGGCGCGCGGTGAGCGAGGGCATACCGCGGCTGGCGGCCATCCTGAAGGGGTGAAGCCCGCGCCGGGCGCACCTATGCCGCCACGTTCACCATGTGATTGAGCTTCGAAAGCCGGCTGCGAGCCAGCTTGCGGATTGGCTTTTCGAACTCTTCCTCGCCGGTTTCGACGACGAAGACCAGTGTCATGAAATCCAGCATGAATTCGTCGATAGCCGTCGCGATCTTCTGCGATCTGCCCTTGAAGCGATGCAGCAAGGCGTTTGCTTCTTCGACATCGTCGACGCCGGCGCTGTCGACCAGCGCCTCAAGCCTCTGAAAACTGTCCAATTTGATTCCTCCCAGCCGCGCCTCAAAACTTGCCTTGGCGGGGAAAGTTCCGGCGGAGAGGGGTTTTGCGAAAAGAAATCGCCTGCACGCTTGAATTTGCGTGAATTCGACGACCCCGTTGGCAATCTTTTTTGTTCGAGTGGAACCTCTGCGGCACATAAAAGTTGTCACCGTGTCTGACCCCCCGTCAGACATCTGAAAGCTCGGTACCAGCTTTCCAAAGGCCCGTCGGATCCCCCTCCCGGCGGGCTTTTCCGTTTGAAGGATCGACCGCGGGCTCCATGGCCGGACGTGTGGTGGGACCTGGCGGTCGGCAGGCACCTGTGTTGACGCCGCCCTGCGCGGACCTAAGTTCGCAAGCTCACAAGGAGGAATTTTCATGGAACTGCATCGCGGCCGGCTTATCGATCATATCCAACTCGTGGTGAGGGACCTCGCCGCCAGCCGGCGTTTCTACGAGGCGGTCCTGCAGGTACTCGATGTGCCGATCGGCGGTGTCGACGACGACTATTTCTGGGCCGACGAACTGTTCGTTTCCAGCGCCGACAGCCGGGCGGCGCAGGGAAAGCTCACCGGCCGTCATCATCTCGCTTTCCAGGCAAGGGACCACGCCATGGTCGATGCGTTCTACAAGGCCGGGCTCGCAGCCGGCGGCACGGACAATGGCGCGCCGGGCGAGCGGCCCTATCATCCCGGCTACTACGCCGCCTTCCTGCTCGATCCGGACGGCAACAACATCGAGGCGGTGCATCACGGCCCGGCAAAGCGCAGCGCCGCGTCCGTGACGATCACCTTCTGAGAGACTATTGGGAAATTCTACTCCGGCGGCCATCTAACGGCGTCTTCTGCGCTTCCGGTGCTCACAGACCCAAATGTCCGCGGCGCTCCGGGCCTCGAAGCCTCAACCGCCAGAGCGAATGTCGAAACGGTCTCTGAGCGGGTTTCCAATCGCCGTGTATCCTCGTTTACGAGAATCCGAATCTGATCGAGGAAGCGCATGAGCCCACTGTCTGAAACCGTGCCGTTTTTCAGCCAGTGGGAAACGCCGGACATGACCATGGAGGTGCTCGCCGAAGGTGCTGAAGTCGCGCTGCGGCGCGATCCGCTGTGGCAAAATTCGGGGGCTGAGACACCGGACGAATACGCAGTCTGGGCCGCCAATATCTGCGGCATGGCGTGCCTGAAGATGATCCTGGCGACGCGCGGCGAGATCGTGCCGACGATCGAGCTCGCCAGGCGCTGCACCTCCTATGGCGGCTATGTCGTCAACGAGGGATCGATCAAGGGGCTGATCTATGCACCCTTCGTCAGCTTCGTGCGGGAGACCTTCGGCCTGCGGGCCGAAGTGATAACCAATGTCGCGACATCGGACATTCCGGCGATCCTGGCGCGGTCGCGGTTCTTCATCGCCTCGGTCAGCAGCTGGATCCGCTGGCCCGAGCGCGAGCCGCCGGCGAAGGGAGGCCATCTGGTGCTGGTCACCGCGGCGTCGGACCAGGGTTTCCGCTTTCACAATCCGTCCGGCCATACCAGCGCCACACAGGAGAACGCAGTGTTGGCACCGGTCGATTTCGACCGCTTCTTCGCCAATCGCGGCATTGCGGTTGCCATTTGATTTTTTGACAGTTGAGGGATTTCGATGACGGGCAAGACAAGGGTGGCCATCCTCTATGGCGGGCGTTCGGCCGAACATGACGTGTCGCGCCTTTCGGCCGCCAATGTGCTGAAGGCAATCGACCGGACGCGCTACGAGATCGTGCCGATCGCCATTTCCAGGGACGGCAGATGGCTGCTGCAAGCTTCGTCCCTCGGCGATGCGGCAGGGGCTCCGGTGTCCGAGGACGGCGTGGAGGTCGCGCTGTTGCCCGGCGGCAAGGGAACGCTGGTCGCCGTGTCGCGGGATGGAACGCAGCCCGACCCCGTCGATGTCGTCTTTCCCGTGCTGCACGGGCCGTTCGGCGAGGACGGTTCGGTGCAGGGCTATGCGGAAGTCGCCGATGTCGCCTATGTCGGTTGCGGCATCCTCGCCTCGGCCGCCGCAATGGACAAGGATGTCGCCAAGCGGCTGATGCGCGAAGCCGGCCTTGCCGTCGCGCGCTCCGCCACCTTGCTGGGTGGCGAGCCTGTGTCCTTCGACGACGTCAGGGCAAGGCTGGGTCTGCCGGTCTTCGTCAAGCCGGCGCGCCAGGGCTCGTCCTTCGGGGTGAGCAGGGCTGTCGACGGCGCCAGTTTCGCCGACGCCGTCGAGGCGGCTTTCCATCATGATAACAAGGTTTTGGTGGAAGAATTTGTCGAGGGACGTGAGATCGAGTGCTCGGTCCTGCAGCGGGCCGACGGCACGTTGACGGTGTCGCTGCCCGGCGAGATCATTCCGGCCGGCAAGCACGGCTTCTACACCTATGAGGCCAAATATCTCGATGCCGACGGCGCGGTGGTCAAGGTGCCCGCCGATGTCCCGGCCGCGGTTGCCGACATGGCACGCGACATGGCACGGCGCGCCTTCCAGGCGCTCGGCTGCGAAGCCATGGCGCGCGTTGATTTCTTCCTGCGCGCCGACGGTTCGCTGCTCGTCAACGAGGTCAACACCATTCCCGGCTTCACCGACATCTCGATGTATGCCAAGGCGCTGGCGGCATCAGGCACAGGCTACAGCCACACCATCGACGTGCTAATCGAGCACGCGCTGGCCAGGCATGGCGCGAGAACGGTCTAAAATCTTCGCCGGGGAACGCTGATGGCGGCCGCCTGATCGGGCCTTTACGGGATGTGAGGCGGCGGGTTTTCCGCCGCCCCCATCTTACCGGTCACGGATGATGATGGAGATGCCTTTCGGCATCGACTTCGCCAACCGTAAAGCTCTGGAAGCCTGGCATGAGCTGCCATATGGCCGCAAGGCCGATGATCAGATAGGCCAGGCGGGCCAGCATGGCGCCGCCGAGGACAGTCCCGATTACGTCATAGCCCGTTACACCCATGGACAGGAAGTTGAGACCGCCAAGGATGATCAGGGCGAGTGTGACGAGGTTCATGTTACGCATAAACGCCTCCTAAGGTTGCCTGACAAAAAGACGTCTGAAAAAAAACGCCTTCCGTTTCAAACGGTTCCTTCGATCACGAAATTGTGAACGACCGCTATTGTCCGTGAATGCAACCAGCCTACCCGACCCGGCTTACTCGACCAGGATATGCGCCTCGCGCGCGGCCTCGACAAACGCCTCCCTGGCGATATCGGGGGACACCTCGCCGCTCGTTGCCCGGCGGCAGGCGCGTAGCGCGGACTGATGTTTCAGGCTGCCGGCATCGCGCCAATGTGTCGTGAGCAATTCGATGGCCTGCTCGGTGTTGGACAGGTTGCGGGTGGACCCGGTGACGCCGACCGAAACCACCACGGGTTTGGAGAACCATGCGGTTTGCATTGGAACCTCGACTGCGTTGCAGTCGTAAACGCTTCTGGCGGCGCGAGGTTGCATCGCCGCCAATCACTGTAGCGTGAGGATCGTCGCCCAACTTTGGCTTATGGATACTTTGTCGTGGCGGGGGGGCTCGGCTCGCCCTCGAGTTCCTTCGGCAGCGGCAAACTTGAGCACCGCAAATGGATTTCGCGGGCGAAGATCTTTCGCTCCTTTTGCTCGTGCTCTTTGATGGCTGCGGCCAGCCCCAGTCCGTAGGGCCCAAGGAACACACCAGTCCCCCAACCGGGATGCTCTTTTTCGCGAGCATCATAGTTCGAAGCGTCGACACGGGCCTGTTGACATTCCGGCGATACCCATTTCGGGTCTTGCGTCGAAAGCGACGCTCCATATTCGACAGGAGAGCTCACACATCCAGTTGCTGCCGTGGCCAACGCGACTAACACTGCAAGTCTCATGCCGGGTCTTCTCCAGAGGATTTTCGAAAGTACACAGAACCGTCCCTGCGACAAGGGGACAGCTATGGTCAGACTGGGGGAATACAGTTCTCGGTGCAGTTGATCTACCGAGGGACATGAATTTTCTTTTCTGGCCCAACGTGCTCGTTCTACCCCATCGCCAGGGCGCGGCCGGGATAGCACTGGCCGGAGATTTCCCGGCGCCATTGCTTCGTCGCGCGGCCATCTCGCGCCATCCCGATCATCGACCTGCAGCCGGTGACGAGCAGTTCGTCACCGGCGAAAGTTGCACGCCGGCTCAATATGCCCGATCATGACCGTTGGCAGGGGAGAGACCAAGTGGCGACCAATCGTCGAAACGGCATGGCGTCTCCGGCGCATGGGTTGGAGGACATTCTTTCGGCCGCCGCGCCCCACCCGCGAACCTCATTGCCCAATGTGGCAACCACCGTCACGACGGTGGCGGCGCTGTATTTCGGACGCGAGGTTTTCCTGCCGATCGCCATCGCGCTGTTGCTGACCTTCGCGCTCGCGCCGCTGGTCGCGGCGCTGAAACGCGTCGGCATCCCCAGGATCGCGGCTGTCATCGTCAGCGTTCTCAGCGCTTTCGCGGCACTCGCCCTGTTCAGCTTCATTGTCGCCTCGCAGGTCAGCGAACTGGCACAGAACATCCCGACCTACCAGATCAACATCCTGACCAAGATCCGTTCACTCAAGGAAACCGGCGTCGGGGGAGGCATCATTGCCAGGTTGAGCGACGTGGTCGAGCGTGTCGGACAGGAGATAGACAGGCAGGACGCTTCGCCGCCCGCGGCCACTCCGGACAAGCCGGCGCGCGAGCCGGTGCCCGTCGTGATCGTCGCGCGCCAAAAGCCGCTCGAAGTCCTGCAGAGCATCGTCGGTCCGCTGATCAGCCCGCTCGGATCGGCCGGACTGATCATCGTCGTGGTTATTTTCATGCTGCTCGAACGGGAGGATCTGCGCGACCGCTTCATCCGGCTTGTCGGCTATGGCGACCTTCACCGCACCACCGAGGCGCTGCAGGATGCAGCCAAACGGGTGGGCCGCTATCTGCTCATGCAGTTGGTCGTCAACATCGTCTACGCCATACCGATTGCGCTCGGACTGTGGATCCTCGGCATTCCCAATGCACTGCTGTGGGGGCTGCTGGCGCTGGCGCTGCGTTTCGTTCCCTATATCGGTCCGGCCATCGGCATGCTGCTGCCGCTGTTCCTGGCGCTGGCCGTGGCACCCGGCTGGTCGCTCGTCCTGTGGACGGCCGCCCTGTTCGTGGTGATGGAATTGGTCACCGGCAACGTCGTCGAACCCTGGCTTTACGGCTCGCGAACGGGGCTGTCATCGCTGGCGATCATCGTGGCCGCCATCTTCTGGACCTGGCTCTGGGGGCCGCTCGGACTGGTCCTGTCGACGCCGCTCACTGTCTGCCTGGTGGTGCTGGGCAGACACGTGCCGCAGTTCGAATTCCTCGACGTGTTGTTCGGCAACGAGCCCGTGCTCGAGCCCCATGCGCGCCTCTACCAGCGGCTGCTGGCTGGCGATCCGGAGGAAGCCACCGACCACGCCGAGGAGATGCTGGAAGAGAAGTATCTGTTCGAATTCTACGACAAGGTGGCCATTCCGGCACTTCTGCTGGGCGAGCGCGACCGTGTGCGCGGCGTCATGGGCGACCTGCAAAGACGGCAGGTGGCGGACAGTGCCCTGACGCTGGTGGCCAACCTCGACGATGAGGCGCAACAGGAAGCGGCCGAGGAGGATGACCCGGCCGAGGCCGGGGAGCCCGGCGATAATGGCGATGGCGCCGGCGTGGACGAGGCCGACCTGCCCGATGGCGCTGACATGTCGGTGCTTTGTGCCGGTGGGCGTGGCGAGCTCGACGATGCCGCGGCCGCGATGCTGGCGCAGGTGCTGCAAGTGCAGGGTGCGACAGCATCGAAAGCGGGCTTCGCCGAGATGGAACCGGCGAGCATCCGCCGCCTTGAGCTCGATGCCATCGACACCGTCGTGATCAGCTTCCTGAACCGGGATTCCGTCAAGCACGCGCGTTTCCTGGTTCGCCGGCTGAAGCGTGCGAAGGCGGCGCTGCGGGTGGGCATCGTGTTCTGGTCGGAAACCGGCAATGACGACAAGGAGGCCACCGCCAGGCTGGCCCAGGACATGAACGCGGATTTCGTCGCCCATGGCATGGTCGACGCCGTGGTCGGCGCGCTGTCAAACGAGCCGCCGGTTGCCCTCAAGCTCGTCACCAAACGCCGCATGCGCCGGCAGCGGGCCGCGCCCAAAAAGGTTCAGGCAGCAACCGCGAGCTAGGGGCGTCTTGGCACCGGGCGCACCGGCGCGATTTACGCGCAGCAAATACTCGCTCGCCCTGACCGGCGGGACGCGGGGTCCGATCTCGACGACCTTGGTCCCGCTGGTGCCATCCTTCGGTCCAAGCGTGAACAACCAGGAACCTGCAAGGTCACGGTTTTGATGCCTCCAGTGCGTAGTCGCAGTAATGGAAGCTGGCGAGATAGCCGGGGAGTACGCGCATGAACTCCTGTTGATGGGTCCAAGCTCTGCACTCGGCCATGGAAGTCATGGGTTTCACTTGGGGGATCCTGATTAGCTCCCCCTGGTCGGTCAGAAGGATTGTGACAGCGATGGCGGTGAACATGCAGTCGTCCATCGACCTAAGGCTGGCGGCATAGTAACCGCCGGGGTTGGGACGGACGTCGTCTGAGGCCGCCTCGATGACATGGTCAGAGCCGCAGAGTTTCGCGATGCGGGAATCCGCTTTCGCAGCCGTTGGCGCTGTCACGAGAAGAGCGAGAGCGATGATGAGCTTGGCGCGTTTCATGTCGTCCTCCCATCCAATCCGGCACTGGTGGGATCACTTGGAGGCGAAGGCCGAAAGGGATAAGCTAGGGAGCGCGCCAAGAGGGTGAAATGTCCCGAAAGGCTCCTGAAATTGACCCGAAACCTGCTGAAACGATCACATTCGGCGGTCTTTTCTCGCTGACGAAAAGCAAACAACTCCGAACCGTCGAAGGTAAAGCGGTCGATCTTCGCAGCCAGTCCACCGAGGTGCTCTGCGTGCTCGCGGCGCGACCGGGCGAGATCGTGTCCAAGGACGCGCTGATGCGCGCGGTCTGGCCCGATACCTTCGTGACCGACGACAGCCTGACCCAATGCATTGCCGATATTCGCCGCGCATTGGGGGACGACGCGCATGCGATCGTGGAAACCTTGCCAAGGAGAGGCTACCGGCTGAATGCCGATCCATCCGACGCGGCGGACCCAAACGCCGCTGCCGGCACGGAACGTGCGAAGACACGATTATCGCAGCGCGGCTTCATTCTGGTTGCAGTCGTTCTCGTCGCGGCAGCGATCGGCGCATACTACGGCGCGGAAACATGGCGAGGCGCTCCAGTTCGTTCGAGCGACATGCCGAGGATTGCAATCCTTGCCTTCGACGACTTCAGTGCTGGCGGGGACAAGGGATATCTCAGTGATGCCGTCGCCGAGGGGATCATTACCGAGCTTGCGCGGAGCAAGACTTATGCCGTCATCGCCCGGAACTCGAGCTTCAGGTACCGCGACAAGCCCATCGACACCAGGCAGATCGGAGATGAACTCGGCGTCGACTACCTGCTCGAAGGCAGCCAGCAGAAGATCGGAGACCGGCTGAAAGTGACCGCCCAGTTGCTGAATGCGCATGACGGATCGCATGTCTGGGCCAACACCTACAACCGCGAGATCGGCGATCTTTTCGTCGTCCAGGAGGAAATCATCCGCACGCTTGCGGAACGGGTCGGACGCAGGATCGAGCGCCCTCTGCCACAGAGCGGTTCTGCCAGGGTCAGTGCGCTCCACTATCACCTGATGGGGATCGCCGAGATTCGAGAGAATTTCTCGGCTGCGAGGAACGAGCTGTTTCGGCAGTTGAACCTCAAGGCGATCGAAGAGGATCCGAACTCGCAGTTCGGCTATATCGGGCTGGCTTGGTCCTATCGCAACGATGCGATGTTCGGCTGGAACGAGCAGGACCGTGACGAGGCGTTGAACCGCGCGGCCGAATACGCCGACGAGGCCATCGTGCTCGCTCCTGATGACGCTGAAGCGCATAATATCCGCGCCAGCATCCACACCGAAGCCGGCGAGGTGGAGCAGGCCCTTGCGCAGTTCGATCAGGCAATCGCCCTGAACCCGAGCAACTCGGATATCCTGGTCCGCAGCACGGATCTGCTACTCTATGTTGGTCGTACAGACGAAGCGATCGATCGCATCAGGCAGGCCATGGGTATCGATCCTTTCTACCCGGACGACTTCAACTGGCAGATGGGCTGGGCGCTCTGGGAAAAGAACGATTGCGGGGCCGCGCTGGCCGCTATGCGGAAAATGTCCACAATCCCGATCGGCGCGCACCGAATGCTTGCGGGAATCCAAGCATGTCTGGGAAACAAGCGCGAGGCAAAGGAAGCACTTGCGGTTTTCCTCCAGAACACTCCCAGTGAATCCATCAGTAAAGAACGCAGGGAGTGGGGCAAGATTTGGACCGCACCCGGAAGCCTCGACCGCTGGATCGAACACATGCGGTTCGCTGGGTTGCCGGAGTGACGGCCGACCGTATGCGGCCCGGCAGACGTCCGATTGGCCGCATAAAAACCGTTGAAGCCTTTGTGTTGCGGGCGGTGGTTGCCCTCAAAACCAAGATCATCCTTTGCAGGAATATTGGGTGCGGGAAAGTCGGCCATGGGGCCGACTTGCGCCAGTCAGCCGAGGGTCATGGCATTTCTAAAGGAACGCTAATATACATGGACGCTCAAAGGAGCAGCGCCTGCCAGATAGTTGAGGAAGGCCATGCGAAGGTTCATCGTCACGGCGGTGTGTATCGCCGCCGCAACAGTCGCCAGCGCCCATGATTGGTACGAAAACAAGTTCGATCCGCAGACGAAATTCAAGTGTTGCGGTGGTTCTGATTGCCGCGCCATACCTCGTTCTTCGGTGCGGATGAGGGGCGACGGCGGTTACATTTACCTGCCGCATAACTTCATCATCCCACGGGACCGCGTGCAGGAATCCCCGGACGACCAATACCATATCTGCGAGAATACCTACGTCGTAACCAATCAGCTGTATTTGCGTTGTTTTTTCGCGCCGCGCGTGAAGATCTCCCTACTCCTCCCAGGTTAAGGTCAATACTGCGCGTCGCTACCGGGATCGTTGCTGCGCCGCGCCGATAAAGCCGCGCCCGGCGCGACGAATTCGTAACCTACTTGGCGGCCGTCTCCGATGGCGCCTCTGCCGGCCCCGAAGGCGCGGCCTCGGCACGGGGCTTGCGCCGTGAAAACAGCGACCTGAGCGTGACGTAGAACACCGGCGTCAGGAACAGGCCAACGAAGGTGACGCCGAGCATGCCGGAGAACACCGCGGTGCCGAGCGACTGGCGCATTTCCGCGCCCGGGCCCGTTGCGATCATCAGCGGCACGACGCCGAGGATGAACGAGAAGGCGGTCATCAGGATCGGCCGCAGCCTGAGCCGGCAGGCTTCGACGGCAGCCTCGGCGGCCGACAGGCCGCGTTCCTCCGCCTGCCGCGCGAATTCGACGATCAGGATCGCGTTCTTGGCGGCAAGCCCGATCAGCACGATGAGGCCGATCTGCACGAGGATGTTGTTGTCCAGGCCTCGGAAAGACACGCCGATCAACGCCGCGAGCACGCCGAGCGGCACCACCAGCACAATGGCGAACGGCAGCACCCAGCTTTCATATTGCGCCGCCAGCGCCAGGAACACGAACAGCACCGACAGTCCGAAGATATAGACAGCGGCATTGCCGGTGTTGCGCTCCTGATAGGCGAGCTCGGTCCATTCATAGGAGGTACCGGCCGGCAGCGTCTTTGCCGAGATCCCTTCCATCAATGCCAGCGCGTCGCCCGTGGAAACGCCGGGCGCGGCGTTGCCCTGCAGCGGCACCGAGACGTACATGTTGTAGCGCTGGACCAGCGCCGGGCCGGTGACGTCGCGGATCTCGATCAACGTGCCGAGCGGAACCAGCGCGCCGGTCGCCGAGCGCACCTTCAGTTTCAAGATGTCGGCGCGATCGAGGCGGAACGCCTGGTCGGCCTGCGCCCGCACCTGGTAGACGCGCCCGAAAGCGTTGAAGTCGTTGACGTAGGCGGTGCCCAAATTGATCGACAGCGTCTCGAAGATGTTGGGGATCGGCACGTTCAGGATGCGCGCCTTGTCGCGATCGATCGCCAGGAAGAATTGCGGGCTCGACGCGGAGAACGTCGTGAACACGCCCGTCAGCCCCGGCGTCTTGTTGGCCTGGCCGGCGATGTCGTTGGCAAGCGCCAGGACCTGCCGCATGTCGGCGCTGTTGCGCTCCTGGATCAGCAGCTTGAAGCCGCCGGCATTGCCGACGCCGCGGATCGGCGGCGGCGGCAGTGCGATGATGAAGGCTTCCTTGATGGTTTGCAGGCTGCCGAACAGATTGCCGATGACCTTGGTCGCCGACTGGCCGGCTTTCAATCGCTCGTCAAACGGCTTGAACCTGGCGAAGATCACGCCCGCATTGCTGGCGTTGGTGAAGGTCGCGCCGGAGAAGCCGGCGAAGGCGACTGCGTAGTCGACGCCTGGCGTTTTCTGGATGATCTGCGACGCCTGCTTAATGACCGCATCGGTCCTCGACAGCGAGGCGCCGTCCGGCAGTTGGACGACGACGATCGCATAGCCCTGGTCGAGCGTCGGAATGAAACCGCGCGGCACCGCCTGCACCATGTAGACCGTGGCGCAGATGAGGGCAGCGAAAACGGCCAGCATGGCGCCGATCGTTATCCACGAGCCGACCAGAACGCGGATGATGCTCGAATACCAATGGGCGACCCTGTCGAAGCCGCGATTGAAGCCGTCGGCGAGCGCGCGTGCGAACCGTGCCAGGAAAAAGCGCGGCGGCGCCGCCGCGGCGTGGTGCGGCTTGAACAGCAGTGCGGCCAGCGCCGGCGAAAGCGTCAGCGAATTGAATGCCGAGATCGCCGTCGACACCGCGATGGTGATCGCAAACTGCAGGTAGAACTGCCCAGAAATGCCGGGGATGAAGGCTGTCGGTACGAACACGGCTATCAGCACCAGCGAGATCGCGATGACCGCCGTTCCGACTTCGTCCATGGTCAGGTGCGACGCTGGATTGGGCGCCAGCCCTCTGGCGATATTGCGCTCGACGTTCTCGACCACGACGATCGCATCGTCGACGACGATGCCGATCGCCAGAACGAGGCCGAACAGCGTCAGCATGTTGAGCGAGAAGCCGGCGGCGTAGAGCACCGCCAGCGTGCCGATCAGCGACACGGGGATCGCCACGATCGGCACGATCGCCATGCGCCACGATTGCAGGAAGACGATGATGACGATGATGACAAGCACCATCGCCTCGAGGATCGTCTTGTAGACCTCCTGGATCGACTCCGCGACGAACTCGGTCGGATTGTAGACGATGTCGTAGCTCAACCCCTTCGGGAAGTCGCGGGAAAGCTCCTTCATCTTGTCCTGGATCTGCGCGGCTGCGGCGAGCGCATTGGTGCCCGGCCGCTGGAAGATGGCGAGCGCCACCGCCGGTTTGCCGTTGAGATAGGAGTTGGTGACGTAATCCTTGGCGCCGAGCTCGATGCGCGCCACGTCCTGCAGCGAGATCAGGCGGCCGTCGTCGGCCGATTTGACGATCACGTATCGGAAGTCGCGTGCGTCGTTGAAGCGGCCTTGCGTGGTGACCGTGTATTGGAACGCCGTGCCGGTATTGGTCGGCGGCGCACCGATCGAGCCGCCCGACACCTGGACGTTCTGGTCGCGCAGCGCCTGCACCACATCGCCCGAGGTCATCCCCAGGGCGGACAGTTTTTCCGGATCGAGCCAGATGCGCAGCGAATATTCGCGTTCGCCGAAGATGGTGAGGTCGCCGACGCCGTCGAGTCTGAGCAGTATGTCGCGCACCTGCGAGCGGGCGTAGTTCGAGACGTAGAGCTGGTCGTAGGTATTGTCGGGCGACAGCATGTGCACGACCATCATCAGGTCGGGCGAGCTCTTGGTGGTGGTGATGCCGAGGCGGCGGACTTCTTCGGGCAGGCGCGGCTGGGCGATCGACACGCGGTTCTGCACCAGCACCTGCGCCTGGTCGAGATCGGTGCCCAGCTTGAAGGTGATGGTCAGCGCCATTGCCCCGTCGCCCGACGAATAGGACGACATGTAGAGCATGCCCTCGACGCCGTTGATCTCCTGCTCGATCGGCGTTGCCACCGTCGCTGCGATCGTCTCGGCGTCGGCGCCCGGATACTGCGCGCGAACGACGATGGTCGGCGGCGCGATCTCGGGATATTGGGCGACCGGCAGCTGGGTATAAGCAATCCCGCCGAGGATCAGCAGGACGATCGAAACGACCGATGCGAAGATCGGACGGTCGACGAAGAAATGTGCGAACCTCATTGCTGCAACCCGGCGGTCTCGGCCTTGGGCGGCAACGTCACCATCTCGACCTTCACCTTGGTGCCGGGCCTGGCGTGCATCAGCCCGTTGACGATGATCGTCTCGTCGCCGGTCAGGCCCTGGCGGATCACCCGGTAGCCGTCGAGAAGCGGGCCGGTGCGCACGGGCTTCGCCGTCACCATCCCGGCCTCATCCACCAGGAACACGATGCGGCGATCCTGATCGGCGCCGATCGCCTCGTCGGGCACCAGCACGCCGCTATGCGGCAGCGACCCCGGCACGTTGATGCGCCCGAACATGCCTGGCTGGAGAATGCCGTCGGCGTTGGGAAACGTTGCACGCACCCGCATGGTGCCGGTCGCGTTGTCGATCCGGTTCTCGGCAAAATCGAGCTTGCCTTTGAATACCGCCTCCGCGCGGTCGGCGACGCGAACCACCACCTCGAGCCCGCCGTCGCCTTCCTGCATGCTGCCGCCGCGCTCCTTCGCGTCGCGGGCGTAGCTGAAATACAGGCGCTCATCGACGTCGAAATAGAAGTCGATCGGATCGCGCGTAACGATGGTCGTCAGCAAGGTGGAATCCGGCTGCACGAGGTTGCCGACCGACACCAGCCGGCGGTCGATGCGGCCGGACAAGGGCGCCTTGATCTCGGTGAATTCCATGTTCAGGCTGGCCGTCCTCAGCGCAGCCGCCGCGCCCTGCATCTGCGCCTGCGCCGAAAGGTATTCCCGTCGGCGGTCGTCGACGGTCGAGGTTGAGATATTGCCGGTCTTGGCGAGTTCGTCGGCGCGATCCAGCTGCATCTTGGAGAATTCGAGCAGACTCTTGGCGACGTCCACTTGTGATTTGGCGGCATCATAAGCCGCCTGGTACGGACGCTGGTCGATGGTGAAGAGCAGGTCGCCCTTGTTGACCAGTGCGCCGTCCTGGAAGCTGACCTTGTCCAGATAGCCGCTGACGCGCGAGCGGATGGCGACCTGGTCGACGGCTTCGAATCGCCCGACGAACTCGTCGTCTTCGACGATTTCACGGACCACCGGCTTGGCCGCCGTCACCACGGGTAGCGGCTGGTCCTGCGCAAACGCAGTGCTGCTGAAAGCCATGCCGAGCAGGAATGCCGCCGACACGGCGGCGCGGGCAAGCCAGCCGGCCGATCGACGGGGTTGCCCGCCCGCGTCGCGATGCCATTGCGCATCCTCAAGGGTGTCCATTTGCGTCCTCGCTGGCTGGACCCGGAGGTCGGTTGATCCGCTTCTACGCTCAGGCTTGTTCGTCGAGATCAGAGCACTGCAGTGTTGTGCAGGGCAACATGATCATTTTCCATGTCGGCTGAAATGTCCACCCTGTGGCTGCCCCGCACCGGCTAAAGCAAGTCGAAAGCGTGCGCAGAGGCGCTGCGCTTAAATCCTCGCGCTCCCGGTTGGTATTTCTGGGTTATTGGAATGGCTCAGATTTCCGCCGGCTATGCCCAGACTCTACCGGTCGACCATCGCCAACCCGCGCTGGCCGTAGCGCGGGCCCGAGATTTTGCCCGGCGCCAGCGCTTCGTCGAGGGCGGCCATCTCGGCGGCATCGAGCTTGATTGCGACGGCGGCGATATTCTCCTCCAGGTATTTCCTCCGCTTGGTGCCGGGGATCGGCACGATGTCGATGCCAAAACCGGTGCCCTTGTGCAGCAGCCAGGCCAGCGCGACCTGGCCGGGCTTGACGCCTTTGGCCGCCGCGATGTCGCGCACCTTGGCCGCTGCCTCGACATTGGCGTCGTAGTTCTCGCCCTGGTAGCGCGGGTCGTTGCGGCGGTAATCGCCCTCGGGATAGTTTTCCGCACGGCTAACCTCGCCGGTGAGGAAACCGCGGCCGAGCGGCGAGAACGGCACCAGGCCGATGCCGAGTTCGCCGAGCAGCGGGATGATCTGCGGCTCCAGATTGCGCTCCCACAGCGAATATTCGCTCTGCACCGCCGACACCGGATAGAYGGCATGCGCGCGGCGGATGTTGGCCGCACCCGCCTCGGACAGGCCGAAGAACCGCACCTTGCCTTGGGCGACCAATTCGCCGACCGCGCCGGCGACATCCTCGATCGGCACCGCCGGGTCGACGCGGTGCTGGTAGAGCAGGTCGATATGGTCGGTGGCGAGCCGGCCGAGCGAGCCTTCCACAGCCGCGCGGATATGCTCGGGCCGGCTGTCGGTTCCATCGAGCTGCTTGCCGTTTTCGATGCGGAAGCCGAATTTGGTGGCGATGGTCACCTGGTCGCGCTTGCCCTTCAGCGCCCGGCCGAGCAGGGCCTCGTTGGTATGAGGGCCATAGACCTCGGCGGTGTCGAGGAAGGTGCAGCCGAGTTCGATGGCGCGGTGCAGGGTGGCAATGGATTCGCCCTCGTCGGCCGGACCATAGGACTGGCTCATGCCCATGCAGCCAAGGCCGATGGCCGAGACCTGCAGCCCTTGGCTGCCGAGCTTGTGGGTTTTCAGGGTCATGGCTGGCGTTCTCCGGTGGGGGGATCACCAGACTATAGCGGCCGCTCGCTTATTTCCCACAGCCTTTCGGCCGCGCTGTCTTCACATGTTCGAGGCCACGTCGCGGGAAGACAGTGGCTTGGGCTTGTGGGCCGGACGCTGCCTTGTCTTGTGTTCAGCTTTGCGGGGCGCGGCTTTGACCGTGTTCAAGGTCTTGGGGGTCGCGGTCTTAAGGTTGGCGGTTTGCGGCGCTTGCGCCTTGCGGCGCCCGAGCCAGCTCAAAGACAGTTCGGCAAGGAGACTGCGCAGACCTTTCACAACGTCCTCCTCCTGTTGGGCGACGGGATAATTTCCGATGGCGCGACTTGTTCCACCCACTTCCACCCACGGATGTTTCCCGGGTTGGGCTTGGGTCGAGCGGCGCATGCGACCTAAGTCCGATCGCAAACCGCAATGGTCTTGCCGGTGGCGCCGCCGGGAACAGTCGGCTCTCACGGGCGTTGTCCGCTGCAGATTTGCTGGAGGAAGCTATGGATAGGAGTGTTGGCCAGGCACGCTGGTTGCTCGCACCGATCTTCGCGGTTGCCATCACTTTTATGGTGATTGGAATTACCTTCGGCTGACCGACCTCCAAGGATCGACCTCGAACTTTTCCGATCGGCGCAGCCACGTCCCTTCCTGCGCTGATAGGGTTTGCTCGCCGCACCTGTGCGGCGAGCAAACCCTCAAGTCTCAGCCCTTATGTGTCAGTGAGAGTAGTAGGCGAGGGTAAGATAGACTGCCGGTGCGGAGATCAAGCAAATCGCCATTCCGATGACCAACGCCATCGCAAGGCGTTCTGTACGCCTGACAACATCAGCAATCTCGTGGTCGTCGGGAGAGGGGATGAGATCAAGCACCGAAAGCACCTCCGGGACACGAGCATGGTTGTCATTTGCTGGTCGGGTATCGTCATCATGTGTGCTCGGTCTCTGGATACTGGTCACTGTTCGCCTCGCTGTGGGAAACGCCACGCCGCCGCTGCGGGGACGCTAGAGGTGGTACCCCGCTGTGTGGGGAAATGGTGGACTCTCGGTTGATGCCGAGGAAAAGGGCTCGTGCTCGGGGCCCCGATTCTCGCGCGGTTCTAACGTATCGGCCAGGCATAGGTTGCCCGCTAAGACTTCAGTCGTACCACCCCCGGACCTTAGCCTGAGCGGCGGAACGCAATGCTGTGGGGCTCGTTGCTGACTCGTGATTGGCAGTCAAACCTGGCTGCCAAATTGGCGCAAGAAGGAAAGATTTTGCCATGAAGAAATATCTTGTCAGTGCAGTCGCAGGCCTCGCGCTGGTCGCTGGAATTGGTACTGCCTTCGCGGAAAACGTCGTAATTCTCAAGCCGGAACAGCAGACGGTGGTTCGCGAATACATCCACAAGCAGAAGCTCGCATCCGTCAGCCTGCTGGGTGTCGAACTCAACGTCGGCACGGCCCTTCCGGATACGGTGGAGCTTCACGCCATCGAGGTGCCCGACGTCAAATACAAGTACACGGTCGTCGGCGACCACGCCGTTCTCGTGGATCCTGATACCCGCAAGGTCGTGCAGATCATCGAGTAGGTCTGCCGCAGCAGGCGAGCCCGCTTCGCGATCTATTTCGGGAAGCGGGCTCCATGCATTTCTCCGTTGCAGTCATATGAGGAATCACTAATGTTCACTGACAAAGAGACCCGGTTTTTGGAGGCGGGCATGCTCCTGGCAGTGCCTGTCTGCGTGGCGGTCACCGCGCTGATCGCTGTCTTCGCCTTGGCCAGGCTATGATGGACAATATGGCAGGCTGCCGGCGCGATCTCGAGGCTTGGCTAGTCGGGAACGGGGACGGTTAACATGAACCGCTTCCTGTTCGTCGCGGCCGACTTTCTTTCCCGGCCCCCGGGTTTCTATGTGATGCTCATAGCCATGGTACTTTGCACTGCGCTGGTGCCTTTCGGGCTGACAAATGCGGTTACCTATGCGCTGTCGGTTGCGGCCATCGTGATCACCGGTGTTGTCCTCATACAGGGCTATCGCGACACCGCCGCCATCCACGCCAAACTCAATGAGATCATCATTGCCCTTGACGAAACCCGAAACGACGTTGTCGGGTTGGAGCATGCCGAACCGGAAGAGATCCGGGCAAAGCTTGTGAAGCTCGAAGAAGAAGCGGCCCGAACAATTGGGCCGGCATAATCCCCATTGCGTGACAAGGAAGATCTGCGGCACGCCGCCTTGCAGGGTTCCAGGAGGAATGAACGATGAGCCCCACGGATCCGCCAGTAGAACGACGCGCTGATGCACGGGGGATTGTTCTGAAGGATGCGATCATTATCACGGACGATGCCAAGATCAGTTGCTCGGTCAGGAATCAGCACGTTCACGGCGCGGAGTTGCGGGTGGACCCAGGCGTAACAATCCCCGACCGGTTCGTCCTGCACGTGCCTGCGGACGACGCCAACTATCGCGCCGTGGTGCGGTGGAGACGCAACGAGCGGCTTGGCGTGCAGATTTATTGAACCAGGATCCCTGGGCGTGCGGCCCGCGGGTGGCTAGGCTGGTTGGGTCGAGACTGCGCTATCCCTGACGAGAATGCGTTATCCCTGATATGCGAGCGGCAACCGCATCCAATCCGTTGTCATAGATCCGCGTCAGCACGCCTTCCGCGGCGTTGGCACGCTGGGATGTGCAACCAATCAGGTCCCGCCCTCCCAAGCTCGCCGGCGCATTGGCAATACGATCCCAAACCGCCCAGGTTCCGTCTGTCTCGATGTGGCAATAGAATCGGTGTTGTTGATTTTCCATAATGGGAAACGTTCAACACCCGCTTTGGGGTCCATGCTGATGGCAACGTGGTTAATGTCGCAGCCGTTTCGACTGAAAGCCGACTCAGGTGCACAGCGTCGCAAGGCATGGTGCAGGCCGGCAGCGTTCTGCGTCTGGTCGAATGGCGCAGCGCTTACAGGCAGCCCGCCGTTTTGGCTGCCTATTGGATCGAGGCCAGATGAGGCAGGTCAATCGGGGAAATGCGCTCGCCATCTTCATCGGCAAGGCCATCCACGAGCAAACCGGCAAGGCCGTCGAATTCGATCGCCGCGCCAATGAGTTGTGCCGCCTGCAGGACCAGGTGTTCAATGTCCTCGAGGGCGACATTCTCGGCCAGATTCCTGACCCTGACCTGCTCCGCAACCATCGAGATGTTGACGATGCCCGCCTTTCTGAATGTCGTCAGGACCGCTGAATTGACGTCATCGCGTAGGCGCGCCGAGTAATCATACCGCATCGAAACCTCCCAGAGGGACCGGTTTTCTGTAAGATTCCATCATGCGCCGGGCATGAGCTTCTGGCAAGTTAAATCTATAAAATATTCAATTAAATCAGTTGGTTAGCATAGTTACACAAATGCGCAGCCCGCGTTTGATGCTTATCATGTGTGGGATACGTCGTTCACCCATCGCAGGGTCTTGACGCATAATGCGGCCTATCATAATTATAAGCTGAGTGAGACAGATACTAACTCAACGTATTCTTAGTCTTGAGCGAGGAAGCGCCATGGCTGAACTGGAACGCCCCGAACGACTGCAGATCATGCTGACGGCTGACGAACTGGCCGCGCTGGAAAACTGGCGATATGACAAGCGCATGCCGAGCCGCTCGGCTGCGGTCAGGGAACTGCTGCGGCGCGGTCTGGCCTCGGACGGGTTCCTGACGGCGGAGCAGGGGGTGAAGTCGCAGGATTTTGGAATCCTGCCCACCGACGGCAATGGGATTGCCGAGGGCGACAAGGAGTAGGTCGCAACTGAGCTGGTCAGCTGGTCGCAAACGGCAGCGGGCGCCGGCTGACAGGCCGGGACCCGACTGCTCTCGACCCCTACAGGATGCTGGTCGTCACTTCGACGACGATCGCCGCACCTTCCAGCGTGCCATTCGTCACATGCACCACACGCGATACCCGCAGGTCCTGCGCATTTCCGTTGATCGACAGCGAAACGCTTTCGCCGATCCGGGGAACCGCTTGGAAGACGGCATCGGTGGCTTCCGGCCGGTTGTCGATCGAGATGCGGCAGTTGACGGTCATGGGATATCTCCCGGGTCTGACGGCCCCCGGTCGTCAACGCAAGTTCGACAAAATGGTTTCAGGATGGCTGGAGGTGAAACTTATTGGAGCCTGGGTTCGTATAGGGCTCCAGTTGCTCCATTTCTCGTTCTACGCGGAGCAACTGGCTCGCTGGGGAGGGCGTTGGGGCTGCCCCGGCGAGTTGCTTTATTATCGATGATGCAGGTCGCCCGGTTTTGCCTTTGCTGGATTATCTTCAGGGTGGCCAAGCGGCCACGCGCTTCCGGCACCGCCTCTTTTCATTTCGTCTCGCGTGGCACGAGATAGCTCGTCACGGTGCCTTGCCCAATTCCTCGCTTGACCACGACCGTCGTATATTGCGCAGGCAGGGATGCGGTGACGTTGGGGTCGATCGACTTGCACCTTCCGACGATTGCGCCGTTGGGAGAGCTTGCCAGCCTCCGCGACAGGGAAGCCCGGCACTGGTCAAGCGATGTGTACATCGTCGACGCCGTATCGATGGGTTTGCACACGGAAGCTTCTCTCCCCGGGCTGCACGAAAGCAAAAGCATTACTGCCGCAGTTGCCGAATCCATTCGTCGAGCTCCATGTTGGATGAGCTTCAACGCGGAAGTGCGAGCTTGGTTTCGCGGTCGCTAAAAAACCGATTTGCGTTGCCTACTCGGGCGAGCTTTTGTGATGTTGCCCGCGGCCTCGGAGAAGCGCCGGATGCGCGGAGGCACTTCGGCAGCGTGGTACAGCAGCCAGGGCGAGCAGCCACTTCAGTTCGTATGGTCCAGTAGTCTGGTAGTGGGATCACGACGATGTTCGGTATGGGTGCGATCGATGCCTTCCACGGTGATCGCGAACGTCCCGTTCTCTATCCTTCCTATCCAGCCTTTGGCTTTCAGATACCAAAGATGAAATTCCAGATGTTCACGCGGGCAGTCGGCCAGGCGTTCGAGTTCTGTATCGCCAATGCCGGGATTGTTGACGTCTTGTCGGCGCTTGACATAGAGGAGCGAGAGCACTTTGGCCTGAATGACGGCATCCCGTTCTATGCCTTTGGTGTTGCTGGCTTCCTCGCTCAACCCGCGGCGAATGTTCAAATGCTCTTTATACTCGATGTCGTACTGCGCGCGCTTGACCGGATCTTTGAGCGTATTGTGGGCATCTATGATTTCACTAAAGCGAGATTCGTCCCCGGTATCCCGGTTGTCGGGATGGTAGCGCATGGCAAAATAACGAAATATCCGTTCTATCGTTTCCGAGTTGGCGTTCGGACTGATTTCCAAAAGTTCATAGTAATCAACGAACAAATCGGTGCTCCCACGACATCGTTGTCAGGCAATGCATTGGTCTTAATAAGACAAAGGGCCTGGCCGCGAAAGAGTTGCGATCACAGGCCCTTGTCGTCGGGTTCATTTCGAAGAGTGCGCCTGTTACCGCACTGTCGCAAGCTGGACCATGGTCCGTGGACCTGAGATGGTAAATGCAGCGTCAAAATGCCTGACATAACCAGTCAGCGGCGGCGCGAGCCTTGTTTAGATGCCGCGATCGCCAGCCAAAGCGCGTCGCATTTGAACGTATTCAGGCGACGCGTTTGGGTCTCTGTGTTGTGCATTTCGTTTATCCCAAAACCGGGCCACTTTTGGGCACATGCACTAGCCGCGCGGTCTAGCCTTCGGCCCTGGCCTGCTTTCCGACGGGTTTGCGGTCAATCTGGCGGATCGCCTGTCTCTCAGCCACAAGGTTGTCTTTTTTCTTGCCAGCAGCTCATCGCGATCGCCTTCCGCGCCATGCTTCGCGGCAATCGCATAGTCGGCCCTGTTCGTTCGATAATCGTCCTTTTGCACAGACATTGCTTCCTCCCGTGCAGCGGGCGTTTTTCCCCTTGGCCCGCGCAGGACTAGCTAAATGCCGGTGCACCGCGCGAGTCTACAAATTGGGGATTGTATTAAAATGATACAGGCCGCCGTCGCGCCTGCCTCTCGTTGTTTTTGATGGCGTCTGCCTAGCTCGGTGCCCCCTTGGAGCCTGCAAGATGGAGCCTGCAAGCAAACCTGGACGCGAGCCACTCCGACAAATCCAACCCGCCGTGAACGGCTCAGTCCACGATGATCTGTCCCTCGACATCTCCGTCGATGCTCATCCCACTCATGCGGTGATGCCAAAAGAGGCACCGGGCCGAATGAGGGACAAATGTGCCGTGGTCGTCCCGCGTCGCGTACTCAATCGTTGCGACACGGGCGGCGAAATCTTCTTCGGCATGCAGGAGCCGATAGCCGTCGTATAGGCGAACAGACCTGACTGTGCTGACGGCCGAAGCGGTCCTGAGTGCCGACATCATCCTGACGGCCGAATCGCACGCCGGTATCATGCCCCAGCGCTCGCCATCGGCGTGTGCAGACAGAGCCGCCGTTACCAATAGCGCTGCCAGGCAAACGCGCTTCATCGCCTCGCCTTTCGCCAGCCCGCGGCCAGCGCGTCATGCCGTCGCTTCGTGAGCTGCTTTCGCCAACGGTCAGCCTGATTGGCACCGGATAATGGTGGACCTTGCCCAAGTTCCCTTGAGAGCTTGCGATTTTTACGCGGTCTGAATCTGTTCGGGAGGCGTCCCGCCTGACATTGCAATCAACCGTGCACCGGCAAAGGTGGCCAGAATTGTGAACACCGCAGTGATGTTTAGGAACGCAAGAACGATCCCGCTCTGGTCATAGCAACTGGCAAATTCCATGACATTTCACCCCTTGAAACCACCCTGCATGATGACTCCAGTTCAGGCGAAATACAAGCTACCGCTAATGGAGGAGTGTCTCAGTCTGAAATAACCGGAATGATCAGCACGCCGACGACTTCGATGAGGGGGATTACCACGTAGATAGCAAGGAAGCCGGCAATCCACATCCCGATCTTGACCAGCCAGGACGAATGGAGGGTCGCCTTCCAAGCGAAAAATGCGCTCGCGACGCCCAAACCCAATGCGACAACGCCAATGACCGGAGACCGCGTCATTGGTAGCATTAGATCACCAAAAAGTAGAAAGATCGCGCTAATGAAGATTAGCTGGGCGGCGAGCCCAAATAGAAACGCGCGTTTCACGCGGCCCTCCCGGTGCTATCTTTTATCGGCATCAGGCGACGGCTTTCGTTGTAAGGGCCGTGCAGCCCCAGCTTCGGCGCAACTGCATTCATCTTCTCGCAAATATCGCCCATTGACCAGAGCGTAGCGGAAACGCCAGCGGCCATTGCTGGCGTCATCTTCAGCGTCTTGTGCATTTTCCTTCGCCCGCGTAGGCGAGCGGACAGAGGGCACGCGCTGGTTGGGGCCCTGGTCACCTGGTCCGAGGCTCGACTGGTTCGGTCGCGTCCTGCATGATTTCCCCGAAGGCCGCCGCTGACGCCAGCAAGCTGACATTCGAGAATAAATCTCTGCCCATTCGGCCGCTCTTAACAGTGACCTACTTTCCCTCGTCCAGGATCAGCGCGATGATTAGCGCGTCATCTGATCAGTAACCAGATTGTGCGTGTGTGTGAGAAAACGACAGCATTTGTCGGCCGCGACTGCATCAGGCAGGCACGGCAGAGGTTGTCCAGACACAAGGGCAGGGCTGCCACTGCGCAGACGTCCGACAATGCCGCGATGGCATAAAGGAGAACGTGATGAGAGTGATCTTGCTGTTGCTTATCACCTGGATGGTAGTCGCGCCGGACACCTTGACGACAGCACTTGCCGCTCAAGCCAACCGGGTGACCGTGAGCTATGTGCTTCCCAAGAATTCAGCGCATCAGCCGATCTACGAACAACTGAAGGAAGTCAGGTTTCTGGAGAGGTTGCAGCAATTTCTCAGTCCGTTCCGACTGCCGCGCCCTTTGCTGGTAAAGGTGGAGGGATGCGACGGTGACGCCAATGCCTGGTATGAAGACAACGTGATAACGATTTGCTACGAGTACATTGAGCAACTCCGGAAAACCATGCCCGCAAACACCACGTTGGCCGGCGTCACGCCCGACGACGCCGTCACGGGTCCCTTGTTGGATACCTGTTTCCATGAATTTGGCCACGCCCTATTCGAGATGCTGCGGGTGCCGGTGTTTGGACGCGAGGAAGACGCCGCTGATCAGGTGTCTGCCTACATCACGCTGGAACTCCATAAGGACGAGGCACGCAGGATCGTCGGGGGCACCGCCTACGCGTATAAGACCGAGGCGGAGGCCGCGACAGCTCCACCTCAAATGGCGAAATTTGCGGACGTACATGGCACGCCAGCGCAACGCTTCTACAACGAGCTGTGCTTAGCCTATGGTGCCGACAAGGAGCAGTTCGGCTACATCGTCGATAAGGGATACTTGCCGAAGGAACGAGCCGAGGATTGCGCAGACGAATACCAACAGGTCAGTTATGCGTACAAGAAGCTGATCGAGCCGCATGTCGACCGTCATCGTGCTAAAAAGGTGTTCGACAAGGGTTGGCTACGGCCGAGTGGATAGTGGCGGTGTCGTGCCGGCCGTGCGGCCCGAACTCATCATAGCTAAGCCGGCCGCGCACGATTCGAAGATCCGTGTGCCCCGACTTGCCGGTTGCGAATCGCCAAACTCGCTATGCGCCTCGGCGGTTGCGATAGGCAAAAGCCAGGGCTAAACGGCCAAAAAGAAAATGGCCGCCAGGGCACGAAACCTTGGCGGCCACCGCATGGGATTTCAAGCGCGCGCGAGGCGGGCTTGGCTGGCGGCCGCGAGTTTCCGCTCAGCCACGACGCCGAACAAGAGCCCGATCACCGTCCACAGGATGAGCTGGATCCCCATCGACGCGACGCGGAACTGCCACAACAGCACGGCCGAGAACTTCTCCGGCACCTCGTTGATGTCGGGCAGCGCCACCTTGACCAGCGCAAACACGATCAGGAAAGCGATACCGGCTATGATCGAGGCGTTCCACGCTCCGAGCTGCTTCCATAGGCGCCAGGCCGCGCGGAGCGCTTTGGCGGTCGAGGACAGCGGCATTTCTCATTGGCGTTTCAGCCATGTGGATTTCGGACATCCTGTTCGAGATGATCGTCCGGAAGTTCAGGCCCGCGGCTGAAGACTGAGGCCTCTCATTCGCGGCACTTCAAACCACGCCATCGGCGTGCTCTCAGGGGTGACGGTAGATTTTATATTTAGGCTTTATTTGGCGATAAGCCCGATTTGGGTAAAGGCTTTCATTTTGTATGAAATCGGAAACCCATATTCTACCGTCATAGATAGCCATGTGTCCGGAAAGATGCCCATCTATTCCCTGTATAACTACAACGTCTCCAGCAATTGGCATGGTTGTATTTGTCTCAACAAATCCAGCGTTTGTTAGATTCCGTCCGTAATCTTTCGCGTCACCAGTTGGAACCAACGTTATGCCGCCGCTTTCAATTGCCTCCCTTACAGATCTTGCACAATGACCTTTGCCATGACTTCCGCCAGCACCAGCATGTCCTCGCGCAAAGGAAATAGCCCTATTTTTATCCCAAGGCATAATAATGCTCCCGGCGTGAGCGGCATGAGCCTAGGGCAATTTACCCCAATACCGGCCCCTTGAAAATCGGACACCGCGCAGGGCGGCGGCCTTCGCTTATCGCCGCCGCGCTGAGCGTCATCCCTCGTTTGTAGTTCGCAACCAACCCCACCGCCGCTCGTTGACCCGATGCTGGTTGATCCCAGCACTCCATAAGACCCTGGCCCGCTGCCTCGTGGTGGCGGGCTTTTTTGTGCGCGAGGCTGGAACCCGTTGCAGAAAGTGGAAGTTCTGATTCTGCTCGGCAGTCACTCCCCGAGCAGCCACACAAGCTCCCGCCATCGTTATCCGGTGGCGGGCCTTTTTCCGCTAGCGGTGCGTCGCTCGCCGACACTCTGGCCGCTCGCGAAACGATGTACGTCAATTGCGGTCACCCGATGTGCTGCAAGTCGACAAAGCTCGATATCCAGTTGCTGATCGACAGGCTCGGGCCTGATCATGGGTCAATGCATTGGGATCTGGTCGGGCGCTTTGACTGCTCGGATTGCAAGGCAGAGGGTCGCGGCCGCAGCCCGGTGTTCTTCACGTGCATTCCCGACTACGCCGGCCAGCAGCAGGCACGGAACCGCGACTGGAAACCGACTTTCGAGAGCAGCTAGGATCATCTCTGATGGAAGTAGGCCGACGCCTATTGGGCGGGGGGCTTTGGGGTAACAGGCGCCGGCCAGAGACGGGCTCGAAAGTCCGCCCCCGCCTCCAGGTAGGGTAAGACGGTCCGTTCTCGTATGGTGTGACCGCGTAGGTTAGGGCCTTGCCGTCAACCGAGGACCACCAACAGGTCGATCACAATGGCTGTCACAACAGGACCGATGATCCACCGCTATCGCGTCAGCCTGGGCTTCCCCAGTCCCCCGATGTTCGGCGAGGGTATGCCTATGCGGATGCGATACTTAAGGCTCTTGCAGATTCGGAGGGGCCTCATGCGTCACAGCGGAGCCTTGCCCGCCGAAGACACGACCATCTCTTTGTGGCACCGGCTGCATCGCGCGCTTGTTCCGACAATCTCGCAGGCATAATCGCCCGATAGGATGAGGCGTCGGCATTTTGGGCAGCCGTAGCCACCGGCTGATGGCACAAAATCGTATTCCGGGCCAACATACGCGCACATCATATGATGGAACACCGGGAACAGCTTGAGGGCGCCACCACAAGCGGGGCACTGCGACTGGTCGGTTTCAATTTGCATCAGGTGTTGCCGTTCAGTCGAGTCGCAGCAGCTGGATCAACCACTTAGCGATTCGGGCGGTGAAGTGGGTGTAATACATGTGAACGTAAACCGTTGAGCTGAGTGGCGGCGGGGTCACGCCGTTGTTGAAGCGGACTCGCGCAATCTGGGTAGCCTGTCGGTCGTCGCCGAACTGCGGCTGCCGGCCAGCGTAAATATCCGAGACCGGCAGAATGTCGATTATCGTCCCAGGAATTCGACGGTTGCCGAACAACACCTGGACCTGATCGTCTATCGTGGGATTGGCCAGACGCTCGTTGGGCACGTACCAGTCCACGAAGATGTTCGTCGGATCGAGGATCTCGGCGATCGGCGCGCCCGCCACCAGGGACTGGCCGGCATACGCGACATTGGTTGAGACCACCCCCGCGACCGGCGCCAGGACTTCGCCGCCTGCGAAACTGCCCTCGATGGCATCCATGTGACCGCGAATCTTCTGGTTGAATTTGTCTAGGTCGGTAAGCTGAACAGTGGCCTCGGCGATTTCCGCTTCTTGCGAAACCACGGTCCTGAGGGCTTGCGCTCGCTCGCGGTACATGTCGACGCGATAACTGAGGCTGGCGGACGACATCTCCTCGATGTGTGCGATGGTTTCCTCGGTGAGCCGTAGATAGGAGCGCGAGGACGCCAGCGATTCCTGAGCCACCCGGAGTTTGACCCGTAGCTCGGCCCGGCGAACCGCGATGTCCGCCAGAGCGTTCATGTAGGTTGCGATGACGCTGTCGACCTGTGGCGAGTTGACCGTACCTATCACTTGACCGGCCTTGACCGTAGCGCCGGGCACCACGTTCATGGTCTTGATCTGTACGATATGGGGCAGCGAGACCACATAGCGGGGAGCTGTTACGGTGCCGGGTCCGCTCAGCAACACCAAGGGCGCGCCGAAATAGACGACGAAGAACGCAAGGATGCCAAATACGGTAGCGCCATATGCGAACCGCACAAGGCGCCCGGCCGCGCGCCGGCGGCTCTCGATCGGGTCAGGCACATTGGGATCGAGGCGGTTGACCGTTATGTTCATGACACCCTCCTTCAAACGGGGCCTCCGAACAGCGCACGACGGACGCGCGGTGGAACAAAGTCGTCATGCCGTGATGTGGCAAAGATGATCTCCGACGAATAGGAGAAGAAGCGGGCGCATTTCAGGTAGACACCTTGGTAGAATGGAAAGATCAGCGCCAAGCCCAGCCGAAAAAAACTGGCCGATCGGTCAAACATAACCAAGGCGAGTGCCATGTTGAAAAATGATAACCAGAGCAGCAGGACATAGATTGCGACGAGGAACGTAAACGCTTGGCTGCCGAACAGCAGCACCACATAGGCCAGATAGAACGGAAGGCTCAGGGTCGGGACGAGGTCGAATATGATGAAGTCCAGCCGTTGCAACGAGTCCCTCAGGCGCTCGCGGCCTTGGAACAATCCTAGCTCGCCATACATCATCAGACGGACACGCAGCGCATCACGATCCCATCGGGCGCGTTGGCGCAACAGGCTGACGCCACTGACCGGACCGAGCGTTCCGGCCCACGCGTTGGGGACGAAGCGAACCACATAACCCAGTCGTCGCAGCCGCAGCGTGAACTCCAGATCCTCACCAGGTCCGACGTCGAGCCCGCCCTGCCGCAGGAATACCTCGCGCCGATAGGTCGAGCAGGCGCCCGAAAGGCACGCGATGGCGCCGACGATGTCGAGCACGGACCGCCCAGCGCTAATCGACATCAGGTACTCGATGCTTTGAAGGCCGGTCCAAAGCGATTCGCTCTCGTTGACAATCCCAATGTTGCAGCTCGCGCCACCCACCCGCGGATCGCTGAACACCGAGGCGAGCCGCTCGACCGCGGTGGATTCGAAAATCGTGTCCGCATCAACGGTCATGAGTAGGTCAGCGCTTGCGAACCTGGCCGCGGCGTTGATCGCCGCGCTTCGACCGCAGCGAGTACCATGGCAAATCACCATGTCGACAAGGCCAAGAGCGCGCGCCTGCTCCGCGGTCGCGCGCGTATCGTCTGTCGAACCGTCGTCGACGATGATGATTTGGACCGGCCGTTGGGTCTGGCGATGCAACGAGGCGATTGTCGGATGCAGTCCAGCCCCGCCGTTGAACGTCGGCACTATCACACTCACCGAAGGATGGTCGGAGCGCACTGGGCCGTACTGCGACTTCCGCCATGTTCCGAACAGAACCAATGACACCAGCGACAAGGTGTAGCGCGGTATGTCGAAGATCAACGCCGAAAAGGCAAGCAAGGACAGATTGGTTTCGGACAGCGTTTGCACCATCGCGAGCATGCTGGCCATCTCCCGAAATGTAACTTGGTAGCTAAGCACGAAAGCGCTGAAACCACGACTATCGGCGCTTGGATTCATCGGGCTTGCTTAATAGACCACGAAGCGCACCCTTCCAGTCGCCGGCTGCTGCCGGGCTACATTGTCGGCGTTGCCCTTGCTGGCTGGAGGCGCTGGCGCTTGCGCACGTGGTGGCCGCAAGGACGCGCCACGCCAGCGTTTAGCGCAAAACGAGAGGAACCGATCCGAAGACCGTCGTTTGCGTAACATTCAGAAAATGGATTCTGTGGGTTGCTTTTCGGGTCTCTTGTCGGGACCGCAGATTGCGGATTGACCTCAAGTTATTGAAAGTCTGGTACGCCCAACGGGAATCGAACCCCTGTTACCGCCGTGAAAGGGCAGCCCGTCCACGCACCAAGGAGCGACTGGTGGATAGGGCCTAATCCAGATGCCAGGCCAAGCAGAAGATGCTCCTACCCCAGGAAGGGATGAATCCGCTGTTGGCCGAACTTACTCAGCCCATCAAGGCCGCCAAGGCCGGACTACCGAAAGCTCGCGAAAAGGTGACGCAAAACGACGTCCCAACTCAACGGCACGCTCTCGGACGCCTGATCGTTTGCGAAAGCATGCCAAAAACCTCATTGACGCGAGAGACCGCTAGCGAAGACAGGACCATTAAGCATGTTTGTGCTATCAAAAACCGCTCCGGCGATCCCAAAAGCGGCTTCCTGCGGCGTTGCTTATTGGGTCTCTTATCGGTACCGCCGCCACGAATTTTGTCTAAGTCGTTGATTTTCTTGGTTCCCGCTCATGGGCTCGAACCACGATTCACGCCTTCAAAGGGCGCTGTCCTACCATTAGACGAAGCGGGAAAATGCAACCTGCGCCGACACCCCTAGCCGGTTCGCGCGCCGGGATCAACGCGATCCTCTTGCGATCGGCTAATCGGCGATCGGCAACCGCGATCGGCAATTGTCAGCAAGCCGTCACCGTCACGGGAGACGGCCAACCGGCTCGGCGCACCTGTGGACCGGGCAGCGGCCGTCACGGGTCGGGACATAGGCCGACATCGGCGCGTCGGGCCAGTCGCATTCGTTGCCGAACTGCCTGACATAGCGGTCATAGGTGTTGGGGCCGGTGGTCAGCACCACGGCGCGGCGGCTCTGGATCAGTTGTTGGAGCTGTTGGCAGCTCATTGTGCGGGTGTCGGGCCGGGCCTCGGTGAGACCGGTCGCGGCAAGCAGCATCGCTACAGTCGTCAAGGCAGTTCGATGGATGGGCATGGTGGTTACCTCAGCGGTTCACGTACCAAGCAAACCTGTCACGCAAAACTCGCATCCCCGCCAGCGGTTCGGCAACAGCGCGATCCTATTTTAATCGAGTAACTGGCGATCGGCAATTGGCGGCAAGCCGTCGCCGTCAATCCGGGAGATCGCCGATCGCCTGGTCGCAGCGGTAGACCGGGCAGCTGCCGTCACGGGTCGGGACATAGGCCGACGTCGGCACCTCCGGCCAGTCGCATTCGATGCCGAATTGCCTGACATAGCGGTCATAGGTGTTGGGGCCGGTGGTCAGCACCACTGCGCGGCGGCTCTGGATCAGCTGCTGAAGCTCCTGGCAGCCCATCGTGCGGGTGTCGGGCCGGGCCTCGGCGAGGCTGGTTGCGGCAAGCAGCATGGCCGCTGTCGTCAAAGCAATTCGGCGGATGAGCATGGCGTACCTCAGCGTTTCACATACCAAGCAAACGTGTCACCCGAAACTCGCATCCCTTCCAGCGGTTCCGCAACAGCCAGTTGGCCGTTTTTTGCGGCGCAACCAAATGCCGCGTCGCGCATTGCTGGGGATGGACGGCAGGAAACCCTACGAGACCCCGCAATGGCCACCTGGAGACGAGGATCGCGAAGCCATGTGTTGTTCCTTCTGCGGCGGCCGCGACCACCGCTACGAGGATTGTCCGCAACGGTATCCCGACGCCGATCCTCCGCTTGACGCCCCGGACGACGTCGCCCCCGAACCGAACTGATTGCGAAGCTTTTGGTCCGCGCCCTTCGGTGGCTGTCGCCGCCGGCCAATGAATGTCGCCCGTCGATTGCAACCAAACGCGCCACCATGCATTGCTGGGCATGGGGTGGAACGTTGTCACGCCGTGAGGGCGACGTGACGGGGGAAGGTGGGCAATGACAGAATTGGCAAGCATCAACGGTCCGCTCGACCCTCCCGCCGACGCACGGCTGGCGGCTATCGTCGATTCATCCTTCGACGCCATCATCAGCAAGGATCTGAACAGCATCATCACCAGCTGGAACGGGGCGGCGCAGCGCATGTTCGGTTACACCGCCGAGGAGGCTGTCGGCAAATCGGTGCTGATGCTCATTCCCGATCACCTCAGGGATGAAGAGGTCGACATCATCAGCCGGGTTCGCAATGGCCAACTCGTCGCCAGCTATGAGACGATCCGGCGCCGCAAGGATGGCGGGTTCATTGCCGTATCGCTGACCGTCTCGCCGATCAGAAACGCAATAGGCGAGATCATCGGCGCCTCGAAGATCGCCCGCGACATCACCGCGACCAAGGAGAGCGAGCGCCGGATCAGGCTGTTGTTGCGGGAGGTGAACCATCGCGTCAAGAACCAGTTCGCGGTGATCCTCTCGATGGTCAGGGAGACGAGCAAGCGCTCGACCGATCCGCGCGAGTTCGAAGAGCTCATCCGATCCCGCATCATGGCGCTATCGCGGTCGCACGACCTGCTGGTCAACTCGGAATGGGCGGGCGCCAGCCTCTTCGACCTCATCCAGGAGCAGCTCAAGCCGTTCGGCCACGAGGGACAGGTATCGCTGTCGGGACCGCTGCTGACCTTGCAGCCGAACGCCGTGCAAAATCTCGGCATGGCATTTCACGAGCTTGGCACCAACTCTTCCAAATATGGCGCGCTGGCGGTCGATGCCGGGAGGCTCGAGATCACCTGGCAGATCGCCGCCGGTGCTTCGGGCAAGCGGGAAATCCATCTCGTCTGGGACGAAACGATGCCGGTGCCTGAAGGCGACCGGCCAGGGGGACGGCAAGACGAAGCCACGCGCAAGGGCTTTGGCACGGTCGTCCTGCAGCGGGTCGCGCCCCAATCGCTGAACGGCTCGGCGGTCCTGGAGCGCAACCCGGGTCGTGTCAGCTGGTCGCTGACGGCGCCGGTGGAATCGATCGTCGTTCCGCAGCTCGGCGCCGAAATGGCTGCCGCGGAGTCGTCTTTCGACCTGTGAGGGTCCGGCCCGGTCGGTTCACCTAACCTTTGGGGCGCTGCATCGGCTTGAACTCAACCCGGCTTCGCCGACGGCCAACCTTTTCCATCGACAGGCGTTGTCCCCGTGAAGGGAAGGGTCGCCGCGAGCGGCCGTGACGGGAACAAGGAGGCCGAGATGAGAATCCTCGCCATCGTGCCATTCACCCTGCTGGCGCTGTCGGCAGCGGCGCAAACGGGCCAGCAGCAGGACCCTGGGTCGCAGACCGACAAATGCCGGGTCCAGACCGAACAAGGCGCAAAACAGCAGCCTGGCAGCGACAATCTGACGGACACGCTCAATGACTGCGGCGGGGTGCTGAAACCGCCGGCCACCGGCGATCAGGGGATGGCCACGCCGGCCCCCGATGAAGGCAAGACACCGATCATCAAGCCGGGCGAAGTGCCGGCCCAGCCGCCGGCGCAGTAGGAGGCACGGCAGCCGAAAGGATTAGCGGACCAGCACGCCGGCCTGGTTGCACAGGGCGATGAAAGCTTCCTGCGCCTGGGCGGCACCCGCCTTGTTTTCCAGCGCCGCTTCGATCTGTTCGCGCGCGGCCTGATAGAACGGGCCGCGCTCGGCTTGCGGCCAGTCGATCAGGATTTCGCTGGCATCCTTCAGCGTGGTGATGTCGCGGATCGTGTCCGAGCCATGCGGCCTGATCCGCATCGGTGTCGACAGCATCGGCTCGGCCATGTCCTGTTTTCCCGCTAATGGAGGAGTTTTGCTTCGCGCGCGGCGTCGACCATTGCCCGCATCGCCTTTTCCGGCGGCGTCCAGCCATCCAGTGCATCGCGGCAGCTGCGCCACGCCGCCCGGTAGCGCCGGCCCTGGCCCGCTGGCCAGTCGCTGAGGCATTCGAGGCTTTCCCAGGCACTGCGCACCACGCGCTCGCGCCCGGGGCTAAATTTCAGTCTGATCGGATGGGGAAACATCTTGTCGTTCAACGGTCGTCTCCTTGACTGGTGCATGCCGCCCGAAAGGTGCGCGGAGGTTTCGGGACGACGTGCACAAAACGAGGCGCCGGATAACGTCGGCAACAGGGCAGGGTTCCCTGCCTTCGAGATCAAAATTTCAGTCGCCTGCAACGGCATCCGACAAGGGCCTCGGCGGCGGCAATTCGGCGGCGTTCGGGGTTGGCCGGTCATGCTCGAACTGCTCGGTGCCGGGCAAGGCATGCAGCCATGTCTCTCGGCGGCTGGTCCACAACTCGTATTCGGGCATGAGATCGGTCGGCGCGACGTCCAGGCTGCCGATCATCACCTCGGCCTCGTTGTCGTCGACCCAGGCGACCCGACCGCCGCAGGTCGGGCAAAAGCTGCGCGTGCCATAGGAACTGACGATGCCCGTCGTCTCAAAGGCCTCGCGCGGCCAGATGGCATAGGCCGAATAGACCGAGCCGCTGGCCTTTCGGCAGTCCTTGCAATGGCAGAGCCCGATTCTGAGCGGCGCGCCGTGGACCTCGAACTGCACGCCGCCGCACAGGCAACTGCCGGTCCTGCGTATGGTGTCGGACATGATGCGACCTCCATCTTGTCAGTCTGCTGCGGGGTCGGGCGGGACAGGAGATCGTCCCAGATGTTTCGCCCAGGACAAAGCCCCATCCCGATCCCATTGGACCTAGCCGCGGGCCGCCATATGGGCGTCGAGTTTCTTGCGCGACGGCCCATAGCGCTTGATGATGGTTTGCGCCTCGCTTGGCGGAATGCCGTATTTCCGGGCAAAGGCAGCGACCTCGTAAGGCTCCTCGCTCGAAACCAGCTTGCGGTCCTGCTTCGTCTTCGACTTGTCGTCAGCCATTTCAGGCCTCGCTTTCTGTTGCCGTGGAAACGCGCAGCCGTCGGCGCCCGATTCCACGATCAACAGGACATAACACAGATCGGCCGTCGCGAGTTCCAAGGCCACGACAATATCGCCGTGCCGCCGGCGTTGCCGCTATAGCATCAGGCGGGCGTCAGGCGCTTGGCGGCGAGATACATCAGCGCCGACGCGGCCTGTCCGCGCTCCCAGCCGGCGGCCTCGACCTTGTTGAGCAGCGCGTCGAGATGCGGGACGAGCATCTCCCTGCATTCCTGTTCATACGCGGCGCTCGTCACCGGATGTTGCAGCGCGGCGATGGTCAATGCCTTGGCCATGTCCTGTTCCCCGTTTAAGTGCGGCGCCATCATAACATCAGCCGGCAAAGTGAAATCGGTTTTGCCGCACCAGTGGATTCAACGGGTTAGAGGTGTCTTGGCGCCGGGGCAGGGCGCCTGCATCGGGGGATTCCCACAAAAAATCTGGCTGATGTGTCGGATTTGGCGCCGGTCGCCCGTCCTTGGGTCGGAGCCCATTGCAATCCTGGAGAAAAGACCATGTCGTCGCAAATCATTCAGTCGCAAATCATTCAGTCGCAAACCACTCAGTCGCAAAGCATTCAGGCACCGTGGCAGACCGCGGCGCTTCTCATCGCCCGCCTGATCTTCGCCGGCGTGTTCCTGATGGCCGTGACCTTCAAGTTCATGGGCATGGGCGACACCGCCGGCTATATCGCCGCCGCCGGCTTTCCGTTTCCGCTGTTCCTGGCCTGGTGCGCGGCGCTGCTGGAAGCCGCGCTCGTGCTGTGCTTGCTGACCGGCGCCTTCTTCACACCGGCGGCCCTGGTCGCCGCCGCCTATGTGCTGTTCCTCGGCTTTTCCTTCCATGGACCCAGCCACTGGGCCGGCAACCAGGCCGAGTTCGGCTTCTTCATCGACCATTTTTCGTTCATGGCTGGACTGCTGTTCGCGGCGGTGCATGGCCCGGGCAGGGTGCTGTCGCTCAATCCGGGATGGCCGGGCCGGGCGTAGGCGCTCGTCGCTAGCCCGGGATCAACCACTTGCTCACCTGGCAAGCAGTCTTATGAGTTTACGGCCCGGACGAAACCTTGGAGATGGACACATGGCGCTCAAACGGATGGACAATGTAGGGATCGTCGTCGATGACCTCGGTCAGACGATTGATTTCTTTCGCGAGCTCGGCCTCGAGCTCGAAGGGCGGGCCACGATCGAAGGAGAATGGGCCGGACGTGTCACTGGACTGGGCGATCAGCGCGTCGAGATTGCCATGATGCGCACACCGGACGGCCACGGCCGGCTCGAGCTCTCCCGCTTCCTCACGCCGCGTCCCGTCGCGGATCACCGCAACGCCCCGGTCAACGCTCTGGGCTACCTCCGCGTCATGTTCACCGTGGACGACATCGACGAGACGCTTGAAAGGCTCAGCAATCGCGGCGCGCAGCTCGTCGGCGAAGTGGTCCAGTATAAGGACGTGTATCGGCTCTGCTACATCCGCGGGCCTGAAGGGCTTCTCATCGGACTCGCCCAAGAACTCAGCTGAGTGCAATTCGGGGTGGCCGGGCCGGGCGTAGGCAAGGCAGCGCGCGGCCCGAGCCAGGTGGCTAAAGCGCGCGCGACATCCATTGGTGCAGCCTGGCCGGGCCGAAGGCCGGCTACCGGCCTTGCAGGATTTTGATCACCTTGCTGCTGTCGGCCGATGGCGACGAGAGATTGCGGTAGTCGGCATAGGTTATGCGTCCTCTGGCGACGGCATTCCAAAGGCGATTGCAGGTCGTTGCCGGCTGGCGCTCCAGGCTGACGTTGACGACTTCGGCGACGGTCTTTCTCTCGGCCAGCGGCAGTTTAGCCTGGTCCGAAATGCACTCCTTGATGACTTTGGCCTTGATCGCCGGGCTGCCGCTGAGGACGGCCTGGGCGTTGTTGAACTCGCCCTCGCTGAGTGTTGTGCAACCGGCCAGCATGACGGCGCCAAGAAGCAACGCGCCAAGGCGCGATTCAAATCTCATATGTCCCCCCAAATCAACAGCATTGAAGCCAAGCAAAACTGTGTAACATAAGCAAGATGCTTGAGAGATCATGCAAGGCAAAATAGTTGGTCCATCCGCTGGCCCTGGACCCTGCGCCCCGAGGGAGGAGCCGGGCGCGGTCGTGCCAACCCGCCTGAAGCCGGCATTGGCTAGTCTTTCCGTTTCCTCTTCAGATAATCGCCAAGCGGAATGTCCGGCGACTTGGTTTTCCACGGCTTCGATGCCTTGAAGTCGGCCGCCTGCAGTTTGGCTTCGTCGGCGTCGCGCTCCTCGCCTGTCATGCCGTCGACGGCGACCTTCGCACCATGGCGGCCCTGGCGATTGGATCTGGCCTTGAACAGCGGGATGGCCTTGCGCTTCGACTTGTTGTTCTCGCCGTAACCATCCCTGCCGTCGCGTTCATAGGAGAGGTCCTTGTCCGCCGGCGGCGACCGCTGCTCGCGTGCCTTCTGATCTCCCATCGCAAACACCCTCCGATCCCGATGGATGGACATAAACGCGTCATGGCAAGGGGCCATGTTGATTTTCAAGCGCGTTGGCGCCCTCACATCTGGTCGTTGTAGGGCTCCTTGATCTGGCCGACCATGCGGGCGAGCTTTGAAAAGGAGGGCATGTCCGCCTCCGGCTGACATTGATTGGCCAGTTCCAGCAGCCGTATCGGAAAGCTGACAGCGTCGCGGCTTGACGCGGACATGCCTTCGGACCGCTCCTGGCTGATTTCGCCGGCCTCGGCCTTGCGCAAGGCCAGGTCTATTTCCTCCGCCGTCAGCACCCCCTTTTGAACCAGGAGGTGGTTGATCGACGCGACGGCCATCAGCAGGCCTTCGAGTTGCAGATTGGCGACGTTCATGGCGATTGCTCCCGTGGCTATGATCGAAAACGCGCCAGCGGCGTTTCCGCTCCGGCGGTGAGGGCAGGGCGTAGTCGAGGTCGCAAAAGATCACAGAGCTGGCTGCCTGGAAATGCCTATTCCTGCGTCAGGCGCTCGCCATATTCGCGCCACAGCGCTTTCACTTCCAGACCCCCGAGGCGGGGGATCGAGGGATCTGCCGCGGCGATGGCGACGGCGCTGATGTCGTATTGGGGGTAGGCGTGGGCGACGAAGCGGATCGCCTCGCCAAGCGAGCGCACGCGGATGATCGGATCCGCCTGTCCCTGACCGGTGCTGCGCACACCCGAAACCGTGGCCGGCGCATGCCGCACCCTGAAGACGGATGCCATGGTTGGTCTGTCCATCGCCCTCTCCTACAAGGCCGTACGACGCGAATCATTCCATGAGCTTCAGCTAACGGTCTCACAGATGTCGGCTTATGAAAAGCCGACACGAAAAGTCCAGCCCTTGCCGCCGCTCGCATGCCGACCGGGTTGTCCGGTGAGGGCAATTGTTCTGTTGATTTGGCTATCGTGCTGATTTGCGCCAACGACCTCCAGACCCGCCGCGCAGGCGGGTTTTTTGTTTTTGGGTGTCCTTTGGCAGTGCGCCAGAACCTGCGCGGTTTCTTATCGGGAAAACCGGTATAGGAATTTTTTCACAGAAAACCGTTGACGAGGTGAGGGCAGCTATGCTACATATTTGTCCATGGTGCTGATTTGCGCCAACGACCCGCCGCCGAGGCGGGTTTTTTGTTTCTGGCGTCTGTCTATCGACGCGCCTTTGAGAACCACTTGAATGTTGGCGGACAGCGCCCCCCTCTGTCCTGCCGGACATCTCTCCCACGAGGGGGGAGATCGGCTGTCATCCCAGCTTTCGCCAATCGCCCACGCTGCAAGAATGGCGAGGCGCTGAAGCTGCCAACCTGACGACCCTTCGCAATCCTTGAGAACTCCCCATGGTCCGCTACGCCACCATCATCACCGACGATGACGGCCGCGAGGTCGTCAGCGACATTGGCGAGTTCGAGGGGGCGGCGCCGCAAGCCCGTCACGGCCTTATCGAGCAGGTCGCGCCCGGCGTGCAGATCGGCATGGTGCGCGGCGGTCCGGTGGATGCGGCCGGCTGCTTCGGATTTGGCCTGGGATCGCTGGGTGGCAGCGACCTGGCGACAGGGGCGGCACGGCTGATGAAGCGGCTGCGCCTTGCCGGCCAATCTGGTGCGGCGGGTTCCGGCGCGGCGAGATCCGAAGCGGCAACACCGGCCGGCGCGACAGAGACGGAGGCCGGTCCGGCCAAGTCGGCTCGGGCAGCCGGCAAGCCGCGCAAGCGCCTCGCCCGATCAAAATCCAAAGTGGCGAGATCGCAAGTCGCGAAATCCAAAGTGGCGAAATCGAGGGTGAAAAAAACCGCTCGATCAAAATCCACGGTGGCGAAATCCAGGACGGCCGCCGCAAAGACCACAGGGGGCGAGCATGGCTGACAAACCGCCGTCGGCTCGCCGGGCGCCGAAGCGCCGGACCGCGACGCCAGCCACCAAGCCCGCCGCCAGGCACCGGCCGAAGCGCGCGAAAAAGACGCTGGGTGATGATTTCCTGGCGGCCGTGCGCGCCGATTTCCGCACTCATGGCGCCGGCGTCATCGCCGAGGTGCGTGCCGACAAGCCCGACCAGTATCTGAAGATCGTGCTTTCGGTGCTGCCCAAGGATTTGCCAAAGGGTCTGCATGTTTCCATCAACCAACTGGACGGCTTAAGCGATGACGAGATCCGCAGCCGTATCCGCGGCCTCGAAGCCGCCCTCAAGCCGTTCCTCGAAGACCTCGATGGCGAAGACGGAATATCTGGCGCTGCTGGCGGAACTGGACCGCAGGCGCCGCACTAACCAGCTTGCCGCCTACCGACCCTATGCCAGGCAAGCCGAGTTCCATGCCGCGGGCGCGCAGAACCGCGAACGGCTGTTCATGGCCGGCAACCAGCTCGGCAAGACCAGGGCCGGCGGCGCCGAATGGGCCATGCACCTGACCGGCCGCTACCCCTCGTGGTGGCAAGGCAAGGTCTTTGACGGCGCGGTCCGGCTGTGGGCGGCAGGCGTGACCGGCGAGGGCACGCGCGACAACCCTCAGCGCGTGCTTGTCGGCCCGCCGCAGCACCAGGCGGCCTGGGGCACCGGCATGATCCCTGCCGACGCTATTGTGCACACCATCATGGGACGCGGCGCGCCGGGCGCGCTCGACAGCGTCGTGGTGCGCTGGGGCGGCGGCGGCGACGTGCAGGCCGATCAATCGGTGCTGTCGTTCAAGAGCTTCGAAAAGGGCCGCGAGAAATGGCAGGGCGAGACGCTGCACGGCGTCTGGTTCGACGAGGAACCGCCGCTCGACATCTATTCCGAAGGCCTGACCCGCACCAACGCCACTGGCGGCATCACCATCGTCACCTTCACCCCGCTGCTCGGTATGTCGGATGTGGTGCTGTTGTTCCTGTCGGCGGAAGAGGTGGGGGGAATGGGGAAGGGGTGAGGACGCAGGACTTCCCTTCTCCCCTTGTGGGAGAAGGTGGCCGAGCGAAGCTCGGTCGGATGAGGGGTGTTCCAGCTGGGCAGTGAAGGCATTTCTTCCAGCACCCCTCAACCGTCTCGGCGCTGCGCGCCGATCCACCTTCTCCCACAAGGGGAGAAGGAAAGAACCGCCGCGCCAAGCCCGAAAATCGCGCCTTAACAACGTGATACCCCCTTCGTCTCGCAAGTTGATTCAGGAGTTCGCCATGACCCGTCACGTCACCTTCATGACCATCGACGATGCCGAGCATTATTCACCCCAGGAGCGCGCGGCGATCGTTGCCGCCTATCCGGCGCATGAGCGGGAGGCGCGCGCTCGCGGCATTCCTGTGCTGGGCTCCGGCCGCATCTTTCCGGTGGCCGAGGAAACGATCGCCTGCACGCCGTTCCGGCTGCCGCGCTACTGGCCGCGCATCGGGGCGCTCGATTTCGGCTGGGACCATCCGTCGGCCGCGGTCGAGCTTGCCTGGGATACGGAGGCCGATGTCGTCTATGTCGCGAAAGCCTGCCGCGCTTCGCAGCAGACGCCGGCGATGCAGACGCTGACCCTGAAGCCATGGGGCGAATGGCTGCCCTGGGCGTGGCCGCGCGACGGCCGCCGCGAAACTCTGGAAGGGGCCGGCGTGGCGCTCGCCCGGCAGTACTCGGCGCACGGGCTGAACATGCTGACCCGCCACGCGCAATTCGCCGACGGTTCGGTCTCGGTCGAGGCCGGGTTGATGGAGATGCTCGACCGCATGCAATCCGGCCGCTTCAAGGTGTTCTCGACGCTTGCGCCCTGGTTCGAGGAATTTCGGCTTTATCATCGCAGGGACGGCCAGGTTGTAAAACTGCGCGACGATCTGATGGCGGCGACTCGTTACGGCGTGATGATGCTGCGGGAGGCTGTGGTCGATCCGGCGGAATTCAGGAGCGCGCGGCGACAGGCGGGGCAGAGCGATCCGCTGGGGGAATTTAGGTGAGGGCGAAGTGCCACGTGCTTCGTTATCCTCGGGCTTGACCCGAGGATCCATGCCGCGACTTCCAAGCGTCGCGACGGCACAGAAATTCTGCGCCGCTGCATGCGTCGGCCGAGGTCACGGCATGGATCCCAGGGTCTCCGCGACGTCGCTTCGCTCCTGCTTCGCCCTGGGATGACGAAGCGGCGAGGCTTCGGCCACCATGCCGTCCGTATCATTTCCGCCGCTTGGAATAGCTGCGATGTCCCGAATTGATCCCGTGGGTCACTCCACGATTTTCCAGTAGGAATCCTTGCGGATCACCTTGCCGTCGCGAAACGTGTAGAAGTCGCAACCATGGACTTCCTTTCTCACACCCTCGCGGGTGGTGCCTGTGAGGGTCCATTTCGAGATGCCGGTATCGGCGGCCGCATCCGCAAAATGTTGGCCGTTGCCGTAGTGGACATCGGGCAAGCCTTCGAAGCGTGTCGCCAGCGCGTCTCGTACGTTGCGCTTGCCCTCGCAAAGCGTGCCCCAAGGCATGCTCCCCCTCGGCATCTCCAGGACGCAATCGTCGGCAAAGAACGCCATGATGCGATCGAGATCGTGGGCGTTGAAGGCATCGCATAGCTCCGTCAGTGTCGATCGAATGTCCATTCGCCCGTCTCCTCCAGTCGTCGGTAGCCTGCGTGTTCGATGTCCGAAGTAGGTCACCGGCGACGGGGCCGGTCAAGTGTGCGGGCCTTCGAGACTCCGCCCGAAAGCCGGAAGCGCACCCCATCGCTCTGGCCAGTTCATGACCCTCCGCATCATCCCCGCCACGCTGCGCGATCTCTCCTACATCGCCGCCAACCTGCGCGCGGAAGACCGCGCCGAGATCGACTGCCAGCTTGACCAGTGGTCGCCGGCGCTGCTGGCGCTGACGGCGTTGCAGGGGTTTGCCTATGTCGCCGAGCTCGACGGCAATCCGGAGGCCGGCTTTGGCGCCGCCGAGCAGCGTAGCGGGCTGTGGATCGCCTGGAGCTGGGGCACGCGCCGCATGAAGCGCTGCGTGCCTGGGATCACCGTGTTTTTTCACACCGTGCTCGGGCCTCAGGTGGCTGCGCGTGGTGCGTGGCGGGTCGAGGCGCGGGCGCTGGCTGCGAATGAACTGGCGTTGCGCTGGCTTGGCCGGCTCGGCGCCACGCAACGTTGCCTGCTGCCTGGCTACGGCAGGAGCGGCGAAGATTTTTTCCTCTATGACTGGACAAGAGAAGGCTGGAACCATGTGCCTGTTTCAAAAACCACCGGAACTGAAGCCGCTGCCGCCGACACCGACGGCCGAGGACAAGGACGTGCAGGCGCGCGAGGCGGCGCTCAGGGCTGAGCTCGAACAGCGCCAGGGAACGCTCAGCACCATCAAGACCGACCTCGCGCCGGCAAGCCTCACCGGCCAGCGTCGCGTGCTTCTGGGGCTTTAGACCATGACCGCGATGAAGCGCAGTTTCAGGAAGCGCGTGCTGGCGTGGTGGTATTGGCGAAGGCATGCGCGGCTGGTGAGACGGCGGGGGTGAGGGTCAGCTGATCTCCCCCCTTGCGGGGGAGATTGGCAGCTTCGCCGCTGCTGTCCGTCGAGAGCTGTCGCGCCCCTCGATGCTTATAGCTCACCCCTTCTTGGCGAAGGCCCAGACCATCAGCGGGTATTCCTCGTCGTTGCTGAGATCGCGCCACAGGCCGTAGGCGCGGACGGGGCCGCCGATATGGGCCCTGGCGCAGGCCTTGTTGCCCCAGCCATGGACCTTGACGCTGGCTTCGGAAAAACCGCCCTCGACCATCAATTGCTTGAGGCCGGCCGGTGTCCACCGGTTGTAGTCGTGCGGCCTGGCGTGGACGCGGAACAGGAAGGGTGTCGCCACCATCGCCCAGCCTCCGGACCGGGTCATGGCGTGGATGTTCTGCACCGCCGCCAGCGGCCGCCGCACATGTTCCAGCACCTGGTCGGCGATGACGATGGAATATTGCTCGTCGGTGCGGTCCTTGCAGATGTCGAAGGCTGGGAAATCGACGCTGCGGTAGTTGGGGCACATCGCCCGCCAGGTGCGGTTCCAGCCGGGCGAGATCTCGATCACGTCGGCGGCTTTGCGGTTTCCGGCTTCGAGGAAGACGGTGAACGCCTCGATCTGGCGGATGCGCAGCCAGTTGCGGGAATCATAGCCAAGCAGGCGTTTGGCCACCTGTTTGCCGCGGTTCTTCAGGGTGCCGGCAAGGCTTGTCGTCGTCACATCGACCTCCTCCAAAACCCGCCGCGAGAAACTCGTAGCACCGCCAGGTGGGCAAAAGATGACAGGGGCGATTGAGAGGCTGGCGATCCTTCACACCCCCCTCTGTCCTGCCGGACATCTCCCCCGCAAGGGGGGAGATTGGCGGCTTCATGGCCTTACTTTTCCTGCAACGTTCGCGCTTGGAGAAGGCGGTCGCGACGTCCGATCTCCCCCCTTGCGGGGGAGATGTCCGGCAGGACAGAGGGGGGTGCTGTCCCTCTGCATTTCCAATCAATCGGCAGCCCCGCAGCGCCAAACAAGTGAGACATCCCATGACCGATTCCCGTGCCCGCGATATCCTGTCCCGCCAGTCCGAGCTCGAGAGCGAGCGCAGCCAGTATGAGGCGGTGTGGGAGCAGGTGGCGGAGTTCTGCGATCCCGACGCGCCCGACATATGGGGCGGCCGCCGTGGCGGTGGGGCGGGTTCGCAGGCCGAGCGGCAGGAGCGGCGGGGCGCGCGGGTCTACGCCAACACCATCAACTCGGCCGCCAACCGGCTCGCTGCAGGCCTCGAAAGCCTGATCATTCCGCAGTCGGAAAAATGGCACGGCCTGTCGACCGCCGAAATGAACGACGAGGAGACCGACGAGGAAAAGGAATGGGCGGAATCCTTGCGCGATTTCCTGTTTTCGCTGCGCTACTCCGCCAACTCGAACTTCGTGCCGGCGACACAGGCCTGCCTGCGCAATGTCGTGCGCTATGGCCCGGCCTATCTCTATGCCGAGGAAGGGTTTGGCTCGACGCTGATCCGCTATGCCTCGATCCCCGTGGTCGAGGGCTATCTCAGCCGCAACCGCTGGGGCCAGGTCGACATCTTTCACCGCCGCTACCAGCGCACCGCGCGGCAGGCCGCACAGCTGCTCGGCTATGAAAAGCTGCCGGCGCGCATCAAGATGCTGGTCGACGATCCGGCCAAATGCGAGACCAAGATCTCGCTGGTCCAGTGCATCCAGCCGCGCGACGAGCGCAAGATGTACAGGCTGGGCGACCACACACAGTATCTCGACACGGCGTTTGCCTCCTACCACGTCATCGAGGACGAGGAGGAGATCGTGCGGGAAAGCGGCTTTCGCACCTTCCCGGTGTCGACCTTCAACTGGCGCCGCTACGAGGGCGATCCGTACGGCATCTCGCCGACCATCGAGGCGCTGACCACCGTGCGCGAGGAAAACGCCGTGCGCCGGTCGGGCTTGCGCGCGCTGCAGCAGATCACCGATCCGGCCACCGCCTCGAAAGCCAGGCTCGACTATGTGCCTGTGCTCAATCCCGGCGAGAACTATCCCGGCCTGATCGACGACAATGGCAGGCCGCTGATCGCGCCGATCTCGACCGGGCAGAACCCGACCTATGCCTTCAACTACGCTCAGAGCCGCGCCGACGAGATCCGCGACATGATGTTCGTCAACCTGTTCCAGACACTGGTGCAGAACCCGCAGATGACGGCCACCGAAGCGCTGATCAGGCAAGAAGAAAAGGGCGCGCTGCTCGGGCCCTCCGGCTCGATCATCCAGGCCGGCTTTGCCACCAATCTCGACCGCGAGCTCGGCATTCTCGAGGACAAGGGGCTCTATGACGAAGACAGCCGATTCCTGCCGCCGGCGAGCCTCGCCGGCAAGGCCGTGCGGCCGACCTTCACCGGCCCGCTTGACGTGCTGCGCCGCTCGGCCGAGGCGCGCGACACCATCCAGGTGGTGACGACGGCCATGCAGATGGCGCAGTTCGATCCCGGCGTGATGGACAACATCGACAGTGACGAGGCGATCAAGATCGTGCAGGGCGCCGGCCGCAGCCCGCAGCGCATTTTCCGCCGCAGGCAAGAGGTCGACAGCCTGCGCGATGCCCGCGCCAAGGCAAGCCAGGCTCAGGCCGGCATGGCGGCGATCGCCAGCGCCGGAAAGGCGGCCAAGGATGCCGTGCCGGCGGCCGTGCAGGCGCGCGACAGCGGGCTGCTCGACGGGTTGCAAGGCATGCTGCAGGGACACGCCGGGCCGGCTGGTGAAGGTGTACAGGGAACATCGGGAGCGGCGGGTGGTCGGGGCGCTGCGGGTGGCGGCGCATGAGCCACAAACGCTTCGCCCATTCCGCGCAGGCAGGCGGCCCAACCAAGGCACGCGAGGCGCTGGCCAAGGCGTATCTCAGGGTGTTTTCCGGCACCGACGGCGAGATGGTGCTGGCCGACCTCGCGGCGACGGTCGGCTACTACAGGCGCCCATCCTATGGCGAGTGGATGGCGCGGACCCGCACACCCAACGGCTTCGAGCTGCACAGCGCGCTCAGCAACGCACGCGCCGAAGTGGTGCAGCACATCATGGGATTTCTGACGCTGGACGAGGCGCAGCTGGTGGCGCTGGAGAACGCGGCAAGGGCGGAGGAGGGGTAGGAACGCTCAAGCTGCGTCCCTCTCCCCGTTCACGGGGAGAGGATGCCGGCAGGCAGGTGAGGGGCGGTGCCAGCATTTCGCAACATGGCGCTGCCCCTCATCCCCCTACCGGGACCTTCCCCCCGTGAACGTGGAGAAGGGGGCTGATACTCAATAGTCGCCGTTATAATACCGGTCGTCGCAGGGTGCGGTGTAGATGCGGCCGTCGCGGTCCTGGTAGCGGCACATCTGTTCGCCGCGGCGTTGCGGTTGCGGGGTGGTGGCCGAGCCGACAACCGCGCCGAGCAGGGCGCCGCTGGCCGCGCCAATGACCGTGCTCTTGGTGTTGCCGCCAATGGCCTGGCCGACGAGGGCGCCGCCGGCGCCGCCGATCAGCGCGCCGGTTCCGGCTCTCTGCTGGCCTTCGGTCTGTGCGCAGCCTGCAAGTGCTGCAGTCATCAGCACGGCGGCGATGGCTTTGTGAAAGTTCATATGAAGTCTCCCTTGAATGCCTGAAATCCCTATCGCTCGCCACGTGCCGCCGCATTGCGGCGGAACGGGGGCACCAGGCCTCACGATATAAGACAGGGTTTCTCGGGCGTTGATGGACCGAGGCCCGAAAACACCTCATGCGAACAAGGCGGTAGCGCCGATCCTTGTCAGAATGATTCAGCCTTTGCCGGTTCGGCCTGGCTGCGCCCGGCCCTTCGCTATCGCTCCGGGCGTTCGTCGTTTGGAAAGCCAAGCAATTGGCTTCCCATGCGCTGCGCGCACCACTCCTCACTCAAACAATGGAGACATACCAATGACCAGAGGTCTTCCCCGCACACTTGTTCGCGCCGCGGCCCGCGACGCCGGCCTTGCCCCGCCGAAAGCCGGCCTGAAAGCCGTCACATCAGGGCAGGGCGGCGCCTTCCGCACCGTCTTTTCGTTCAGTGCCATGCCGGTGCCGGTCACCGACGCGCTGGCCTATGCCAGCCAGAAGATCTTCGACTTCACCGACGGCAAGGTGCGCATCAAGGGCGGCACGGCAAGATTGCAGTTCGCCGTACTCAGCCCCCGCGCGGCGACCATCAATGACAATGCGGCACTCACCTGGTCGCTCGGCTCGTCGGCGGCATCGAGCGCGACGCTGGCCTCGACCATGGTCAACGTGCTCGCCGCCACCGCGCGCACGCTGGACGGCGCCGGTGCGGCACTCTCCACCGCCTCGACCGCCGACATCGCCGCCGCCGCGACGCTGGATGGCACCACCACGCCGGTCGATCTCTATCTCAACCTCGCCTTGCCCACCGGCACCGATATCGATGCCGATGGGACGATCGCGGTGACCGGCACGATTACGGTGTTGTGGGAGAACTGGGGCGATAACGCCTAGGGCCCTGCTTAGGCCAGTGGGGTGCCGTCGGACCAGAACGCATGGAGTTTCGTCCACCAGATGGCGGACTGCGGCCGCAGCCATGACATGAAGTCGTCGGGGCTGGTGGTTCGATGCAGGCCTTGGTTCTGCAGGTCTTCGAGCAGTCCGACAATCGCTGCCTCCCGCACAGAGCGGTTGCCTCCAACAATCCATTGCTCGACGACATCAAAAATGGCGTCGAGCGGTTGGTGTCTTTGGCCTCTAGTTTGTCGATCAGGTGGTGCGCCAACTGCGACAAGGCGAGGTACTGCGGTTTCTCCGCTTCAGCGCCCCACTGATTCAGGAACGTGTCCCATTCGTCACGAAATGACGGCTCTGCAAGCAAGAGCGGCCCGAACATGTTCGAGCCGTCGAAAGTGAAATCAGGAGTTCCGTCCTTAGCGGGCATGTGTTCGTTGTCGCCCCAAGTCATCCGGCTTGCAAGGTCTTCCCCTTCTGCCCCTGTGGGAGAAGGTGGCCGAGCGAAGCTCGGTCGGATGAGGGGTGTTCCAGCTTGGCAACGCCCTTTGCCTCTTGGTCGCGTATGAACGCGGAAACTCCAACGCCTCATTTCTTCCAACAACCCTCAACCGTCTCGGCGCTTCGCGCCGATCCACCTTCTCCCACAGAGGGAGAAGGAGAAGAAGGGAACATCACATGACAGATCTGGCAGACGCCGGGTCCGTGGCGGCGCGTGCGCAGCCGGCGGGCAACCCGGCATGGTCACCGGCAGGTGCGGACAACGGGTCCGCCGCGCCTGTCGCCCAAAGTTGGTTTGACGGTCTTTCCGAAGGCAACCGCAAGCTCGCTGAAACCAAGGGCTGGACCAAGCCTGAAAGCCTCGATCGGGTTTTCACATCCTATGCGGAGCTGGAGCGGCAGCAGGGTGAGAGCCTGCGCATTCCCCAGCCCGACGCATCCCGGGAAGACTGGGACCGGTTTCATGCCCGGCTGCCCGAGGCGATGCGTCCGGTCACCTCGTCCGAAAAGGTCGAGTACCGGCGCCCGGAAGGGTTGCCGGAAAATTTCGCCTATTCGGACGAGCTCGCCCAGGCGTCCAAGGCCTGGGCAGTTGAAGCCGGCGCCTCGCCGAAGACCGCGCAGGCCTATCACGACAAGTTCGTCGGCTACATGGCCGAGCAGGCAAAAGCACAGGAGATCGCGCTCGCCCGCTCGGTCGAGGCCACCCATGACGACCTTGTCAGGGACTGGGGGCCGACCGACAGCGACGGCTTTCGCCGGAGGCTCGAGGTCGCCAACCGGGCGATGAAGAAGCTCGGTCTGGTCGACGCCTACAAGGCGAAGGGCATCCTTCTGCCTGACGGGGCGCTGACCGATCCGCAGATCGCCAAGGCGTTCCACGCCATCGGCGAGGCGATGTTCACGGAAGACACGATCGACGGCAGTGCTGCTTTCAGCGGAGCCAATCCGTTCAAGCGCAACGCCGCCGGCGAACGCAACATTTCGGCGATTTCAGCCCTCGTCAAAAGCGACCCCGCCCGTGCCCGGAGGCTGGCCCGCGAAGCCGGTGAGGACCCGGATCGGTGGATGCCGAATAATCCTCGCTGACTTTGAGAGATCACCGCTAACCAACGCAAAAGGAAGAGAAAAATGGCAGATGCCTACACCCGTATCGCGGACGCGATCGTTCCCTCCGTCTATGCGCAATATGCGTTCGAGGAACATGTCCAATCACTCGAAATCTACCAGGCCGGAATCCTGTTTTCCGACCCGGCCATCGCCTCGAAACTGTCTATGGGTGGCCGCTCGGTCGACATGCCCGGCTGGAAGGATCTCGGCAACGACCCGTCCGAGCCGGTCAATGACGATCCGGCCGATTCGATCGAGATGAAGAAGATCGGCTCGCGTCGCGAGGTCGCCGCCCGCAATGTCCGTGCCCAGGCGTGGGGCGTTCCGGACCTGACCTCGATCCTGGCGGGAGACGATCCGCAGAAGCTGATCGTCAAGCGGCAGACCGAGTACTGGCAGCGCGCCAACAAGCTGACCTTGCTCGGCATCCTGAAAGGCGTCGTCGCCGACAACATCGCCAATGACGGCGGCGATCTGGTGCGCACCACCGGGGCCTCCATTGTCGACACCGACATCATCGAGGCCGCCTATCTGATGGGCGACCGCGCCGACAAGTTCAAGACGATCTGGATGCACTCCAAACAGATGAAGGCGCTGAAGCTCGCCGACCTCATCGACTATGTGCCGTCCTCGCAGCAGGGCGGGCCGCTGATCCCTTATTACATGGGGCTGCGCGCCGTCGTCGACGACGACATTCCGGTGGTGACCGGCGTCTACACCGCGTTCATGTTCAAGGACAAGGCGATCCTGTGGAACGAACTGCCGGTCAACACCGAGGGCGGGCCGCTGGAGTTCGACCGCAAGCCGCGCCAGGGCCATGGCGGCGGCGTCACCGAAATGGTCGGCCGAAGGCACTTCGTGCCGCATGTTCCCGGCACCCGCTTCCTCGACGCCGCCTCGGCCGGCGAATTCGCCACCGATGCGGAACTGGCGCTGGCGGCCAACTGGGACCGCACCGCGTCGAGCGTCAAGGCGATGACGTTTATTGCGCTGAAGACGACCGAGGCCTGATCGGGCCGAGGATGAGGGGCGGGGGCGTTGCGCCCGCTCCTTTCCAAAGCTGCGTTCCGTCGCGCCCCCCTCTGGCCTGCCGGCCATCTCCCCCACAAGTGGGGAGATTGGCAGTTTCAAAGCCGGGCGTCTTCGTCAACGTTTGAGATTGGCGAAGGCCGGCGTGACATCCGATCTCCCCCTTTGAGGGGGAGATGGCCGGCAGGCCAGAGGGGGGCGCCGTCGAGCGCGATCTCTGATTATCGCCATCCGATCTCCAAGCCGCTTCGCAGCGGCTTTTTTCATTCCCGAAGATATCCCCATCAACCCCGTTCACGGAGGCGCTGACCCCATGGCCATCACCCCACTCGATATCGCCAACATGGCGCTTGCCGTGCTCGACGAGGCGCCGATCGACAGTCTCGACCAGGACGTCAAGGCTGCGCGCCTCATCAACCTGCATTTCGACCTGACGCGGGAGGCGGAGCTGACCAAATATGCCTGGGTGTTCGCGATCCTGCGCGCCACGGTGGCGGGCTCGGACACTGGCGGCGACGTGAGCAGCTTGAACTTCGCCTACGAGTTGCCGGCCGACTGCCTGCGGCCGCTGCCGCCGACCCGCAATGGCGAACCGGATGGCGTGCCAATCTCGTGGCGGCAGGAGGCTGACCTCATCTACAGCGACCAGCCCGGGCCGCTGGCGATCCGCTATGTCGCCAACCTCACCGATCCGAACGACTGGGACGCGCTGTTCACCGAAGTGCTGGTGGCGGCGCTCGCCATCAAGGTCGCGCATCCGCTGACCCACAAGTCGGGCCTGATCGACATAGCCCGCTCGGCCTATGACCGGGCGCTTGACGCCGCGCTCAACGCCAGCGCCATCCAGCGCGGCGGCCGCTCCTACACCGCGTCCTGGGCGTACCAGCGCGGCGACAACCGGGTCGCGCCCGGCGACAGCGGGATCTTGCGCTGATGACGACGCTTTATCCGGTCCAGGACGTCTTCACCCGCGGTGAGATCTCGCCGCGCCTGCACGCACGCGCCTCGCTCGATTTCTATCGGGCGGCACTGGCCAAATGCGAGAACTTCGTCACGCTGCCGCATGGCGGCATCCGCAAGCGCGGCGGCACCTACTTTGCCGGCGAGGTGAAGATCTCGACGAAGAAGACGCGGCTGATCCCTTTCATCTTTTCGGCCAACCAGGCCTACGCGCTCGAATTCGGCGACCTCTACATCCGCGTGTACGCCTATGGCGCCCGCGTCGGCACGGTCGAGGTGGTGACGCCGTATCTCGAGGCCGACCTGTTCAACCTCCAGTTCGTGCAATCCGCGGACCAGATGTGGATCACCCATGAGACCTATCCGACCAAGGTGCTGACGCGCACCGCGCAGACCGCATGGGCCCTGAGCGACTACCAGTTCCTCGACGGTCCCTATGACCCGATCAATGCCACGGCGACGGCGCTGGTCCCGTCCGACTACGGTTCGCTGACGCCGCCGATGACATCCAACGCTGCGCCAAGCGGCACGGTGTCGGGCTTTGGCGGGTCCGTGGACGCCTGGAAAGTGTTCGACAAGGACAGCGTCAGCCACGTCGGCACTGTCGGTGATACCGGTTCCGTCACCTACCGCACGGCCGGCGGCGCGCAGGTCATCGTCGAAAACTACACGCTGACCGCACGCTCGGGCGGCACCCAGGACAGGACGCCGACGAACTGGGTGCTCGAAGGGTCGAACAATGGCACGACATGGGTGGCGCTCGACACCCGAACCAGCGAGATCGCCTGGAACGCCGGTGAAACCCGCTTCTACGAGTTCGTCAACAAGACCGGATTTGAATACCATCGCTTCACCTGGAAGGCGATCGACGGCGCCACCGATGTCGACTTCGCCGAACTGACCTTCAATCGCGCCGCCGCCAGCCAGACGCCGTTCAACCTGACGGCCTCCTCCACCGTCGGCATCAATGGCGGCACCGGGTTCCAGGCCAGCGATGTCGGCCGCGCTGTCCGCCTGTTCGGCTCGGACGGGCGCTGGCGTTGGGCCAAGATCATCGCCCGCACCAGCACCACCGTGGTCACCATCCAGCTTTATGGCTTCGCTCTGCCTGACCTCGGCCCGATCACCCGCTGGCGGCTCGGTACCTTCGTTCCCGGCAAGTACGTCCAGTCGGGCTCGCTCTACGAGGAACGCCTGGCCTTCAGCCGGAAATTCTCGGTCTATGCCTCGGCCACCGGCGATTTCGACAATTTCGCGCTCGGCGAGAAGGACGACGACGCGCTGGAGTTCGTGCAGGCCGGCGGAGGCCAGGCCAACGACATCGTCTGGATCGCCGAATCCGACGGCGCGCTGCTGATCGGCACGTCGGGCGGCGTGCGGGCCCTGTCGGGCTCGGGCATCGACGAGGCGCTGACGCCGACCTCGTTCAAGAACCGGCGTTCGCGCACCTTCGGCTGCGCCCGCATCCGTCCGGTCGATGCCGGCCAGTCGTTCCTCTATGTCACCCGCTCGCGCAAATCGATCGCCGAGCTGACGCAGACCGCGCAGAGCCGTTTCACCTCCGATGATGTCGGCCAGATCTCCGAGCATATCCCAAAGCTTGGCGTTGTCGAACTGGCCTTCCAGACCGACCCCGATCCCCTGCTGTGGTTCCCGCTCGGCAATGGCGAGCTTGGCGGTTATACCCATCAGCCATCGCAGGAAGTCCGAGGCATGCACCGGCATCGCCTGGGCGGCGACTTCGGCGGATTGGGACGGGCGCTTGTCGAAAGTGCTGTGGTGACGCCCGGCCAGAACGGCAACGACGATCTCTGGCTGGTCGTCAAGCGCACCATTGGCGGCGCCACCAGGCGCTTCATCGAGATCAAGACCGCGCCCTTCGAGTATGGCGCTATCGCCGACGCCTTCGAGGTCGATTGCGGCCTCACCTATTCCGGCGCGGCGGTGACCACGGTGGGCGGCGCGCTACATCTCGCCGGCCAGTCCGTCGATGTACTGGCCGGCACAAAGGTCTATCGCGGCCTGACCGTCAGCAGCGGCGGCACCGTGACCTTGCCGCCGGGGTCGGCCGCATCCGCCAAATGGCAGCTCGGCCTGCCCTATGCGGCGAGCGCCGACACGCTGGAGCTCGATGTCGGCGGCCGCGACGGCTCGATCATCGGCCGCCGCAAGAAGGTGGCGAAGGTGATCCTGTCGCTGCTCGAGACCGACACAACGGGGCTCGAAGTGCAATCGCTCATGCGCGGCCGCTGGGAGCCGGTGCGCGTGCCCTCGATCGTCGCGCCGGACGGCGGGGCAACGCTGTTCACCGGCAATGTCGAGGTGCCGATCGACGACAGCTGGGAAGGGCAGGGAAGGGTGAGGATCCGCCACGTCAACCCGACGCCCTGCACCATCCGCGCCTTCACGCCGGTGTTCGACGCGGAGCCTTAGCGGCGAGGCGCAAGCCGAAGGTTGCATTCCCGCCCACCCCCCTCTGGCCTGCCGGCCATCTCCCCCGCAAGGGGGGAGATCAGACGGCACCCCTGCCTTCGCCAATCGCCAACGTTGTAGGCGCAGCGGCAACGCCTGAACTGCCAATCTCCCTCCTTGCGGGGGAGATGGCGGCAGGCCAGAGGGGGGTGCTGTCCCGTCGGCGTTGATCCTTTCCGCTTCGCGGATCGCCCCCTCACTCCCCCAAAAGGACCTCCCCATGACATCCCCCCATGCCGAGCAACTCGGCAGGGCGCGGACGGCTGCCGAATTCGCTGCCGTCATCGCCTTGCTCGACACCGACCTCAACGACGCGCGTCGCCGCCGGGCCGAGCTGGCGCAAGCCGAGGACCGCGCGGTGTTCGGCGATGGCGACCTTGCCGCCGCGCGCGCCGCGCTCGACGACTGCAACGCGGCAATCGCGCTCTTGGAAAAGACCATCGACGCCGCCGGCAAGCGCCGCGCGGAGGTCGCGCAGAGCGAAGCCCGCGCCGACATCGCAGCGCTTGGCGACGAGATCAAGGCGAGGGCGGCCCTGCTCGGCGAGCGCTGGCGCTGCGTCCACCGGCTGGTCGAAGAGCTGCGCCAGCAATTGTTCGAGGCCGATGCGCTGGCCCGCGCGATCGCCACCGCCAACGGCCTGTTCGACGCTGCCGGCGTCGCCGATTTGAAGGTGAACCTGACCACCACCCGCCGCACCGCGATGGCCGGGCCGCGTGCCGCAGCACCCGCCCGGCTCAGCCGGCCGGCGCTGCAGGCCGACAGGCTCCTGCTGACCTTCCTCAGCCCCGGCGGCGCGCTCGACCCGCGCCCGGCGCTCGGCGCGCCGGTCAAGCGTCCCGAAGTCAGGCCCCCCGACGTCAGGCGTCCCGGTGGCGTCAAAAGCCAATTCCTTCCCGCAACCAAACCCTTGGGCGAACGAGGCTGAACCATGTGCACACTCGCTCTTCTCGGCACCGCTCTTTCGGTCGGCGGCGCGCTGGCCGAGGGCCGGCAATCGAAGCAGATGGCCGACGCCCAAGCCAGGGCCTACGAGCAGCAGGCGCGGGCCGACGCGCAAAGCGCCGCCTTCGAACAGGGCCAGGAGCGCCACAAGCAGGATCTCCTGCAGGCGCAGGCGCGCGCCCTGGCCGGCGCTTCCGGCGTCGGCACGGCCGGCTCGCCGGCCGAGGTGCTGGCGGCCAACGCCGGGCAGGGCCAGCTCGACCTCAAGGCGATCCAGTACAGCTCGCTGCTGCGCCAGAACAATCTCGGTACGCAAGGTGCCATTTCGCGCTTTTCCGGAAAGCAGGCGGTGGCGGCGTCGATCTTCAATGCGGGCCGCAGCCTCGGATCGAGCCTCTCCGGCCTCTACGACCCGACCAAGGCGGTGACCTTCGGCAAGGGCGCCTTCCCGCCGCCACCGGGCGGCTTTTCCACCGGGGGTCTCTACTGATGGCGACCATTCCTCTCCAAATAGCCCAGCGCCGGCTCGAGACCGGCAATGCGGTGCAATACCCGAACGGCTCGCCGGTCGGCCGGGCGATGCAGGGTTTTGGCGACGAGCTTTCCGCCGTCGCCGAGCGCTACCGGCAGATGAAAGAGCGGCAGGACGCGTTCGACGCCGAGATCGCGCGCCGCCGCTTCAACGGCCGCATCGCGCAGGCGGAAGACGAGGTGACGGCCAATGCGCCGGCCGATGGCAGCGGCCTGCATGACGCCATGTACGGCCAGGTCGATCCGCGCACCGGCCGGGTGGTCAAACCAGGCCTGTTCGACACGCTGTTCGACGATGCCTTGCCGACCATGCCCGAGAGCCAGCGCGCCGCTTTCGCCAGCCAGAAGGAGGCGATGCGCGCGCCCGGCTCGCTGCGCATGGCCACAAGGCAGCAAGGGCGGCGTGATGATTATGAGCTGGCCGAGTGGAGCGCAGTGCAGGATGCCTCGCTCAGGGCTATCGCGCAGAGCGACCCCGCTGACGCCAGCACATTCGAGTCGATCCTCCAGAGCGGGCTCAATCTGATCGCCAAGATGGGCAACCCTGCCAATAGGCAAGCTGCCGACGCTGCCTGGCGCAGCAACACGGCAAAAGCGCTTGTCCGGTTTGGCGCAGCCGAATGGCCTAGCGATGGAGACGCCTCGTGAGGTCTATGTGGCAAGGATGGATGGGCTGGTGTCTTCTTATGGGCACATCAGAAACCGCGCAACTATGCCTATCAGCGGTCTAATCGACGCGCCGTGGCAACGGAACCAAAGCGGTCGCGCCACTAATTTTAGCCCTATGGCCCGGCTGCTCTGATCGCGAGGCGAAGCTGTCGCAGCCTCGCCTCGACAGAGGTTAGTTCATAGCCCCTGCAGGCGGGCAAAATCGGCAGGGGTAGCCGCGCGCTCGACGATGGTGCGGCCCGATGCATCTTTCGTCTCAAGCATGCCGTTTTCTATCTCTTCCTTGGTGCCGTCCGGATGAGTGACCTCGATCTTATTGCCTTCCACCTCGACTTTGTCGCCAGCGGCGTTCACGTGCTCTTGTTCATGATGGCCGTTATCGTCGGCGCCGTGGTCATCGGCACCGTGGTCATCGGCACCGTGGTCATCGGCGCCGTGATCGTCGGCACCGTGATCGTCGTCACCATGGTCGTCGCCACCGCCATCATCGCCGCCACCAGATCCGGAATTCCCGCCGTCATCGCCACCACCGGATTCTGAGTTGCCACCGGAGCCGGAGCTGCCGCCGTGGCCCTCTCCGCCGCCGCCACCACCACCGCCGCCTTCGCCCTTGGCGTAGGCTGCCGCAGGCTCGATCTTGGCAACGGAGTGAAGACTGAGTTGATAGGGAGCTGTTGTTAAGGCAAATGCGGTTGAGGCACGCAACGCGAACCAGATGACCCGGCTTGAAGTCAATTTCTGCATGATGGTCCTCCTTTGCTAACTTGGAGGCAACGCCGACAGTTGTTCGATTCTTCCTGAATTTTTCGGGAAATGGTGGAATAAGACTGTTGCCGGGGGCAGATAAGACCTAATCCGCCAATCTTTCGGACCAAAGTCCCACATGCCCTCTAGCGAGAAGAGATTTTGGTTGCCCGGAAACGATTCAGCGTTGCCAGCAACCATCGACGTGAGGAATATAATCCTGTTGCGGCGACCCTCAATGGAGCTCGCCATGTCCAAAACCCTCGCCGACACCCTGGCCGCTCGCGAAAGAATGTATGTCAATTGCGGACAACCGGCATGCTGCAAGTCGACAAAGCTCGACGTCCAGGTGCTGATCGACAGACTCGGCCCCGATCACGGTTCCATACATTGGGACCTGGTCGGGCGCTTTGGATGCTCGTCGTGCAAGGGGCGTCGCACATCCGCGCTAGTCGCCAGAAATCTCACATCTGAAGCCTCGCTTTCGCGGGGCTTTTTTTATGGAGCAAGCCTGTGGCCCATCCTGCTGCCGCCGCCCTTCACCCGTTGGCCGGCGAGCTTGAACCCGTGCGCCTAGCCACCACCGCGAACGTCGCCCTCTATGGCCTGCAGACCATCGATGCGATGGCGGTCCAAGTCGGCGACCGGGTGCTTGTCAAGGACCAGACGAACGCGACGCAGAACGGCATATATATGGTGAGCGAAGGCCATTGGCCTCGCGCAGCCGACGCGCGCAACCCGCGAACCTTGCAGAGGAGCACCACGGTGTACGTGCGGCAAGGCGCGATCTCGTCCCATCTCGTCTATGCCTTCGAAACTTCCGATCCGGTGATAGGGGCCGATCCTATCGTGCTGTCCTGCTGCCTGTCGGACGACGCGCTGGGCGACTTGGTGGGCGCGGACAGCATCGCCATGCGCTCACGCTAGAATTCCGCAAGTGAGGTTGTGCAAGGCTCTGGGACCGCTGTGGCAAGCCAATCCCGGCGTTCCATCAAAGTTTAACGATCGGGAAAGGGCCGTGGAAAGCACGTGCGGTAACAGTTGATTCAACCATCGCTGGTATATTAGGGAGTGTAAGTAGCGGCTCCGACAGTGCGGGGGGCGCTGTGTGCCGGAGCCGCCGGCGCAGTCCGGTTGGGGTTGACCGCGCCGTCCTATTCTGGGACAGCGCGGTCAACGATTCGTTAAAATTTTCCGGAACTAATAAAGCGTATGCTAATTGCATCGGCGCCCGGCAATTTTCATTTCGGCGGCTGCCTCGCCTTCCCGCCTGCACACAATGACGGCCGAACGGACTTGAGTGCACTGTCACGGTAATTCCGGGCCAGGCTGTTTCAAAGCAGGGCCAGGCCGCATTTGAACCGCCACACAATCCGCAATGTTCACAGCCTCGCTTTCGCGGGGCTTTTTTCATGGAGCAAGCCCTATGGCCCGACCTGCAACTGCCGCCGTTCGCCTGTTGACCGGCGAACGCGAACCCGTGCGCCTGGCAACAACGGGCAACATCATCTTGTCGGGTCTGAAGACCATCGACGGCGTGCTGACCGAGGTCGGCGACCGGGTGCTGGTGACCCACCAAACAGACCAATCAACCAATGGCATCTACACGGCCAGCGAAGGCGTATGGTACCGCGCAGCTGACGCGCGCACGTCGCGGACTATGCAGAAGGGGACCACTGTCTACGTGCAACTGGGGTCGGGGAACGGCGCGAAAACGTACCAGTTTAACACTGTCGACCCAGTCATCGGCACTACCAGCCTCAGCATTACGGGGGATGCCGATCCGGTGCTGAAATCTGACATCGTCGATGAAGATGACATGCACTCAAACAGCGATCAAAAAGTGCCCACACAGCAAAGCGTCAAAGCCTATGTGGACAATAACATTTTGCTTGCCTACGGCGGCGCAAAGGCCGCGCTGGCGGCAAAGGCCGTTGACATGTGGAACGGCGTGTCCACACAGATTGAGTGCTTTGGGGACAGCACTATGCTCGGTGTTGACAGCGGTCTTGGAGGGATTACTCCACAGCCCGCCCCGGACAAGCTGCAATCCGTGCTGCGGGATTACTATTTTAGCTCTGCCGTTACGGTCACCAATCGTGCGGTCAGCGGTTCCCGTTCACAGCAGATGCTTGAGGGCACCGATGGTTCCGGCTCAACATTCGAAGCCAAGATGGCCGTCAGCACTGCGGAGATCGTCATCTGTAATCACTGCATCAATGACTGCCAGAACATACCCCCGACCACACCGGATCAATATCGGAAAAACCTGCTGACATTTGTCAATGCTTGCATCAAGTACGGCAAAATTCCGATCCTGCAGACGCCCAATCCGATGTTTGCTATTGCCGCCTTGGGGACGCCCGACAAGGCAAACCGACTGAAGAACTACGTTCAGATCATGCGGGACGTGGCACTGGCTACCGATGCGCCTCTCATCGAGGTTTACGACCTGATCAACTCATGGGTGCGCACTGGCCGCTACCGCGTGTCGGACCTTGTGCCGGATGGATGCCACCCCACGGTAATCACCTATCGGGCTATTGGCTTACAGATGGCGACCCCCTTCTTGCATCCTCATGCTGGTCTTGCTGGTCCTGAACAGTTTATATCGACCATCGAGGGAGCCGTTACCATCGATCCAGCGAATGCGCCCCTCCCTGCGCCGGCCACACGGACAGGCTTCCAGTTAATCTCGGACGCCATAGACCACGCCAAGAGCCTCAAGGTTGCGGTGCGCGTCGACGTGCCGGGGTTAGACATCTGCATCGCCTATCCCATCTGGGCTGGCGGCAAGAACGGTGTTGACGTCGCTTGGGATCAAGTGTCGGTTGGTGGTATCAACCAACTGTCGACAGCCGCTTTTGGCGGTGACTTTGTGCATGATCACGAAGTGTGCATCGCGCGGGACGTTCCCGTTGGGCTCCATCTGCTCACCATGGCATCCGGTGGCGGGACAGCCTCCCTCGGCCTTAGCTACGTTAGATCGAGAAGGACGAGAACCAAGAAGGCATTCGTCGGAGGTGCGCAAAGCCGTGACCTTTGGAGGGATCGCGCCTTGCAGACGATTACGCACTATGGGGCCGGTCCAGACAGCGCCTTCATTGAAGACGATCTCCTGATCTCGCCGCATTTTGCAGCGGGTGGGCTCGACATCACCTTCAACTCAAACATGGCGAAGGACACTCAATTCATCCTGTACGGCGTCACGACAGTAGCCTCTGGTGGTGCTGGCCCCCTTACAGCCCGTATGGGAGTCGGCGTCGGACTGGATGCCTCCGGCTTCGTCAACGTCTACCAGTTGACAGGCGCCGCCACATACGCAACGACCGCTCTTAACGCCGTGGATTTTAGCGGTGTGGCCCGCCAATGGCGGCTTATCCTTGCGGCCGGTACGTCTAACCTTCAAGTCTTCGTCAGCGGTGCCAGCCTTGGCACCGTGGCGCTCACCGGGCCATACCTTGGCGGCTTCATGGGGGCGCGCGCGAACGGCGCAGGCAAAACCATCATCGTCACCGACCTTCGCGACATCGAGCATTAGCGCCCGGCGGTGATCTTGCGTCGAAATTCTAATCCATGTACGGCAGGGACATCACGGTTTGGCGGTGGGTCGATCTGGGAAAAACAATGACGCCGGGCAAGTCGGACCGCTTCCCCTACCTCAGCGCGCTGCGTGGTATAGCCGCCTTGTGGGTCGTGATGGCTCACGTCGCGCTGATGCCCAATCCGCGCTTTGTGCTTTCATGGTGGCCGGAAACATTAGTCCGAAGCGGCGTCATGGGCGTCAATCTGTTCTTCCTTGTGAGCGCCTTTTCCCTCTGTCTCACAATGCCGAAGCACGACAACGAACAGAGGCCATATCTCGGCTTCATGCTGCGGAGGTTTTTTCGGATAGCTCCGCTGTTCTATGCCGTCGTAATCTTTTCGTATTGGTGGAACCCGGCCGGCCTTCCCTACAATCTCAAAACGATCCTGGCGAACCTGACGTTTATTTTCAACTTCATCCCAGGCCGTGGCTACCAGACCTCCATCATCTTTGCGGGTTGGACGATTGGTGTTGAGATGGCGTTCTACCTGGTGTTCCCCTTCATTTACGCGAAGACCAAAAGTGTAACCTTGGCGATCCGAGCGCTTGTCATTGCGCTCGTCGTGGCCACGGTCTTTCGCTCGGTCATCGGGGATCTAGTGGCAGACCCGGGCATCTACATTCGTCAATCGATATTTGACCTGGCGCCGATGTTCATGTTCGGAATCATCGCGTTTCATGTGGTTCAGATTGCCGGCGAATGGACCCATAGACGGGCGATCGGCGCCGTCCTGCTGGCGTCCGTGCCGCTTCAGTTCTATGTGATTGTCACGGGTAGGGTGCCATTTGGCCCGGCTATCTATTGGCAAGGGCCGATGTTTTTTTGCCTGCTGGTTGGGCTCTACCTGTTCCCCATCAAGCCGCTGGTCAACGCGGCAACGAGATGGCTAGGCGATATCAGCTATTCGGTCTACCTAGTGCATGGTCCGATTATTGCTGCTCTTTTTCCGTTGTTCGGACGGCTTCGGCACTCAGGGCTCAGCGAACTTCAGGCCTATGCGCTTGCGCTCTCAATATCGTTACTGTGTATCGTCCCGGTCGCAACGCTGACTTTCCACGCATGGGAGAACTGGACCAATGAATGGGGCAAACGCTTTGCCTCGCGACGCGCCGGCAAAAAGCGTGTCGAGATTGATGGGGTCAAGCTCGAGAGGCCGGCAGTGCCTGTCGCCGCCTAACCCTAGGGTGAGTTCTTGCCGGCCGCCTGCTTTGTGTCGAGAAACGGGAAGATGGCTACGCCGTTCTTGGCCGCTATAAGTTGCACACCGGCTTTCGTCCAATGCATGCTATCCCAAAAAACCGGCGCGGATTTGTCGGTAAATATTTCGCACTGGTTATGCGGGCATACGGCAACCAACGGATCGATATAACTTACGTGCGATAGCGTCTTGAGGAAAGTGTCGATCTTTCTAGCCACGGGGCTGATTTCTCGGAATGCGTACTCGTCGATGCCTGCAAAGGTGCCGTGCTTATTAAGCAACTGAAGGCTGCTGCCTGTGAAATTTTTGCTGCCGACAACGTAGATTGGAGCGCTTGTTTGGGATCGCATTTCGTCAACCGAAGTCTGGACGTATGGAAATGCGAAATCTTGCCAATACAGCGCGATCATCACCAGATCGGCATGCTCTAGCGATGCCGGTGTAGACCGGATGAGTGAGTACGCTTCGTTGCAGGGTTTCATAACTGCTGCAGCAAACGGGTTTATTGATTTCCAATACCTGTCAGACAGGTCGACAGGGAGGGTCGGTACGCCACACCGCCAATCGAGTTGGCGATAGATAATTTCGAATTGTTTTGCCGCGCCAGTCTCAACGAGCAGGTTAATGATATCCGCTCCCTGAGAGTCTCCAATGATCAGAAGATGCCTTTTGGTGGTTTTGAAATCGTGCGGTGTCAGCAACGGAGTGGAGTTCGAAAAGGTGTATGTGTGTTCTTTTCTCAGGTCCAAAACATAAGCATTACGGAATGCAGCAGGCATCCGCCAGACCCACCCATCTGTCGCCCAGCTCTCTGTGGCGGCTGCCATGAAGCCGGCAGTGAGGCAGGCGAAAATCAACGTCTTCCCCAACTTCAACGGGCGCGGCTTGCGATAGCGCACTTCGATGAAATGGTAACTGGCTGCGCCAAGGGCCAACGTTGCAACAAGCGAGGCGAGGATCTGCCACACTTCCAAGGCGCCAAATCTATACACCATGAAGACAACCAGCGGCCAGTGAACCAGATAGACCGAATAGCTGATCTTGCCGAGGTAGATAGCCGGTCTGAACTGAGCCTGTCTTGCCAGCCGGCCTTGACCGCCGAGCAGCATCAATGCCGCGCCCAGGACGGGCGCGAGAGCGGCAACGCCAGGATAAGCCGTCCGTCCTGAATAGCCGAAGATGGCAAACAGGATCGCGGCCAGCCCCACGACATAGAGCAGGTCCGCATACACTTTCGACAGCCGTCTCTCGGTAAGAAACACCAGCCCGCCTGCAGCGAACTCCCAGACGCGGAATGGGACGAGGAAAAAGGCTGCCGTCGGATCGTACCCCATCATCCACAGGCAACCCGCAAGTGATGCAGCGAAGGCTGCAGCGATCAAAGAGAAGGCCACCCAATAGCTTTTTCGAACGGCCATGGCGATGAGGAAGGGCCAGAACGCGTAGAACTGCAATTCAACGGCGAGCGTCCAAATGTGAAGCAGCGGCTTCAGAATTGCGCCGGAATCGAAGTAGCCTGACTGCATCCAGAAATCGACGTTGGCCAGTCCAAGCAGAGAGAATATCGCTGACCTCGACAGGTCCTGGAATTGCTCCGGTATGAACAGAAAAGCGGCGACGACGAAGGTGACGATGATGGTTGCAAACAGGGCTGGCAACAGCCGGCGAGCGCGCCGAGCGTAAAAATTCTTGAGTGAGAACCGACCTTGCGCGCTCTCAGTCCAGATGATGCGTGATATCAGATATCCGCTGATTACGAAGAAGACATCAACGCCAACAAATCCGCCGCTAACCGTCGTCCAGCCGAGATGAAACAGCACGACCGCAGCAACCGCAATCGCCCGCAAGACGTCGATATCTGAACGATGATCCGACCTGCTGCCAATATCCGTGGTCGACTTGGCTTCTACCATTTGATTCATAGAAATCGTCTCTACGCGAAGGCCATATTCCAGGCAATCCATTGCGCCTTCCGGGTGCTGATAATCCCCAATCCCCAACGCAATGACCTTGTCATCGCATCGGGCGGTGGTGCGATGCTGTAATTGCCCGGCAGCCGCCGATAGAGGATGGCTTTGGAGACTTCGGGGCTATGCACTATCGGAACGTCCAGGTCCTGCGCGCCGTCGCGTCATTGATGGTCCTGGTCAGTCGTGTGCTTCACCCCTTCATGCCGACGCGGGGGCACTGGACAACGCCTTACATCTACAATTTCGGGCCTGGCGGCGTTCGACATCTTCTTCGTTATTTCGGGCTTCATCATCTACACCGTTGGAGAAAGGGCCGGCAGCCAGTCCATGGACAGGGGCCGGTTTGCCGCGTCGAGCGGTGGCTTCTGGACAGGGTCTGCAATGCCTTGATCGGAATGCGCGTCAGGGTTTCGACAATCCAGCCGGCCGAGTGACTGGACCACTCGCCGAGCGTTTCGGGTTCAGAGTGGTATTTCCCCAACCCGAGTTGTTCCATCCAAGTGTGATGTTCGCCAACGTCCGCCGCTATGTGAGCGCCGGCGCCCCCAAGGCTTCCTCCGGTGCTGGCTGGCCGGATCGAACACCGCCATTGGCAACCGGTTGCTGAGGCGCCGGTGGCTTGGGCGCCAGGCGCGATATGCGTCTGCGCAGCGGCGTCTCGACGTAGCGGAATGAACAGTAGCTGGCGATCGTCACAACGATCAATGTCAGCCCGAACCAGATGGGTTTGGGCAAAAGCGAAATTGGCGTCCACATCTTGAGCGCGACATGGATGGGCAGGTGGAGCAGATAGAGGGAATAGGAGATGTCGCCATACCACTTCAGCACGCCCCGCCCCAACAGGCGCTGGGCAAGCGGGGAGGCTGTCGAAACCAGGACGAGAGAAGGCAGATAGACAAGGTACAGCGTGCCGCCGAAAAGGGATCTTGGCAATTCCAGGACATCGATCATGCCAGGCCAGGACAAGACGTAGAGGACCAGCAGCGCAACCAATGGGACATCGTACGACTTGTCCGGCTCAAGCTCGATACGCCCGGCAACGACGCCGGCGAGAAACAGAGGGGCGGCCTGCATGAGAACGGGCGTGCCGATAGCGGCTCCCAGGAGAATGGCCGCCGCCGCGAGCAGCAGGAAGTTGGCAGCATTGCCCAGACGCTGGCAAATCCACCAGATCAGCGGAAAAACCAGATAGAACTGGATCTCTCTCGGGATCGTCCAGAACACGGATTGGCCGGCCCAGAAAACGTAATGGTGCCACCATCCATCCCATTTCAACCCGTAAAAAGGCTGGCCACGACCTGTCAGCAAAAGCCAGGCATAGGCTGCCGTCACGCAGATCAAGAACAGTGGAAGGACGCGCGCCGCGCGCTTGACCCAGAAGTCGATCACCGCCGAGCCTGAAATTGGGGCAGTCGAATACTTCCTGCCCATCAGAAACCCGGACAGCACGAAAAACAGTTCAACGCCGATGAGCCCGCACCAGGCAAAGGTGAGGGGATGCCAGGGTGTGTCGGTCGCGAAATGCTGAAGGAAGACTGACAGCGCGGCGATGCCGCGCAGCCCATCGAGCGCGAATATTCGCGCATTGTTGTTCAGCAAGTTATTTCCCTCGTCCTGCGCCAACTATAGCCAAATTCCAAAACTCAGCAACCTGCCCGGAGAGGGCGGAAAGGAACTGCCATGGACCGCAACTTTGCGCGGGCGCTTGCGCTCGTCTTGAAATCGGAAGGCGGGTGGTCGGACAATCCAGTCGACCCCGGCGGCGCCACCATGAAGGGCGTGACGCTCGCCAACTTCCGCCGTTATGTGAAGGCGAATGCCACCAAGGCCGACCTGCGCAAGATCAGCGACCAGCAGGTCGCTACCGTCTTCCGCCGCTACTACTGGGATGCGGTGCTCGGCGCCGAATTGCCCGGCGGGGTCGACTGCGCCGTGTTCGATTTCGCCGTGAACAGCGGCCCGGGCAGGGCGGCGAAGACCCTGCAGGCGGCCCTGGGCGTCGCCCAGGATGGCCGGATCGGGCCGGCCACCCTTGCCGCGGCCAGGGCAAGGCCGGCCGGCGTCACCATCGACGGGCTTTGCGATGCGCGGCTGGCGTTTCTCAAACGGCTGCCGACATGGGCAACATTCGGCCGCGGCTGGTCCGATCGCGTCGCGTCGGTGCGGGCTCAGGCCTTGCTGATGTCGGCGGCACCTGTGACCGCGCCGGCGCCTGTGCCGGCCGCGCCGTCGCCCGGCGTCGAAAAGCCCATTGGCGGGGCGCGGGCGGCCCAGCCCGTGCCGCCGGCCGTCAAGACTGCTGCCGCGACCGGCATCCTCGTCCTCATTGCCGGAGCGCTCGCGGCCTTCCGGCAGCACGTCACCGATCTTTTCGGGAGCCTCTTTTGATGAAATTCCTCAACACCAACGCGCTGCACAATCTGCTCAATACGCTGATCGCGATCATCTGCGGTGGCGCCCTGGTCGGCTTCGACTGGACGATGTTCGGCGTCGCCGATCGCACCGCGCTTCAGATCAGCGGCGCCATTGCCCTTGCCAAGATCATCATCAACGCGGTGCGTGACGGTCCGCTCGGCATGGTCGCGCCGCCGCCGCCGGTCGAGGAGAAATGAGATGGGAGCGCTCCTTGGCCAGTTGTGGCCGTATCTGCTTGCAATGGGTGCCGCGCTCGCCGGTCTCTGGACGGCCTACGCCAAAGGCAAGGCCAGCCAGAAGGGCAGGCAGGATGCCGCCGACGCCGCGGCGCGCCGCCAAGCCCAGAAGATCGACGACGCCGTTGCCGGCCGGACGCCGGACGACAACAGGGGGAGGCTGGCGAAATGGTCAAGATCATAGTGCTCTCGCTCCTGCTGGCCGGCTGCGCAAGTGCTGGCGGGTCGTTCTGCGCGGTCGAGCATCCCATCCGGCCGGCAAAGGCAGAAGTGGCGACCCTTTCCGGCGCGACGGTGGCGGCGATCCTGGCGCACAATGAAAAGGGCCAGGCGCTTTGTGGATGGAGGTCGTGATGCACGATCTGTTCGACCTGCTCGGCATCAAGGGACCGGTCGTCGCCGCCGGCCTTGCCGGTGGCGTCCTGCGGGCGCTGTCGCGGCATCGCTACAAGCTGCGCGAAATGGTGGCTTCGCCGATCTGCGGCGCGCTTGCCGCGGCCTATTTGACGCTGCCGGTGGTGTCCTATGTCAGGATCGCCGGCCTGCCGATGCCCGACCCCGCCGACGACACCACCACGCTTGCCGCGGCTTTCCTGATCGGCGTCTGCGCCATGTGGATCTCGGACATCCTGTTCGAGTTTGTCGTTCGCAGGTTCAAGCCGGGGGTGCAGGAGTGAACCGCAAACGGCAACCAACCCCTCCGCCGCTCGTTGACCCTATGCTTGGTTGATCCCTAGCACTCCAGAGCCTGCCCGCTGCCGCAAGGTGGCGGGCCTTTTTGCGTTCCGGCCCGATCAGGCAAGGATGTTGACGGCGCGTGCCGCGACCAGCGCGATGGTCAGCAGCGAGATCATGGCCTCGGCCATCATCAACAGCTTGGCGCGTTGGCTGAGTGGCAGCGTGTCGGTCGGAGAGAAGGCTGTCGCATTGGTGAAGGCGAGGAAGAAATAGTCGACGAAGCCGGGCAGCCAATCGCGGAGATCACGGTCGTTCAGCGTCATCTGCGCAAACAGGAAATCAGCCTGCGCGAGCTTGACGAGGCCGCAGGTCGGCGGCCCGCCCCGGTCGGTGCTCCAGAACCACAGGGCAAAGACGATGACGTTGGTCACCCAGATGTTGAGCGCGTCGATCAACAGCGTCGTGCCGCTGTTGCCGGCGTGCCCCTCCAGCAAGGCTCGCACCAGCAGGACCAGCGAGCCGCAATTCATGACGCTGATGATGGCGGTCATGGTCAGGGCCGTTCTGCGGATCATGACGCGAAACTGGCCGATCGCATGCCATTCGTGATCCTCGACCGCTTTTCTTGTGGCGACCTGTGTCCAGGCCGTGGCCACCGACAAGGGCAGCAGCAGGGCGGCTTCCAGCGCCGGCGCCAGCCAGCGCGGCCCGAAGAAGAGGTTGTTGATGACCAGAAGCTGCAGGCAGATGATGACGAGGACGGCCGCACGCGCCATCCAGAAGTCGAGCGCACGGTAGTGGATGACGGCATGGTGGTGGCGCATCGGGACCCGGATTTTTTCAGACAGGGTCAGACGTGCAACGCTGTCCTGCCTGGGGAGAGGAGCGCCGATGCTCCTGCCCGATCTTGGTGCTGCAATGGCACACAGCTATACTTTTTCGTAAGCTTCGATTTTTGGGGCTGTTCGTCAAACCGGACTATGTGATTTAAGCGCCGCATGGTGGGGATAGATGGATCCATGGATCACTTGGTGCCGGCGGGATTGCCCGCCGCCGGCGTCGATTCCCCATCGGTTTTGTCCAGTCTGATCCGTCATCCATGGCACCTGCTGGCGCTTTTGTGCCTGATGCAGATCCTGTGCTGGACGGTGGCACCGGCGCTTATCAACGTCTCACCGCCCAACGATGTCGTCGAAGGCTTTATGTGGGGACGCGAATGGGTGCTGTTGACCTACAAGCATCCGCAACTTCCGGCATGGCTGCTCGAGACCAGCCATCTCCTGACAGGATCGTTCCGCTGGCCGCAATATCTCGTGGCGCAGTTGACGATCTCGGCGACGTTCGTCCTGGTCTATCTGCTGGCCCGCGACATGCTCGGGCAGAGGCGTGCGCTGGCCGCCGTGCTGTTGATGCCGTCGCTCTATTTCTTCGGCTGGCCGACCCCGCAGTTCAATCATGACTACGCGCAGATGCCCTTCTGGGCCGCTATCTGCTGGCTGTTGTGGCGTGCGGGCCGCGGCGGTGGGCCGATCTGGTGGCTGGCGCTCGGACTGGTGTCGGGCGTCGGGCTCTACGCCAAGTTCTCGACCGGCCTGCTGTTGCTGTTTGGCGCGATCTGGCTGTTGTCCGACGCGCGGGCACGCAGCCGGCTCGCCACGCCTTGGCCATGGCTTGGGCTTGCGGTTTTCGTCGCTGTCGCGGCGCCGCTGGCCATCGAGCTCTACCGCGTCGATTTCCTGCCGCTGACCTACGCCGCCTGGCGCGATCAGTGGGTGATGGCGCATCGCTCCCGCTTTTATTATATCGGCGTCCAGGCGGCCGGACTCTGCGGCTTTTTTCTGGTGCTGGCGATATCCGGGCTGCTTCGGCGCTCGCCCCCGCCGCAAGAGCCGGTCGGGCGCGGTACGCTCGTCTATCTCTTGTGGATGGGACTTGGCCCGGCGATCCTCATCATGGTGGCGTCCCTGTTCACCGGCACAGGCGAGGCCTGGGGCGCGCCGATGTACAATCTTGCAGGCGTCGTGGCGCTCGCCTTCCTGGGCCACCGTCTCGGCGCCGTCGAGATGCGAAAGCTGGTAATCTGCGCGCTCATCTGCATCATCGGCATATCTGGTGCCTATGCGGGCATCCGCTGGACGAAATGCAATCTGCGTGGGCGCATGGACGCCGTCTGCTGGCCGGCGCAGAAGATCTCGGATGAGGCAGAAGCCGTCTGGCACGCGGCGACGCCCGGTCGGCTCGACATCGTCGGCGGCCATAACATTGTTGCGCCGCTGGCGGGCCTCAATGCTTATGACAAGCCGTCGATCTTCACCGAGCTGAACATGCAGTACGCCCCCTGGATCACCAAGCAGCGGCTGCGCGATCACGGCATACTCCTGGTCTGGCCCGGGCGCGACGTGCCACCCTATCTGCAGGCGTGGCTTGGCAAACTGCCGGTCAAAACCGTTCTCTTCGACTGGTCGCTCAAGGCGCCGCCGATGGCGATCAGCTTTGCCGCCGTTCCGCCCGGCGCGCCGCAGCTGCCGAGTGTGATCGACAGCCTCGCCCAACCCGGCAACTGAAGCAGGTCGGGCGGTCCGCTGGACGAAGCAAGAGACAATGCCCATTTATGGGGAGATCCAACTTGCTTTTTGCGCAATTCCAGACGGAAAACCACTACGCATTTTTCCTGGAATTGCTTTTTGAGGAGACGTGATATGGCGACTTCGACCGAACGCGCAGTGCTTGCCGGCGGCTGTTTCTGGGGCGTGCAGGATTTGATACGGCGCTATCCCGGCGTCATCTCCACCCGTGTCGGCTACAGCGGTGGCGATGTGCCCAATGCCACCTACCGCAACCATGGCACCCATGCCGAGGCCATCGAGATCAATTTCGATCCGGCCGTCATCAGCTATCGCACGCTGCTGGAGCGCTTTTTCCAGATCCACGATCCGACGACCCGTAACCGGCAGGGCAACGATGTCGGAATGAGCTATCGCTCGGCGATCTATTACACGAGCGATGAACAGAAGCTCATCGCCGAAGACACCATCGCCGATGTCGACGCCTCTGGCTTGTGGCCGGGCAAGGTCGTCACCGAGGTCGCACCGGTCGGTCCCTTCTGGGAAGCCGAGCCTGAACATCAGGACTATCTGGAGAAATACCCCAACGGTTACACCTGCCACTTCGTCAGGCCGGGCTGGAAGCTGCCGGTTCGCGAGAAGGCGGTTTCGTAGGGTTTACAGGATCGGGGCCAAGGCCCCGATCCACACCTTGCCGCCGTCGCGAATCAAGCCTGCTGTGTCGGATAGAGGGTCAGGATATTGACGTTGACCCTTGGTGGCTGCGAGACCGCGAAGAGCATGGCGGCGGCGATGTCCTCGCTCTCCAGTTGCTCCATGTCGCCCAACCTTTGCTCGACAGCCAGCCGAACATCGTCGCGCATATTGGCGGTGAACTCGGTCCTGACCGCGCCCGGCTCGATCACCGTGACGCGGATGCCGTCCTTGCCGATTTCGCGGCGCAGTGATTCGGCGATAGCGCTGGCCGCATGCTTGGTGCCGGAATAGACCACCGACGGGTGGATGTAGCGGCCGGTGCCCGACGAAACGATGACGATGTGGCCTGATCCCTGCCGTTTCATTGACGGCAGCGCCGCGTTGATCGTGTAGAGCAGACCCAGAATGTTGAGGTCGACCATCTCCCGGTATTCGCGGGTGGTGGTGTTCTGGAAGGGGGCGGCGACGCCGACACCGGCAACATTGAACAGCAGGTCCAGCCGGCCATGGCTTTCCAGCACGCGCCGGACCATGGCTGTGGCCTGCGCCTCGTCGGTGATGTCGGTCTCGATGGCCAAGGCCTCGCCGCCGTTGTCGCGGATGCGTGCCGCCAGGTCGTCGAGACGCTGCCGACGTCGCGCCGCGATGGCGACGACAGCACCTTGCTCCGCCAGCGCCAGCGCGGTTGCCGCGCCAATGCCCGAGGAGGCGCCGGTCACCAAAGCGATTTTTCCGTTGAGTTTCTGCATGTTCGTTGCTCCTGCTCAGAGGGAAATTCAGGTGTGCTCGATGCCGATGATTGCAGCCGTTCGAGGCATGTCCTCAAGCTAGGCAGCAGAAGCCATACCGAAAATGCGATAGGATGCCATCATACTCATTGGAGAATCTGGCATAATGCGAGGTAGCGACTATGCCGAGCTGAAAGCCTTTGCCGCTGTCGTGGCGCATGGCAGCTTCGCCCGTGCCGCTGAGGATCTGCGGATTTCAGCGTCGACGCTCAGCCAGACGATCCGTCAGCTCGAAACGCGGCTTGGCCTGCGCCTGCTCAACCGCACGACCCGCAGCCTCTCCTTGACCGAAGCCGGCGCGCGCCTGCATGCGCGCTTCGCGCCGGCTATGGCCGAGATGGAGGCGGCGGTCGGCGATGCGACGGCCTTGCGCGACACACCGGCCGGCGTCTTGCGCGTCCATATGCCCAGCGTTGCCGCCGCCACCTATCTGGAGCCGTTGCTTGGCCGTTTTCATGAGGTATGGCCGGACATCGTGCTCGATGTGACGATCGACGATGCCGCCGTCGATATTGTCGAGGCCGGCTATGATGTCAGCGCCAGGCTCGGCGAATTTCTCGAAGCTGACATGGTCGCGGTGGCGCTTGGCGGCACGCAGCGCCAACTCGCCGTGGCCTCGCCGGACTATATCGCCCGTTACGGATCGCCGTCGGCACCGGCCGATCTGCTCCAGCACCGCTGTATCAATTGGCGCCGGCCGGGCAGTGCCGGGCCCTACGCATGGGAATTCGCCAGAGGCGGCGAATGGTTCTCGGTCGTGGTCAATGGTCCGCTTGTCGTCTCCAGCCGCGACATGGCGATTGCCGCCGCCGTGCAGGGCGTCGGCATCGCCTTTTGGGCTGAAGACCTCGTGCGCCCGTTGATCGATGCCGGCAAGCTGGTGTCGCTGCTGGATGATTGGTGCGCGGCCTTTCCCGGTTGGTTCCTCTGCTATCAGAAGCAGCGTCATACAGCACCAACCGTACGGGCCTTCGTCGATTTCCTGCGCCATGCGCATACTGGGCGCCAGACAACGCCTGTTGGTTGAAAGTTTGTCGCTCGACGGTCCGGTTTCGCAGGCCTGGCGCAATGCTTTTGGAGGAGCACACCAAAAAAACGGCTTTCGCTTCAACTCGAATGGTGCTTTAACCCGCGCATCCACAGGGGTGCTCCGTACGGTCGGGGCTGAGAAGGGGGCGGCAAGCCCACAGACCCTAGAAGCTGATCTGGGTAATACCAGCGGAGCGAGGCGGGCGATGTTTTCAGGCGCACAGATTTCCCTATATCCCATGGCCGACGATTTCGTCGGCGTCATCCTTGGCGCGCTGGATGGGCTCGACCCCTACCGCGATCGGCTCAGGATCGAGACCGACGACATCTCGACCTTGCTGGTCGGGCCGCCCGAAGTGCTGTTTCCGGCGATGCGAGACCTGTTCGTGGCGGCGGCACGCAGCGGCAAACATTGCGTGTTGTCAGCCACCATCTCGCGCGGCTGCCCTGGCGAGCCAGATGATCCGATCTGCCGTTCCGATGCGCTTGGTGGGCCTGTCGGCCCCCTCGGCCCGCGCAAGGATGCGGCAATCGCCGCGGTGCGTGGCGCGGCTTTGACCGGCCAGCCGGCGGCAGCGCAGTTCTCGCTCTATGTGATGGGCACCGACGACCACATGGAAGAGATCTATGGCTGCATCGATTTTCTCAAGCAGTCCGGCGTCTATGAGCGCTCGAAGCATTTCTGCACGAAATTGCGCGGGGATGCCGGCGCGATCTTTTCGGCGCTGGACGAAGCCTTCTGCCGCTTCGGGCCAGGCGCCGGCCACGTAACCCTCGACGTCACGGTCTCGGCGAACAGCCCGTCGGCCAGCTGAGCGGCCGCATTCGCGACCCCGTCAAAGGTTATGCCCGTGGTCTCATCATCAGCCGCTTCGAGCCCGATCGCGAGCCTTCTTGTCAAGGCAGCACCGGCCATGATTTCGGTCGGGTTGCTGCTGCTGGCTTGGGAGCTCTATGCCACTTATTCCGGCATCAAGTCGACGACACTGCCGGCGCCTTCGCGTGTGTTCGAGCAGGCGATGCTCAATCGCGAAGCGCTGGTCGACAATGCCATTCCGACCATCCGGGCCACGCTGATCGGCTTTGCCTTTTCGCTCAGCGCGGCCTTTGCGCTGTCGATGCTGGTCGACTTCTTCCGGCCGCTGCGGCGTGCGCTGTTTCCCGTCTTCATTGTCAGCCAGACCTTGCCGCTGGTGGCGATCGCGCCGCTGGTGGTGCTGTGGTTCGGCTTCGGGTTGATGCCCAAGATCATGCTGGTGGCGCTGGTCACCTTCTTTCCGATGCTGGTGGCGCTGGTGCAGGGCTACGAGGCGACGGAGGCCGAGATCGGGCAGATGCTGCGCGCCATGGGGGCAGGGCGCTGGCGCGTCTTCTTGTTGGCGCGACTGCCCTCGGCGCTGCCCTATTTCTTCGCCGGCCTGAGGATCTCCATCACCTATGCCGTGGTCGGCGCCATCTTCGCCGAATATGCCGGTGCCGCGAAGGGGCTGGGCATCTACATGCTCAACGCCAAGAACAATTTCCGCCCCGATCTGGTGCTGGCCGCCGTCGGTGTCAGCGCCGCGCTCACGCTCACTCTGTTTGGGCTGACGGTGCTCCTGCAGCGCCTTGCCATGCCCTGGGAACGGGCCGCCGGCCAGCACCCCGCCGGGACGGGGCCGTGGCGATGAGCCGGCTCGAACTGCGGCATGTGCGCAAGGCATTTGGCCGGCTCGACGTGCTCGCCGACATTTCGCTCAGCGTCGGTGCCGGTGAATTCGTCTCCATGCTCGGGCCGTCGGGCGCTGGCAAGTCGACGCTGTTCCAGCTTCTGACCGGCGCGCAGCACGGCGAGGGCGAGATGTTCTTCGACGGCACGCCGCTCGACGACCACGGCAGGCATTTCGCCTTTATGCCGCAGCGTGACGCGCTGATGCCGTGGCGACGCATCCTCGACAACACGACGCTTGGGCTCGAAGTGCAAGGCATCAGGCGCAAGGCGGCGCGGGCGCGCGTTGCGCCGCTGTTTGCCGAGTTCGGGCTTGCCGGCTTCGAACGGCATTTTCCGGCGCAGCTTTCGGGCGGCATGCGCCAGCGCGCGGCGCTGTTGCGCACCGTGGTGCAGGAGCGCGACATGCTTTTGCTCGATGAACCGTTCGGCGCGCTCGATGCACTGACCCGCACCGCCATGCAGCGCTGGCTCGAGCAGATGTGGCGGCGCCATCGCTGGACGGCACTGTTGATCACCCACGATGTGCGCGAAGCCGTCTTCCTGTCCGACCGCATCTATGTGCTGTCGGCGCGTCCGGCCARCATCGTCCGCGAAATCAAGGTGCCGCTGCCGCGCCCGCGCAGCCTTGGCGGCGCTGACGCGTTGCAGACAAGCGCAATCGAGGCCGAGATACTCGACATCCTGCTCAACCCCGAGCCCAACCCGCACTCATCCAAAGGACACGACCATGACTGACTTGACGCGCCGGCAGGCCTTGTTGCTCACCCTTGTCTCCGGTCTTCCGCTCGTGGCCGGAGCTGGCCATGCCCAAGCACAATCGGCTGCGCAAAAGGTCACCGTCGCCCTCGACTGGACGGTCAACACCAACCACATCGGGCTGTTCGTCGCCCGCGACAAAGGGTTCTATTCCGAAGCCGGGCTCGAGGTCGACATCCTGCCCTACAGCGATACCGGTGCCGGCACCCTGGTCGCCAACCGCGTCGCCGATTTCGGCATCAACGGCACCATCAGCCTGTTCACCCAGAAAACCGCCGGAGCCGACCTGAAGGGCGTCTATGCCGTCGTGCAATCCGAAACCGGCCGGCTGGTGTTCAACGCGGCACGCAGCGAGATAAAAAGTCCGAGGAACCTTGACGGCCTGACCTATGGCGGCTTCGGCAGCGCCTGGGAAAACGCCCTGATCGGCACTATCATCCGCCACGATGGCGGTAAGGGCAATTTCGAGACGGTGACACTCGGCACTTCAGCCTATGAAGCGCTGGCCAACGGTTCGGTCGATTTCACGCTGGAGGTCTCGACCTGGGAAGGTGTCGAAGCCGGGTTGAAAGGCGTCAAGCAGCGCAGCTTCGTCTACGCCGACTATGGCGTGCCTGATGAGCACACGACCCTGATCTCCTCGAGCGAGGCCTATCTCCAGGCAAACCCCAAACCTGCGGCCGCCTTCGTCCAAGCGACGCGGCGCGGCTACCAATTCGCCGTCGACCATCCCGATGCGGCTGCCGCACTTCTGATCGCCGCCAATAAGGACACATTGACAAATCCGGCGCTGATCGAAGCCTCGCTGAAGGCACTGATCGATGGCCACTATTTGCGCGGGGACAATGGCGCAATCGGCACGATGGATCCGACCAAGATGCACGCGATTGGCGACTACCTCTTCGCTGCGGGCATTCTGCGCGATGCCGATGGCAAAGTTCTGACGCAACGCCCTGAATTCGCGGAGTACTTCAGCAACTCAACTCTGGGGTAGGGAGCCAATCTGATTCTCGAAACTTCGAAGGACTCGCGTGGCGTGGCAGCTTCCCGTCAAACGCCCACGCATTGGCAGATTCCAGCTAATTCCTCGCGATCTCATAGAGCAGAGTGGTTATGCCGCCCGGGTTCACCCTGCAGCGACAAAGCGGCTGCGTAGAGTTTCGCCACGCGACAGGTGGCTCCGGTTTCCCGCGACATGACATGGTTGAGCACGGCCAATTGTGCACGCAGCGCCTCGGCGGCTTTGCTGTGGAGCCGAAGACAGCAGAGACGCGTATCTTTGGCTGGGGCCGGAGACATCCTGCTCGTGTTTCGCACGATCGTTGAAGGCGTTCGCTGGCGTCCGGAGACACATAAGCGCTTTACTGCCGATCTGATCTTCTTGATTAACCGTACGGCAATGGTTGCGTGCAAAGGTTGCCCCGAGGGATAACCGGGTGCTTGGCCTTGCTCATGTCAAAAATTGAAACCCTTTCGCACGTCAACGACGAAGGGATTTTGTCCGCAGCCCGAAAGCGGGAAATCCTGGTCGACCTGCGGGAAGGCTTCTTTCGGCTCTGCGCGCTGGCTTTCGCGGGGCTGTTTGTCTATCGCGGCATACACCACCTCATGCTCGACCCGACCCGTATCAATGTGGCACTGGTGGCGACGTCCGAGATCCTAACCTTTACCTGGCTGCTTTTGTCGCGGCGGCCGCAGGTTCGCGACTGGAACCCGCTCACGGTGATCGTATCCGTGATTGCCAGCTTCGGTGTCGGCTTCATCACCTTCGAGCCGGGCGTTGCCATCATCCCGGTCTATGTCGCCGCGCCGCTGCAAGCCCTGGCGTTGAGTTTCGTGATCTGGGGCAAGGCATCGCTGGGGCGTTCGTTCGCCATTCTGCCGGGCAATCGCGGCGTGATGACCGGGGGTGCCTACCGCCTGGTGCGACACCCGATCTATGCCGGCTATCTGGTCGGCCATGTCCTGTTCCTGCTGTCGGCCTTTTCCTTCTACAATCTCGCCGTCTACGCCGTCATCACGTTCTTCCAGGTGCATCGCATCCTGCGCGAAGAGGCGCTGCTTGCCGCCACGGCGGAATATCGGGACTATATGAAGCGCGTCCGCTACAGGCTGTACTACGGGATCGTCTGACAACAAGGCCTGTGCACAACGTCGTCGTTTTGTCGGCAATCGCGCAGGCAGCGTTTTGGCATGACCCGCCTTCTATTCCTGTCTGGCGCAAATTGACGTCATCGGGGCAGCCGTGACGCCAATGCGTTGCGTTTTGATGCGGACCTTTCGCTGACGGGCTCGGGGACCCATCGCGGCGGCCTGACCAAAAAGTTCATGCGGTCTCTGGCCTGGCGCCGCCTCGAACAAATTCCATAAAAATCGATTCTTAACAAACTTCGAAATACATATCGATCATAACGATCCGCTTCACATCGTTATCACGAAGATTGTACGTCAATTTTATTATTTTTATACTTTTACAATTTCAAAAATTAACACCATCAATCGCGCTGGCGAAGCGCTTTGTGAAACTTAAGTTCACTCCCTGCGTAGGTTAATTCGCAATCGGCCTCTGGCTGACTGCCTTATCTCAACGGCAACAGGGAGAGTGTTATGACTTTTTCGATCAAAACAGTCGCCAGTGTGTTGGCAAGTGGTGCGGTAGTCTTCGTTCTTTCGCTGCCAGCGTATACTGCAGGGCTCGGTCTTGGCGCAGGCGCCTCGGTGGGCGGTAGCGGCGGCGTCAATGCCGGCGTCGGTGCGTCGGTCGGCGGCGGCGTCAGTGCGGGCCTCGGCGCTTCCGTAGGCGGTAGCGGCGGCGTCAATGCCGGCGTCGGTGCGTCTGTCGGCGGAGGCGTCAGTGCGGGCCTCGGCGCTTCCGTAGGCGGTAGCAAAGGCGTCAATGCTGGTGCCGGTGCGTCGGTCGGCGGCACCGGAGGCGTCAGCGCAGGCCTCGGTGCTTCCGTAGGCGGCAGCAACGGAGTCAATGCCGGTGCCGGTGCCAATGTCGGCGGGTCTGGCGGCATCACGGCCGGCCTCGGCGCTAGTGTTGGTGGAACGGGTGGCGTCGGCGTCGGCGTTGGCGGTGGCGGCGGAACCAACCCGAGCACTCCCGACAATCTGGGCACACTAGCGAACCCGGGCAACCTCGGAACATCGGTCACTTCGAGACATCCGAACCTGCCGGGTGTCGTCGCTGATATGTCAGACAGTCAGGTGGCACGGTTGAAGAGGCGCTGCGTCGATGTCCTCGGCAGTTCCGAGGACTACGACCGCGACCTGCGCCAACTGTGCCTTTTGATCGCACGTCGCTGACGCCAAGAGCGCCGGGAGCGGACTGGCCGTGAGGCTTGAACCGCACTCTCCTGGCCTCAGTCCGGTCGGAAAGCCCGCCATCCCAGCGGGCTTTCCCCACACCTGCAAGATTGTTCCCGGGCGTCCGTCGTCGCTGCGGCGGCGGAACGCCATTGCGTCGAGAGCGTTTACATCTCGGCAACACGCGAATGGCGCGGTGTTCAGCTGGCGCAAAAGCGTACAAAAGGGAGCGGGAAGACCATGAGCTTGGGAACCATACTAATCATTATTCTTGTCTTAGCGCTGCTTGGGGGCTTCAGTGGCCTCGGTGGCGGTCCATTCTATGGCACTGGTTACTATGGCGGCGGCGGTCTGGGGCTCGTGCTGCTCATCATCATCGTGCTTGTCGTGCTCGGGCGGATCTAGCCGCTTGCTTGCCGAACCGATCGCAATCCCGTGACCGCGTCGATTCCGGCGCGCACCGGAATGTGAACTTCGCAAGCCGGCTTGTGATCCGGCTTGTTTGGAAAACTTTGTAAGGTGATCGCGGTCCACACCCCCCGTGGAAACAAGAGGAAAGGGTCCCACCCCTTGTCCTCCTCCAAGGCCCGCTCCGGTTCGCCCGTGGCGGGCTTTTGCTTGGCGGTCTAGGAAACCGGCTTGCCGCCGACATCGAGTGCGGGCCAGGGGCCGGGGCCGATCGATTACTCCATGTCAGGCACGTCGCCGCTGACGAACAGGGTGTTCGGCGGACCGTACTCGCCAAGTGTCGGGTCGGCCTCGCGGCTCCAGGCGATGACGCCGACATGTTTTGCCGCCAGCGCCCTGGCCGTGCGTATGGCACGGTCCTCGCTCTGCTGGTCGGCAGGGCCGAAGGCCGGAAACAACTCGCCGTCATCGCCGCGGTCGAACGCGACCACGACAATCAGTTTGGGACTTTTCTGGCCTTGGGAATCGGACATCTTGCACCTTCCTCAGGAAATCTATCACACTACAAGGAACTAGGTCGGCACGTTCGATTTCGGGAGGTGGCGTGGTGCAGGACCAGCGTTTCGATGAGCCGGTGCGGATTGCGCTCGGCCGGTCGCGAAACTCGATCTTCAACGTGGAGCGTGTCGCTCAGGCCGCCGACATTCTGATGAACCGCTGGCCGGTTGCGACAGGGCAAAGGCACATGGCAGCCCGTAAGGTCTGCCTGGCCGTGCTTGAGGGAAGGAAGGAAGCCTCGGCGGCACGAGCGGCGTTCATCAGCGCCGCAATCGAAGCGGATATCCTCGTTGAACCCCGTGAAGTGTCGATGCCGTCCGGCCAAAATTGAATCAAGACTTGGCTCTATGCTCTTGATTGATTGCGGTGTTTTCGGCGATCACGATCAGCTTTTCGGGTTCATGCCGCCCGGCCTGCCGACGCTTTGCAGGCACCTCCGCACCATTCGCTGGCCGTTTGGCTTGCCTTCGGCATCCCGTTGACACGGTACCCACGTCGATATATTGAACAGGACTATACAGGTTCACTAGACAGGTACGCATATGAAGCGGCGCGCGGTTCAACTGTCTCCCGGCACGGGCAAGCCCGAGCAGATCGCCACTGTTCTGGAGCATGAAATCCGCTCTGGCGTGCTCGGCTTCGGCGACCGCCTGCAAAGCGAGAACGAGCTGGTCCAGCGCTTCTCCGTCAGCCGCAACACGGTTCGTAAGGGCCTCGAGGAACTGTCCAGCCGGGGGCTGATCACCACCAAGGTCGGTATCGGTTCGTTCGTCACCTTTGACGGCATGCCGGTTGACGACGCGGTCGGCTGGTCGCGGGCGCTGGCCAACGCCGGCGCCAATGCCGAGACGCGAACGCTGCGGCTGGAAGTGATCGAGGACGCCGACCTGGCTGCCTGGCTTGGCATTGAGAGCCCGTTTTTCATCGCCGTCGACCGGGTTCGCACCAACGCCAGCGACGGCCATGCCATTTCCATCGAACGCAGCCGGCTGCCGCTGTCGCCGGAACTGGAGGACGTGCCGCTGCGCGGCCTGCGCGAGGGTTCGCTGCACCAGACGCTGCGCGACGCGGGGCTCATTCCTGACCATGGTGAGGAATGGGTCGAAATCGAGATGCTCAATGCCGAGGATGCCGCCATCCTCGGTTGTCCGCAAGGCTCGCCGTTCCTGCGCGGCCGGCGGTTGACCCGCGCCGCCGACGAGCGGCCGATCGAGTATGTCACCAGCCTGCTCAACCCGGCGCATTTCGCGCTGCATATGAGGTTCTGAGCGATGTCGGATGCAGCCAGCAAGGCGATCGACCGCGCCATGGGCGCACTTGTCGGCGGGGCGATTGGCGATGCGCTGGGCATGCCGACGCAACTCCTGTCGCCGGCCCGGATCGCCGAGCTTTATGGCCATGTCGACGATTTCGTCGCCCCGGTTGCCGACCATCCGGTGTCGAAAGGGCTGCTGGCCGGCACCGTCACCGACGACACCGAGCAGGCACTGCTGCTTGGCCGCATCCTTGTGGAGTCCGGTGACCGTTTCGACCATGCGCGCTGGGTCAACGCACTGCTCGACTGGGAGCGCGAGGTCAAAGCGCGCGGCAGCTACGATCTGCTGGGACCGTCGACCAAGCGCGCCATCGATGCCATCAACAATGGCGTGCCGGCGGAGGAAGCAGGGCGCGGCGGCGACACCAATGGTGCGGCGATGCGCATTGCGCCTGTCGGCATCATGATGCCGCTGGAGCCGCTCGACGCGCTGGTCGCCAAGGTGGCGGAGACCTGCCAGGCGACGCACAACACTTCGATCGCCATTGCTTCGGCCGCCGCAGTCGCTGCCGCCGTCAGCCGTGGCGTCGCCGGTGGTGGCTGGCGCGCCGCGTCCGACAGCGCCGTCGCGGCAGCGAGGCGCGGGGCCACGCTCGGCCATTGGGTGACCGGCGGCGACATCGCCGCGCGCATCGTCTGGGCGCAGGATATAGTGCGTGGCAAGGTGATGAAGGATGCGATCCGGCTGATTACCGATCTGGTCGGCACCGGCGTCGCCAGCCAGGAATCGGTTCCGGCCGCCTTCGCGGTGCTGGAAATCGCCGGCGGCGATCCGTGGCAAGCGGCCGTCATCAGCGCCAACCTCGGCGGTGACACCGACACGATCGGCGCCATCGCTGCCGGCATGGCGGGAGCCTGCACCGGCTTTTCCCGATTGCCGCAGCAGCATATCGCCAGGCTTGTCGGCATCGACATGTCGGACGTTCGCGCCCTTGCATCCGATCTCATGGCGGCGAGGGTTGCGAAAAAAGGTTCCGGCAAGGACGCGGCGGCATGAGCGGGCGCCTCGTCCATATCGGCAGTGCCGTGGTCGACTATGTCTACCGCATCGATGCCTTGCCGGCGCCCGGCACGGAGAAGACCGCATCGAGCTTCGCCCAGGTCGCCGGCGGCGGCTTCAACATGATGGTCGCGGCCAGCCGTACCGGCATGAAGGTGGTGTTCGGCGGCCAACTCGGCAGTGGACCGAACGGCGACTTCCTGCGGGCCGCTTTCGCCAACGAGGGCATCGAGACGCTGACGCCGCCATCGCCCTTGATGGATAGCGGCAATTGCGTCGCCATGATCTCGAGCGACGCCGAACGCACCTTCGTGTCGTGGCCAGGTGCTGAGAGCGTGCTCAGCCCCGACATGATGGCGCCCGTCTCGGTCACACCGGGTGACTGGGTGTTCACCTCCGGCTACACGCTGAGCTACCCGGCAAGCCGTGACGTGCTCACCGACTGGATCGAAACACTGCCGGCGGACACTCCCTTCGTCTTCGATCCGACGCCGGTGATATCGGACATTCCGCGCCTCATCCTGTCACGGGTGCTAGCCCGCACCACATGGCTAAGCTGCAACGCGACGGAAGCGGCCGAGATTGCCGGTCCGGGCGACGTTGAAACGGTTGCCGCGCGGTTGCTGGAAGTCCATTGCCCGAAAGCAGCCGGCGTGGTCATCCGCGCCGGGGCCAAGGGCTGTCACGTACGGCGGGCCGACTGCTCGGTGCAGACCGTTGCCGGCTTCAAAGTTTCCGCCATCGACACCAACGGCGCCGGCGACACACATATCGGCGCCTTCGTCAGCGCGCTGTCGCGCGGCATCCCGCCTTTCGAGGCAGCGCGCTATGCCAATGCAGCGGCGGCGGTTTCGGTGACCCGCCATGGCGGTTCTTCGGCGCCGACCGATCACGAGATCCAGACATTCCTGAGCCATGCCGCCGACCCGTCGGGCGCACAGGGCCGGACACAGAAGGCCAATGCATAACTGCCAGAAAGCCTGACAAGCCCGGGAAGCGGGCAAACACAGAGAGGAACCAACCATGCGCATGCCTGACTTGACTGCTCTTTTGACGGCGACCGCCGTATTTACCTCCGCACTTGCGTTTGCCGCCAAGGCCGACGAAGTGCATGTGCTCAACTGGAAGGGCTACGGAACCGACGAGCCGTGGGCCGTCGAGGCTTTCGAAAAGGCCACCGGCAACAAGGTCATCAACGACTTCTTCAATTCCGAACAGGAAATGCTGACCAAGATCCGGACCAATCCCGGCCTCTATGACGTCGTCATGATCAATGCCGCCTTCAACGACCAGGCGATGGACGGAAAGCTGATCCAGCCGATCGATACGTCCAAGTTGCCGAACTACGCCGACATCAGCAAGGACAAGGCGGGATCGCCGATGCTTGTCCATGACAGCAAGGTCTATGGCGTGCCATGGGTGTGGGGACTGACAGCGCTCGCCATCAACGAGAAATCCTTCGACAAGCCGCCGACCAGTATCGCCGAGATGTGGGATGCCGCCCACAAGGGCCGCGTCGTCATTCGTGACGACGCCGTCGAGGCGGTGCAGTTCGGCGCCATCGCCACCGGTCAGAACATAAACGACATCAAGGATATGGATGCGGTCAAGACCAAGCTCACCTCGCTGATGCCGCAGATCAAGACCTTCTGGAGCTCGGAGAACGACTGGAACCAGATGGTCGCCTCCAACCAGATCGACATCGGCACCTACTGGAGCGGTTCTGCCGACCGCGCCAAGACGCATTTCAAGCTCCCGGTCTCGCTGGTCGTGCCGCAGGAAGGCGCCGTCGCCTGGCTCGATGCCTTTTCCATTCCGGTCGGCGCCAAGAACGTCGCCGGCGCCGAGGCCTTCATCAACTACATGATCGACCCGAAATTCTATGTCGAATGGGTCACCAAGGTCGGCGCTCCGGTCTCGGCCAACACGAAGGCGGTGGAAGCGCTGCCCGAGGATGCCTTCAACCGCAAGGTGATGGGGGACCCCGAAGTGGCCAAGCGCATCCAGTTCCAGGCGCCGATTACCGACGCGCAGCGCGAAGCCTATCTGGCGCTGTGGCAGCAGCTCAAGGTCGACGTGAAATAAGGCCGACATCCGGGCCAGCCGGCGGTTCGCGCCGGCTGGTTCTTTCAATCCTGGGGAGGAGGGTATCATGGCAGCTTCGACAGCGTCGCGAAGCGGGCTGAGATCGGCATTGCCGCTGCTGGCGCCGGCCTATCTCTGGCTGACGGTGGCGATCTTCCTGCCGCTCTCGGCCATGGTCTTCTTCTCGTTCATGACCGAGCTGCCGCTGTCGGGGAAGCCGTGGGCGTTCACGCTCGGCAACTATGCCGCCTTCTTCTCGCAAAGCCTCTATCTGACACTGCTGCTCGCCTCGCTGCGGCTCGGCCTTGAAGTGACGCTGTGGTGCATCGTCATCGGCTATCCCGCGGCTTACGTGCTGGCCAAGGTGCTGAAGGGCCGCAGCCGCGAGGCGATCTTCCTGCTCGTCATCCTGCCGTTCTGGTCGAATGGCCTGGTGCGCATCTTCTCCTGGGCGATGGTTCTGCGCGAAGGCGGCATCCTCGACACGGCGCTCAACGCCGTGCTGCCGTTCAAGATCAATATCGACCTGATGTATTCCTATCCGGCCGTGATCATCGGGCTGGTGCATTCCTATGTGCCCTACATGGTGTTGACCTGCTACCTGACCCTGCAGGCGATCGACGACTCGCTGATCGAGGCCGGGCGCTCGCTCGGCGCCTCGCGGCTACAGGTGCTGAAGCGCGTGATCATTCCGCTGTCGATGCCCGGATTGGTGGCGGGCGCGGCGCTCATCTTCGTGCCGGTTGTCGGCTCGTTCATGGAGCCACGCATCCTCGGCGGCCGCACAGGCACCTTCTACGGCACGGTCATCGAGGACCAGTTCGTCGCCGTGTTCAACTGGCCGCTGGGTGCGGCGCTCTCCTTCATCCTGCTGGCCGTCGTGCTGGTGATCCTGGCGGCTGCCTCGCCAGTACTCAAGAGGGCCGCGTGATGGCGACAACCCGCGTCCTCGAATGGCTCGGCCGCCTTTACATCTGGCTGCTGCTGGCCTTTCTCTATTTGCCGATCATCATCATGGCGCTGATGTCGTTCAACGTCTCGCCCTTCTACCAATTGCCGTTCGAATGGACGACGGAGTGGTACGCATCGCTGTGGCAGAACGATCAGCTGATCGCCGCCACCTGGAACAGCGTCGAGATCGCAGTCATCACCACCATCGTCTGCACGGTGCTTGGCTCGGCGGCGTCGCTGGCGCTCTATCGTTATGAATTTCGCGGCAAGAAATTCCTGCAGGCGCTGCTTTTCCCGCCGATCGCCATTCCTTGGCTGATCACCGGCACGGCGATGCTGATCTTCTTCTTCGGCGTCGGCATCGGCCGCGGCCTGCATGCCATCCTGCTTGGCCATGTGGCGCTGGCGCTGCCCTATGTCATCGTCGTCGTTTCGGCCCGGCTGCAGACCTTCGCGCCGGAACTGGAAGAGGCGGCGCGCTCGCTCGGCGCCAACCAGTGGCAAGTGACGTGGCGTGTCACGCTGCCGTGGATCATGCCCGGCGTCATTGCCGGCGGGCTGTTCGCCTTCGCCGTCTCGTTCGACCAGTTCGTGGTGTCCTATTTCCTGGCGACGCCGGGGCAGACGACGCTGCCGGTCGAAATCTACGCCGCGATCCGCAAGGGCTTCACGCCCGAGATCAACGCGGTCTCGACAATCATCATTGTCGTGTCGATGGCACTGATGCTGCTCACGGCGCGCTTCTTCAAATTCGGCGGAGAGAAATAATGGCCGGCGTGCAGGTATCGAACGTCTCGCGCAGCTTCGGCGCGCACAAGGCGCTGGACGATGTCTCCATCGATTTCGCCGATGGCGGCTTCTATGCGCTGCTTGGGCCGTCGGGCAGTGGCAAGACCACGCTGCTGCGCCAGATCGCCGGGTTCGACTTTCCCGATTCCGGCCGCATTGCCATCGGCGGCGAGAGCGTCGAGCGGGTGCCGGTCGAGAAGCGCCGCATCGGCATGGTGTTCCAGAACTACGCGCTGTTTCCCAATATGAGCGTTGCCGACAATGTCGCCTTCGGCCTGTCGGTGCGCGGCGAGGCCAAGGCGGTGATTGCCGCCGAGGTGCAGGCCGCGCTCGATCTCGTGCAACTTGGCAAGCTCGGCGGCCGCCGCCCGCACCAGCTGTCGGGCGGCCAGCGCCAGCGGGTGGCGCTGGCGCGTGCCATCGTCACCAAGCCGCGCGTGCTGCTGCTCGATGAGCCGCTCGGCGCGCTCGACAAGGCGCTGCGCGTCGACATGCAGATCGAACTGAAGCGCATCCAGCGCGAGATCGGCATCACCACCATCTTCGTGACCCACGACCAGGAAGAGGCGCTGACGATGAGCGACCGCATCGGCATCTTGCGCGATGGCAGGCTGGTGCAGGAAGGGCCGCCGGAGGAAATTTATGACCGGCCAAAGAGCGAGTTCGCCGCCACTTTCCTCGGCGACGCCAACATCTTCCGCGGCGACACGACGGGCAGCGGCATCCGGCTGGCGGACGGCACGGCGATTGCCGCGGGCGCGGGCGCGACCCTTGCTGTCGGCGCCAAGGCGAGCTGCGCCGTGCGGCCTGAACGCATCCGCATTGCCACCGATGCCGGGGTTTCCAATGCCACCGACACGAACGTGCTCAAGGGCCAGGTTTCCAAGCGCATCTTCGCCGGCAACAACAGCACGTACTTCGTCGATCGTGCCGGCCAGACGCTCAAGGTCATTGTGCAGAACACCGGCATCGAGCGGCTGGCGGAAGGGCAGGACGTGGTGCTGCGCTGGTCGCCGGAGAGCACGGTGCTGATCGCTGCGGGCTGAGATCTGCAACGGGTCTTGCCAGACCGTTCGCAATCAGGGACAGCATAGCCGGGCAAGAGTCCGGAGTGGCGATGACCTTGGAACTAAGTGGGCGGGACCAGTCGATGCTCGATGGCGAGCAGGGCCAGTCGGCAGCCGCTGCGATGAAAATCCTGGTCGCGTTTTCCAATGCAGTTGGAGCCGGCAGCCTGCTCGATATTGCCGGGGCCCATATCGATGGCTGCCTTTACCACGGCAAGGCCGGGCTCGATTTCGTCGAACGGCTGGTCGAGGGCGGTGGCCGTGTCCGGGTGCCGACGACGCTCAATGTTGGTTCGTTAGATCTCATCCATCCCGGCATGGTGAAGATGCCGGCGGCGGAGGAAGTGCCGGCGCGGCGTCTGATGAAGGCGCATCTCGAACTCGGCTGCCAGGCGACGTTCACCTGCGCACCCTACCAGACGCGGTTCCGGCCGGGCTTCGGCGAGCAGATCGCCTGGGGTGAATCCAATGCCATCGTCTTTGCCAATTCGGTTATCGGCGCGCGCACCAACCGTTATGGCGATTTCATCGATCTCTGTTGCGCCATGACCGCGCGTGCGCCGGCCTGGGGCCTGCATCTGAGCGAGAACCGGCGCGGCCGCATCCTGTTCGACCTGGCCGTTCCTGAGCCGGAGCCGAACGACAGCCTGTTCGTCGGCGTCGGGCTGTTCATCGGGCAGGCAAGCGGCGATCGGATTCCGGTGATCGCCGGCCTGCCACAACCGCGTGACGAGGACCAACTGAAGGCGCTGGGTGCTGCGGCGGCAACCACCGGCGCGGTGGCGCTGTTCCATGCGGTCGGCATCACGCCAGAAGCGAAGACGCTCGATGAGGCGTTCCAAGGCCATGCGCCAGAGGCTTCGATCCGCATCAGCCGCGCCGACATCGATCAAGCGCTGGCCAGGCTATCAACCGTGCCTGATGGTGCGCCGCTGGCGGCCGTGTCACTGGGCACGCCGCACTTTTCCCGTGACGAATGGATGCGTCTGTTGCCGATGGTGCGCGAGATCGCGCCGGCCAGGCGTATCCCGATCTATGTCAACACCGGTCGCGCGACGCTGACGCGATTGCAGGAGGAGGGCGCGCTGGCTGGCATGGAGGGGTTCGGCTTGATCCCGGTCGCCGACACCTGCACCTATGTCACCTCGATCCTTGAGCGCCTGGACGGTGTGGTGATGACCAATTCCGGCAAATGGGCGCATTACGCGCCGGGCAATATCGGCGTGTCCGTCGCCTTCGCCGACATGAGGGATTGCATCCGCTCGGCTGCGATCGGGCATGTTGTGCGGAGTGCGTCATGATTTGGTCGACTGACACCGGGGTCGAGCGGTTCGGGACCTTCCAACTGGCCGGTGATGCCGAGGGCCAGGCGCTGGCTTTTTCGCAGCCGCTCAGCTTCTGGGGCGGCGTCGACGCCGAGACTGGCGACATCATTGACCATTCGCATCCCGGTCTCGGCCAGAATATCGCCGGCAAGATCTTGGTGATGCCGAGCGGGCGTGGCTCGTCCTCCTCATCCTCGGTTCTGGCCGAGGCGATCCGCAAGGGCACGGCACCTGCCGGCATTCTTCTGGAGCGGCCGGACCCGATCCTGGCGGTGGGCGCCATCGTCGCCGAATTCCTCTACGACATCCGCATGCCGCTGGTGGTGTGCGACATTGCCGGTGTCGCCTCCGGCGACCGGATCGCGATCAGTCTCGGCGTGGATGGCCGGTCGATCGTCAGCATCGGGAGACGCCCAGACTGAGTGCTGGAGTGCTGCCTCGCGTCGCCACTTCGAACAGACGGCGCGCGCTTATCAGCGCGGCCTTCGTCATTCCTGGTCTGAATCGTCGGTCGTCACACCCATGATGGGAAATGATGGTGTCGGCCTTGGCCGAGGCGCAGGCCATCGCGTTATATCCTGTCCTCCACGGGAGGAACGGATGGCAGGCACGGATTTCGAGCCGGATGTGAAGATTCGCACTAGGGAATACCGGATCGGCTGCGTCGGTGCCGGCATGATCATGGCCGAATGCCATCTCGCCGCCTATGCACAGGCCGGCTTCCCGGTGGTCGCGATCGCTTCTCGTACGAAAGCCAGCGCTGAAAAAGTGGCGGGGCGCTGGGGCATCCCAACCGTTCATGAGACGCCGGAACAGCTGATCGAGGACGACCGGGTCGAGATCGTCGATCTTGCCTTTCCGCCCGACCAGCAACCGGCGTTGATCCGCCATGCGCTGAAGCAGAAGCACATCAAGGCGATCCTGGCGCAGAAGCCATTGGCGCTGTCGGTAGAGGAAGCGGTCAGGCTGCGCGACGAAGCGGCAGRGTCCGGCAAGATCCTCTCGGTCAACCAGAACATGCGCTACGACCAGTCGATGCGCGTGCTGAAACAAATCATCGATAGTGGCGCGCTGGGCGACATCGTCTTCGCGCAGATCGACATGCATGCGATCCCGCACTGGCAGACTTTTCTTGCCGACTATGACCGGCTGACGCTCGCCAATATGAGCGTGCATCATCTCGACGTGCTGCGTTTCCTTTTCGGCGATCCGCAAGAGATCACGACGCTGACGCGCAAGGATCCGCGCACGAAATTCGACCATTCCGACGGCATCACCGTATCGACGTTGCGCTTCCCGTCGGGCGTGCTCGCCGTGTCGCTGGAAGACGTCTGGTCCGGCCCGCGCCAGGAGGGCTACAAGGACGACCAGCACATCAACTGGCGTGTAGACGGCACCAGGGGAGTCGCCAAGGGCACCATCGGCTGGCCGACGGGCGTGGCTTCGACCCTGACCTATGCCTCGGCCGAGACGACAGGCGGCGAATGGGTCAGTCCCAGATGGGACACGATGTGGTTCCCGCACGCCTTCATCGGCGTGATGGAACAGCTGCAGCACGCGGTGAAGATGGGCACGCCACCGGCGCTGTCCGTCGCCGATAACGTCAAGACAATGGCGCTGGTCGAAGCCGGCTACCGTTCCATGGCGGAGGGCCGCACGATCAAGCTGTCCGAGATATCGATCGACTGAACATCTGGCCGCAGAATAGCGTGGCGGCTGAATCGCTTACCGGGAGGAGTTCACATCATGATGCAGGCGGGTATCTTCACCGGCTATTTTCCTTATGGCCTCGAAGAGGTGGCCAGGCGCATTCGCGCGCTCGATTTCAACACGGTACAACTCGATCTGCATTTCAGGGATATCGACCTCTCGGCTGGGCAGATCACCAAGGATAAGGCGAGGACTGTGCGGGATACGTTCCGCGACCACAATCTGCCCGTCTGCTGCATTTCCGGCTACACCAACATCATCCACCCGGACAAGGTCGAGCGCGCCAAGCGCGTCGGCTATCTCAAGGAGATCATCCGCAACGCGCGCGAATTCGGCTCGCCTTACGTGATCTCGGAAACAGGCACCCACAACACCGAATCCGATTGGGTGCACCACCCCAGGAACAAGACTGAGGAAGGATTCGAGGAATGCCGTAAGGTGATCTCCGACCTTGCCCAGACGGCCTATGATCATGGGGCGGTCTTCCTGCTCGAAACTTATGTCAACAATGTCGTCGGTTCAGTCGAGGAAACGGTCAAGATGTTCGCGCAGGTCGACCATCCTGGTCTTGGCCTGCTGATGGATCCGACCAATTATTTCGAGGCGCACAATATCGACCGCATGGACCATGTGCTGAACCAGGTGTTCGACACGCTGACCGACAAGATCAGGATCGCGCATGCCAAGGATGTCAAGCGCTCCGGCAGCGACAAGTCGGAGAAGCACGCCGACATTGGCGATGACAATGCTTCGGAAGGCCTCACCTTTCGCGGCGTCGGAGAGATCGAATTGCCGGCGCCCGGCCTCGGTTCGCTCAATTATGATCTTTATCTCAAGCGGCTCAGCGAAAAGCACCCGAACATCCCGGTCATCATCGAGCATCTGACCGAGGACGACGTGCCACGCGCCAAGACATTCCTCGATGGAAAATTCCGCGCCAACGGCCTTTGAGGACCGCACGGGAGGCGACGATGGCGACGGTCAAGACAAAGCGCGACTACAGCCTGGTCGGTGAAAGCACGCGGATCGCGATCGAGACCGGGCTGGCCTCCGCCGAGTGGTATCACACGGACGTGCCGCGCAAGACTATGAAGGAACTGATGCAACGCTCCGATATGCCGGCGATCCGCGACACCCTCATCTGGATCGCCGCCATATTGGGCTCGGCTGCCGGCGGCATCTGGTTTTGGGGTTCATGGTGGTGCGTGCCGTTCTTCTGCGTCTACGGTGTGCTCTACGGCTCCTCCAGCGACTCGCGCTGGCACGAATGCGGCCACGGCACAGCCTTCCGCACCCGCTGGATGAACGACGTCGTCTACCAGATCGCCAGCTTCATGCTGATGCGCAATCCGGTCACCTGGCGCTGGAGCCATGCCCGACATCACACCGACACGATCATCGTTGGCCGCGACGCCGAGATCGCGGTGATGCGTCCGCCGGATCTGTTGCGCGCCGCACTTGCCTTCACCGGCGTCCTCGATTTCCGCTATTCGCTGCCGACGCTCGTGCGCAATGCGTTCGGCAAACTCTCGCCGGACGAGAAAAGCTTCGTGCCGGAGATGGAGCAGCACAAGGCGGTCATCGCCGCGCGCTGGCAGATCGCTATCTATCTCGCTGCGATCGCGCTGGCGCTCTGCCTCTGGTCGTTCCTGCCGCTGGTGCTGATCGGCCTGCCGCGCCTCTACGGCAGCTGGCACATGGTGCTGACCGGCCTGCTTCAGCATATCGGGCTGGCCGACAATGTCACCGATCATCGGCTGAACACGCGCACCGTCTACATGAACCCGATCAGCCGTTTCATCTATTGGAACATGAACTACCACGTCGAACATCACATGTTTCCGATGGTGCCCTATCATGCGCTGCCGAAGCTGCATGAGTTGATCAAGCATGATCTGCCGGAACCGAACCCTTCGATGTGGCATGCTTATCGCGAGGTCTGGCCGGTACTGATCAAACAGCTCCAGTACGAGGACTATTTCCTCGAGCGCGAATTGCCGCCGACGGCACGGCCGTACCGCGACGAATTCCATGCGCTGACCGTCCCGGCGGCAGCGGAATAGGGGAGAACCAGATGGCCGGCTGGGTTGAAGCGTGCGGCGTCGATGATGTCGAGGAAGAAGACGTCATCCGCTTCGACCATGGCGGTCGCACCTTCGCCATCTATCGCAGCCCGGATGACGAATTCTTCGCCACCGACGGCTACTGCACGCATGAGAAGGCGCATCTGGCTGACGGGCTGGTGATGGACGACATCATCGAATGTCCCAAGCACAATGGCCGCTTCAACTACAAGACTGGTGCCGCCAAGGGCGCACCGGTGTGCGTCAATCTCGCGACCTATCCGGTGAAGGTCGAGGCTGGCAAAGTGATGATCCAGATCGGCTGACCTGCCGTAGCACGTAACAGAGGGAATTCTTTCGATGAGCCGAAAAAGACCGACGGTGGCGGACCTGCGCGCCATGAAGGGCAAGCGCCAGCTGACGATGCTGCGCGTACTGACGATGGACGAGGCCGAGGCCGCCGAGCGGGCAGGGGTCGACATCGTCTCGGTGCCGCCCGAACTGGTGCTCAACCCGCAATACCGCGATGCGGCGCCCAGCCTGTTCACCATGCCGGGGGAGAATTTCTTCGAGATCGGCACGGCGGACGATTTCCTGCGCTGGGCCTTCCGGCTCTACAAGGCCGGCGCCGACGCGGTCTATTGCAGCGCCGGCTACGCCACGATCAAGCGGATGGCCGACGACGCCATCCCGATCATCGGCCATGTTGGCCTCATTCCATCGCGCGCCACCTGGACGGGCGGCTTCAAGGCTGTTGGCAAGACAGCCGACACCGCCATGGAGGTCTTCGCAGCGGTGAAGCAACTGGAGGCCGCCGGCGCCATCGGCGCGGAGATCGAAGTGGTGCCGGTCGAGGTGGCGAAGGCGATCTCGGAGCGGACGTCGCTGATCATGCTGTCGATGGGGGCGGGGACCGGCTGCGACGCGCAATATCTGTTCGCCGACGACATTCTCGGCCAGAACCGTGGGCACATGCCTCGCCACTCCAAGGTCTATCGCAATTTCGCCGCCGAATATGATCGTTTGCAGGCTGAGCGGATCGCGGCGTTCTCCGAATATGTCGCCGACGTCAACAGCCTGGCCTATCCCGAGGACAGGCATGTCGTGCACATGGATCCGGGTGAACTACGGCTGTTCCTCGACAAGGTCGGCCGGGCGTAAGGTCAGCTGCCAGGGTCCGTTGGCGAGCGCGGCGAAGAGCGCTTCGGCGTCGATGCCGAGTGGCCGATCCTCCTTCAGGCTAGGGACCAGCGCGCGTATCGCCGTGTGAATTGCGGCGGTGCGTGGCGCCAGGGTGAGCCCGTCGCGCAGGTCGACCGCCTGTGCCGCCGCCATCAATTCGAAGGCGATCAGCCGCCGCCACAGCGCGACCATCCCAGCGCATTTCGCGACAGCCAGCGGTGTCTGCGTGGCATGGTCCTCGACGCCTTCCGAGACGGCCAAGAAATCCAGCATCACTGGATTGGCCCTGTGGCGGATGGCGGCCAGGATCGATGTCGCCGTCTTCTGCAGAGGCACGAAGCCGGCCGAGGCGCCGCCGACCGGCGACAGATATTTCGGCAGGCCGTTACGGCCGGAGCCAGTAAGCTGGATGAAGCGGGCAGCGCTCGCGGCGGCACACTGGGCGATCGCCAGGCCGAGCGTTTCGAAGGCGAGCGACAGCGAGGCAGTGTGGAAATTGCCGGTCGACAGCACCAGCCCATCGTCGCTAAGCACCAGCGGGTTGTCGGCGGCGGCATTGAGTTCGATCTCGACGGCATGTCTCGCCTGGCCGATCGCCTCGATCAGCGCGCCATGGATCGAGGGCATGCAGCGGATCGACAGGGGATCTTGCAAGGTGGTCGGCGCCGGTGCCTCGTCGCGGGCGAGCAGATATTGCAAGGCCTTGGCCGCTTCCTGCTGGCCGGCCGCCGGCCGCGCCATATGCAGGCGCGGGTCGAGGATGGTGCGATTGGCGCCGATACCTTCCATGGTCAGCGCGCCGGCCTGGTGCTGCTGGGCAAGGGCGGACAGCGCATCCGTCACCACGAGCGCACCGCTGCCCGCTGAAACAGCCGAAGCGTTAATCAGCGACAGCCCGTCCTTGGGCGCCAGGCTGATGGGGACGAGGCGGGCCATCATCAACGCCTTGGCCGCCGGCATGCGCCGGCCCTGATAGTCGGCGTCTCCTTCGCCGGTCAGCAGGCGGGCAAGCGCCGTCATCAGCACCAGATCGCCGGCGCCGATCGAGCCGAGCGACGGCATCACCGGGTGGACGCCGGCATTGAGCGCGTCGACCAAAGCGACAAACACGGTGGGCGAAAGTCCGGAGCCTCCCGTTGAAAGCATCGCCGCGCGGGCAAACATAGTTGCCCGCACGGTCTCGACCGGTAGCGCTTCGCCGACCGCGCCGCTGCGTCCTTCCAGCAGCTGGCGCTGGAAGGCGTTGGCGTCGCCCTCGACCGTCGTGCCGAGATTGGCGCCGAGCCCGGTGTTGAGGCCATAGATCTGCTGGCCGGAGGCGGCGGACTGGTCGAGCACTGTTCGCGCCTTCTGCAGCCTGCCGAGGACATCGGATCGGACCTCCACCTTGCGCGCTTCGCGGGCCACAGCGGCGACATCCGCAGTACCCACGCCGGCTCCGATGAGGACGAGCGCACTCATGCGAAGCGCAGCCGCTGGCCGATGCCTTGCGCCCGCGCCTTGGCCAGCATCGCCTTGCCCAACGCAATGTCGGACAGCGACAGGCCGCGGTGCCAGAACAGGATCGTCTCGCTGTCATTCTCTCGTCCGGCCTTGAGACCGGCGGCGATCTGGCCAAGCTCGGCATGCAGCGTCTTTTCGCTCAGCCGCCCGGTCTCGACATGGGCGCGCAGCGAGCCGAACTTGCCGCCCTTGCACTGGCCCCAATCGTCGACGACCATCTTCTGCATGATGTCGGTCAGCGACAGCTCCACGGCGCTCATGGTGCCGTAGGGCACGACCAGCGCGCCGGGCTTGATCCATTCGGTCTTCAACAAGGGCTGCGGTTCCGGCAGCCGCGAGGCCTCGACCACGATGTCGGCGCCTTCGACACAGCTCTTCCAGTCGGCCACAGCGGTGACACCCTTGCCGAGATCGGCGGAGAGTTTTGCGGCGAAACCGTCGCGGCTTTCCGGGCGGCGCGAATGGACGCGGATTTCGCCGAAGTCGAAGATATGGTCGAGCAGGCGTACGTTCCAGTAGGCGGTGCCGCGCGCGCCGATATGGGCCAGCACTTTTGAGCCCTTGCGCGCCAGATGCTTGGCGCCGATGGCGGTGACGGCACCGGTGCGCATGTCGGTGATGACGGTGGCGTCGAGGATGGCGCGCGGCGTGCCGGTGCGCGGATCGAACAGATTGAGGATGCCGAATTCCGAGGGCAGGCCGTGCAGGTAGTTGTCGACATAGTCGCCGACGATCTTGACGCCGGCGGTGTCGAGCGGCGCGACGTAGCCGCGCAGGACATTGAAATGGCCGTGGAAGGACGGGTCCGGTTCGAGATGGACGCGCGGCTCGATCACCGTCTGGCCATTGCCTTGCGCCACCAGGCCGGCCTCGACGGCGGCAATGATTTCACCATCGGACATGGCAAGGGCGTCGATATCGAGGGCATTGAGATAGTCGATATAGATGGGTTTCATCTGCTGCGTGCACTTTCCCCGGTCGCCTCTCATCCATAACAGGCCGTGACGCGACACGAAAGTTTGTTACGCCGTCTATGGACGCGGCCGGCTAATTGCTGTTCAAACCGGTTCCGTCATGACTGCCATTCCCGACACTGATGCCTTACCCGAAACGGCCACCAATGCGCGGCGCGTGGCGCTGATTGTCGCCATCGCCTTCTTCATGCAGTTGCTTGATTCGACGATCATCTCGACATCGCTGCCGCAGATGGGCGCTTCCTTCGGCGTGCCGGCGGTGGCGATGAGCATCGGCATCACCGTTTACATGCTGACCATGGCAGTGTTCGTGCCGCTGTCGGGCTGGCTCGCCGACCGGTTCGGTGCGCGCAATATCTTCCTGCTGGCAATCATCCTTTTCACATTGGCCTCGCTCGCCTGCGGCTTCTCGCAAAACCTGACCCAGTTCGTCGCCGCACGTGTCGTGCAAGGGCTGGGCAGCGCACTGATGACGCCGGTCGGCCGCATTCTCGTCTTGCGCAATGCATCGAAGTCCGAGCTGCTCAACGCCACCGCGCTGATCACCTGGCCGGCACTGTTCGCGCCGGTGGTCGGGCCGGTGCTGGGCGGCTTCATCACCACCTATCTGTCCTGGCACTGGAATTTCTTCATCAACATCCCGCTCGGCGTAATCGGGCTGGCGCTGGTCGCCCGCTTCATTCCCGGCGACCGCGAGGCCAACCCAAAACCGCTAGACTGGCCGGGTTTTTTCCTGACATCGGCGGGACTTGCTTGCCTTCTGTACGGGCTCGAACGCATCGCGCATCCAGAAGACGGTGTCTTGCCGACGGTGGCGCTCATCGCCTTCGGTGTCGCCATCGGCTGGCTGGCGGTGCGCCATCTCAGGCGCGCACCGCATCCGCTGCTCGACCTCTCATCGTTCAAGGTGCTGACCTTCGCCATCTCGACGCTTGCCGCCGGCACCAATTTCCGGGTGGCGATCAACGCCACGCCGTTCCTGTTGCCGCTTCTGTTCCAGGTCGGCTTCGGTCTCAGCCCCGTCGATGCCGGCATGATGATCCTGGCCTATTTCCTCGGCAATCTCGGCATGAAGACGGTGACGACGCCGACGTTGCGGCGCTTCGGCTTTCGATCTGTGCTGGTCGTCAACGGCCTGATCGCCTCGGCGTCGATCATGGCGTGCGCGGCGATCTCACCGCAGACGCCGCAAGCGCTAGTGATCCTACTGATGCTGATCGCCGGCCTGTCGCGCTCGATGCAGTTCACCGCCCTCAACACGCTGGCCTTCGCCGATATCGACGCGGCGCAACGCAGTTCGGCCGCGACACTGTCCAGCATGCTGCAGCAAGTGGCGATGCTGTTCGGCGTCGCGGTGGCGGCGGCGATCCTCAACCTGTCGCAGATCGCCAGGGACCGGCCGGCGCTCGACCTCGTCGATTTTCGCATCGCCTTTCTGGCGATCGGCGCCATCGGGCTGGTGGCGGCGTTGCGCTTCCTCGCGCTGCCACCAGGTGCGGGTGCCGAGGTTTCCGGCCACGCACGGGGGAACTGAAATCGAATTCTTCCACCTGATGCGGAGATAAATTCCGCCTTGCCCTTTCGCCTTGGTCGGTGCTTTCGCAAGCGATCGCATTGACGCAATCATTTGCTAAAAATCCAGGCTTTTCCGGGCATTGCGCCAGTTTTGGCAATCGATGCGTCCACTCGATGAATATCGCCACCGGCCGGGCTTCTGAACGCGGATTCATTTGACGAACCGGCGCTAAGCCGATTAGCTTTCCGTGGGATGGCAGCGCTGCCATTGGGGCGTAAGCGGGACATGAACGCGATCGGCTGGCCGAATTTCAGGAGCCTGAATCAGGAAGGCATTGTCTTTGCCATCGCCGTGGTGCTGTTTATTGCCGCTGCCATCGGCCTGCCGGGCTTCATCGACCCAAACAATCTCGTGGCCATCGTCCGCTCGGTGTCGGTGCTCGRCATACTGGCGCTCGGCATGGCTGTCGTCATCATCGGCCGAGGCATCGACCTCTCGGCCGTGGCGATCATGGCAATGTCTGTCGCCTGGTATCTGCAGCTCCTGAATTCAGGAACGCCGGATGGGCTGGCCTTCGCCTATGTGCTGGCCGGCGTGCTCGCGATCGGCCTGCTAAACGGCTTCCTCGTCGCCTATGCCGACGTGCCGGCGATCTTCGTGACGCTGGCGACCGGTTCCTTCGTCTTCGGCTACGTCCGCTCGCAACTGATCACGCAGGATGCCGTGCCGGTGCCGCAGGGCCATTGGGTCGAGCTGCTCGGCGGCCTACGCTTCCTCGATATTCCCATCGAGGTGTTCGTCTTCGCGGGCCTCGCCTTCCTGTTCTACCTGTTCCTGCGCTACACCAAATGGGGCCGCTACATCTATTTCGCCGGCGACAATCCGGTCGCGGCGCGCAACATCGGCATTCCTGTGCGGCCGATGCTGGTGCTGCGCTATGTGCTGTCGGCCTTCGTCGCGCTGATTGCCGGCCTGCTGACGGCGGCCAGCCTACATTCGATCAACACCCGCGTCGTCAACTCGACGCTGCTCTACGACATCGTGCTGGTGGCGGTGATCGGCGGCATCGGCCTGTCCGGCGGACGGGGCGGGGTGCGCAACGTGCTGGTCGGGGCGGCGCTGATCGGCATCCTGCTCAACGCCATGACCATCATCGACATTCCGCTGCTCTACCAGAACCTTATCAAGGCGGCGATCCTGCTGGGGGCGATCATCGTCGATGGCGTCATCAACCCACGTGACGAACAGACCGCGCAGCAGGGCGATATCTGAGCATGATCCCTAAGAGATCATTCTCGAACCAGAAGACTTGACCAAACGCGGACGGTTAGGGCCGTCGGTGAACCACAGTGACCAAAACAGAGGATATGACATGAAACTGATCAGAACACTCTTGGCCGCCGCCACGGCGCTTGCCGTTACCGCCTTCGTCGCGCCTACCTTTGCCGCCGACGATCCGGGCCCGGCCGCCTATGCGCAGTCGCTGAAGGGCAAGCGCGTCATGCTGGTGCCGCTGGCGATGGGCTTCGACCTGGCGCAGGGCTGGGCGCATTATCTGAAGACCGAAGTGGAGGCCTGGGGCGGCGTGTTCGAGACGCGCGACCCGAACTGGGTCGTCGATGCCGGCGCGCAGGCGATCACCGACGCCATCTCGTCGGATACCCGGCCGGACGTGCTGATCATCCATGCGCCGGACCTGAACTCCTATTCCAAGTTGATGAAGAAGGCGCAGGCGGCCGGCACCTATGTGCTTCTGGTCGACAATCCTGCCAACTTCCCGGCCGACGCTTTTGTCGGCAGCGACTGGGACCGTCTAGGCCAGCTCGAGGCCGAAGCGGCGATCAAGGGCTGTGGCGAAAACTCGTCGAAGAAGATCGGCCTGGTGCAGGGCGACCAGGCGAACTCTTCCAGCCTTTATCAGTATGCCGGTATCATGAAGGTTCTGGACAAGCATCCCGACTTCAAGGTGGTGGCCAAGCCCGACTCGAACTGGGATGCGACGACCTCGCGCAACGTGACGACGACGATGCTGCAGCAGAACCCGGACATTTGCTCGATCATCGACTTCTGGGATGGTGACGCCACCGGCGCTTCGGCCGCGATCCGAGACGCCAAGCTCGAGGGCAAGGTGTTCCTGGTCACCACCGGCGGCGGGGAAAAGGCGGCGGACTGCGACAAGCTGCAGGACGGCACCTATGGCGCCGTGGTGATGACCGAGCTTGCCCGTCAGTCGGGCGACATGAACGCCATTATCAAGTTCCTGCTGCAGAGCGGCCAGCCGGCCGGCACCTCGCACACCTACATTTACACCCTGGAGAAGGCGACGACCAAGGCCGACCTCAAGCCCGACAGCTGTTGGGACCTGAAGGCGCTGCAGGCCGAAGCGGCGGCGAAATAGACCGATCCTTGCCAACACCAATCAACGAGGTGGCCGGATTGCCCGGCCACCTCTTTCTCTAGCAGCCCAGATTTGGCAGCAGTGACCCGATGTCCTTTCGCGAACGCCTCCAGTCCTGGCGCTACAATCTCGTGCCCGACCATCTTGTCGGCGAGATCCTGACCAAGCGCTGGACCGACAACGCCATTCCGTTCCTGGCGCTGGTGGTGACGTTGGCGACTTTTGGCTCAGTCATTCCGGGCTTCTTCAAGCTGACCTCGCTGCAGGAATCGACCCGCCAGCTCGGCGAGTTCTCGATGGTCGTCACCGGCATGACGGTGGTGATGCTGGGCGGCGGCATCGACCTGTCGGTCGGCTCGATCTTCGCGCTGTCGTGTTTCTCGGCCGTCTATGTCTTCTTCATCCTCGAACAGTCAATCTGGCTGGCGCTGGCCGCTTCGCTTGCCACCGGCCTCGTCTTCGGCGCCATCAATGGCTATCTCGTCGGCTATCTCCGCCTGCGCGCCTTTCTCACCACGTTGGTCACCTTCATCTTCGGGCGGGCACTGTTCGACATACTGGTCACCACCTATGCCGCCGACGTGCAGCTCTCGACAGCCACGTCGGATGTGCTCGACTTCATCGGCGACAGCACCTTCTGGGGCCTGTCGGTCTCGGTCTGGCTGGCGATCATCCTCGCGATCGTCACCCATATCGCGCTGACGCGTTCGCGGCCGGGCTGGCACGTGCTGGCGGTCGGCGGCTCCAGGCGCTCGGCGCACAATGCCGGGATCCGGGTGCGCCGCACCGTGTTCATGACCTATGTCTTCTCAGGTTTCTGCGCCTCGATCGGTGGCTTCCTCATCGCTTGCCGCCTGAGCGGGGCAGGGCCGGGCACCGGCCTCAATCTCGAGATCATGGCGCTGACGGCGGCAGTGGTCGGCGGCGTCAGCTTGGGCGGTGGGCGCGGCTCGGTGATCAAGGGGCTGATGGGCGCCATCATCGTCTTGACCATGACCAACGGGCTGATCCGGCTGGGCTATGGCACCGGAACCAACCAGATGGTGCTCGGTATCATACTGGCGGTGGCGGTGACCATCGACATCCGCTGGCTGAAGAACCGCCACAAGGTGCTGAACGAGGTCTATGTCGCGCCGGTCTATCTCAAGATGGGCGCTACCCGGTCGGCGGCGCCCGGTTCGGGCACGCCATACGAACTCGATAATCGATTGTCGAAAGCTGACCATATAGGGCTCGGCGAACTGGAGGGGCCGGAGGACGTCATCCTCGACCGCGACGACAATCTCTATTGCGGCACCCGCCATGGTGAGATCGTCCGCTTCTTCGCGCCGGACTACGTCAGGTCGGAAGTGTTTGCCCATATTGGCGGCTTTCCGCTCGGCCTGGCCTTCGACAAATCAGGCAACCTGATCAGCTGTGTCGGCGCCATGGGGCTCTATTCCGTGTCGCCGACGCGCGAGGTCAAACGCCTGTCGGCCGAGACCTCGCGCTCCTGGACCTCGATCGTCGACGATGCGCGGCTGCGCGATCCCAATGACTGCGACGTGGCACTCGACGGCCGTATCTATTTCACCGACTCGACCAAGCGCTACGACGCGCATGACTGGGCGCTGGATTCGATCGAGAACCGCGCCACCGGCCGCTTGCTGGTCTACGACCCGAAGGACGGTTCGACCAAGACGCTGCTCGACGGTTACCGCTACACCAACGGTGTGTGCATGGCGCATGACGGCAAGTCGCTGTTCTTCGCCGAAAGCTGGGCCTGCCGCGTACACCGCTACTGGCTGGAAGGGCCGAAGGCCGGTACGGCCGAATGCGTCATCCGCGACATGCCGGGCTACCCCGACAACATCAACCGCGCCTCCGACGGCAATTACTGGATGGCATGGCTTGGCATGCGCACGCCGAGCTTCGACCTGTCGCTGCGCCATCCCGACATGCGCAAGCGCATGACGCGCCGGCTGCCGCAGGATGAATGGCTGTTCCCCAACATCAACACCGGCGGCGTGGTCAAGTTCAACGAAACCGGCGGCATTGTCGAGGCGATGGGCGACCTCACCGGCGGCGCACACCCGATGGTCACCTCGATGCGCGAGCACAAGGGCTATCTGTTCGTTGGCGGCATCCTCAACAACCGCATCGGTCGTTACAAGATATCAGGCGCCGACCCGAACTGGACCAGCCCCGCTTCCTACTGGGGGGCGGCCTCATGATCCTCGATCCGGTGCTTGACCTGTTTCGCGGCAAGGCAGTGACCATTCCGCCGCTCGACGGCGCCTTCCGTCCCAACACGCGGCTGGACGACGCGCCGGCGGTCGCTGAGCTGACCGAGCCGGATAATCTGCTGATTTCCAGCGACAGGCTGTTGGCCTCCAGCGGCAATGCCATACACGCTATTGCTGCCGGCGCCGTGCCAACCGTGGTCGAGACCTTTCCATCTCCGGTTACGGCGTTGGCACTGTCGCCATCGGGCGAACTGACGGTCGGGTTGGAGAGCGGTAGGCTGTTGATTGCCGGCAAGGAGGTTTCGCTGCCGGCCGGGATTCGCTGCATCACCGCACTTGCCTACACAGACGATGGCACGCTGTGGCTGGCCAACGGTTCGGCTGAACACGCGCCGTCGCAATGGGCCGCCGACCTTATGAAGAAGGGCGCGTCCGGTTCGCTGTGGAAGCGGGACGCGGCGGGCGGCGGTTTCCGCAAGGTGGCTGGCGAGATCGCCTTTCCCTATGGGCTCCATCCGATGGGGCGGGATGTGCTGGTCAGCGAAAGCTGGCGCCACCAGCTCGTCCGCTTCGACGGCGCGACCGGCAACCGCTCGACGGTTCTGGCGCATCTGCCCGGCTATCCCGCACGACTGTCGCCGACCGCCGATGGCGGTGCGTGGCTGACCTTGTTTGCGCGGCGCAACCGGCTGATCGAATTCGTGCTGCAGGAAACGCACTACCGGCAGGACATGATCGAACAGGTGCCGCCGGCCTACTGGATCGCGCCGGCCCTGGCTTCCAGCCGCAGCTTCCTCGAACCGCTGCAATGCGGCGGCATCCGCACCATGGGCATCCACAAGCCTTGGTCACCAAGCCGCTCCTACGGGCTGGTGGTAAGGCTCGACCAGAAGCTGCAGCCGCAATTCAGCCTGCACAGCCGCGCCAACGGCACGCGCCACGGCATTTGCAGCGTCGCCGAAAGGGCCGGCCTTCTGTTCATCGCCTCCAGGGGCGGCGACTGCGTGTTGTCCGTCGACCTCGCGTCGGGAGGGTTTTGATGGAACCGATCGTCCGCCTGGAAAATGTCACCAAGACTTATCGTGGCGTGCCCGCGGTGAAAAACGTCAGCTTCGATCTGCGCAAGGGCGAGATCCACGCGCTGCTCGGCGAGAACGGCGCGGGTAAGTCGACGCTGACCAAGATCGTCGCCGGGGTGGTCGACGCCACCTCCGGCAGGATGTTCCATAAGGGCGCCGAAATCGCCTACGCCTCGCCGCATGCGGCGCTCGAAGCCGGCATTGCCATGGTGTTCCAGGAGACCAGCCTGGTGCCGTCGATGACGGTGGCGCAGAACCTCTACCTCGGCACCGAAAAATTCCTCAACCGGCTACGCGGCACCTACATTTCGGCGCAGCAGTTCCTGCAGTCCCTCAACTTTCCCGTCGACCCGAACGCCATGGTGGCGACGCTGGGTGCCGCCAAGCGGCAGATGGTCGAGATCGCGCGCGCCGTCCACCACAATGCGGAGGTCATCATCTTCGACGAGCCGACGGCGACGCTGACGCCGGAAGAGAAACGACATTTCTTCGCGCTGATCCGGCGGCTGAAGGCGAATGGCGTGTCGATCGTCTTCATCAGCCACGCGCTGGAGGAGGCGCTTGATATCGCCGACCGGATCACCATTTTGCGCGACGGCGAGCTGGTCATCACTGACGACACATCCGCCTTCGACCGCGACCGGATCGTCGCCGCCATGGTCGGCCGTACTTTGTCGGGGCAGATCTATCGGCAGCGCGACGAGGCGAAATTGCGCAAGGCCGGCAAGAAGGTTCTGTCGGTGCAGGACATCTCGATGAGCAATGTCGTGCGCAACAATTCGTTCTCTATCTTCGAGGGCCAGATCACCGGCGTGTTCGGGCTGATCGGCTCTGGCCGCACCGAGACGTTCAAGATCGTCTCCGGTATCTACAAGCGCGATTTCCTGCGTGGCGGGGCGATCGAACTCGACGACAAGCCCGTGCGCTATCTCGTGCCGAGCGAGGCGGTGGCCGACGGCATCGTCTATGTCACCGAGGACCGCAAGAGCGAGGGCATCTTCGAGACGATGGGCATTGCCGAGAACCTGTTCGGCGGGCTGTTGGCGGCGGGCCGCGAAAAGGCCTGGGTGATCAACCAGCAGGAGATGCGGCAGCTTGCGGCCGAATGGACGAAGACGCTGAACATCAAGGCGATCAACGACAATGCACGCGTCGTCGAGCTATCCGGCGGCAACCAGCAGAAGGTGGTGATCGGCAAAGGGCTGGTGCAGCAGCCGCGCATCGTCATCTTCGACGAGCCGACGCGCGGCGTCGATGTCGGCGCGATCGCCGAAATCCACCAGATCATCAACCGGCTGGCCGACGATGGCCTCGCTGTCGTCGTGATTTCCTCCTACCTGCCGGAGATCATGAACCTGTCGGACCGCATCCTGGTCTGCCGGCAAGGCCGCATCGTCGAAGAGTTTTCGCCCGCGGAGGCAACCGAGGAAAAGATCATGTATGCGGCGGTTCACTAGATTCAGGTGAGGCCGGCCTGCAAATGGCGGCTTCCTGAGCTACCTGACCAGAATCGCCACGCCGTCGCTAAAAAGTGAATCGGGCAAATGGATTGGCTGCGATTGCTCAAGACCCGATTCACACGACGATCCAAACGAAAGGACCAGCCATGGCCACCACAAAACTTCTGACCGATGCCGAGGTGGAGAAGATCCCGGCTGTGAAGGCGGTGTTCGACGACATCCGTGCGACGCGCAAATCCGATTTCGTCAACAATTTCTGGCGCGGGCTGGCCAATGATCCACCGGCGCTGAAGCGGATCTGGGAACAGTTGAAGGTGGTGATGGTCGCTGACAGCGCCATCGATCCGTTGACCAAGGAGATGATCTATATCGCGGTGTCGACCGCCAATGGCTGCTCCTACTGCGTCCACTCGCACACCGCCGCCGCCCGGGCGAAAGGCATGACCGACGCGCAGCACGGCGAACTCGTATCGATCATCGGGCTGGCCGGCCAGACCAACCATATGGTCACGGCGATGCAGATCCCGGTCGATCCGCAGTTCGAGGTGAAGTGAGGGCGGCTGCTTTCCAGGGCTGGAATTTTCATGGACAAAAGCACCAGATTTCCGACGTCGCTCTCTGGCTACGAGATTGAAGGCCTGATTGGGATTGACGCTTCACGACTGGTGCCGCTGTATCAGGGCTGCTCTGACTATGTCGTGCTGGAACGAGGCGAGCCGCCCAACGCTGCCACTGCAAAGGAGGAATTTGAGAGCTTTCCACCGAACCGGACGGAAGCCGACAAGTTCATATTCGGGGTGAAGGCAATCGATGGTGAATTTGTAGGCTTACTGGCCTGCGACCGCAATTATCCGCGAGTGGAGTGTTGGTGGATCGCGTTGTTCATGATCGACAAAGCACTTCGCGGAAGAGGGTTGGGGCGTACACTGTGCGACGACTTTTTCAGGTGGCTGAAATCCCAGAACGTCAAGTGGGTGGAACTCGGCGTGATCACAGAAAATGAGCAGGCTCTTCGCTTTTGGCAGCGGCAGGGCCTCAAGCTGGTGCGGACGGCGGGGCCAGTCAGTATTGGGGCGAAACGGCATATGGTCCAGGTTTTAGGCCGGCCGTTGTGAGCAGATCCATCAAAGGCGCTTGGCCACCTTCTTGAAATGAGAAGGGAAGGCGTGTGCTATGCCGGGCGATAAACCCTCTCGGCCGTGTTCCAGAAAATATCCGCCTCAGCTTTCGCGCCATGCTTGGCCACCGCCGCGCGATGCGCCTTGATAAGCTCGGCATGGCTGGTCCACAGTTTCTCGATCGGCAAGTTCGAGCCGAACATCAGATGATCCGCGCCCAGGATGTCGATCGCATTGTCGACGATGTAAGCGATCAGAGCCGGGTCGTTGCCGTGGACGAAGGTGCCGAGGCCGGACAGTTTTGCATGGAAATTGGGCGCGGCCGACAGCGTGCGCAGGCCTGCCTTCCAGGCTTCCGTGATTTCGGGCTCCATGCCGGTGAGCATGCCAGCATGGGTGAGGATGAAATTGGTCTCCGGGTTCTCGCCGACCAGCGTCAGCCCGTCCTTCATCTGGGCAGGGAATAGCTGAAGGTCGAAGGACAGGCCGTAGTGCTTCAGCCGGGCGACATTGGCGCGGACCTTGGGATCGATGACCTGGTCGGCCGAAGTGGCGAAGCGGAAGGCCGGCGTCTCGTGCCAGTGCAATTGCATGCGCACGCCGCGCAGCAGCGGATATTTCTTCAGCCGGTCGATCTGGGGCCTGATATCGTCCACGGTCATATCGGTGTAGCCGACGATGGCGTGTGGCCAGCCGGTCTCATTCGCGGTTTTCTGCAGGAAGGCGACCTCCTTCTCGAAATCCTCCTTGGCCCAGTTGGTCTGGACATAGACGGCTTTTTCGACGCCCGACCCCTTCTGGTCGGCCAAGAATTCCTCGATCGGGTAGTCGCGGCGGATCGGCTCATAGGGGCCAAAGATGCGCGGCACCATCGGTCCGACCAGCCAGGGCTGGTCCTGTTGGCGCCAGATGTGGAAATGCGCGTCGATTGCTTTCTGCATCACGAAACCCTCTTCCAGATTGCCGCCGCCGCCGGGGCCGGGCGGTCGAGCGACAGGATGAAATCGGTGAGGCCCTTGAGCGACGAGCCGTCGATGAGATCGTCGAGCACCGGCAGGATGGCGCGCAGTGCTGCCGTTGCAGGCCAGAAGCGCGGATCGCCGGCCAGCGGCGTCGCGAGAGACAATCGGAAAGCGCGCGCGCTCAGCCGACGCATCGCTGTCTCCAGTTCGGCATGATCGCCGCGCTCCAGCGCATCGGAGAGGATGACGATCGCTGCACCGCGGGCGAAAGCGGAGAAGCGTGGCACCGACAGGAAAGCGAGCAGCGTCGGCCCCATGCGGGTGCCGCCGTCCCAGTCATCGACCTGCGCCGCCGCGCGGGCCAGCGCCTGGTCGCGGTCGCGAATGCGCAGTGCGGCGGTAATGCGGGTGAGCCGGGTGCCGAAGGTGAAGATTTCGGCGCGGTCAGCACCTTGCACTGCGGCATGGGCGAGCTTGAGATAGTCTGACGTGTGCAGCTTCATCGAGCCGGAGACGTCGATCAGGATCAGCAGCTTGCGCGGCACAGTCTGCCGGCGACGCAGCAGCGGCGAGGGCACGTCGCCATCGGCACTGACGATTTCCCTGAGCGACCGGCGCAGATCGAGTTTGCCGCGCGAGTGGGTGCGCACGGTGCGGAAGGAGCGGCGGGCAGGCAAGGCCGGGGACAGCTTGCGGCGGAAGGCGGCCAGCCTATCGTCGTCGCGCTGGAAATCGCGCGCGCTCAATTGCTCCAGGGCCGAGGACAGTTCGCCGCCTTCTTGGCTGTGCTCGGCTTCGATCCGTTCGACGTCAGCGCCGCCATCATCCTTGATATTGATTTCCTCATCTCCGTCTCCTTCAACCACGGCGGATGCGTTGCCGTAGAAATGGTTCTGGAAATGCGCCTCGAATTCGTCGCGGCGGTCGGGCGGCGGCGCCAGCGTCGCAAGGGCCGCTTCGCGGATGTCGGCCATCGAACGCGGCCCGAGCAATGTCACGGCCTGCATGAAGCCGGACATCTGCTCCGGCGCGACGGCAAAGCCGTAACGGCGCAGCAGCCGGCCGAAGCCGAGGAACGGCGCGGCCGCGCGGGGCAGGGCGCTCACGCCAGGGCCTCCTCGACAATCCGGCCAAGCTCCGGCGCGATGCAGGTCAGGTCTTCTTCGTCCTTGATCAGCACGCCGATGGCACGGCGGAAGGCTTCGGGCCACGGGCTGCCGCCCTTTTCCAGAATGGTTGCGGCGTTGGCCCATTCGACCGCCTCGGCAATGCCGGGCGGCTTGGCCAGCGGGCGGGCGCGGATGGTCTGCACGGCTGCCGCCACGGCGCGTGCGGTGGCTTGCGCCACATCGCCGGCGCGCAGCATGATGATGGCGGCCTCGCGCTCGGCGTCGGGATAGCCGATCCAGTGGTAGACGCAGCGTCGGCGCAGCGCCTCGGCGAGTTCGCGGGTGCGGTTCGAGGTGAGGATGACGATCGGCTGGGCTGTGGCGCGGATGGTGCCCCGCTCGGGAATGCTGATCTGGAAATCGGAGAGGAATTCCAGAAGCAACGCCTCGAATTCATGGTCCGAACGGTCGATCTCGTCGACCAGCAGCACGCGCTGCTCGGGCGCCTTCAGCACCTGCAGCAGCGGCCGGGCGATCAGGAACCGGTCGTCATAGATGTCGATCTCGTGCTCGCCAGCATGGCGGATGGCGAGCAACTGGCGCTGGTAGTTCCATTCGTAGAGCGCGTGCGCGGCGTCGATGCCTTCGTAGCATTGCAGCCGTACGAGATCGCGGCCGAGCAACTGCGCGATTGCCTTGGCCGCTTCCGTCTTGCCGACGCCCGGCGCGCCTTCGAGCAGCAGCGGCTTGCCCAGCCGGATAGCCAGGAAGATGGCGGTTGCCAGGCTGTCATCGGCCAGATAGCGCGAGGCGGCCAGGTGTTGCGCCACTACCTCCGGCGAGGTCGCTGATGTCTCGGCGTTCACCTCGGGCATTTCGATCACTCAGTTCGCCGCTTGCGCCCTGAGCGCGCGCAGGATGCGCTCTGGCGTGATCGGCAGCGTGTCGATGCGCACGCCGACGGCGTCGAAGACGGCATTGGCAACCGCTGGTATCTGCGGGTTGGCGCACATTTCGCCCGGCCCCTTGGCGCCATAAGGCCCGTCGGCCGACGGCCGCTCCAGCACGATGATCTCGGTCTCGGCAAGATCGCCGGGGCCAGGCATCAGATACTGGTTGAAGTCAGTGCCTCCATGGTCGCGGTTGGGATAGTAGGGCTCGGTCGTCTCGTAGAGCGCGTGGCTGATGCCCATCCATGAGCCGCCGACCAGCTGCTGCTCGACCATTTTCGGGTTCAGCGCACGGCCGATCTCAAAAATGTTCTTCACCGTCAGTACTGTGACCTCGCCGGTCTCGTCATCGACCTCGACCTCGGCCACGGTGCAGGCATGTGCATAGCAGGTCGACGGCTTCATCGCGCCGGTCTCTTTATCGGGATAGGAGCGCGGGATCAGGAACATGCCGCGGCCGGAGATCGAGCGGCCGCGCTTGAAATGCGCCGACAGTGCGACCTCGAAGATCGAGATCGACTTTTGCGGCGCGCCCTTGACCAGGATGTTGCCCTGTCCGTCGGTCTCGAGGTCGGAGGCGTTCACTTCCAGCTCTTCTGCGGCCACTTCCAGCATCACCTGGCGGGCTTCCCTGGCGGCCTGGATGACCGCGTTGCCGGCGCGGTGGGTGCCGCGCGAGGCGAAGGTGCCCATGCAGTGCGGGCCGGTGTCGGTGTCGGCGGTGTCGACGACGACGCGGTCGGTCGGCACGCCGATGGTCTCAGCGCAGATCTGCGCCATGATCTGCTTCATGCCTTGGCCGAGATCGACCGATGACAGCGTGACCATGAAATTGCCGGTCGGCGTCGAATGCACCAGCGCCTGGGTCGGGTCGCCGCCAAGGTTCATGCCGGTTGGATAGTTGATGGCGGCAACGCCGCGTCCGCGCCTGATCGCCATCTCAAGCTCCCTTCACGTAGGACGACATCGCCATGAATTTTTCGGCCACAGGCCAGTTGGCCGCGCGCGAGGCTTCCTGCATGCACTCGATCAGCGCCGCACCCTCGGTCGGCTGGCGATGCGCCTTCATGTCGCCGTCACGATAGGCGTTGATGAAGCGGAATTCGAGCGGATCCATGCCGACCAGTCGCGCCAGCTTGTCCATCTGCACCTCCAGAGCGAAGTCGCCAATGGTGACGCCGAAGCCGCGCATGGCGGAGGAGGGCGTTCGATTGGTGTAGACGCAGTAGGTGTCGATCCAGACATTTGGGATGGTGTAGGGGCCGGGATAATGGCCGGCGCCCTTCTGCGCGCCGTAGGGCGAATGGCGCGAATAGGCGCCGGCGTCGGTATAGCCGGTGACCTTGCGCGCGACGATGCGGCCGTCCTTCATGACGCCGTCCTTGATGACCACCTTTTCGGCGGCGCGCGGCGAGGAGATCTGCATCTCCTCCTCGCGGCTGTAGATGAAGGAAACCGGACGGCCGGTGAGCTTGGCGCCGAGAATGGCGATCGGCTCGACGATGACGTCGACCTTGCCGCCGAAGCCGCCGCCGACGGTGCCGCCGACGAAATGGAGCTTGTTGCCGGGCATCTGCAGGATGATCGAGGCGTTGTCGAGGGTGAAGAACATCGCCTGCGTATTGGTGTAGCAGGTGAAGCGATCATTGCCTTCGGGCGCCACCACGCAGCCGGTGGTCTCGGTCGGCGCATGCTCGATCGGCGAGGACTGGTAGCTCTGCTCCAAGACGTGGTCCGCGGCCGCGAAGCCTGCCTCGACATCGCCGAAACGCACCTTGCGGCATTCGCCGCTGTCATAGAGATAATAATTCTGGCCGTGGTACTCGTTGACCAGCGGCGCGCCGGGCTTCAGCGCTTCCTCCATGTCGAAGACGGCCGGCAGCACTTCATAGTCGACCTTGACCTTGGCGGCGGCTTCTTGGGCGGCGCGCTCGGTTTCGGCCAGAACGGCGACGACGGCCTCGCCCTTCCAGCGCACCTTGCCGTCAGCCAGCACCGTTTCGTCCTCCGGTCCAATCTGGATCAGAATCAGGATGGTGTAGACATTGTGCGGCACGTCCTTGGCGGTCAGGATTTTCACCACGCCTGGATGCTTTTCCGCCTCCGCGGTGTCGATCGAGCGGATGCGGGCGTGATGATGCGGGCTGCGCACCATCTTCAGGTGCAGCATGCCGGGGAAACTGCGGTCGGCGAAAAAAGCGGTCTTGCCGGTGACATGACCGGGTGAATCCGAGCGCGGCCGGGGCTGGCCGATCTCGTGCAGATCATCCTTGCGGACATCGGCGAAGTAGCTCTTGCGCAGTTCCATGTTTGCTTCCCTCAGGCCGCGTTCTGCGAATTGGCGCGGGCTGCACGCAGCACCGCCTGGATGATCGGCTCGTAGCCGGTACAACGGCAGATGTTGCCCGACAGCGCCTCGACCACGTCGTCGCGGCTGGGATTGGGTGTATGGTCGAGCAGCACCTTGGCGGCCATGATCATGCCCGGCGTGCAGAAGCCGCATTGCGTGGCGAAGGTGTCGAGGAAGGCGTGCTGCAGCGGGTGCAGGACGCCACCCTCTGAAAGCCCCGATGTCGTCGTGATGGCAGCACCATTGCACGTCTCGGCCAGCGTCAGGCAGGACAGCCGGAGCTCGCCGTCGATGATGACCGAACAGGCGCCGCAGGTGCCTTGATGGCAACCGCCTTTCGGCGAGGTGTCGCCGATCTTGTCGCGCAGTGCGTGGAGCAGCGTCGTGCCGCTGTCGATGAATTCGGCCTTTTCAGAGCCGTTGAGCGTGAACTGGACCGGGACCTTTGCCATGTTTCCTCCTTGCGCGCCTGCCCGATTGATCGGACAGACGCGCGCCCCCCAACGGGTGTTTCAGGTCAGCAGCAGCCGGCCGAGATGGACCGGCAGCACTTCGTTGCGATACCAGGCGCTGGCGATCGGATCGGTGACGGGCGAGGTGCCTTCGTTGCCCACGGCGAGCGCCGGGGCGATGCCGTCCTTGGTCAGGCTTTGGCCGATCAATGCTTTTTCCGCCGCCTTGGCGCGCATCGGCCGGTCTGCCATGCAGCCGAGCGCGATCCGCGCCGAGGACACGGTGCCGTTGCCGGCCAGGTCAAGCACGGCGGCGATGCTGAGCACCGAGACGCCCTTCGGCTTGACGCGCGACACTTTCAGGAAGCGAAAGCCGTCTGCCTTCGGAAGCGCGAAAGCGACCGAAGTGACGATGGCGCGGTTGCTGTCCCGCCCTGCCAGGAAGGCTTCGATCGGCGTTTCGCCGCCATCGGTGCCAATCGTGGCATCGAGCGCCAGCAGGGCAACGGCGAAGTCGCCATAAGGCGCCGGTGCGAACAGATTGCCGCCAACGGTCGCCATGTTGCGGACCGCCGGACCGCCGACGGCGCGCGCGGCCTTGGCAAGGAAGCTGAGGTCCGGATGACGGGCGATCGCCGCCATGGTCACCGAAGCGCCGATGCGGGCCTTGCCGTCGGTGACGGTAATCGCTGAAAGCGACGGCTCGGTGGAACGGATCAGGCTGGAGACCGAAATATCGCCTTCATTGGCGGCGCGCACGACCAGCGTGCCGCCACCGAGATAGCGGCTGCCCTGGGATTTCAGCGCCGCGTTGGCCTCCTTCACCGTCGCAAAAGTCTGCAGTGCTAGCGCCATAGCCAGGCTCCCTCAGCTCTGGCCGGCGAAATGGCTTTTCAGGGCATTGAAGCCGCCCTGGAAGACGTTGGCGCCCATGCCCTCGGCCAGCTTGCCGGCTTCCTCGGGCGCCGCGTCGAAGCTGGCGGTCCATTCGGCATAGGTTCGGTCGCCATCCGTCACGCGCCTGAGCTGCAGCGTCGCCTTGTGGTTGGTGAGCGGCTGCGGCGTCTCCAGGATCGAGTAGCTGACGAGGAAATTGTTGTCGGAGAAGTCGAGCAGCTTTTCGCGAATGCGAGCGCCACTGACGAGCTGGAAATTGCGCACGCAGCCGATCGTCGAGGCGTCTTTGCCGTCCTCGATATGGCTTTCCACCATTCGCGGGTGCCAGCCTGGCAGGCCGTTAAAGTCGCGAATGCGCGCCCAGACCTGTTCGACCGGCGCGTCGATGACGCTTGAGATGGTGACGTTCGCCATATGGATGTCCCCTTGCAGATGCGGCAGTTGGGCAAGGGTAGGGCGGCCAAGTCAAAGACGCTTATCAATGCGTCTTGAGCCCGTATCAAGGAGTCTGAAAAAGGGTGGAGTCTGAAAAAGCGGCCGGTTGGCTCAGGCGATCATGCGCGCCGCTTCACGGTAGAGCGTCGGCGGTACGCCGACATGGTCGCGGAAGAAGCGCGAGAAATTGCCCTGCGTGGTGAAGCCGAGATTGCAGGCGACCGAAATCAGCGGCTCCTGCGACCACTGCAATTGCCGCACCGCTTCCTCCATGCGCAGCGTGTTCCAGTAGACATTGGGTGTCAGATTGGTCTGTTCCTTGAACAGGGCGAAGAAGTGCGGCCGCGACAGGCCGACGGCACGCGCCACGTCGTCGAAGCAGATGCGCTCGCAGACATTGGCCCTCATCAGCTGGATTGCCTTGCGGACGCGGAAATCCTGCATGGTGTTTATGCGGACGCGGGCCTCCTGCGGCGCCGAAGCGTCCGCGGCATCGAGGACGCTGTCGATGAAACGCTCGATCTCGTAATTGGCGACATCGTCGACGCTTTCATTGTCGATGAGATGATCGAGCAGACTGGCGGCGGCCTGGTGCAGCCAGGGCTCCAGCGTGATCGCCGCCTGCGAGAACAGCGATGCGGACGAAGGCAGGTCGCGGCGCCGCCGCGCCCAGTCGGGATCGATGTAGAAGGCGAGGAACAGGCCCGGCGTGCCGTTTCGCGACAGGACATGGCTGTGCGGCTGAAAGGAGTTGATGCCGGCGGCGGTGCGCGGGCCAAGCCGTACCGTCTCGCGGCCGATGGTCATCTCGCCGGCCGTGCCTTCAAGCCAGATGATCAAATGTGCTTCGACGTGGGCATGGGTGACGAAGTCGCTTGCGACATTCAGGACAGAAACATGTCCGAACCGGCCCCAGTAGAGCCTGATCGCTTCCGTCATGGGTATTCCTCCCGCAGACGACTGGCCTCCCTTCGCCTGCGAGCGGGATTGTGCGGCGGAGTTCGGGGCCGCGTCAAGACGTGGGCCTTTGGCGAGGTCGGGTGACGGCCGATGCTAGTGGATTTTCAGACTGAGCGATAGGCAGTGAACCGAATAGCGGCTGGATGGCCGCGCCGGCGTTGGTGGCTCAAACCGAAGCCGTCATGCCGCCATCGACATAGAGCATATGGCCGTTGACGAAGGACGATGCATCGGAGGCGAGGAACACGGCGGCGCCGATCAGTTCGTCGACATTGCCCCAGCGCCCGGCCGGCGTGCGCTTCTCCAGCCAGGCGGAAAATTCGGGATTGTCGACCAGCGCCTGGTTCATTTCGGTGCGGAAGTAACCGGGCGCGATCGCATTGATCTGCAGGCCGTGTTTTGCCCAGTCGGTGCACATGCCCCTGGTCAGGTTCCTGATCGCGCCCTTGGTTGCGGTGTAGGGCGCGATGTTCGGCCGCGCCAGTTCGCTCTGCACCGAGCCGATGTTGATGATCTTGCCCATGCCGCGCGCGATCATGTGGCGGGCGACCGCCTTGCCGGCATGGAAGGCGCCTGACACATTGGTCTTGAACAGCCGCTCCCATTGATCCTCTGGAAAATCCTCAAGCGGCGCGCGGAACTGCACGCCGGCGTTGTTGACGAGGATATCGATGGCGCCGATCTCGGCTTCGATGCGGGCGATGTCCGCGTTGACCGCTTGAAAATCAGTGACGTCGAAGGTCGAGGCGTGCGCCTTGAAGCCGGCATTGCGCAGCTTTTCGACGGCGCCGCCGATCCTGGCGGCATCGCGGCCGTTCAGCACCACGCTGGCGCCATGTTCAGCCAGGCCGCGCGCCAGGGCAAAACCTATGCCCTGACCAGAGCCGGTTACCAGCGCCAGCCGGCCCTCAAGGCTGAACAGCGAGTTTGCCATCAGGCTGTCTTTTGCTCGACCATGATCTCTGGACAAACGGTTTCCGTTTGTCCGAAAAGCCGGTTTCCACTTTTCGGGATCATGGTCCTAGTCGTTGCGGCGGAAATTGCGGATGCGGTCGAACAGAACCGCCAGCAGGATGGCGCCGCCGATGAACACGCCTTGCCAGAACGCATTGATGCCGAGCAAGCCAAGACTGTTGCGGATCACTTCGATGAGCGCCGCGCCGACGATGGCCCCGAAGGCGGTACCAACGCCGCCGGCAAGGTTGGCGCCGCCGATGACGGTGGCAGCGATGACCTGAAGCTCCATGCCGGTGCCGAGATTGGTGGTGACGGCGCCCAGCCATCCGGTCTGGATGATACCGGCAATGCCGGCCGAGAGCGCCGAAATCATGTAGACGGCGACCTTGATCTGGCGCACCGGAACGCCGGTCAGCGTCGCAGCATGCTCATTGCCGCCGATGGCGAAGATGTGCCGGCCGAACTTGGTCCAGCGCAGGATGAAGCCGGTGATCAGCGCCAGAAGGATCATGTAAAGCACTGGATTGGCGATGCCGAACACCCAGGCGCCGCCGCCCAGCGCCAGCAGCTTGTTGTGGTCCGGTCCAAACTGGAAGACGACGGTGTTGTTGGAGGCGACCATGGCCAGGCTGCGGGCGATCGACAACATGCCGAGCGTCACCACGAATGGCGGAAAGCCGAGATAAGCGATCAGAATGCCGTTGAAGGCGCCAATGGCAAGCGCGGTTGCGATAGAGGCCAGTATGCCGATCTCGATCGAGTAGCCGGCATGCATGGTGACGGCCAGCACCATCGACGACAGGCACAGCACCGAACCGACCGAGAGGTCGATGCCGCCGGTGATGATGACGAAGGTCATGCCGAGCGCGATGATGGCGACGAAGGTGATGTTGCGGGTGATGTTGTAGAGGTTCTTCTGCGTGGCGAAGGCGTCGGTGGCAAACGACAGGAACAGGCAGGCAAGGATGACCGCGATCACCACCCAGAAGGTCTGGCTGGCAAACAGCTTCGACAGCAAGGTGTGCTGTTTCTGTGCGATCGTCTGGTCAAGGGTGACTGCCATTATCGACCTTTATCTGTCGGTGAAACGCGCTGAAATCAAACCTGTTCGATAGCACCAGTGATCAGCCCAGTGACTTCCTCGGGCGAGCTGGACGCGATCGTCTTGTCGGCGACCTTGCGGCCACGCCGCATGACGATGACGCGGTCGGCGACGGTGAAAACGTCGGGCATGCGGTGGCTGATCAGCACGACGGCGATGCCCTGGTCGCGCAAATGGCGGATCAGGTTGAGCACCTCGGCGACCTGCCGCACCGAGATCGCCGCCGTTGGCTCGTCCATCAGCACGATCTTGGCTTGCGACAGCATGGTGCGGGCGATCGCCACCGCCTGGCGCTGGCCACCCGACATCTGCTTGACGAGGTCGCGCGGGCGGGTCTCGGACTTGAGCTCCGCGAAGATCTGGCCGGCGCGCTTGTACATAGAAGCGTAGTCGAGGATGCGGAAGGGGCCGACGCCGCGGCGCAATTCACGGCCGAGATAGACATTCGCCGCTGCCGTCAGATTGTTGCAGAGCGCCAGGTCCTGGTGGACGATCTCAATGCCGTGCTGGCGGGCTTCGACCGGCTTGTGCAGGATCAAATCCTTGCCGTCCATCTGCATGGTGCCGTGGCTCGGGCGGAAATTGCCGGCGATCATCTTGACCAGCGTCGACTTGCCCGCGCCATTGTCGCCCATCAGGCCGACCACCTGGCCGGGCTCGATCGACAAAGACACGTCGTTGACCGCCTGGATGGCGCCGAAATGCTTCGATATGTTGGTGAGTTCGAGAACCGCCACCAGCCTTCTTGCCTCCCCGTGCTTTGCGACCTGCTGCTGTTCCCGGCGTCAATGCCGGCGCTGCTTTGGCCTCGCTCTTCCCAGCTCCTCCCGGAAACAGCGTTAGCGTTCTTTTACGCAAAAGCCGGCGCGCGTCAATCAATTGTCGGACGAATTAAGGTTGGATTATTCTAAAAATCCGTTTTGTAGGACAAATAGCATTGACGTTGGCGGCGAGCCGATATTAGCTAAGCGTCGGAGGAGATTATGCCGGTCCCTGCCTGCGGTTCGCCGGGTGGAATCGGTGGAGGTTTACCGGTCGAGGTTCCGGCTGCACCCCGTGTGTTGAGCCGGTCCAAGGCCGCATCTGGAAATGCTTATCGATCTGTCTTGGCGATACGAGAGCTCGCGAAACGAACCTCGGTCATCACGCGTCCGGTCGATCTGTGTGGCGGGCACGCCGTGTCCGTCTGTTTCAAGGGAGGACTGATATGAGGAAATCACTTTTGCTTGCCGCCGCCGCCATGATGGCGCTCGGCGCCGGACCGGCTTTGGCCAAGAAACAGCTCGTCATTGTCGTGAAAGGTCTCGACAATCCGTTCTTCGAAGCCATCCACCAGGGTTGCGAGAAATGGAACAAGGAAAACGCCAGCTCGGAATATGAATGCTTCTACACCGGCCCTGCTTCGACCTCGGACGAGGCCGGCGAGGCGCAGATCGTCCAGGACATGTTGAGCAAGGCCGACACCGTGGCGATGGCGATTTCGCCATCCAACGCGCCACTTATCGCGCAGACTATCAAGACCGCCAATCCGACGATCCCGATCATGACGGTCGATGCCGACCTCAGCAAGGAAGATGCGGCGCTGCGCAAGACCTATCTCGGCACCGACAACTATTTGATGGGCAAGAAGATCGGCGAGTACATCAAGAAGGGCAAGCCGAATGGCGGCACGATCTGCACCATCGAGGGCAATCCTGCGGCCGACAACATCTTGCGTCGTGCGCAAGGCATGCGTGACGCCCTCTCGGGCAAGGAAGGCCTCGCGGCGCTCGCCGGCGAAGGTGGCTGGACCGAAGTCGCCGGCTGCCCGGTGTTCACCAATGACGATGGCGCCAAGGGCGTTCAGGCGATGACCGACATCCTCGCCGCCAACCCCAAGCTCGACGCGTTCGGCATCATGGGCGGCTGGCCGCTGTTCGGTGCGCCGCAGCCCTATCGTGATCTGTTCGGGCCGCTCAAGGACCGCATCGCCAGCAACGACTTCGTCATCGGCGCTGCCGATACGATTGGCGACGAGGTGGCGATTGCTCGTGACGGCCTGGTCACCGCACTGGTCGGCCAGCGGCCGTTCGAAATGGGCTACAAGGCACCATCCGTGATGATTGACCTGATCGAAGGCAAGGCCGTCGCCGATCCGGTGTTTACCGGTCTCGACGAATGCACCAAGGACACGGTCGACACCTGCATCCAGAAGTAGGTTCTCGATTTGGGGCGCTCGGCAACGGGCGCCCCCCGTCGATTCCTGAACGGGACACTGCGGTTGGGGCGGCAGGCTCCGGCTTTGCCGCGTCCATGGTCTGGATTTTTCGGCAACGAGATCGGCGTGCCGTGCGGGTCCGGACCAGTCCGGACGACAGACGGCCGACGCATTGGAACGTGGATGCCGGACAAGAAGTCAAAGAAGCGAACCGACCGGGCCAAGGCACAAGACAGCCTCCGTCCAGTTGTCATGCGCAGGGCTGGCGCTGCACACTTTTCGGGAGCGAGCGTTCATGTCTCGCTGGCCAGCGAGATTGGTCTCAGGATCGTGCGCGGCGATTATCTGCCCGGCACCATCCTGCCCAACGAGGCCAAATGGGCGGAAATATTCGACGTTAGCCGTTCGGCGGTGCGCGAAGCGATCAAGATGCTGATGGCCAAGAGCCTTCTGGCCTCGCGCCCCAAGATCGGCAGCTGGGTCGAGCCGAAAGAGCGCTGGAACCTGCTCGACCGCGACGTGCTGGCCTGGTACGCGACAGCGCCCGATCGCGAGGCATTCCTGCGCACCGTGCAGGAGTTTCGCCATATCATCGAGCCGGAAGCGTCGGCCTTTGCCGCCATGCGGCGCAGCGACGAGCAGATGGCCGAGATCAGCCAGGCCTGCCGCGAGATGGGCGATGCCTTGAGCCTGCAGGAGCGTATCCGCGCCGACACGCGTTTTCATCTCGCCATCCTGCGCGCCTCCGGCAACGATCTGCTGGTGCCGCTCGGCGTGCTGATCGAATCGGCGCTCGACCATCTCTTCGACTTCACGACGCAGAGGGTTGGTGATCAGCGGCAGGCGCAGAAGCTGCATGAGGCGATCGAGAAGAACATCCGGCTGCGGCGTCCGACAGCCGCGCGCAACGCCGTGCACAAACTGCTTGAGAACACCGATGAAGGGATCGGACGGTCAAGGCGATGGTAGTGCGGCAGTGACAGCCGACCCTTCGGGCTTTCCCTTCCGCCCGGAAGCGGACCCGGCCTTCACCGTTCGAAACTCGAAAAGCCAAGCAATTGGCTTTTCGTCAGTTGCGCGGACCGCTTCTCACCTCAAATCGTCTGTTTCTTGCCATCCTTGGTTGGCATCAGGTCGACGCCGTTTACCTTGCCGATATGGGTTGCCAGCATCGGCACGAATTGCTCGGCCGGGCCGGTGGCGAAGGCGCCGGCGAAAGAGTTCTTGGTGGCGTTGCCGAGCGGGTTGGCGATGCCGGCCGCGCCGGCCATCGATTCCAGATAGGTCAGGTCCTTGAAGGCGTTGGCGATGGAGAATTTGTGGGCGTCGCGGTCGCCCTCCAGCGTCCAGCGCATGAAGGTCTGGTAGAAGCCGCAATCCATGCGGCCGTTGCGGATGACGCTGTCGAAGCGCGGCGGTGAGATGCCGACTTTCTGCGCCAGCGCCAGGGCCTCGGAATAGATCGCGGCATAGCCGAGCGAGATGAAATTGTTGAGCAGCTTCATGCGGTGGCCGTCACCAGTGTCGCCGATATGGACGATCCGGCCGGCCCAGGTTTCGAGCACCGGCTTCACCCGGGCGAAGACGGCGTCCGGCGCGCCGACCATGGCGTCGAGCGTGCCTTCCCAGGCCTCCTTCGGCGTGCGGCTCAGCGGCGCATCGACATAGTCGATGCCGAGAGCCTTGAGTTCAGCCGCCAGTGCAATGGTCGAGACCGGATCGGAGGTCGAGCAGTCGACGACGACCGCGCCCTTTTTCAAACCCTCCTTGAGGCCGCTGGGGCCGCGAATGATAGCCTCGACTTCGCGCGATCCGGTGACGCAGATGAAGACGATGTCCGATGCCGCCCCGACATCGCGCGAGGTCGATACTTCCGCGGCACCGCGGCCAAGCAGGTCCTCCGCCGGCTTGCGGTTCTTGCGGCCGAGAAAGGTCAGGCTGTAGCCCTTGTCGACGATGTTCTTGGCGATCCCGTGCCCCATCAGGCCAAGGCCGATGAAGCCGATCTTTTCGCTCGCGGCAGTCGTGTTCATGTCTTCAAGTCCTGTTGCAATGATTGATGATCAGCGCTGCCGTTTTGCAGGCGAGGGTGGTTGCGGATTGCGATTTTGTCTGACAATACACATAAATCCCAGCGGATGTGGAGAGCAAAATGACGAAGCGGATCATGTTCACCGGCGGCAGCGGCAAGGCCGGACGCCACGTCGTGCAGTATCTGGTGGAGCAGGGCTGCCAGGTGCTCAACATCGACACCAAGCCGCTCGACAATCCCAAGGTGCGCACGCTGATCACCGACATCACCGACAGCGGACAGGTGTTCAACGCGCTGTCGAGTTATATGGGATTGCACGAATTCGACCCGTCGCTGCGCGCCCAACCGGTCGATGCGGTGGTGCATTTCGCCGCCATCCCGCGGATCATGATCACCACCGATAACGAGGTGTTCCGCATCAATGCGCTCGGCACCTACAATGTCTTAGAGGCGGCGGTGAAGCTCGGCATCCGTAAGGTGGTGATTGCCTCAAGCGAAACCACCTATGGGCTGGTGTTCGCCAACGAGCCCCGTGATCCCCAGTATTTCCCGCTCGACGAGGATTATGATGTCGATCCGATGGACAGCTACGCGCTGTCCAAGGTCGTCAACGAGAAGACGGCGCGCGCCTTTGCGCTGCGCAGCGGCACCGACATCTATGCGCTGCGCATCGGCAACGTCATCGAGCCACATGAATATTCGCTGTTTCCGAAATGGTTCGCCGACCCGGGTTTCCGCAAGCGCATCGCCTGGAGCTATGTCGACGCGCGCGACCTCGGCCAGATCACGCTGCGTGCCATCGAGAAGGACGGGCTCGGCTATCAGGTGTTCAACGCCGCCAATGACGATACCTCATCCGACCTGCCGACCGCCGAACTCCTGAAGCGTTTCTATCCCAGCATACCGGTCAACGCCGAACTCGGCGAATACGAGACGCTGCTGTCGAACCGCAAGGCGCGGGATATTCTCGGCTTCCGCCCGGAGCACAGCTGGCGCAAATACGTCAAGTAGGCCTGATCCGTCGGAGCAATCGGGCAGATCTGTGCACAGCGGCCGGCTTTGCCGCTTGAGCCGCTTGCCGTGCTTGACAGCCCCTGCAATCCGGCCTTTCTGGAGCCTATGCGGGACGCGAAGCCGAACAAGGAAAAATCGCCAGCGAAAGCGGCCTCCGGCGAGCGCCCGGCGGGGGTTCGCCGACCAGATGCGGCGCGCATCCCCGGCTCGAGCGTCCATGCTTCGCTGGCCAGCGAGATTGGTCTCAGGATCGTGCGCGGCGACTATCCGCCCGGTACCATCCTGCCCAATGAAGCGAAATGGTCGGAGACCTTCAGCGTGAGCCGCTCGGCGGTGCGCGAAGCGATCAAGATGCTGATGGCCAAGAGCCTGTTGGCGTCGCGCCCCAAGATCGGCAGCTGGGTCGAGCCGAAGGAACGCTGGAACCTTCTCGATCGCGACGTGCTCGCCTGGTACGCGACGTCCCCGGATCGCGAGGTGTTCCTGAAGACCGTGCAGGAGTTCCGCCATATCATCGAGCCGGAAGCGACCGCCTTTGCCGCCATGCGGCGGACCGACGAGCAGATGGCCGAGATCAGCCAGGCCTGCCGCGAGATGGGCGAGGCGACGAGCCTGCAGGAGCGCACGCGTGCCGACACGCGTTTCCACCTGGCGATCCTGCGGGCATCCGGCAACGACCTTTTGGTGCCACTCGGCGTGCTCATCGAATCCGCGTTCGACCACCTGTTCGCCTATACGACACGGGAGCTGGATGATTTGCAGCACGCACAGAAGCTGCACGAGGCGATCGAGAAGAACATCCGCCTGAAGCGGCCGGATGCGGCGCGCAACGCGGTGCGCAAGTTGTTGGCCAACACCGACGGCGTCATCCGTTCGCGCTAGGCGCCTAATGGGTCGCGGCTAATCCTCTTTCTCCCGCCCGAAGGCGGCTCGAAGCTCGTCCTTGGCGTTCTCAAGCACTTGTCTGCGCGAAGCGGGCAGATTCTTGCCGGCGCGGTTGATGTAGAAGTTCAGCATCGACATGGCGGACTGGAACGGCTCGGCCTTGCGCCGGTGGCTGTGTTCGGCGGATCGCTTGAGCGAGGCTGCGATCTTCCTGGCGTCGTCGGATTCAAAGACGTGGTTCTCGAGATCCATAGCGTCGCTGTGCTCCGTCACCTCGGCCGACCATTTCTTCTTCGCGGTCATGGCAGGACTCCTTTGCAGGGTGGCTTGCCGGGAAACTCCACACCTTGGCATCGGTTCCCCACTGGTCTTGTCTGGTGCGACGGATTTGCCTGCCGTGGCGCTGCTGCGCGTTGCGAATGTGCCGATAGTGGCGCAAACGGCAGCCGATTTTCGAGACCGCCGACAGGAAACGCCTTGACCCGAACCGACTTGAGCCGGCCGAGCCCCGGTATCGACAGCAGCTATGCCTGGATGCGGCTCGCGATTTCGATGCTGCTGGCGACGATCGGCGGCGTCGGCATGTGGGCTGTCGTCGTCGTGCTGCCCGCTGTGCAGGCCGAGTTCGGCGTTGATCGCGCCGCGGCGTCCATGCCTTACACCGCGACCATGGTCGGTTTCGCCGCCGGCAACGTGCTGGTCGGCCGCGCCATCGACCGCATGGGCTACTGGATCCCCGCGCTGCTCTCCTCGATTGCGCTCGCCGCCGGCCTCCTGCTCGCGGCGCTGTCGACCTCGATCCTGCAATTCACCCTTGCTCAAGGGCTGTTGATCGGTGTCGGCACGTCGGTGATCTTCGGGCCGCTGATCGCCGATATCTCGCATTGGTTCAATCGCCGGCGCGGTGTCGCGGTGACCGCGGCGGCCGCCGGCAACTACCTTGCCGGAGCGATCTGGCCAACCGTCATGCCGACGCTGATGACGGCGGAAGGCTGGCGCTTCACCTATGCCGCGATCGGCGTCTTCTGCCTGGTGACCATGGTGCCGCTGGTGCTGTTGCTGCGGCGCGGTGCTCCGGAGACTGCCGCAGCTGGTTCGCCGGGAAGCCGGCCGGTGCAGCCGATCTCGCTGTCGCCGGCGGCGTTGCAGGTGCTTCTGGTCGTCGCCGGCCTCGGCTGCTGCGTGGCGATGTCGATGCCGCAGGTGCATATCGTCGCCTATTGCATGGACCTCGGCTACGGCATGGCGCACGGCGCCGACATGCTGTCGATCATGATGGCGGCGGGCGTCGTCAGCCGGCTGGCCTCCGGGTTTCTCGCCGACCGCATCGGTGGCGTGAAGACGCTGCTCATCGGCTCGGTGCTGCAATGCCTGTCGCTGCTGTTCTACATTCCCTTCGACGGACTTGCCTCGCTTTACGTCGTATCGCTGGTGTTCGGCCTGTCGCAAGGCGGCATCGTGCCCTGCTACGCGATCATCGTGCGCGAATACATGCCGGCCAAGGAGGCCGGCCAGCGCATCGGCATTGTCATGATGGCGACGATCTTCGGCATGGCGATCGGCGGCTGGATGTCGGGTTGGATTTACGACCTGACCGGCTCTTACGCCGCGGCATTCCTCAACGGTATCGCCTGGAATCTGCTGAACATACTGGCGATCGGTCTGTTGTTTTGGAAGGCAAGGCAACGTGCCGTGGCGATGGCTTGAAAGGGCTGAACTACTTCGCGTTGCTTGACAAGGGCGAAAGGCTGCGCGACGCCAGAGCACGAGTGGGTACGGCAAGGCATGCCGGGTGACATGACGACAGCAAGGACGATCGTATCCCCGCGCTTTGGTGGGTGCTCTTCCGAGGGAGCGGGTCCTTGATCAAGCCGCGCTCGCGCCGGGGCGGCGGCCGCCCGACCATTGCCGATGTCGCGCGCAAGGCCGGTGTCGGCGCCATCACCGTGTCGCGCGCTCTGCGCGAGCCGGGGCGCGTCTCGGAGGAATTGCGCCGCCAGATCCAGGCCGCAGTCGACGAACTTGGTTATGTGCCGGACCCGAATGCGCGGGCACTGGCTTCGGCGCGCGCCGAGGTGTTCGGCGTGCTGGTGCCGTCGCTCACCAACAACGTCTTTGCCGAGGTGGTGCGCGGCATCTATGACAGCCTGTCGGCCAGCCCGTTCCGCATCCAGCTTGGCAACACCCATTATTCCGGCCTCGAAGAAGAGCGGCTGCTGCAGGTCTTCGGTTCGCAGCGGCCGGCAGCGCTGATCGTCGCCGGCATCGACCAGACACCGACCTCGCGAAAACTGCTGGAGAGCGCCGGCTGCCCGGTGGTGCAGGTCATGGAAACCGGGCCTGATCCTGTCGACATGATGGTCGGCTTCTCGCATTTCGACGGCGGCAGGACGGCGACCGAGCATCTGATCGAGACAGGCTACCGCCGCATCGGCTTCATCGGCGCGCGCATGGATCCGCGCTCGCAGCGGCGCCTGGCCGGCTATCGGGCGGCGATGGAGGCCGCCGGCCTGTTCGACCCACGCCTCGTCACCACCACGCCGGTGCTGTCGAGCGTGCCGCTCGGGCGCGAAATGCTCCGCGACGCGCTGGCCAAGGTACCGACGCTCGACGGTGTGTTCTGCAACAATGACGACATCGCGCTCGGCGTGTTGTTCGAGTGCCATCGCGCGTCGATCGCGGTGCCGAAGACGATAGGCATCGTCGGCTTCAACGATCTCGACATGATGCAGGTGGCGTTTCCTTCGATCACCAGCATCCGCACCCACCGCTATGAGATCGGCCGACGTGCGGTCGCCATGGCGCTGGCGGCGATCGCCGGCAACAGGCCGGAACAACGGATCGTCGATCTCGGCTTCGAACTCAAGTGCCGCGAGAGCACCGCCCGTTGAAACACACAGAAGCGACTGTGTGAATGCCGGTTTACACAACGTCATGGTAGCGCTACCAATTGCCTAGAGTGCAAACTTACGGCAAAAGCCAAGGCCTGTTTATTATATATAAGCGACAGCTGATGCTTGTTTATTATGTATAATATGATAGTTTTTATTTCCCATTTAGAGGTGGCAAGGGAGGGAGCCGGGTCGACATTGGCGACTTAAGAAAGCGCGAGAGGCAAGACAGGAGGTGTCTGGCCGGACGCGTGAAGTGCATGGCAGCCAACAACAATCAAAACTGCAACTGGGAGGAATATCGATGATCAAGTCACTCGTGGGTGGCATCGTTGCCGCCACTGCATTTGTCATGCTCAACTCGGCCGCAATGGCCGCCGGCCCCGAAGTCGTGAAGGGACCAGCCGCCGAACCGGACTGCTTCGCGCCCTGGGCCGCAGATACGCAGTTCTTCAAGTTTCCCAAGAAAGATGGCCCATACCGGATCGCGCTCGCCAATGGCTATATCGCCAACACGTGGCGCATCCAGATGATCCAGACGGCCAAGGCTTATGCAGCGCAGAAGGACGTCGCCGCCAAGCTGAAGGAATTCAAGGTGGTGTCGACCGGCGAGGATGTGCCGGCGCAGATCTCGGCGATCAACAACTTCATCGATTCCGGCTATGACGCCATTGTTGTCAACGCGCAGAACCCGACCGCTTTCGCGCCGGTCATCAAGCGCGCCAAGGAAGCCGGCGTCGTGCTGGTCGCCTTCGACAACATTCTCGACACCAAGGATGCCATCAACGTCAATGTCGATCAGAAGGGCCTTGGCGAACTTTGGGGCAAATGGCTGACCGGCCATATACCCGAAGGCGGCAAGATTCTTGAAGTTCGTGGCGTTGCCGGCACGTCGGTCGACACCGATCGCCACAATGGCATCCATGAGGTTCTTGACGCTTCGGGCAAGAAATGGGACGTCACCGAAGTCGCCGGCAAGTGGGACGATCCGACAGCGCAGAAAGTCACGGCTGACGCGATCGCCACCAATGGTCCGTTCGTCGGCATCACCGGCCAGGGTGGCGACACCGGCATCGTGCAGGCGATGATCGACGCCAAGCATCCGTTCGTGCCGTTCGGCGGCGAAACAGAGAACGGCTTCCGCAAATTCTGCGCGGCCCATGCGGCGGACGGATTGAAATGCTCGTCAGCCGGTACCGGCCCCGCCCAGGTGGCGGTTGCCATCAAGACGGCGATCGCAGCCCTTGAAGGCAATGTCGTCCCGCAGTCGGTCAAGCTGCCGCTTGCGATCGTCGAGGATCCGAACTTCAAGGCAGGTCAGGATTTCTTCCCTGATCAGTCCGACAATTTCTTCGTCGGCAATTCCTTCCCGACCTGCGGTATCAATTTCACCGCGCAGGAAATCATGGGCCAGACCAAGGCCGACCAGTAGCTGCACCCAGGCGCCGCGGGATATTCCGCGGCGCCGACCACTCGATATCCCTAGTCGTCAAAGAGCCTCGGGAGGCCCGATGGACGGTGCGATTCCGCTCTTCCGAATGGAAGGCATATCCAAGCGTTATGGTGGTGTGCGGGCGCTGGAAAAGGCCGAGCTTTCGGTCTCATCCGGTAGCATTCACGGCATCCTCGGCGAAAACGGTGCCGGCAAATCGACGCTGATCAAGGTGATGGCCGGTGTCGTTGCGCCCGACGAAGGGCGCATGACGCTAGATGGCCGCGAGGTGACGTTCGCTTCGCCGGCTGCCGCCAACCAGGCCGGCATCGTCTGCATCTTCCAGGAACTGTCGCTGGTTCCCGAACTCAGCGTTGCCGACAACATTGTTATCTCGGACCCGCCGACGCGGTTCGGCATGATCGACCGCAAGGCACAACGCCGGATCGCGGAAGAAGCGTTGGCGCGCGCGGGCGCCGCAGACATCCACCCGCTGGCGCTGGTCAAGGACCTGCCGCTGTCGCGCCGCCAGATGGTCGAGATCGCCAAGGCGCTGGCACGCAAGCCGCGCATCCTGATCCTCGACGAGGCGACCTCGGCGCTGACCGCGACGGATGTCGCCAAGATTTTCGGCGTGCTGAAGCGACTGCGCTCGGAAGGGCTGGCGCTGCTCTATATCTCGCACCGCATGAACGAGATCGCCGAACTGGCCGACCAATGCACGGTGTTTCGCAACGGTCGCAATGTCGCCAGTTACGCGGCGGGCACAAAGAGCGACAATGAAGTCGTCGAACTGATGATCGGGCGAGAATACAGCCACATCTTTCCGCCGAAGCCGCCACGCGCTTCGGCTGCCGCCGTTCCGGTGTTGGAGGCACGCAAGCTTTCATGGACCGACCGGTTGGACAATGTCTCGCTGACTGTTGGGGCAGGCGAGGTCGTCGGTCTTGGCGGCCTCGACGGTCAGGGCCAACGCGAACTGCTGCTTGCCTTCTTCGGGGTGTTGCGCGGCCTGTCGGGCCAGATCCTCATCGACGGCAAGCCCGTTGCCATCGCCAGCCCCGCCGCCGCACGTGAAGACGGTATCGGCATGGCGCTCATTCCCGAAGACCGCAAGACCGAAGGGCTGATGTTGCCGATGACGGTGCGCGAAAACCTGTCCTTCGCCGCGCTCGACCGGCTGTCCAAAGCCGGCATCATCGACCGTGCCGCCGAGCAGCGGCTGATCGACGACATGGTCGGCCTGCTGGCGATCAAGACCGCGGGGCTCGACATTCCGGTCGGCGCGCTGTCGGGCGGCAACCAGCAGAAAGTGGTCATCGCCAAATGGCTGATGCGCCAGCCGCGCATCATCCTGCTCAACGATCCGACGCGCGGCATCGATGTCGGCACCAAGCAGGAGCTTTACCAGCTGATGCGCAAGCTCGCTGATGCCGGTGCTGCGATCCTGTTCTATTCGACCGACTATGACGAGCTGATCGGCTGCTGTGACCGCGTGCTGGTGCTCTATGACGGGGCGGTCAAGCGCGAGTTGGTCGGCGCCGAGATCACCGAGCGGGCGCTGATCGCAAGCGCGCTCAACATACATGGCGAGGAGAGCCCCGTGAGTCTGGGAGCAAACGCGTGAAGGATTGGCGCTACTGGCTGGCGGAGCAGCGCGGGACGCTGCTGGCGCTCGGCATCTTCATCGTCATGTTCGTCATCTACACCTCGAACCACCCGGCCGGCTTCACCGCCAATGTCGTGCAGACGGCAGCGAACAAGGGCGTGCTGCTCGCCTTCGTCGCCATGGCCCAGACGCTGGTGGTGATCACCGCCGGCATCGACCTGTCCGTCGGCATGATCTTCACCCTGACCAATTGCCTGGCGTCCTGGCTGGTCATCGGCACTGGCATCGAAACCGCCTTGGGCGTCCTCGCGGTGCTTGGCACCGGGCTGCTGTGCGGGGCGATCAACGGCGCCATCGTCATCTATGGAAGGCTGCAGCCGATTGTCGCCACCATCGCCACCGGCGCCGTCTACTTCGGCATTGCCCTGCTGCTGCGACCTTTTCCCGGCGGCTCGGTCAATGAGGACCTCGCCGACGCTTTGACCGGACGACTGTTTGGCGTGGTGCCCGCAAGCTTGGTCGTGCTGCTGGCCGTGGTGTTGTTTGTCTGGGTGCCGTTCAGCCGCTCGGTGCTCGGTCGCGCGGCTTACGCAGCCGGCTCGTCCGAGACGGCCGCTTACATGTCCGGCGTGCCGATCCGCCGTGGCAAATTCGCCGCCTACGCACTGGCCGGGCTGCTTGCCGCAGTCGGCGGGCTGTTCCTGACCTTCTTCACCTATACCGGCGAGGCAGCCTATGCCAGCGGCAACGCCTATACGCTGTTCTCGATCGCCGCCGTCGTGCTCGGTGGTGTCTCGCTGTTCGGCGGCAAGGGTAGCGCCATCGGCGCGATCTTCGGCGCGCTGGCGTTCCGCACCATCGGTGACCTGCTCTTCGTCTTCGATTTCGATCCGCTCTGGCAACCGCTGTTCCAGGGCGTTATCCTGCTGATCGCGGTCAGCCTCGGCGCCTTCGCCCTGTTTCGGGTCCGCAACCGGCTGGAGTGGTTCCTGTGAGCGAAACGACGCTTGGCGGCATTGCCGGCCGCATGCCCAGATTCATCCGGCGCGCCGATCCGGCGGTGCTGACAGCCTTTGCCTGCATCGTGCTGCTGCTGTTCCTCGGCAGCCTCTATTCCAGAAGCTTCCTGTCTCCTGAATACCTTCTGCAGCAGCTCAAGGTGGCGTCGTTCCTCGGCGTCATCGCCACCGGCATGATGCTCGTCATCCTGCTTGGTCAGATCGACCTGTCGGTGCCGTGGTCGGTCGCAATGGGCGCCATGATGGCCAGTGCGGCGGCCGCCTATGGTCCCGTCGGCGTGGCGCTGGCCATTCCGTTCGGCGTCGTCTGCGGCATGCTGATCGGCGTCGTCAACGGCATCGGCGTCGCCTATCTGCGCATCCCCTCGATGATCATCACGCTGGCCACCAACGCCGTCGCGCAAGGGCTGATGGTGGTCTACACCGGTGGCTTCTCGCCACAGGATTCGGCAACGGGCGCGATGCGTTACCTGGCGACCGGCTTTGCCGTTCCGGGCGTGCCCAACGCGGTCATCATCTGGGCGCTGATCGGTGCGGCGATGGTGTTCGCATTGACCCGCACCAGCTTTGGCCGCGCCGTCTACGGTATCGGCAATCGCGAGCGCGCCGCCTATCTCTCGGGCATTGACACACGGCGCGTGGTGATGATTGCGTTTGCCGTCTCGGGCGGGCTTTCGGCCTTCGGCGGCGTGCTCCTGGCCGGCTATGCTTCCAAGGCGGCGCAATCGATGGGCGACGCTTATTTGCTCCCGTCGATCGCCGCGGTGGTGCTTGGCGGCACGTCGATCCTGGGCGGACGTGGTTCCTATCTCGGCACCGTCGCCGGCGTCATCCTGATCACGCTGCTGCAATCCATCCTGTCCGTCATGCAGATGCCGGAGGCGGGGCGGCAGATCATCTATGGCATCGTCATCGTTGCCATGCTGTTGCTCTACGGCCGCGCGCCGGCAAGCCGCTGACAGTGGACGAAAAGGCGGCACAGGCGCCAACGGGCGCTCCCGGTTCGGTGCCGGCCATTGTGGTGATGGGTGTCGCCGGCTGCGGCAAGTCGGCCGTCGGTACCGCGCTGGCCGCCGTGCTGGGCGCCATCTTCATCGAGGGCGACAGGTTGCATCCGCCCGAAAACGTCGCGCGCATGGCAAGCGGCGAGCCGCTCACCGATCAACTCCGTGAAGGCTGGCTCGACGCGATCGGCGAGCGCATCGTGGCGTCGGTAGTGCAGGGCGAAGGCGTGGTTGCCGCCTGCTCGGCGTTGAAGCGCAGCTATCGCGAGCGGCTGAGCGGCTTCTGCCCGGAGATCGTCTTCCTCTACCTGGAGATCGACGCTGCCACGGCGAGGCGACGCGTCGCCGGCCGCAAGGGTCATTTCATGCCGGCAAGCCTGGTCGACAGCCAGTTCGCCATCCTTGAGCCACCGGCTGCGGATGAGCGGGCATTGACGCTCGACGCGATGCGCCCGGTCGGCGAACTTGTCGCTGCCGCGGTTCGTCAGATGCGCTAAATCTGCGACGTCAGTTCGACCGGAAAATCATCATTGTCGGCGTCGCGCATGGCGGCGAGGCTGCGATTGTCAAGCACTTCGGCAATCGCCTGGCGTACTTCCAACATCATGTGCCGGACCTGGCACGTCGCCTCGTCGCAGTCCTCGCAGCGCTGATATTGCGTGCGGCTGGCACAGGGGATTGGCGCCAGCGGTCCGTCAAGCACGCGCACGACATGGCCGATCTTGATTTCGGAGGCCGGCCGGGCAAGGCGATAGCCGCCTTCCTTGCCCTTGCGGCTCTGGACGAAGCCGGCGTTGCGCAACTCGCCCAGGATGGCATCGAGGAACTTCTTCGGGATGTTGTTGGCGACCGCGATGTCGTTGACAAAGGCCAGTTGGCCAGCCGGCAGGCCGGACAGATGCACAAGGGCCTTGAGGCCGTATTTGCCTTTTTTAGTCAGCATGCCCAGATCAACCCATTGAAGCCCCAACCACCCGCATCTGGCGACTGTTTGTGTGCAAATAATGACGTTTTCGCCGCGCGATGACGTTTCGCGAAAACAAGCCGCCAGATGGCACGTTAGGCACAAACGCGTTGATTCTTTGTAACGTTTTGCATGATGAAGCCGATAGAGCATGTTCCACCCGATAGAATCGGGATGGAACTCTGCTTCTCGGCTCGAACATGATTCTGGCGAAAACCGGATTCCGCTGTTCGGGATCATGCTTTGGTCCGCTGAATACCGGATTGCCGGCGCACGAAACGAAAAAAGCCGGCACAGCGCCGGCTTTCGCGTTCACCTCGGATGCTGCCCCGTCAGCGGCTGTCGTAGGTCTGGTCGAGCAGGCCGCCGGCGGCGAAATGCTCCTTCTGCACCTTGTCCCAGCCGCCGAAGACGTCGTCCACCGTCAGCAGGCGGACATCGGGGAAGTCGGCCTTGTATCTGGCGGCGACGGTCGCGTCGCGGACCCGGTTGCCGTTCTGCGCGAGGATGTCCTGGCCTTCCGGCGTGTAGAGGAAGTCGAGATAGGTCTTGGCCAGATCGCGGGTGCCATGCTCGTCGGCCACCTTGTCGACGATCGCTACCGGGAATTCGGCCAGCAGGCTAACCGAGGGCGTGACCTGCTCGAACTTGTCGTCGCCATATTCCTTGCGGATGCCGCGCGTCTCGGACTCGAAGGTGATCAGCACGTCGCCGATCTCGCGCTGCACGAAGGTGGTGGTCGCGGCGCGGCCGCCTGTGTCGAAGATCGGAACGTTGTTGAACAGCTTGGTGATGAATTCCTTCACCTTGGCGTCGTCGCCCTTGAAGGCTTCCTTGGCGTAGGCGGTGGCCGCCAGATATGTGTAGCGCGCATTGCCCGAGGTTTTCGGGTTGGGGAAGATCACCTGGACGTCGTCGCGCACGAGGTCGTTCCAGTCCTTGATGTGCTTGGGGTTGCCGGCGCGCACGAGGAAGGACGGCAGCGAATAGAAGGGCGAGGCGTTGTCGGGAAAATCCTTCTGCCAGTCAGCCGAAACGAGGCCCTTCTTGACCAGGAAATCGATGTCGGTGACCTGGTTGAAGGTGACGACATCGGCGCCGAGCCCTTCGGCGATGGCGCGCGCCTGCGCCGAGGTGCCGGCATGCGACTGGTCGACGGTGACGCCTGGATGCCCTGCGATGAAGGCCTTGTTGACCTGGACGAACAGTTCGCGGCCGACATCATAGGATGCGTTGAGCAGTTTGTCGGCCGACCAGGCTTGGGAGGATGCGAGGAACAGGCCGGCTATGGCGGCGACGCCAAGGAAAAATCGCTTCATGAAACGGGCTCCGATGCAATGTGTTTATGGTCGAACCATAGCCGTGGCGCAGGGTACGGGACGAGGCACGCGCAGCGGCCCGTGCCCTAGCCACGAGAAAAGATATCGCCAAAACGGCCGGCTGTTAGGATCTCTTTTCTGGCATGGATATTTTCGATGCCCCAGCCGGCACAACGACGCTGCGTGCGCGCACAATCCTTCCCGAACGATGGGCAGGCGGATTGGATCAAGCGGTCGGGAAGAGCTTCCAGCGACCGGGGCGGAAGGCCACCCGACTTTTCTGCGCCGCGGGGTGATCGACCGGCAGTTCGATTTCGACCCGCTTGCGCTCGCCGCCGATCTCGAGTTCCACTCGCCGCGTGCCGGCGACGCGGCGACTGGCCGCGACCGTGCCGGCGATGCAGCCGCTGCAGCCGTCGAGCAGCTCGACATCGTGCGGGCGGAAGAACAGCGTCGCGTCGCCCGAGGGCTCGTGTGGCGCGGCAAGTCCGATCGGGCGGTCGGCAAGCCAGATCTCGCCATTCTCGACCTTGACGGGAAGCGAGCTCGATTCACCGATAAAGCCATAGACGAAGGGCGAGTTCGGCGTGTCGTAGATGTCGTCGGCGGTGCCAACCTGCTCGATGCGGCCCTGGCTCATCACCACGACGCGGTCGGCAAGCTCCAGCGCCTCTTCCTGGTCATGGGTGACGAAGACGGTGGTGTGGCCGGTGGCGTCATGGATTTCGCGCAGCCAGCGGCGCAACTCCCGGCGCACCTGTGCGTCGAGCGCGCCGAACGGCTCGTCGAGCAGCAGCACCTTGGGTTCGATCGCCATGGCGCGCGCCAGCGCCACGCGCTGGCGCTGGCCACCGGAGAGCTGAGCCGGATAACGCTTTTCCAGCCCTGAAAGCTGGACGAGGTCGAGCAGTTCGGAAGCGCGGCGGCGGATCTCCTGCGCCGGCGGTCGCGACGGCCCGTGCCGGACCTTGAGGCCGAAGCCGATGTTGTCGGCCACCGTCATGTGCCGGAACAGCGCATAATGCTGGAAGACGAAGCCGACATTGCGCTCCTGAATCGACCTCTGCGAGGCGTCCTCGTCGCCGAAGAAGATTTTTCCTCGCGTCGGCCGCTCCAGCCCCGCAATCAGCCTGAGCAGCGTCGTCTTGCCGGAACCGGACGGCCCCAGAAGCGCGATCAGCTCACCCGACTTGATGTCGAGCGACACGTCGTGAAGCGCCGGAAACCGGTCAAACTCCTTGCGCACGTTGGCAACGCGAACTTCCATGCAAACCCCTCTATCAGTGTCCGCGCGTCGCGGCGATCTCGGCGCCGTAGCGCATCTCGAGAAGTGTTTTCAAGACCAGCGTGACGAGCGCCAGGCCCGCAAGCAATGAAGCGACGGCAAAGGCGCCGACGGCGTTGTACTCGTTATAGAGGATTTCGACATGCAGCGGCATGGTGTTGGTCAGGCCGCGTATGTGGCCCGACACCACCGACACCGCGCCGAACTCGCCCATGGCACGTGCATTGCACAGAAGCACGCCATAGAGCAGCCCCCATTTGACGTTGGGCAAGGTCACGTACCAGAAGGTCTGCCAGCCATTGGCGCCGAGCGACAGGGCTGCCTCCTCGTCGCCATTGCCCTGTTCCTGCATCAGCGGGATCAGTTCGCGGGCGACGAAGGGAAAGGTGACGAAGACGGTGGCCAGCACGATGCCCGGCACGGCAAACAGGATGACGATGCCATGCGCCTTCAGCCAGCCGCCGAGCAGCCCCTGGGCGCCGAACAAAAGCACATAGACCAGACCCGATATGACCGGCGAGACCGAGAAGGGCAGGTCGATCAGCGTGGTCAGGAAGGCCTTGCCCTTGAACTCGAACTTCGCGATCGCCCAGGCGGCGGAGATGCCGAAGACGATGTTGAGCGGCACCGAGATCGCTGCGACAAGCAGCGTCAGCCGGATCGCCGAGCGCGCGTCGGGATCACTCAGCGATTGCGTATAGGCGCCGACGCCTTTCGCCAGTGCCTCGTTGAAGACGATGATCAGCGGCAGCAGCAGGAAGATGCCGAGGAAGGTGAAGGCAACGGTCATCAGCGCCACGCGCGCCGGGCGGCTTTCCGTGACGGCCGCTGACTGGCTCTCGTGATGCGGCTCGTAGGATTTGATCTCGGGATCAGCCATAGCGCTTGCGGCTCCATGTCTGCGCGAGATTGACGACCAGCAGCATGACGAACGACAGAGCCAGCATGATCGCCGCGATCGCGGTCGCGGCCGGATAATTGTATTCCTCCAGCCGGATGACGATCAGCAGCGGCGCGATCTCGGATTTGTAGGGCAGGTTGCCGGCGATGAAGATGACCGAGCCGTATTCGCCGACGCCGCGGGCGAAGGCCAGCGAAAAGCCGGTGACGATGGCTGGCGCCAGCCCTGGAAACAGGATGCGGGTGATGATCTGGAAGCGGCTGGCGCCAAGCGTGGCTGCGGCTTCCTCAACCTCCTTGTCGATCTCCTCCATGATCGGCTGCACGGTACGCACGACGAAAGGCAGGCCGATGAAAACCAGTGCGATGACGATGCCGAGCGGCGTATAGGCAACCTTGATGCCGAGCGGCATCAGCAATTTGCCGATCCAGCCGTTCGGCGCGTAGAGCGTGGTCAGCGCGATGCCGGCCACCGCCGTCGGCAGCGCGAAGGGCAGGTCGACCATGGCATCGACGATGCGGCGGCCGGGAAAGCGGTAGCGCACCAGAACCCAGGCGACCAGCGTGCCGAAGACGACGTTGACGGCGGCCGCGATGAAGGCGGTGCCGAAGCTGATTTCCAGCGCCTTGATGGTGCGGCGATCGGTGGCGATGGCCCAGAATTCAGGCCAGCCAAGGGCGGCCGAGCGCCAGAGCAGCCCGGACAGCGGGATGAGGATGATGAGGGTGAGGTAGGCAAGCGAGAAGCCGAGCGTCAGTCCGAAACCCGGAATGACACTCGGCTGTCTGAACCGCCACCCCGCCTGCGCGGGTGCTGTGGTCATATCGTCCTGATCTAGATCTAGCTCACTGGGCCGGCTTGTAGATCTGGTCGAATATACCACCGTCGCCGAAATGATAAGGCTGTGCTTTCTTCCAGCCGCCAAAAAGCGGATCGTCGATGGAGATCAGCTTGATGTCGGGTGTCTTGGGAAGATCAGCCGGAGCCACAAGTTCGGGCTTGGCCGGACGATAGTGGTTCTTGGCGATGATTGTCTGGCCTTCCTTGGAATAGAGCCAGCCCAGATAGGCTTCGGCGACCTTGCGCGTGCCCTTGGCGTCGACATTGGCGTCCACCACCGCCACCGGCGGCTCGGCCAGGATCGAAGTCGGAGGATAGACGATGTCGAAATTGTCGGCGCCGAATTCGTCGAGCGCCAGATAGGCATCGTTTTCCCAGCCAATCAGCACGTCGCCGATGCCCTTTTGCGCGAAGGTCACGGTCGAGCCACGGGCGCCGGTGTCGAGCACCGGGGCATTGGCATAGAGCTTGCCGACGAATTCCTTGGTCTTGGCCTCGTCGCCACCATCATTGGCGTTGGCGTAGGCCCAGGCGGCGAGATAGTTCCAGCGCGCGCCGCCGGAGGTCTTGGGATTGGGCGTGATCACCTGGGTGCCGTCCTTGACCAGGTCGTTCCAGTCATGGATGCCCTTGGGATTTCCCTTGCGGACAAGGAAGATGATGGTCGAGGTGTAAGGCGCTGAATTGTTTTCGAATTTGGTGCGCCAGTCGGGATTGATCTTCTTCGACTTGGAGACGATGGCGTTGATGTCGCCTTCGAGCGCCAGCGTCACCACATCGGCGTCGAGGCCGTCGATCACGGCGCGGGCCTGGGCACCCGATCCGCCATGCGATTGCTGGATGGTGACCGTCTCGCCGGTCTCGGCCTTCCAGTGCGCCGCGAAGGCTTCGTCATAGGCCTTGTAGAGCTCGCGCGTCGGATCGTAGGACACGTTGAGGATGGTGGTGTCGGCAAACGCGAAACCGAGCGTGCCGAACTGGACAGATGTGGCGACCAGTGCGCCGAGCAGTTTCCTGAAATGAGGTTTGGTCATTTCTGCCTCCGTTGAACCGGCGCCAAATCTACCGAATTGATAGAAATTAGATGCATTCAATGTTGCCTTTTTTGGCCCCCTGAAGAAAATGTTCGACGATATTTCGCTGTGCGGAGAAATTTCTTCCTCATGGCTGCGCTGAACGAATTCCGAGCCTGCCTGACGTTTGATCTAGGCTTTGGACAGGCCGGGACAAGGACTTAGCAGGTGGGCCCGATTCGCTCAGCCTTCGCTGTCGATGGTGATCAGCGAAGCCATGTTCGGGCTGTTGAGCGGCACGGACGAAGGGCAGCGGCAGCCCGCAATGACGGTGACGTCGAACAGCTCGGTGATGTGTCCCTTCAACTCGATCCACTCGGCTATGCCGCCGGTATGCAGGTCGATGATGTAGAGCCCGCAGCGCGGCTCGGCGTCGCGCGTCTGCAGATTGTCTTGTAGCGGCAGGTCCTTGAACAGGCCATCGCGCGGCAACGACGTGGTGACGATGGCAAAGCGGCCATGAAAGCTCAGGCCGCGCAGGAAGCCGGGGCAAAAGGCGATGTTCTGCCGCTGTCCGGTTCCGGGATCGATGCGGACCAGGAAGCCGCGGCCGGAATCCAGCACCCACAGCGCACCGTCATGGACGCGCGGCGAATGCGGCATCGACAGATCGTCGACCACCACTTTGTCCTCGGTGATGTCGATGATCATGCCGCCTTCCCAGCGGCGGTCGCGCCAGCCGCCGACCGAGTCCGACCGACTGATCGCGCTGACATAGCGGGCGCGCCCGTTCTGCATGGCGAGACCATTGAGATGACAGCGGTCCTCAGGCACCAGCTTGCTGATGAAGGAGGGCTTCCACAACGGCCGGAAGGAATGCGTCGGGCTCAGCGTCGCCAGGCAAGAGAACTTGGTGTTGATGAACACGATCTGCCCGTCTTCGCGCACAGCCAGTTCATGGATGTCGAGGTCGCCTGTGTAAGAAGCGGCGCGCGGCATATACATGCGGTCGTAAATGGCGTTGGCGACCTGGTCGGGTCCGAGGATGTTTTCCAGCCGCCACACCGCCGTGTCGGAGGCAAGGATAATGCGCTGCGCGGCAACGGTCACGCCCATGGCCCTGACGAAACTGGTCTGGTGGATGGAGGCCTTCCTGTCGCCGGTAATGCCGACCAGGAACAATTGCCCGGTCTGGTAGGAGGTGAAGGCCAGCGAGCACTGTGCCGTCTCCATCCAGTTGATGAAGCCGCGCGACAGCGAGACGTTGGTCTGCTGCTCGGCCGGGCCGGCAGGCGGGGTTTCAGCCGGTCTCGCCGGGGCCTCGTCAGTGGCCTTGGATGTGCTCACGCTTGCTCCATGGGTGGACCTGGTCATGACTACGCCGGCCGCGAGGGCCGGCGCAAGAAGTTCAGATGCAATCCGCTGGACTACCAGCCGTAACGGAGTGCCGCGCCAATGGAGCCGGCGCTGTAATTGTTGCCGAAGCGGACGCTGCCGCGGACCACGCCGGACCAGTTGCTGGCGCTGGCCACGTTCACGCCGACGCCGACCTCGCCGAACGTGCCGTTGCCGGCGCTGTCGGTGGCGGAGAAGGCGCTACCGGGGAAGTTGATGTCGACGGCGTTGCTGTCGCCGAAATGGTTCCAGACACTCAGCGTCAGGTCCGGACTGACGGTCATGCCGTTCATCTGCATATCGGTGCCGATGCGCACGCCGATCCTGGCGCGGCCGCTGCTGCCGTTCTGGAAGTCGATGTCGCCGCCAAACAGCGATACGGAATCCATATTGGTGCGGACCCATTCCAGGCTGGCTTGCGGTTCGATGAAGCCCCAGCCCATGGCGACGCGGTAGCCGGCGTCGAGGCGTGCGCCGATATTGGTGGCGTTGGTGCTTGCCTTGCCGCCGACGTCGTTGATGTCGACATCGAGGAAGTCGGCCTTGACGAGGCCGTCGAGGTAGAAGCCGCCATTCAGATAGGTGGCATAGGCGCCGACCGTGCCGCCCTTGTAGTTCCAGCTGTCGTCCGTCGCCTTGAAGTCGAGCCTGGAGGTGACATAGCCGCCCATGACGCCGAACAGCATATCGGCGCCGGCGACACCTTCGAGCCCCATGTCGATGCCGCCGAGGAAGGCACCGGTGCGCTGCTTGCGATCGAGGTTGAGGGTCTCGGCCTGCAGCGAGACCGGATCGGTGAAGCTGGCGCTGCTGTCGCGATTTGACCAATCGCCGGACGCCCGCGCCCAGAGGCCGCCCATGCGCGCGGCGAGTTTTTCCTCCGGCATATCCGCGTTGTGGACGCCGCTTTCCTGCGTGCGCAGATCCGCCATGCGGTCCTGCCAGAAGCCGGTCGTGTCCAGCCACACATCCTGTGCTCCGGTCACGCCGGCTGGCAGTTCGAAACCGGCATTGTCAAGCCCGATGGAACGCAGGCCGTGTGTGTTGCCCTGCAGGAACAGGCCGTAGGTGAAGAAGCCGGCATTGACGGGGCCAGCCAGATCGAAATCGCTGTCGGCGGTTGTTCCGGTCACCGTGACCACGGGGATGAAGACCGCCGGCGCGCCGGCGCCGACGACATTCACGACCAAACCGGTATGACCGGACGAATTGCCGCCGATCGTCAGAGTGTCGGCGACGCCGGTGGTAAAGTTGGCGTCGACGCCGAGCTTCGAATTGCCCTGCCCGGTGAAGTTGCCGCTGGTGGTCAGTCTGTCGCCGGCCACGCCATCGATCATCGTCGTCAGGCCGGCTCCGGAGCCCAGGCTGCCGTTGACGAAGCTATCGAGGCCGATGAAGCTGACGGTGCCCGGTGGAGAGCCAAAGAAGCTGCCCGATGCGTAGAGGGTGCCGCTATTGTTGAGCGTATCGCTACCGGCGCCGAATTTGCTGTCGGTGAATGCCCTGAAGACGCCGGTGTCATTGACGTTCATGACATTGCCGGCGTCGCTCAATTCGACGCGACCGGCAATCACGCCGGCATCGTCGATCCTGGTTGTTCCGGCGGTCGACTTGATGGCCAGGTTGTTGTTGGCGCCGACAAAGCCGGACGTGCCGATGGTGACCGTGGAACCGCCGGTCGAACTGACCTGCAGGCCGCCAAGCTGGCCGTGAATCTTGCCATCGTTGGTGACGAGGATCGTGCTCGATGTGCCGGTCGCGCCAGCTATTGCGCCGAAGCCCACGCTGCTGAACAGCTCCGCATTGTTTCCGGTGTTGCCGATGACAATGTTGCTGCCGGCGCCGCTCGTGTAGGCAGCCAGCCCGGCAACGCCGCCCTTGGCATTGACGAATGCCGTATTGGCGACGGCAATGCTGCTGTCGTCGCCAATGGACTTGGCATAGAGGCCTTCGCCGGCCGTCGAGGCGATGTCGCCGCTGTTGGTGACGCTGATGGTGCCTCCGGCTCCGTAAGTGCCGGCGGCGATACCCTTGCCCCCCGATTTGATGACGGCGGCATTGGTAATGTTGATCGTGCCGCCATCGTCGGGATTGGAATTGCCCGGGTCGGACGGATCCTTGTTGCCGGCCTGTGCAAAGATGCCCGACGCATAGCTTCCTGTCGTGGTTATCGTGCCGCCAGCCTTGTTGCTGATGACGATGCTGCCGTTGCTGGTGGCCGGGAAAAGGGGGCCCTGGCAGCTGCAGGTGCCATAGAGGTTGGCGATCGCGGTGATGCCGTTCGCACCGACGCCGATGGTTGTGATCGCGCCACTGTTGGTGACGCTGATCTGGCTGTTGTCGCCATTGACATTGGCGGCGATGCCGGACGAACGACCGTTCGTCGAGGTGCTGTCGCCGGTCTTGATGGCGCCGCTGTTCTCGACGGTAACCATGCCGCCGTCGCCGTAGGCCTGGGCGAATATGCCTTCGGAATTGGCTGCCGTGGTGATGCTGGCGCTGTTGGTGACCGAAATGTGCACGTTGCTGGCCGAGGAATAGGTGCCCGAGGCCTGGATGCCCCTCGCGTTAGGACCGCCGGCGGTCGTGTCGATGGCGCCGCTGTTGGTGATATCGATGGCTATGTCGCTGCCAATGGCAACAGCGAGGATGCCGTAGGAACCGTTGTCGCCCAGTTTTCCGGCTGTGATCGCGGCCGAGTTTGAAACCGTTATGTCGCCGCCATTGCCATAGGTAATGGCGGCGATGCCGGTGTGGCCGGAACTTATCGTGGCGGCATTTGTAATAGTGATGGTGCCGCCATTGTCGGGGTCGGTATTGCCGTTGCTCCCTGTCAGCGCGAAGATGCCGAACGTACCGGTGCTGGTGTCGATGGTGCCGCCGGCCTTGTTGTCGATGACAATGCTGTCGCCGCTGCTGCCATAGGAAATGGCGACCGCCGTAATACCATTGGCGTTCGGATCCGTGGTTGTGATCGCCCCGCTGTTGGTGACGCTGATCTGGCTGCTGTCGCCGTAGACGTTGGCGACGATACCGAGCGAGCCGGCGTTGATGGCGCCGCTGTTGTCGATGGTGACCGTGGCGCCGGTGCCATAGGAGCGGGCGAGGATGCCTTCGGAATAGGCGCCAGTGGTGATGCTGGCGGTGTTGGTCACTGAAATGTGCGCGTTGCTGTAGTCGTAGTAGCCAGCCGTCGCCTCGATGCCGACAGACCGGTGACCGCCGGCGGTCGTGTCGATGGCACCACCATTGGTGATGGTGATGGTCGCGTCACTGCCGTAGGCGACGGCCATAATGCCGTCGGAGGCATTGGCGCCGCCTGTGCCGGCCGTGATATTGCCCTTGTTGTCGATGGTGATGTTGCCGCCTGCGCCATAGGTAGAGCTGGCGATGCCGATCTTGCCGGCACTGACGGTGGCGGCGTTGGTGATCTTCACCGTGCCGCCATGGTCCGGATTGCCTGCCTTGGCGAGGATGCCATCGGCGCCGGCGCCCGTCGTGGTGATGGTTGCCTTGTTGCCGATGACGATGCTGCCATTGTCGCCATTGTAGTAGTTGGCGATCGCCGAGATACCCGAAGCGGTGTCGCCGATCGTGCTGATGGCGCCACTGTTGGCGATGTTGATCTGGCTGTTGTCGCCGTCGACGGTGGCGAATATGCCGGACGATGTGCCGATCTGAGAGGCACTGGCGCCGGTCTGGATGACGCCACTGTTGTTGATCGTCACGACGTTGTTGGACCCGTAGCCGGCATTGGCGTAGATGCCCTCGGCGTTGGGGCCTGCGGTCAGGTTGCCTGAATTGGTGATGGTGATGTGGGTGTCGCTGCTGAAAACGGTGCCGCTCGTGGCGGCGTCGGTCGCCTTGATGCTGTCGCTGTACGAGTTGATGGTGCCGGTGTTGTTAATGGTGATGTCAGCGCCAATGCCGTTGGTGCCGGCATAGATGCCACGCGCGCCGGTAGACTGCGAGAAAGTCGGCCCCGGAATGAGTGAAGTCGAAGTCGTGGTCAGCGGCCCGCTGTTGGTGATGTCGACGATGTTGCCATTGCCGGTCGTCACAATGCCGATGGCGTTGTCGCCAGCCACGGTTGCACTGCGTGCGACGGTGTTGGTGCACGAGATCGGCGTTGCAGCGCCGTTGACCGTGATCGGCGAGGGCGAGGCCGGCTGCGTGCAGTTTGCCGCGAATGACGGGGACGCGCAGAGCGCTACCAGCGTCGAGCCGAGCGCCGTGCCCAAAAGCAGCGAGCGGCGACGCTTTGGACATAGTTGAACGACGTCGCGCACGAACACGACGTCAAAACCCGACGTAAAACCCATTGGAAGCCCTCCAGCGGCCATGCGTATCCTTGCGGAAGGGAATTGCAATTCGAGTCTGCGTGATTTCAGGGCAATCACTAGTGACGGGCAATTTAAGTTGTATTTATACAACAACTTGTTGAAGTATCAGGTCGCTGAACAGCAGTTCCACCGGTTTGGTGGCTGTCTCACCTGGCGGTGACGGGAAAGTCGAATCGCTGCTTGGCGAACGGTTCATTTGCCAGCGTGAAATGCCACCATTCGCGCGCATAGTTTTTGAAGCCGCCGGTGCGCATGGCATCGAGAAGCATCTTGCGGTTTACCGCGGCTTCGCCGGCGAGCCCGCGGTGTGCGGTCTCGCTTATCGGGTCAAAGCAGTCGAAGCCGGTGCCGAAATCGAGCGTGTCGGCTTCGACAGCACCGCAGGCCGGTTTCGAGGCGGATCTGCTGTCGGCTCGCGCGATGGCGACATCGACCGTCGAGCCACGGGAATGGCTGGACAGTTCACCGACATAGCCCTTGGCGATGAGGTCGCCTCGCTTGACCCACGGATACCACTGCGGATCGGGCGGCCCGCCCTCTCGCGACCATTGCCCCATGTCGGTGACGGCACGGGCAGGGCGGTAGCAATCGAACACGACCAGCGTCAGGCCATTGGCGGCAATCGCCTTCTGGACGTCCGAAAGTGCCTTGGCCGCCTGCTCGGTGAGGATGCAGGCCGGCGCTTCATAGCCGTTCACCTTGCGGCGCAGGAAATTGCCCGATCCGGCGTAACGGATGTCCTGGCGGATCGAAGGGTCGATGGCGGTGAGGTGAACAAAGCCGGCGGGCAGGGTGTCGGCATGTGTCGGCAGAGCGAAAGCCGCCACCATCAGTGCGCAAAAGCCAATGCACTGAATCGCCTGGCGCATTCTATTCAAGGAACGCTTTCACTCGACGAACACTTTCACGCTTGCTGCGCGTCCAGCGGCATCGATCACGGTCAGCGTCGAGTAGCCGGCGCCATCCGGCTGCCAGGTTGCGGTGCGGCGGCGGTCGATGCCGGTCAGCGGCTTGCCGTTGGCCAGCCAGCGGAACGGCGCCCGGCCGCCTTGCAGCTTCAGCACCAGCGGCGAGGCAGCGGCTGAGTTGGTGCCGAGGTCGACGCGAGCGCCGTCCGGCGGAAAGATGATGGTCGGCGCGGGTTCGGTCGGTGTCGCCTGCACCAGGCCGTCCGAGCCGGTGCCGAAACGGGCGAGCGTCATAGGCAGGTCCTCGCGTTTGGGACTGAAGACGCCGGGAGGCTTGCCCGGCAAGGGCACGGTGGCGAGGCCGGAACGGACAAAGCCCTCGAACAGGATCGGGGCGGCCGAGACGTAGCCGGAGAGGCCGGGAACCGCGCCGGCGTCGGGGCGGCCGACCCAGACGCCCAGCACGTAGCGGCCGTCGAAGCCAACCGACCAGGCGTCGCGGTAGCCATAGGAGGTGCCGGTCTTGTAGGCGATGCCGCGCTGCGAGGCGCCCTCGGGCGGCTTGACGCCAGAGAGGATGTCGATGATCTGCCAGTTGGCCTGACCGTCGAGGATGGTGGCGGTGGTGCGCTCGGCATTGGCCGGCTCGGTGCCGTCATGCAGCGTGTGCGTCTTGCCGCCATTGGCGAGGCCTGTGTAGAGCTGGACGAGATCGCGCAGCGACACACCGACGCCGCCGAGGCCGATGGCCAGGCCCGGCGACTCGTTGACCGGCAGCGTGGGGCTGACGCCAGCCTGGCGAAAGCGCGCCATCAGCCGCGTTGGCCCGACCGCGTCCAGCACGCGGATCGCCGGCACGTTGAGCGACAGCTGCAGCGCTTGGCGGATGCTGACGTCGCCCTGGTAGCCCATGTCGAAATTCTTCGGCCGGTAGCCGGAGAAATCGACCGGGCTGTCGTCGATCAGCGTTTCCTGCGCCACCAGGCCCTGCTCAAAGGCAAGTCCATAGATGAACGGCTTCAGCGTCGAGCCGGGCGAGCGGACGATCTTGGTCATGTCGATCCAGCCGGAGCGGCTGGCATCGAAGAAATTGGCCGAGCCGACCTCGGCGAGAATGTCGCCGGTGCGGGCGTCGGCCAGCACCATGGCAACGGAGAGGCGAGGCCCAAGCTTGGTGGCGGCGTCCCTGGCGACCTGCTCCAGCCCTTCCTGGACGCTCTTGCGGATCGTCAGCTGCACGGGTTGGCCGGGCACGGCCTTGGGCAGCATCGCATAGGCGGCGTGCGCGGCGAGCGCCGGCAAGGTGCGGCGCAGGCCTGACACATCGTCGAGGGCGGCACGCGCCGCCTCGCGCTCGCCGAGCAGACCGGAGGAGACCATGCGGGTCAGCACTCGGTCGCGAGCGGCGTGGGCGATCTGGAGGTTGCGGTCGGGCCGGCGCTTTTCCGGCAGCTGCGGCAAGGCAACCAGCAAGGCGGCTTCCGAAACGGTGAGCCGCTTCGGCTCCTTGCCGAAATAGGCCAGCGAGGCGGCGCGCACGCCTTCCAGATTGCCGCCATACGGCGCCAGCGTCAGGTACCGTTCGAGGATCTCGCGCTTGGACAGCCGCCGCTCGATCTGGATGGCACGCAGCATCTGCTTGATCTTGGAGCCGAGGCTGCGGCTTTCGCGCGGCTCGATCAGTCGGGCGAGTTGCATCGACAGGGTCGAGCCGCCGGAGACGATATGGCCGCTTGTGGCGAACTGGCCGGCGGCTCGGGTCAGCGCCAGCACGTCGACGCCCTCATGGTCCCAGAAGCGCTTGTCCTCATAGGTGACCAGCATGTCGACGAACTGCTTGTCGACCTGGTCGAGCCTGGTTTCGAGCCGCCAATAACCGTCCGGCGTGGCGAAGGCGCGCAACAGCTGGCCGTCGCGGTCCTGGACTTCCGTCGAGACCGTGAGCTCGGCCGGGAGCGGCGGCGGAAAGGCGCGGTCGAGTTCCCAGAGGGAGGCGACGGAAAGGGCAAGGATGCCGGCGCAGGAAGCTGCGGTTACGGCTGCCCGGCGCAGGACTTTTCTGGAGAGCATGGCGCTGCCCCTCATCCGCCTGCCGGCACCTTCTCCCCGTATGGTGACGGGGAGAGGGGGGATGTCGCTGGCGCCATCGTTCTGTTCATGATCGCCACCATCGGCGCCTTACGGCGCCTTGACCTCCATCATGCCGGTGGCGGTGCGGGCCGAATATTGCGGCCGGTACATATCCTCCACCGTCGCCGCCGGATGGGCGTAGGTGCCCGGCGTCACCGCGCGCACGACATAGGCCAGCGTGATGTTGCGGTCGCCATCGCCGTCATTGGGGTTGAACGCCGCGACGAAACGGTCGTCGCGGAATTCGAGATGGGCCGCGTCGGTCTGGGCGAGCCAGGAGAAGTTCGACAATTGCGCACTGGAGACCAGGCCCGGATTGTCGATCTCGAAGCCTGCCGGCAACAAGTCGGTGATCAGGAGGCGCGAAGGCCAGCGGTTCTGCTCGTAGATCTTGAGCACAACGACATAACGTTCGTTCTGCGTCGCCTCGGTGACGTTGGCTTCGGTGCCATCGAGCTTGTAGTAGGTTCGGCCGATGGTGAAGCCGTCGCCGCTGGCCGGCAGCGGCTGGATCGGCGACGCCACGGTGGTGACGACGGCCTGCAGCGGGGTCTTGCCGGTGTTGGCGATGGCGAGCGGGCTGTCGACCAGGTCGCTGCCGTTGATCTGGTTGGAATAACCGCCTGAATGCGGCGCGCCATTGACGGTCAGCGTGATCGAATCATTGCCTTCCTTCAATGCGCGGGCCGCCAGCAGCATCCAGGATTCGTCCTGGGTGGTGGTCCAATCGGCTTCGGCGCGTTCTTTCGTCACCAGCTTGATAAGCTCCGGTACGATCGTCGGCACCGGCTTCGATTCCGCCGCCAGCGCCAGCATCGCCGCGCCGTCACGCAGCGGCGAGCCATAGTCGGAGCGGTAGTAGTCATAGTCGGTTGTCGCCTTGGCGAGCTGGAGCGCAGTCTTGAACGTCGCTTCAGCGCGCGGCGTGTCGCCGTAGAGCGCCAGGCTCGCCGCCAACTGGGCAACCGCCATCGGGCTCGAGAAAGCCTCGAGCTGGGTGTCGGCATAGTAGCGCAGGTCGCCGATCGAAGCCTTCTTGTTGCGGGCCAGGACGTAGAGGGCGTAGGCGATCTCGCTGCCACGGTCCTGTACGCTCTGGTCGTAGCCGAGCGAGTTCTGCAGGTTGCTCAGCGCCTGGTTCATGGCCAGGCTCGGCACGTCGTATTTCTGCTCGCGCGCCCTGGTCAGGAAGTCGGTGACATAGGCGTCGAGCCAGAGGTCGCCGGAGCCCGGACCCCACAGGCCGAAGCTGCCGGCAGAGGCCTGGTAGCTCAGAACCTTGTAGATGGCATCCTGGATGCGGCCGTGCAGGTCAGGGTCACTGGCCATGCCGATGCCGGACGCCAATTCATTGACGTAGAGAAGCGGCATGGCGCGGCTGGTGGTCTGCTCAGCGCAACCATAGGGGTAGCGGTCGAGCGTCATCAAAAGCGACGGCACGTCGAAGGCTGCGGCCTGCGAAACGCCGACGCTGACGGAAGCGCCGTCGAGCAGGCTTGCCGCCAGGAGCTCCTTGTCGACGCGCAAAGCGCCGCCATTGCCCTTGAGGTCGACGACCAGGCGGGTGGTGATCGGCAATTGCGCCGGACGCACTGGCACGTACAGCGTCTGTTCGACAGCGGTGCCGTCGGCATGGGCAAGCTTGATGGTGATCGAGGCATTGCCCGCCGTCTGTGCGATCAGCGGCACGGTCAGTGTCTGCCGCTTGCCCTTGGCCAGCGTCAGCTTCTCAGGCAGAGGTTTGTCGCCGGTCGACAGGTCGCCGGTCGTGTTTATCGACAGCGCATAGTCACCGGCCGGGCCATCGGTGTCGGCGACATCGAGGCGCATGGCTGCGGCGTCGCCAGGCGCCAGGAAGCGCGGCAGGCCGGCGGTGATGACCACCGGATCACGCACGATGACGTCGGACTGGGCATGGCCGACCGCTTCCTTGGTCCAGGCGACAGCCATGACGCGCACGGTGCCGTTGAACTGCGGGATGTCGAAGTCGATCCGAGCCTTGCCGTCGGCGTCGAGCTGAACCGGACCAGAGAAGAAGGCGACCAGCTTTTCGGTCGGCGGGCTGCCTTGCGTCTGCATGTTGGCGCCGTCGCCGCCGGTCCTGAGCTTGCCGGTGTTGCCCAGCGAGCCGTCGATCAGGCGACCGTAGAGGTCGCGGATTTCCATGCCCAGCATGCGCTGGCCGAAGAACCAGTTTTCCGGATCCGGCGCTTTGTAGTTGGTCAGGTTGAGGATGCCGACATCGACGGCGGCAACCATGACATAGGCGTTGCTGCCCGGCTGTACGCCGGCCACCGCGACCGGGATCGACAGCTGCTGGCGCGGCATGGTCTTGTCCGGCGGCGTGAGGGTGACGGCGAGCTTCTTCGAGCCCGGATCGACCTTCAGCCACTTCACGCCGATGGCGCGGGCCGGCATGCGCGATTCCTGCGCGTCGCCAGGCCGGAACAGGGTTGCCGTGACATAGGCGCCGGCGCCCCAGTCGTCACCGACCGGGATGTCGACTGTGCTGCCGCCGGCCGGCACGGTTGCCGTGACGGTCTTCAACAGCTTGTCCGAGCCGATGTTGATCAGGAGTTCGCCGGCAAAATGCGGCGAGACCTTGAGCTTGGCCACTTCGCCAGCGGCATAGGTGTCCTTGTCGAGGGCGATCTCCAGGCCGTCAGGCGTTTCGGTGGTGGTCGAGGAGACGTACCAGCCGGCGTCGAACTCGTAGCTGGTCGCCGGTCCCTCGGGATCCGATGTCTCGACCTCGAGGCGGTACTGGCCCCAGTCGACCGGCACGGAGACCGTAGCGTCGCCGTCGGCGCTGAGGTCGACCTGGCCGTTGGCGATTGACTTTGTGAAAGTGACCGGCTCGTAGTTCCACGAGTTGTTGGAGCGGTACCACTGGTAATTGCGTTCGACCTTGACCAGCGTCCATTGGGCGCCTTTCAGCGCCTCACGCTTGCCGTCCGGATCGACGGCGATCAGGCTGAACTTCGCCGTGCCGCCCTGCGGCACTTCATTGTCGGCGAAATCCGGACGGATCCCGATCATATGGCCTTGCGGGCGGATACCGATGTTGAGCGAACGCTCGATGGCGCGTCCGCCGGTTTCGCGCATCCGGACCGTCACCTTGGCGTCGACCAGCTTGGTGGTCGAGGGCAGTTGCTCGACGGAGACCGGGAAGGTCGCCTTGCCGTCATCGCCAACCACCGGCAGATCGGTGAGAGGGGTGACCGTGGGTTCGGCCGACTGCTCATCGGCGAGGCCGAAGGAGAAGCCCTGGAAACGGTCCCAATCGCGGGACGTCGACAGCGTCAACTCGCCTTCCAGCGCCAGGCCTGCTGCCGGCGCGCCGTACAGGAAGCGGCCGTCAATGTTGATGTTGGCGGTTTCGCCCTGTGCGATCTCCTGCTTGTCGGCCTTCATGTCGAATTCGATGCGATCCGGTACGAAATCCTCGACCAGGAACATCTGGCTGGCGACGGCCGGCTGCTTGGGATCGGTGTAGATCGACACCGACCAGGTGCCGCGCATGGCGTTGGGCTCGAGCGGCAGGTCGACGGCGTGGCCGCCGGCCGATGCGCCGTCGCTGACGATGCGGCGGTCCTCGACGCCGTCGGGGCGCGAGAAGATGAAGGTCAGCGGCAGGTTCTCGACCGCCTTGGCAGCGCCGTCGCGGGCAAGGGCCGCGACATGAACATCCTCGCCAGCGCGGTAGATGCCGCGCTCGGTCCAGGCATAGACATCGAGCGCGCCGGGCGCCGCGCGTCCGGTGACGCCACGGTCGGACAGGTCGAAGCCTGCCCGGCCCATGTCGAGGAAGACGAAATCATTGTCGCCCTGCTTGCCCATCAGCACGGCCGGCACCATGCCGCCGTCGCCTCGCGTCAGACCGGGGTTGAAGACGGCGTGGCCGTCGGCATCCGTGGTCGCGGTGCCGAGAACCTCGTTGTTGCGGGCAACTAGCGTCAGTTCGGCGCCCGAGACCGGCTTGGCGCTGCCCAGCGAACGGGCAAAGACATTGAGCCCGTCCTGGCCGGTATAGGTCGACAGGCCGATGTCGGAGACGACGAACCATTGCGTGGCCATCGAATTGTAGTCGTCGCTCTTGTCGTTGACGGCTTGGGCGGTCAGCACATAGACGCCGGGCTTGCGTTGCGGCAGCGCCTCGTCGACCGGGAAGGAGGTGGTGACCTCCTTGTTCAGATCATTGGCGATGTCGAGCTGGCCGTGCCAGACCGGCTCGCCCATCTGCTCGGAAATGTTGGAGATATCATAGCTGTCGAGCTGGTGGAGGAACTGATAGCCCGAAAGAAGCTGCGCCAGCGAACGGTCGCCGATACGGTAGAGCTTCATCTCGGCCGCGTTCATGTTGACGGTGACGACCGGAATGCCGCGGCGCGCGCCGGCCGGCAGCACGAAGCTGTCGCCGGTGAAGCGGGCCGATGGTGCCCGATCCTGCACATAGATCGACAGCACCACGGGGGCGGCCGTTACCTCGCCGATGGCGGCCGGCAGGCCGGCGCGGAAGGTGACCTCGTAATGCTGGCCGTGCTCCAGACCTTCGACGCAGATCTGCTTGTCCTTGGCCTCGACGCCCTTGGGAGGCGCGTTGTCGACGGTGACGAACTGGGCGTAGTCGACGCCGGTCTTGACCAGATCCTCGGAGAATTGTGCACAGATGCGCGGCGCGCTGGTGTCGGCATCGACCGTGTGGTCGATGACGCGGAAACCCTTGCGGGCCTTCAGATCGGCATAGTCGGCCTGGACCGCCGGCGAGGGGACCAGCGCAAGGCTGGCCTCATAGGCCTGCAGGGCTGGGCGGTAGAGATCGCGCTTGTCGAGGCCGTTGCCGAGCAGCGCCAGCACTTCGGCGCGCGTCTTGGTGGTGCGCGAGAGCTTGTAGGCGTTGAAGGCGGCCGAGGTGCCGTTTGCCGGCAAAGTGGAAGCCTCGGACGTGTTGGCGGCAGGCTGCACGGCCAGCGTTGCGCGCGCCAGGGCGAGCCAGAGCTGGCCATCATCGGGCATGACGGACACGGCACCTTCATATCTCAGCATGGCGGAGCGGTGATCGCCGGTAAGCATGGACTGTTCGGCGGCATTCGTCAGCGCCGTCAGCCCTTCCGTCGGCTTGACATAGGCCGGACCCAACAGCTTGTTGCGGTATTGCTGGGCCTGATCGGCCATCCAGTTGGGGAAGAAGGCAAGTTCCGGCGGCGCGCCGATGTCGGGGTCGCCATCGATGTTGACGACCTTGCCGGCGACCGCACCGTTGAACGGCTTCAGCTGATTGTAGTCGGATTTGAGGAAACACCATTTGGCCTTGGTGTTGTAGGTGAAGGCGCGGCAGACCGGATCACCCAGACATGTCGTCTTGCACTGGTCGAGCGTGACATTCTGGTCGGACCTGAGATCAAAGCCGAAATAATCGGAATTGTCCGATGTCGCGATTCGCCGGGCTTCAGCCGCCTGCGCGACACCATTCCAGGCAAAAAAGAGAAGAATCAGGATCGACAGACCACGAGCCGCGCGCATTGCCATTACACCCTCCCAGACACTGCTAACGTCCAGGCATGATCAAGCATCAGTCATGCTTGTCAACACAAGGACGCGGCAGGGTTCCGCCTGCCAACGGTTTCCTTTCCGGCCGATCGCCGGTAGTAGCTCCATAGGACAGGGGATCACGCTTTCTTGCGGCGACGCAGAAGGTGTGAATTCCAAGCCCGTCCTATTTCAGACAATTGGATTGTGGCCCCTTTACGAGCGCTTCAGAACTTCATTCCAATTTTAGGTTTTCATTCTAGGTTGTCTTAATGCCGGCGCATGAAGAGCAGATGTCAGGAGGTACCGCGCCAGGGCGTGTGCTTTCGCGCGCCCTGCTTTTGGCCATGATCTGCTCAACCGCGCTTGTCGCCGAGGCCGGAAATGCTGCTGCTTTCGAGCTTTTCGGCATCAAGCTGTGGGGATCGTCGAAAGACGAGGACGCCGACATCGTCGACCCCCTGCGCTATGCCGTCACCATTTCCGCGCCAGATGCCGACAAGGATCTCGTCAAGAAGCTCGAAAATGCCTCGGCCCTAAACAGTGACGAGGAACACCCGGTTTCCGGCTCGCTCGGGCTGATGGCCAAGGCGCGTAGCGACCGTGAGCAGCTGGTCGCGGCGCTCTATGCCGATGCCCGCTATGAAGGCGTCGTCACCATCACCATCGACGGCAAGCCGCTCGACGATTTGCCGCCAGATGCCGAATTCAAGGGCCCGCAGCCGGTACCTGTGGTCATCGATATCGCCAGCGGGCCGAAATTCACTCTCGGCGATATCCGGTTGGAGGGTGACGCGGCGGGGCTGATGAGCGCTGATTATGGCCTGATCGCCGGCGGTGACGCCGGGTCCGGCGCCGTGCTCAAGGCCGAGGCGCTGATCGTTCGGGCGCTGAAGCAGGAGGGCAGGCCGCTGGCCAAGGTGACCGAACGCCAGATCGTCGCCGACCATGCCACCTCGACGCTCGACGTGACGCTGACGGTCGCCGCCGGGCCGGTCGCCGGCTATGGTGACACCACGGTGGAAGGCACCGAGAAGGTCGATCGCGACTTCACCGAATACATGACCGGCCTCAAGCGCGGCCGGCAATATTCACCCGACGAGATCAGCGATGCGCGCGACCGGTTGCTGGCGCTCGAGGTGTTCAACAGCGTGACGTTCAAGGAAGCCGACAAGCTCGATGCCGACGGCAACATTCCGATCGGCGTCCAGGTCAGCGAGCGCAAGCCACGCTATTTCGGTGTCGGCGGCACCTTCTCCAACACCGATGGCCTCGGCCTGGAGGGCTATTGGGGCCACCGCAACCTGTTTGGCCGGGCCGAAAAKCTGCGCATCGAAGGGGCCATCAGCGGTATCGGCAGCAACGACCTCAGCGAGCTCAACTACAATGCTGGCATCATGTTCGAAAAACCGGGCGTAATCGGGCCCGCCTCGAAGTTCTTCGCCAGGTTCAAGACCGTGCTCGAGCATCCGGACGCCTATGACCATTTCTCCGTGAAAGGCAGCACCGGCCTGTCCTACGAACTCACCAAGAAGCAGACGGTTTCGGCGGAAGTGTCGCTCGACTATTCGCGAATCCACGATGCTTTCGGCAAGCACAAATATCTGATCGCCAGCATTCCGCTGCAGTATGTCTACGATAACCGCGACAACCGGCTGAACCCCACTGGCGGCTTCCGGGTGCTGGCCTATGCCGAGCCGAGCTACGACATTCTGAACGGTGCGGCCTTCCTCAAGCTCAAGGGCGAGGGTTCAGCCTATCAGTCGCTGGATTCGGCTTCGAAGTTCGTGCTGGCCGAGCGTGTGGCCGTCGGCTCGATAGTTGGCACCAGCCTCGAAAATGTACCAGCCGACCGGCGCTTCTATTCCGGCGGCGGTGGTTCGGTGCGCGGCTATGCCTATCAAGGCATCGGCCCCAAGGATTTCACCGGCCAGCCGATCGGTGGTCTGTCTTTCTTCGAGACCTCGGTCGAAATGCGCATCGCCATCACCGACACGATAGGTATCGTGCCGTTCGTCGATGCTGGCACGGTGTCGACCAAATCGGTGCCCAATTTCTCCGATGTCAAAGTCGGCGCCGGTGTCGGCTTGCGCTATGTCACGCCATTCGGGCCGCTGCGCATCGACGCGGCCATACCGCTCAATCGAGATCCAGACGATCCGCATTTCGGCATCTATGCCGGCATCGGACAGGCGTTCTGAGCGATGAAGATATTCAGGCGCATCCTTCGCATTGTCCTCTACACGCTGCTCATCGCTGTCGCCGGGGCGATCGGCGCGCTGGTGGTGCTGACCAAGACCGAGCGCGGACGCGACAATCTTGCCGGCATCATTTCGCGGCTGGCCTCGAGCGATGACCGCAAGATCACCGTCAGCGGTATCGACGGCATCTGGTCGGGCGCGCTCAGCGTCGACCATGTCGTGCTGGAAGACCGTGAAGGCGCCTGGCTGGTGGCGCGCAAGGTCGCCGTCGACTGGTCGCCCCTGGCGCTGCTGTCGAAAAGCTTCAGCGCCGACCGCATCGCCGCCGGACGCATCGAACTGGCCCGGTTGCCGGTGGCCAGCACGCAGCCGGCGCAGAGTGGCGGCACGACGACGCTGCCGGTCTCGCTTGACATCAAGCAGATCGACCTTCCCGAAATCGCGCTCGGCCAGGATCTGGCCGGCAGCGGCATCGCCGAACTTGCCGCCAAGGGCATGCTCAAGGTCGACGCCGCGCCGCTGGCGGTCGAGACGACGCTCAACGTCACCCGCCATGACGGCAAGCAAGGCAATGTCGACGCCAAAGTCCATTTCGCGCCAGCCGACAACAAGCTCGACCTCGATCTGAAGGCATCGGAGCCGGCGGGCGGCATCATCGCCAACCTGCTCAATCTGCCTGATACGCCGCCGGTCGACATCATTGTCTCGGGGACGGGCCCGCTGGCCAACTGGAGCGGCATCGGGACCTTCGTTGTCGACGGCCAGATCGTCACCCAGCTCACCGGGCGCCACCAACTGACCGACAAGGGCAATCACATCGAGGCCAAGGGCGACGGTGATTTCGCGCGCTTCCTGCCGGAGAATTTGAAGCCGCTGTTTGCCGGCAAGACCAGCTTCGATGTCGCCGGCACCGCCACATCGGCCGGCGGTGTCAGTGTCGACCGCGCCAGCATCGACAGCGATGCGGTGCACGGCACCGCATCCGGCATCGTCGATCCTGCCGGTGCCAGCGATCTCGCGGTCGAACTCGCCGCCAAGGGCCCGCCTGTGGTGATCAGCGTTGGCAACAAGGCGCAGCCAATCATGCTGGCGATCAACAACGCCACCGCGCGCGCGTTCGGCGACGGCAAGACGCCGATCATCGACATCGGCGCCTCCTTCGTTTCGATCGTCGCCGGCGGCACGCGGCTGGACGATCTGGCGGCGCAGATCCATTCGGACGGCTTCGATATCCAGAATCGCGCCGGGCCGGTCACCGTCAGGCTGGCGGCGGGCGGCCTCAAAACCGACGTGGCGACACTGGCGCCGCTGGTCACCGGCAAGGTCAATGTCGATCTGGCCGGGTCGGTCAGCAAGGACGCCATTGCCATCGACGAAGGCACGCTGCGCTCCGACGCGGTCAACGCCTCGCTGACCGCCACGGTGGCGCTTGCCGACCTGTCGATGCAGCTCAAGATGAATGCCGATGCGGTGGCGACGGCCTTGCCGCCGCAGATCGCCTCGGTGCTCGGCGCCCGGGTGAAATTCTCGGCCGCGGCGACGCGCGATCCGCAGGGATCCTTTGCCGCCAACTCGATCTCACTCACCTCCGGCACGCTCAGCGCCAGCGGCACCGCCAGCGCGCAAGGCGCCGACATCCAGGCCGATATCAAGGGCAAGCTGGGCGACGTTTCGGTGCTGTCGCCAATGGTTGGCGTGCCGGTGGCCGGCGGCGTCGATTTTGCACTGTCGGCAAGCGGCGCCAGGACGGCGCCGGATTTCACGGTCTCCGCCGACAGCGACAGCCTGACGGCCTCGGGCCGCACGGTGAAGGGCATAAAGCTGACGGCAAGCGGCAAGGCCGACATTGCCAGCCCCTCCGCCAATGTCTCGCTGACCGGTTCCGTCAACGACCAGCCGCTGGACATCAAGGCGGCGCTGGTGACCAGCGAAGGCAAGCGTTCGATCAATGGGTTCCTGGTTTCGCTTGGCGACAACAAGGTCTCGGGCGACCTCGCGCTGGATGACAAATTCATGCCCTTGGGCACGCTGACGCTCGCCGCGCCTGCTATCGACCAATTGGCCGCGCTCGCCGGCCAGGCGGTGACGGGCGACATCGACGGCACCATCCGCTTCGCCAGGGATGGCGACGCGCCCTCGGTGGCTATCGACGCCAAGAGCACGGCGATCGCGCGCGGCGAAGTGACGGCCAAGGCAATCACCGTCAATGCGCTGATTGCCAATTATCTCAAGGCGCCGGCGATCGCCGGTTCAATCAAGGCCGACAGCGTCACCTCGGGAACCACGGAAATCGGCGGCATCGGCGTCGACCTGAAGCGCGATGGCGACTGGACCAATTTTACCGGTGGTGCCACCATATCGGGCATTCCGGCGACCGCTGCCGGCCGGGTCAAGATCGCGGACGGGACGACCAGCATTGAGATCGCTTCGGGTGAAGCCACGGTTCGCGGCATCAAGGCCGCTATCGCGCAGCCATCGACGTTGAGCATTGCCAATGGCACAACCAGCATCGAAAAACTGGCGCTCGATGTCGGTGGCGGCTCGGTGACGCTATCCGGCACCGCCGGCCAGGCTCTCGATCTCGCGGCGCAATTTTCGGCACTGCCGGCAGCGCTCGCCAATGATTTTTCGCCCGGTCTCGATGCCGTGGGCACGCTCGGCGGAACCGCTGAAGTGACCGGGTCGCCATCTGCGCCCGAGGTTCGGTTCGACGCACAACTGGCCGGCGTCGAAACCAGCCAGACCCGGCAGGCCGGGCTCGGGCCGCTCGCCGTCGATGCAGCCGGCAGCTACACCATGGCCGGCGGCGTCGTGCTCGATCATGCGACGCTCACAGGCGACAAGATTTCCGGCAAGGCGGCGGGCACCCTCAACCCGAACGGCGCCAGCGATTTTGCCCTCGATCTCGCCTCGGCCGGAACCAGCCTGCCGCTGACGCTGGGCAGCGCGGAAAGCCCTATCAGGCTCGAACTGCAGACGCTGTCGGCAAGGGCAGCGGGGCAGGGCACGCAGCCGCGGCTCGATATTTCGGCGGCGCTGCCGTCGGTCGCCACCAAGCTGACCAAGGTCGAGGGCGTCGCTGTCGCCCTGCATTCCGATGCTTTCGATCTGAAGGCCCGGACGGGACCGATCTCCGGTACAGTGTCGGCCGACCAGATTGGCCTCGACAACCCAACCATCGCGCCACTGATCGCCGGCAAGGTCACGGCCAAGGTTGCCGGCAGCCTCGCCAAGGATGCCATCACCATCGACAGCGGCTCGGTGACGAGCGATGCGCTGAACAGCGGCTTTAGCGGCCGGGTATCGCTGGCCGACGGCGCCATCGAGCTCAATTTGAAAGCCGACGCCGCCTCCGCGGCGCTACCGGCGGCGGTGCGCGGCGTGCTTGCCGAACGCGCGGAACTGAGTGCTGCGCTGAAGCGCGATGCGTCGGGCAATGTCAATGTCGACGGATTGAAGCTGGCCTCCGGTGCACTGACTGCCGAGGGGCAGGCAAGCCTTGCCGACAACAAGGTCGCCGCCGACATCAAGGGCGCGCTAAGCGACATCTCGCTGCTCTCGAAAGACGCCAAGGGCGCCATCGGCTTCGCCTTGAACGCACAGGGCCCCGCGACCGCGCCCGATCTGTCGCTAACGGTCGACAGCGATCGGCTTTTGGTGGCCGCGCGCGAGATCACCGGGCTGAAGCTCACCGCCACCGGCAAGGCCGATGCCGCCAACCCAGCGGCGAATGTGCAGCTCACCGGCAATGTGGCCGGCCAGGCGCTGCAAGGCAGTGCGGTGCTGGCGACGGCGGATGGCAAAAGCGCCATCAACGGCCTGCTGCTGTCGCTCGGCAAGAACAGGATCTCCGGCGATCTGGCGCTGGACGAGAAGTTCGTGCCGGTCGGCACCATCGCGCTCGACCTGCCCGATATCGGCCCACTGGCGGCACTTGCGCTGGAAAAGGCGGAAGGCGACGTGCGTGGCACCATCGCCTTTTCCAAGAATGGCACCGCGCCGCAAGTCGCGATCAAGGCGGCGACGGCGTCGATCTCGCGCGGCGATCTGCAGGCAAAGGCCGTTTCCGTCGATGCGCTCATCGCCAATTATCTCGCTGCTCCGGTGATTTCCGGAAAGATCCGCGCCGACACCGTCACATCAGGCGGCACCGTGATCAGCGGCATAAATGTGGATTTGAAGCGCGATGGCGACTGGACCGGCTTTTCCGGTGGCGCCACCGTAAAAGGCATCCCGGCGCAGGCCGCTGGCCGGGTGAAAGTGGCCAACGGCACGACCACCATCGAGCTTGCTTCCGGCCAGGCCACGGTCAAGGGCATCAAGGCGGCCATAGCCCAGGCCTCGACCGTCAGCATTGCCAATGGCACGACGACGCTGGACCGGCTGGTGCTCAACCTGGGCGGCGGCACGGCGACGGTGACCGGCAAGGTCGGCACGGCGCTCGACATCAACGCGACGCTGGCGCGAGTGCCGATGTCACTTGCCAACAGTTTCTCGCCGGGCCTCGATGCCGCCGGTTCGATCTCGGGCACAGCCAAGGTGACGGGTGCGCCGGCGAGCCCCGCTGTTGCCTTCAACATCGATGCGACCGGCGTGCAGACGTCGCAGACCCGGGGTGCGGGTGTCGGTGCGGTGAGTGTTTCTTCGTCCGGCACCTTCGCCGCCAACAAGCTGACCTTCAACGCCAATGTCAGTGATGGAGCCGGCCTTGGCCTCAAGGGCGGCGGCACCGTGACGACGGCAGGCACGCCGGCGCTGGTGCTCGATTTCAATGGCGCCGTGCCGTTCGGCCTGCTCAGCCAGAAGCTTGCCGCGCAGGGGCTGTCCCTGTCTGGAACGGCAAATGTCAATGTGCAGGTTCGCGGTCCGGCGACATCGCCTGTCATCGGCGGCTCGGTCAGCACCTCCGGCGCGCGGCTGGTCGACGCGCGCTCGGGCCTTGCGGTCAACGATATCGCCGCCGACGTATCGATCGCCGGCGGCGTCGCAAGGATCAACCGGCTGACCGGCACGCTGTCGACGCGCGGCAGCCTGTCGGCCAGCGGCACGGTCGGCATCAACCCGGCGCAAGGGTTTCCGGCCGATCTGTCGATCAAGCTGGTCGACGGCCGTTATACGGACGGCCGGGTGGTGACCGCCAATCTCGGCGGCGACCTGACGATCAAGGGGCCGCTGACCTCCGCACCGGTGATTGCCGGCACCATCAATCTCGCCAAGACGGTGATCACGGTTCCAGACAGGCTGCCAGGTTCGCTTGCGGCACTCGACGTCAAGCACAAGAATGCGCCGGGTGCCGTGCGGGCGCAGGACAAGGCGCTGCGCCCGCCGACGACCAGTGGCGGTGGCGGCGGCAGCGGCCTCGTCCTCGATGTCACGGTCAACGCGCCGAACCAGATCTTCATCCAGGGCAGGGGCGTCGATGCCGAACTCGGCGGCTCGCTCCGGCTGACCGGCCCGGCTTCGTCGCCGCAAGCGGTCGGCACCTTCACCCTGCAGCGCGGGCGGCTGTCGATTCTCGGCAAGCGGCTGACCTTCACCGAAGGCACGGTCGGCTTCTCCGGCTCGCTGGTGCCTTACCTTAATTTGACGGCGACAACGACGACGACCTCCACCACCGTCACCATCGTGGTGTCGGGTGAGGCGACCAATCCGAAATTCACCTTCTCCTCGGTGCCGGCGCTGCCCGAGGATGAGGTGCTGGCGCAGCTGATCTTCGGGCGCTCGATGTCCAACCTGTCGCCGCTGCAGATCGCCCAGCTCGCCGAAGCGGCCGGGCAACTGGCCGGGGTCGGCGGCTCGACGTCGCTGCTTGAAAACCTGCGCAGTGCGATCGGCGTCGACGATCTCGACGTCACCACCGACGACCAGGGCGGCACGGCGGTTTCGGCGGGCAAGTATCTGAACGACCGCACGTACGTGACGATCCAGAAAGGCGACAAGCCCGGTTCCGGCAAGGCGACCATCGACCTCAATGTCGGGCGCGGCGTCAAACTGCGCGGCGAGGCCAATGATGCCGGCGAGGCCAAGGGCGGCATCTTCTACGAGAAAGAATACTGATATTCGACGGGGCTTTTGGCCCCATGACGGCCCAAGGCTGGCGCTGTTCGGCCTTCAGTAAATGTCTCAGTTTATTCGACTATCGAGATTCCAGAGGAATCAGTCGGGCAGTAGCAATTTTGCGCCAAGACTGTCGTTATCACGCGAACCGCCCGCTTTCCAAAGTTGCACATTCGCTAACATGTTCCAATCCATACCGGCTTTGACATCATGGCCTGGATGCGGAATGTTAAAAGGCGGAAAGCCAACAATGGGAGTTAAGTCATGACAATTTATAAGAGTAACGGCGATCGCGTTCCCGATCACATCCTGGCCATGGCCGAAGACGCCAAGGCAGGCACGGTGGATCGCCGCGAATTCCTGGCCATGGCCAGCGTGTTCGGCGCGTCGACGGCAATGGCTTACGGCTTGCTCGGCCTCGCCGACCCGACGCCGGCGAAGGCCGAAGAGGTAAAAGGCAAGAAGGGCGGCACGCTGAAGATCGCCCAGTGGATCAAGGATCCGAAGGACCCGCGCAAAGCCGACTGGTCGGAAATCGCTAATGCCGAGCGCCAGGCGCTCGAGCCGCTGGTCAAGTACACATCCGAATACACGTTCCGCCCCTATCTGCTGGAAAGCTGGGACGTGAACGACGACGCCACGCAGTACACGCTGCATGTGCGCAAGGGCGTCACCTGGTCGAATGGCGACCCCTTCACCGCCGATGACGTCATCTTCAATCTCAAGCGCTGGGCCGACAAGAAGGCCGAAGGCAATTCCATGCCCGGCCGTCTCGGCTCGCTGGTCAAGGACGACAAGCTCGACGAAAGCGCCGTCACCAAGCCGGACGACCACACGGTCGTGCTGAAGCTCTCCAAGCCCGATATCGCACTCATCCCCAACATGTGCGACTATCCCGGCCTGATCGTTCACAAGAGCTTCGATGAGAAGGGCGGCGATTTCAAATCCTGCCCGATCGGCACCGGCCCGTTCGAACTCGTCTCCTACGATGTCGGCCAGAAGGTGGTCTACAAGCGCCGTGCCGACGACAAGTGGTGGGACGGCGAAGTGTTCCTCGATGGCCTGGAATTCATCGACTACGGCACCGATCCGGCAGCCATGGTCAGCGCTTTCGAAGCCGGCGAAGTCCACACCAACTTCGAGACCTCGGCCGACTATGTGTCGATCCTTGACGGCATGGACCTGGTCAAGTCGGAAATCGTCACGGCGTCGACCATCGTTTGCCGCACCAACGTCAACAACAAGCCCTATGGCGATCAGAAGGTGCGCAACGCGTTGCAGCTTGCGGTCGACAACAATGTCGTTCTTCAGCTCGGCTACGGCAATGCCGGCACCGTTGCCGAAAACCACCATGTCTGCCAGATTCACCCGGAATATTTCGAGCTTGCGAAGGTCGCCCGCGATCCGGCCAAGGCAAAGGCGTTGATGGCGGAGGCAGGCCAGGCTGACTTCGAGCACGATCTGATCACCGTCGACGAGGACTGGCACAAGAACACCGGCGATGCGATCGCCGCCCAGATGCGCGACGCCGGCCTCAAGGTGAAGCGCACCGTGCTGCCTGGCTCGACGTTCTGGAACGATTGGACCAAGTATCCGCTGTCGATGACCAACTGGAACATGCGGCCGCTTGGCGTCCAGGTGCTTGCGATCGGCTATCGCACAGGCGAGGCCTGGAACGAGACGGCCTGGTCGAACCCCGACTGGGACGCCAAGCTCAATGCAGCGCTCGCCGTTGCCGACGCCGCCAAGCGCAAGGAAATGATGAAGGACATCGAGCAGATCCTGCAGGATTCCGGCATCTTGATCCAGCCGTACTGGCGCAAGCTCTACAGCCACTCGGTCAAGGCGGTGCAGAACTACAAGATGCATCCGACCTTCGAGCGCGACTACGGCAAGGTCTGGCTCGACCAGGCTTGATCGCACGGACAAGGGGAAGGGGGCATCAGCCCCTTCCCTCGCTGTTGGCATCATCCGTCCCTGTAGGTCCGCTTCTCAAAAAAGTTGCGGACTCCCGGGCAAGGTCATGCAACAAAAACAGGGTTGATCGCATCCGAAGGCCTGTTTGACAGCCAGCCCCGCCGGTCACGGCAGGGTTGGCTTTCATAGCCGGCTCAAACCCCAACCCATCGGCAGGGGACCGCCATGCTTTCTTTCGTTATCAGGCGCCTTGGCACCATGGCATTGACGATGCTGTGCCTGACCATGATCGTCTTCTTCCTGATCAACCTTGAACCCAATCTGAAGAAGCTGGCGATCAGCCAGACCGAAATGCATACCTCGGCCGAGCAGCTCGAAAGCTGGCTGGTCAACCATGGCTACCGGCAGAACTTCTTCGTCCGCTATGGGCAGTGGCTGGGCGTCGTGCCCAAGCAGCCGGTGACCGACCCGGCGACCGGCAAGCCGGCGCAGCGTTTCTCCTTCTGCAACGATCCGGTCGTGCCGACCTTCGCTGGCGTTCTCGAGGGCGATTTCGGCTGCTCTACCAAATTCAAGGCTAGCGTCGCCTCGAAACTGTTTCCCGCCCTTGGCGCGACCGGCACCCTGATGCTCTGCGTGCTGGCGGTAATGGTGCCGATCTCGCTGCTGATCGGCATTCTGGCCGGCATGCGCGAAGGGTCGCGAACCGAYCGSGTGCTRTCGGTGGCCTCGATYGCSTCGACSGCGACRCCCGAATATGTGTCGGGCGTCATCTTCACCGTCATCTTCGCCTCRTGGCTYGGCTGGTTGAACGGYTCGGCGGCMTCGGCCAGCCAGGGCATCACCTTCTACAATTTCACTTTGCCGGTCATGACGCTGGCGATCTACGGCATCGGCTACATCGCCCGCATGACGCGCGCTTCGATGGTCGAGGTGATGACGCAGCAATATATCCGGACCGCCCGATTGAAGGGTCTCTCCTTCGGCAGCGTGGTGGTGAAGCACGCGCTGCGCAATGCGCTGATCGCGCCATTCACCGTCATCATGCTGCAGTTTCCCTGGCTGCTCACTGGCGTCGTCATCGTCGAGGTGATGTTCCGCTACCAAGGCTTCGGCTACACGCTGGTCGAGGCGGCCGGCAACAACGACATCGACCTGCTGCTCGGCTGCTCGCTGGTTTCGGTGTTCATCGTCTTGATCACGCAGCTCATTTCCGATGTCGGCTACGCGTTTCTCAATCCGCGTATCAGAGTTCAGTAGGGGGCGAAGCGGATGCCGATCCAATACATCAGTGCGTTCACCGTCGTTCTCGAAGTGCTGTCGCGCTTCTGGCCGGTCTGGATCGCGCTCCTCATCGTCATGGGAGCGAGCTTCGCCTACAAGAAGAAGCTGGCGCTCTACGGCCAGCTGTTCGACAGCGGCGTAGGCATAGTCGGCGTCGGCATCTGCCTGTTCTGGCTGTTCACGGCAATCTTCGCCGCGACCATCTCGCCCTTCGATCCGCTGGCCCAGGTCCCGATCATGAAGGACGTGCTGCCGGGCGCCATCGAACCGCAATCGGGACTGACCTATCTGTTCGGTGGCGACAAGCTGGCGCGCGACGTGTTTTCGCGCATGGTCTATGGCAGCCAGATCGTACTGATCATCGCGCCTGCCGCGACGGGCTTCGCGCTGATGGTCGGCATCACGCTCGGCTTGCCGGCCGGCTACTACGGCGGCAAGATCGACACAGTGCTGTCGTTCCTGGCCAATCTGGTGCTGGCCTTCCCGGTGATCCTGCTGTTCTACCTGCTGGTGACGCCGGGCATCATGGACACGCCGATCCCCTATGCGATGGCCGGCGTGTTCTTCCTGTTTCCGATCATCTTCTTCAGCGTGCTGTTCTGGACGCGCTACAAGAACCGGCCCGATCGGCTCTACATCCTGCTCGGCATCACCCTGATCGTCGGTGGCTGGATCTATGCCGGCCTGGTGTTCGACGCCGATCCGCTGAAGATCGTGCACATCGACCCCAACCAGCTCAACATCTTCGTGGCGGTGGTGTTCGCCTCCAGCCCCGGCGTGTTTCGTATCGTGCGCGGCCTGGTGATGGACATCAAGACGCGCGATTATGTGGCGGCGGCACAGACGCGGGGTGAATCGCCCTGGTACATCATGCTGTGGGAGATCCTGCCCAATGCACGCGGGCCGCTGATCGTCGATGCCTGCCTGCGCATCGGTTACACCACGATCCTGCTCGGCACGCTCGGTTATTTCGGCCTTGGCCTGGCGCCCGAAAGTCCGGACTGGGGCACCGCGATCAAGGACGCCAGCCGCCTGCTGCGCTCCTTCATCCACCCGGCGCTGCCGCCGACGATCGCACTGATGTCGTTCGTGCTGGGCTTGAACCTGTTGGCCGACTCGCTGCGCGAACAATCGATGAAAGACTGATGGACGGATCTTCAACCCCAAGAGCGAAGAGCCGGCCTGAAACAAGGATTGGAGCGACCCATGAATGAGGCAGTTCGAAATCCCGCCAAGCCGACCAATGGGCCGATCATCGAGATCGAAAACCTGTCGATCTCCTTCTTCACCCGCAAGGGCGAAATCCCGGCGGTCATGGATTTTTCCTGCACGGTCATGCCGGGCGAGGCGATGGGCATCGTCGGCGAATCCGGCTGCGGCAAGTCGACCGTGTCGCTCGGCATCATGCGCGACCTCTCCAACATCGGAAAGATCGTCGGCGGCAAGATCAAGTTCCAGGGCAAGGACATGGGCGAGCTCTCCGATGAGGAGCTGCGCGCCATCCGCGGGAACAAGATCGCCATGATCTACCAGGAACCGATGGCGAGCCTCAATCCGGCGATGAAGGTCGGCCAGCAATTGATGGAAGTGCCGCTGATCCACGACAAGGTGTCGAAGGAAGAGGCTTACAAACGGGCGCTCGAAATGGTGCGTTCGGTCAAGCTTCCCGACCCCGAGCGCATGATGCGCTCCTATCCGCACCAGCTCTCCGGCGGTCAGCAGCAGCGTATCGTCATCGCCATGGCGCTTCTGTCGAAGCCGGCGCTGCTTTTGCTGGACGAGCCGACGACGGCGCTCGACGTGACAGTCGAGGCGGGCATCGTCGACCTGGTCAAGGGGCTGGGCGAGAAGTTCGGCACCTCGATGATCTTCGTGTCGCACAATCTGGGTCTCATCCTGGAGACCTGCGACCGCATCACGGTGATGTATTCGGGCGAGGCGGTGGAGACCGGCAAGATCAAGGACGTGTTCGACCGCATGCGCCATCCCTATACGCAAGGGTTGTTCCGCTCGATCCCGCTGCCCGGCGCTGACAAGAATTCACGGCCGCTGATCTCGATTCCCGGACAGCTGCCGCTGCCGCATGAGCGGCCCAAAGGCTGCAATTTCGGCCCGCGCTGTCACCATTTCGTCGAGGGCGTCTGCAATGCCGCCGAGATCCCGATGATCGAGGTCGCGGGCCACGAAGGCCATTTCTCGCGCTGCGTGCGTTTCAACGAGATCGACTGGGAGGCCCTGCCGCCCGGCGCCAAGAAGGTCAATGAGCGCGTCGTGCCCGGCGCGCCGGTGCTCAAGATCGAGGATCTGAGAAAATACTACAAGGTCGGCGGCAGTGAGGTGTTCGGCTCGAGCGAAGGCCGCGTCGTCAAGGCCAACGAGACGATCTCGTTCATGGCGCGCGAATCCGAGACGGTCGCCATCGTCGGTGAATCCGGCTGTGGAAAGTCGACATTGGCCAAGGTGCTGCTCGGGCTTGAGACGGCAAGCTCCGGCAGCGTGACGCTGGGCAATACGGAAATCCAGTCGACCGGCATCGAGAAGCGCAGCGTCGACACCGTGTCGTCGATCCAGATGGTGTTCCAGAACCCGTTCGACACGCTCAATCCCAGCCATTCGGTCGGTTCGCAGATCATCCGCACGCTGGAGAAATTCAACGTCGGCAAGACGGTTGCCGACCGCCGCAAGCGCATGCTGGAACTGCTCGACCTGGTGAAGCTGCCGCGGGCGTTCGAGACCCGCAAGCCGCGCCAGTTGTCCGGCGGCCAGAAGCAGCGCATCGGCGTGGCGCGGGCCTTTGCCGGCGACGCCAAGGTGGTGGTGGCCGACGAGCCGGTGTCGGCGCTCGACGTGTCCGTGCAGGCGGCGGTGACCGAACTCTTGATGGACATCCAGCGCAAGAACAAGACGACGATGCTGTTCATCAGCCACGATCTGTCGGTCGTGCGCTACATCGCCGACCGTGTCGTCGTGATGTATCTCGGCTACATCGTCGAGCAAGGCACGACCGACCAGATCTTCGCGCCGCCCTATCACCCCTATACCGAGGCGCTGCTGTCGGCGATCCCGATCGCCGACACCAGCGTGGTGAAGCGGCACATCGTGCTGGAGGGCGACATTCCTTCGGCGATGAACCCGCCGTCGGGCTGTCCGTTCCAGACACGCTGCGGCTACAAGAAACTTGTGCCGGACAATCTGTGCGAGACCAAGGTGCCGCCGGTCAAGAACCTGGGCGACGGCCATATGAGCCTGTGCTGGCTGGCGGACGACGTGCTGGCCAAAATGGAGCCGGTGATCAAGTTCGACAAGGAACACGCCGCGCATGAGGGCGTGCCGGAAGACGCGCCGCGTGTTTCGGAGGCGCCTACGCCCAAGCCCCCACGCGGCAAAAAGCCGAACTGACGGGCGCAGTCGGAGTTAGCGCAGCGGCGCGTTCAGTTGCCGCACTGGCTCAGTTGCTGCGCATAGTCCCGCGCCATCTTTTCGGTGGCCCTCGCATAGCCCTGGACGCCGGCATCGCCGCGGTTGCCGCGGCCATAGGCGGTCCAGCCGAGATAGTAGGCGAGATAGAGATTGTAGGTGTCGTTGCGGGCGACACCATAGCTGTCTGCCGTCTTGGAGTGATACCAGCCGACGAAATCGACGGCGTCGGCAAATTTGGTCCGCCGCGCCGCCCAGTTGCCAGTCTCTCTCTGATATTGCGACCAGGTGCCATCCAGTGCCTGCGAGAAGCCGGTGGCCGACGAGACGTGCTTCCATGGAATGAAGCCGAGCAGCTTGGTGCGCGGCGGCCGGGCGTTGCTCTTGAAGCCGGATTCCTTGCGCACCGTCGCCATCAGCACGGGGACCGGCACGCCGTATTTCTGCTGCGTGTGCTCGGCGGCCGACTGCCAGTTGTCGAACCAGCCATCGTTCTGGTCGAAGACGGCGCAGACATTGTTGATATGACTGGGCGCCGTGGCGCAGGCCGAAAGCGCCAGCAGCACGCAAACCGCACCAATTTTACTAAAACTCGAACTACGCATTGGAGGAGCAATAGGGCGAAAACATAAAAGGAATCTTGCGACGTTCGTTAATGCCTCACCGGCGTAGCTGCTCGACAAAATCCATTGCCAATAACACGACGCATTTTGTCGTTTTTCCTAAACGGACACTGCAGAAATGCCGCCGTGGCTAAAATCACGTCCGCAAACGGCGTATTTCTGACAGCTTGCCCGGTTTGCCGGGGCTTTGATGTCAGGCATGAACGAACCAAGACGCAAGCGCGGCGCCGAGCGCACCAGCAACAGGGGGCCATCGGCCATCCCGCAATTGCCGCTCCGGCGCGTGACCAATCCCTATCCGCCAATGGCAATGCTCTCGGCCGACCAGATCGAGCAGATCCATCAGGCGTCGATGCACATATTGGAGAATTTCGGCATCGAGGTGATGAGCCCGCGCGCGCTATCGCTGTTCGAGAAGGCCGGCGCCAGCGTCGATCATGCCTCGGCGAATGTCCGCATCGATCGCGGCCTCGTCGCCGAGGCGCTGAAGACCACGCAGTCCAGCTATGTGCTGACGCCGCGCAATCCGGCCAACGCCATTCATCTCGGCGGCAACACCATCAATTTCACGCTTGTCGCCGGRCCGCCCAATGTGCATGACATGGAACGCGGCCGCCGCGCCGGCAATCTGCGCGACTATTCCGACCTCACCCGGCTGGCGCAGCACTTCAACTGCATCCACATGCTCGGCAACCAGGTCTGCGCGCCGGTGGAACTGCCGGCGAATTCCCGCCATCTCGACACCTATTTCACCAATCTGACGCTGACCGACAAGAGCTTCCATGTCTCGGCGATCGGGAGGGGTAGGGCGCTGGACGGCATCGAGATGATGGCGATTGCGCGCGGGCTGACGCTGGACCAGATGCGCGACGATCCGGGGATCACCACCATCATCTCGGTCAACTCGCCGCGCCGCTTTGACGAGATGATGGCCGAGGGGCTGATGACCATGGCCGAGTTCGGCCAGTCGGTGGCGGTGACGCCGTTCACGCTGATGGGGGCGATGAGCCCGGTGACGCTGGCCGGCGCGCTGGCGCAACAGAATGCCGAAGCGCTGTTCGGCGTGGTGCTGACGCAGTTGGTGCGCCCCGGTGCGCCGGTCATGTATGGCGCCTTCACTTCCAATGTCGACATGAAGTCGGGCGCGCCGGCCTTCGGCACGCCGGAGAATACCAAGGCCAACATCGCGTCGGGGCAGTTGGCGCGACGCTACAATCTGCCCTACCGCACCACCCCGGGTTCCGCCTCCAACGCCGCCGATGCGCAGGGCGCGTATGAGACGCTGATGGCGCTGTGGGGCGCGGTGCTCGGCCATGGTAATCTCGTCTACCATGCCGCCGGCTGGCAGGAGGGCGGACTGACCGCTTCGTTCGAGAAGCTCATCATCGATGTCGAGATGATCCAGCACATGATGGAGTTCCTGCGCCCGATCGAGGTCAACGAGGCGGAGCTTGCCGTCGAGGCTTTGGGCGCGGTGCCGACCGGCGGCCATTTCTTCGGCGAGCCGCATACGCTCGAGCGTTACGCCACCGCCTTCTACCAGCCGATGCTGTCCAATTGGCAGAATTACGAAGCCTGGCAGGAAGCCGGTGGCCTCGACGCCACGGCGCGGGCGACGCGGCTGTGGAAGAAGGCGCTCGAGGACTATGTCGAGCCGGTGATGGATATCGCCGTGCGCGAGGCGCTCGAGGCCTACATGGCCAAGCGGCGCGAAGCGATCGGGCAGGGCGAGCCGTGATGCCTTGCGTTTCGATTCATCTCACCCATTCAACACACTGATATCAGAGAAAAATCCATGAAATCGCATGCAAAGGTCGTGGTCATTGGCGGCGGCGTCGTCGGGTGCTCCGTACTGTTCCATCTGGCCCGCCATGGCTGGACCGACGTCGTGCTTCTGGAGCGTGACGAGCTGACCTCAGGCTCGACCTGGCACGCGGCCGGCGGCATGCACACGATCAATGGCGACCCCAACGTCGCCAAGCTGCAGAAATACACCATCAACCTCTACAAGGAGATCGAGGAGCTTTCCGGCCAGGCGACCGGCGTGCACCTGACCGGCGGTGTGCTTCTGGCGGCGACCGAGGCGCGGCTGGACTGGCTGCGCGGCGTCGTCGCCAAGGGGCGCTATCTCGGCATCGAGCTTGAGGAGATCTCGCCCAGCGAGGCGGCCGAACTGATGCCGCTGCTCGATCCCAAGCAGTTCGTCGGCGCTGTCAGAAACAAGGAGGACGGCCATCTCGATCCGTCGGGGGTGACCCATGCCTATGCCAAGGCGGCGCGCAAACTCGGCGCCGAGGTCGAGCGCTTCACCAAGGTCGAGGACATCGTGCGGCGCGCCGATGGAATGTGGCGCGTCATCACCAACAAGGGCGAGGTGGTGGCCGAGCATGTCGTCAATGCCGGCGGCCTGTGGGCGCGCGAGGTCGGCCGCATGGTCGGGCTCGAACTGCCGGTGCTGGCGATGGAGCATATGTACCTGATCACCGAGGACATGCCGGAGGTCGCTGCCTGGAACGCCAAGACCGGCACGGAGATCATCCACGCGGTCGATTTCGATGGCGAGCTCTATCTGCGCCAGGAACGCGGCGGCATGCTGATGGGTACCTATGAGAAGGCCAACAAGCCGTGGTCCGAGTTCCAGACGCCGTGGAATTTCGGCCATGAATTGCTGGCGCCGGACATCGACCGCATCGCGCCGTCGCTCGAGGTCGGCTTCCGGCATTTCCCGGCGTTCCAGAACACTGGCATCAAGCAGATCATCAACGGCCCCTTCACCTTCGCGCCGGACGGCAACCCGCTGGTCGGGCCGGTGCGCGGCCTGCCGGGTTTCTGGGTTGCCTGTGGAGTCATGGCCGGCTTCAGCCAAGGCGGCGGCGTCGGCCTGGCGCTGTCCAACTGGATGATCGAGGGCGATCCCGGCGCGGATATCTGGGCGATGGACGTCACGCGCTATGGCGACTGGGCGACGATGGCCTACACCAACGCCAAGGTGCGCGAGAACTATTCCAGGCGCTTTTCGATCCGCTTCCCCAATGAGGAACTGCCCGCCGGGCGGCCGCTGAAGACGACGCCGGTCTATGACCTGCTGTCGGCCAAGGGCGCGCAATGGGGCGTCGCCTATGGGCTCGAGGTGCCGCTCTGGTATGCGCCCGAAGGTGTCAAGGACGAGTTCTCGTGGCGCCGCTCGAGCGATTTCACCCAGGTCGCCAGGGAGGTCGCGACCGTTCGCGACGGCGTCGGCCTGTCAGAGATTTCGAGCTTCGCCAAATACAAGGTGGCGGGCGAGGGGGCGGCCGCCTGGCTCGACCGGATGCTCGCCTGCAAGCTGCCCAGGCCCGGCCGCATGACGCTGGCGCCGATGCTGAAGGATGACGGCAAGCTGATCGGCGACTTCACACTGGCCAATATCGGCAGCGAAGGCTGGTTCCTCGCCGGCTCCGGCATCGCCGAGCAATACCACATGCGCTGGTTCGAGAAGCACCTGCCTGCCGATGGTTCGGTTCGCATCGAGGCGCTGGGGCCAAAACTCACCGGCCTGGCGATCGCCGGGCCGAGAGCGCGCGAAGTGCTGGCCACGGTCAGCCGCGCGGATGTCTCCAACGCCGCGTTTCCCTTCATGGCGGTTGCAAGAATGGACATCGGCATGGCGCCTTGCCTGGTCGGCCGCGTCAGCTACACAGGCGACCTCGGCTACGAGATCTGGGTGGCGCCGGAGTATCAGCGCGCTGCATTCCAGGCCCTGATGGCGGCCGGCGAGGAATTCGGCATCGGCCTGTTTGGCTCGCGGGCGCTGAACGCGCTGCGGCTGGAGAAGAACTACGGTTCATGGGCGCGCGAGTACCGGCCGATCTATGGGCCACTGGAAGCCGGTCTCGACCGCTTCGTTGCGTATAGCAAGGATGCGGATTTCATCGGCAAGGCCGCGGCGCTCGCCGAGCGCAAGCAGGGCGGCAAGCTGCGCCTTCGCGCCTTCATCGTCGATGCCGACGACGCCGATGTCATCGGCGACGAGCCGATCTGGTTCGATGGCGCGGTGCGTGGCTGGGTGACTTCGGGTGGCTACGCGCATCACTCGAAACAATCCGTCGCCGTGGGCTATGTGCCGAAGGAGATCGCCGACGAGAGCGACGGCTTCGAGATCGAGCTTTTGGGCAAGCGGCATGCGGCGCGCGTGCAGCCGGCGCCACTGTTCGATGCCAATTTCGAGAGGATGCGCGCTTGAGCACGCATCCCTCCCAAGGTGGTCAGGCGCTACGGCGGTTGTCCAACGCAAAAGCGCCGGCGCCGGCAAACACCAGATAGAGGAAGATGAAGCAGAACGAGATCGCCAAATCTCCGCCGTTGTTGACGGGGAAAAAGTCGCGCGGCATGTGCGCCATGAAATAGGCGATCGCCATTTCGCCGGCCAGCAGGAACGCGACCGGGCGGGTGAACAGCCCCAGCGCCAGCAGGATGCCGCCGGCGAATTCGAGAATTCCAGCGGCGAGTGTCAGCCCGGTAAGGGTATGGGGTTGGTCGCTTATGGGAAAATTGAACAATTTCTGGCTGCCGTGCTCGATGAACTGCAGCGCCGTCATGATGCGCAGCACCCCCAAGGCCTGCGGCTGATACTTGGCGAGGCTTTCGAAAAGCTTCATAAATGGCTCCATTTGTCGCTTCCCGACCGGCCATAGATTGTCGCTGGGTAACGGACCATTCACTTCCCATGGCATGCCATCAACAATCGGTGATTGGAAATGTTCCCCGGTTTGACCTTTCATATTGTTCTCGTATGGGTTGCATTTGTATCGCTATGGTTGTATCCATAATATGGACATTCCGAACAGGTGGGTTCCCTTGGTTATGAAAAAAGTCGCCATCAGTCTATTCGCAATCCTTGCAGGGACCAGCTTCGCCATGGCCGAGGATGCCGGCTGCGAGGCCTTCAAATGGCCGGTGACGCGGGAACAGGCGTTGTTTGCCGCAGCGCCTGCAACGCCGTCTGGAGCGACGCTGGTGGTGGGTGCTGCTGCGGATCTGGCACTGGTGCCGGCGGAGAAAGCCGGTTTTGCGCTGCCGCCCGAACATGCCCCCGCATCAGGCACGTTCGGTGCCGTCGCCAGCGTCGAGGTGCCGGCCGAGGGCGCCATTCAGATAAGTCTGTCAGGCGAGGCCTGGATCGATGTCATTCAGGACGGCCACGCCATGAAGTCAGTGGGCTATAGCGGTGTGAAAACCTGCCCCGGCATCCGCAAGAGCGTGCGTTTCAAGCTTGCGGCCGGCCCGGCCACCGTCCAGTTCAGCGGCGCGAAAAAGGCAGACCTGAAGGTCGCGGTGCTGACGCCCGAGTAATTCTCAAAGAGCGCCAGAGTCAGCGAGACAGCGCCCCTCTGTCCAGATGGACAGAGGGGCGGAGAAACCGGGCCTGGCCTCTTACCGCACCGGCGCCATCAATGCGAAATGGGCGCCTTGCGGGTCCTGGCATTGCACGATCCAGCTGCCGCCGGGGACCTCCATCGGGCCCATCAGGATCTTGCCACCATTGTCGGTGACCCGCTTGGCGGCCGCATCTATGGCCGCAACATTGAAGTAGAACTGCCAGACCGGCACCGGGATCTGCTGCGGCTTGTTCATGATGCCGCCGCCGGATTCGGGGCCGGCCGTGAAAGTCTGGTAGGTGCCCATCGGGCCCATGTCGAAATCGCCGGCATTGGCCCAGCCGAACTGGTCGGAATAGAAATCGAACGCGGCCTTCCAGTCCGAGGTGTAAAGCTCGTGCCAGCCGATATGGCCCGGTGTGCTGGCCGGCACGATGGGCTGGTCCGGGCCGTTCGGCTGCAGGAACATGAAGGTCGCGCCTTGCGGATCGGCGACGACGGCAAAGCGGCCGACGCCCGGAATGTCGTCGGGCTTCCGGTGAACCGCACCGCCGGCTTTCTCCAGCGATGCCGTCGCGACATCGACGTCTTTTGTATGGATGTAGCCGAGCCAGGCGGGCGGCATGCCCATCTTGGCGGCGTCCTCGGGCATCGTCATCAGCCCGCCGACGCCACGCTCGCCGACATTCATGACGATGTAGCGCGGCATGCCGGGGGCCTTGTCGAAAGGCTGCGCAGTCCAGCCGACCACCTTGGTGTAGAACGCCTCGGCGGCGTCGAGATCTGTGGTCAACAATTCGTACCAGAAAAAGGGCATCGGGGTTTTTGGCATGGTCGGTCTCCTCACCGGTTATGCATCGATCGTCGGTCGATCCATCCTAGGACGATCTTCACGACGGAAATCCGACAATCGCGCAAACAAGAATGTCGGTCCATGACAAGCGTTCCCGGGGTTGCGCGCCCACCGGTTTTCGATTTCTCTGCGGTGGAGAGGGGATGTCGTTTCATGCGCCGGATGTCGCTCACGCCTGAGCTTGTCGCACTGTGCCACCGGGAGGAGGCCGATCCCGGGCCTGACCCGAGCTGGACGGAGTTGAAAGACGAGGATTTCCGGCCCCTTGCCTTGCGGCTGTCCGATGAAGCCGACGAGGGGCCGCTATGGGTGTTCGCCTATGGGTCGCTGATCTGGAAGCCGGAGTTCGAGTCGGTCGAGCAGCAACTCGCCACGGCCTTTGGCTGGCACCGGTCCTTCTGCCTCGACATGGTGCGTTGGCGTGGCAGCGCCGAGCAGCCGGGGCTTATGATGGCGCTCGAACGGGGCGGACGGTGCAACGGCGTCATCTACCGCTTGCCGGAGGGCGAAAAACCGGCCCAGATCGAACGCCTGCTGCGGCGCGAGATCAGCGACCATGAAAGTATCGACACGGTCAGGTGGCTGCCGGTGCATACGGCACAAGGGTCGCTGCGCGCGCTTGGCTTCTGGGTTGGCGTGAAGGGCAGGGGAACGTCACTGAACCAGCCACTGGACAAAGTGGCGAGCGTGCTGGCCAGAGCCTGCGGGCATATCGGGTCCGGCGCCGAATATCTCTACAACACGGTCAGTCATCTCGAAGCGTTCGGCATCCACGACCGCAATCTGTGGCGGTTGCAGGAACTGGTCGCGGACGAGGTCCGGGCTATCCATGGCCATGCTGTCGAGCCCAGCCATCCGCTCGCACTGCAAACGCCATAACATGAGTAAAAAGATCATGTTTTATCCAGCCTTTTCAGGGCCTTGCACCGAAAATTGACCAATTGATAAAAAAATAAAACGTGCTAGCCTTCCCCAAAACAAAACATGGGGAACTGACGATGCCAGAAGGCCAGTTCAAGGAAGGCATTGCCGGCGGCCGGCTCCGAGCCGACCAGTATGCGGACAATTTTTCCGACCTGCACCCGCCGCTCGATCACCACGAGGCACTGGTCGAATCCGACCGCTGCTATTTCTGCTACGACGCGCCGTGCATGAATGCATGCCCGACCTCGATCGACATTCCGCTGTTCATCCGCCAGATATCGACCGGTAATCCGATCGGTTCGGCCAAGACGATCTTCGACCAGAACATTCTGGGTGGCATGTGCGCCCGCGTCTGCCCGACCGAGACGCTGTGCGAGGAGGTCTGCGTACGTGAGGTGGCGGAAGGCAAGCCGGTCCAGATCGGCCGCCTGCAGCGCTATGCCACCGATGTCGCGATGAGCGAGAACAAGCAGTTTTACCAACGCGCCACTGCCACCGGCAAGACGGTCGCCGTGGTCGGGGCAGGGCCGGCAGGCCTCGCCGCCGCACATCGGCTCGCCCGCCACGGCCATGACGTGACCATCCTGGAAGCGCGGCCGAAGGCCGGCGGGCTCAACGAATACGGCATCGCCGCCTACAAGAGCGTCGACAATTTCGCCCAGGCCGAAGTCGACTACGTCACCGCCATCGGCGGCATCGACATTCAAAACGGCAAGGCACTTGGTCGCGACTACCATCTGTCCGACCTGATGCGCAATTACGATGCCGTGTTCCTCGGCATGGGCCTTGGCGGCGTCAATGCGCTGCGCGCCGATGGCGAGGATGCCGACGGCGTCACCAATGCGGTGGAGTTCATTGCCGAGCTGCGCCAGGCCAGTGATCTCGCCAGCCTGCCGGTCGGCCGGCGTGTCGTCGTCATCGGCGGCGGCATGACGGCGATCGACGCGGCGGTGCAGTCGAAGCTGCTTGGCGCCGAGGAAGTGACGATCTGCTACCGGCGCGGCCACGAGCAGATGAACGCCTCCGGGTTCGAACAGGATCTGGCGGCCGCCAACGGCGTCACCATCCGCCACTGGCTGCAGCCGAAGCGGGTGATTGCCGAAGGCGGCAAGGTGTCGGCCATCGAACTCGAATACACCGCTATGAACGGCGAACAGCTTGCAGGCACCGGCGAGAGGCTGACACTGGTCGCCGACCAGGTGTTCAAGGCGATCGGCCAGAGTTTCGTGCCGGCCGCGCTTAACGGCAGCGGTGCCGAGATCGAGCTCGAAGCCGGACGCATCAAGGTCGATGCGGAAGGCCGCACCTCGCTCGCGAAGGTCTGGGCCGGCGGCGACTGCATCTTCGGCGGCGACGACCTCACCGTTTCGGCCGTGGCGCAAGGCCGCGACGCGGCGGAGAGTATCCACAGGAGCCTCGCTCAGGGATAGGATCATGGCCGCGGTGGAACCGGGCATCGCCCGTCACTATGACATATCGGGCCTGGAGGAGCGGATCATTGCCGCGCTCGCCGATAGCGGCGTGGACGTTGCCAATCTGCGTGCAAGCGATCTTGAAGCGGTCGACGAATTTCACATTGGCGGCGTCGCCGCGACCATGGCACTCGTCGGGCAGATGGGGCTGAAGCCGGGGACAATGCTTCTCGATATCGGGTCTGGCGTCGGCGGGCCGGCCCGCTTCGTCGCCAACAATTTTGGCGCCGATATTACCGGCATCGACCTCACGCAAAGCTATGTCGATATCGCGGCCAGCCTATCCGAGCGAACCGGTATGGCGGGCAAGACGCGGTTCGTGCAAGGCAGTGCGCTGGACATGCCATTCGCGGATGCCAGCTTCGATGCGGCGGTCATCCTGCATGTCGGCATGAACCTGCCCGACAAGCCGGGACTGATGAGCGAAGCTGCCCGCGTGCTGCGGCCGGGCGGCGTTTTCGCCGTCTACGATGTGATGCGGCTGAAGGACGGCGCGCTGACCTATCCGCTGCCATGGGCGTCTGATGAAACCATGTCCTTCGTTGCTACCCCGGACGACTATCGCTCGGCGGCCGTCGCCGCCGGGTTCTCCGTGATCGCCGAGCGGCCGCGCGGCGCCTTTGCCATCGAGTTCTTCGCCACGATGCGTGCGCGCCTGGCAGCCGCGCAAGCGGAAGGCAGCAAGCCGCCGCCCGGGGTTGGCCTCGTCATGGGCGACGACGCCCGCACCAAGATCGCCAATCTCACCGCCGCACTTGAAGGCGGCATTCTTGCACCCGTCGAACTGCTCCTTCGTCTCGGTTGAAAGGGACCTGTCATGGCAGACATCCGCAATAATTTCGTCGGCATCAAATCGCCCAATCCGTTCTGGCTGGCCTCGGCGCCGCCGACCGACAAAGCCTACAACGTCATCCGTGCCTTCAAGGCCGGCTGGGGCGGCGTTGTCTGGAAGACGCTTGGCGAGGAAGGCCCGCCGGTGGTCAACGTCAACGGCCCGCGCTACGGCGCGATCTGGGGCGCCGACCGGCGATTGCTCGGTCTCAACAACATCGAGTTGATCACCGACCGCGATCTGCAGGTCAATCTGCGCGAGATCAAGCAGGTCAAGAAGGACTGGCCCGACCGTGCCATTGTCGTCTCGCTGATGGTGCCGTGCGTCGAGGAGAGCTGGAAGGCGATCCTGCCAGTGGTCGAGGAGACGGAAGCTGATGGCATCGAGCTCAATTTCGGCTGTCCGCACGGCATGTCGGAACGTGGCATGGGTGCCGCCGTCGGCCAGGTGCCGGAATATATCGAAATGGTGGTGCGCTGGTGCAAGGCCAACACCCGCATGCCGGTCATCACCAAGCTGACGCCCAACATCACCGATGTACGCAAGCCCGCGCGCGCCGCGCTTGCCGGCGGCACCGACGCGGTGTCGCTGATCAACACCATCAATTCGATCACCGGCGTCGACCTTGACAGTTTCGCGCCGCAGCCGACCATCGACGGCAAGGGTTCGCATGGCGGCTATTGCGGCCCGGCGGTGAAGCCCATCGCCATGAACATGGTGGCCGAGATCGCGCGCGATCCCGAAACCCACGGCTTGCCAATCTCCGGCATCGGCGGCATCACCACCTGGCGCGACGCGGCCGAATTCATGGCGCTCGGCGCCGGCAATGTTCAGGTCTGCACGGCGGCGATGACCTACGGCTTCAAGATCGTGCAGGAGATGATCGCCGGTCTCGAAAACTGGATGGACGAGAAGGGCCATGCCTCGCTTGACGACATCGTCGGCCGCGCCACGCCAAACGTCACCGACTGGCAGTACCTCAACCTCAACTATGTCGCCAAGGCCCGTATCGACCAGGACGCCTGCATCCAATGCGGCCGCTGCCACATCGCCTGCGAGGACACTTCGCATCAGGCGATCACCAGCATGGTCGACGGCAAGCGGCATTTCGAGGTGATCGAGGCCGAATGCGTCGGCTGCAATCTGTGCGTCAATGTCTGCCCGGTCGAGAACTGCATCACCATGGAGCCGCTCGCGGCAGGCGCAATGGACCAGCGCACCGGCAAGCCGGTGTCGCCGATCTATGCCAACTGGACGACGCACCCGAACAACCCGATGGCCAAGGTGGCGGCGGAGTAGGGGCAGCATTCGTCGAAAAAAAGCGGCGCTTTCGGGCGCCGTTTTTCATTTTTCTATTGCAGATAAAATTTATCCACGATAAGACTTATCCATGAATTGGAGATCGACACAATGAAGCTGGGCGAAGGCGTTGAAGCAGCCATCCACTGCGCCGCCATGCTGGCCGGCGTCGAGGGCGAGGCGACCATGCCGGGCGCCGCGCTGGCGGAGGCCTTTGGCCTGTCGCCGAGCTACCTCCTGAAGCATCTCAACATGCTGAGCGCTGCGCGCATCCTGGAATCGGTGCCGGGCCCGGCCGGCGGCTACCGGCTGGCGCGGCCGGCCGAGCGGATAACGCTGCTCGATATCGTGCTGGCCGTCGAAGGGCGCGAACCGGCCTTCCGTTGCGGCGAGATCCGCCGCAACGGTCCGACCAGGCTAGACGCCTCGGCTTATGTCAAACCCTGCGGCATCAATATCGCGATGCTGAAGGCCGAGAAGGCTTACCGCGCCGCACTCGCAGAGGCAAAGCTGTCCGACATCGTGGCGGAATACGTGACCGATGCCGATCCGCGTTCGGTCGCTGCCGGCTGCGCTTTCGTAGCGCGCCATCAGAGGCCTCAGAAATCCAGTTCAACCAAGCAAGCGTAAAGGACATCAAGATGAAACAGAGGCTGCAATTTTTCGCCAAGGCGCCGGAGATCATGAAGGCGGTGTCGGCGCTCAACAAGGCGGTCGACGAATGCGGGCTTGAGGTGGGCCTGCTGCACCTGATCAAATTGCGTGCATCGCAGATCAATGGCTGCTCGTACTGCGTCGAGATGCACAGCCGCGAGGCCAGGCGCGACGGCGAGAGCGAGCAACGGCTCTATCTGGTTTCGGCCTGGAAGGAATCGCCGCTGTTTTCCGAGCGTGAGCGCGCCGCCTTCGCCTGGACCGAGGCCGTTACCCTGATCGCTGACCATGGCGTGTCGGACGAACTCTATGCAAAGACGCTCCAGCATTTCTCGGAAGAGGAACTGGTCAAGCTGTCGGTCGCGCTCGGCATGATCAACACCTGGAACCGGCTCTGCATCCCGTTCCACGCCATTCATCCAGTGGCGGCGGCCAAGGCTGCCTGATTGACAGGTTTTGTCTTGGAGCGCCGTCGAGGAGGCGGCGCTCCAACTGTTTTGAAGGGGGAGTTTGATGCCGATCGATTTGCCTTCGAGCTTGTTGTTTCTCGGCCGGTTGTTGCTCGGCGGCGCCTTCGTCTTCGCCGGCCTGCGAAACATCCAGAACGCGGCCTTCCTGACCCATCTGATGGCCGCGCGCGGCGTGCCGCAGGCGCGGTTGGCGCTATGGGCCGGCGTTGTCCTGCAGATCATTGCCGGCGTGTTGGTAATGGCGGGCTTCTGGATCGCAATTGCCTGTGCGGTGCTGGTCGTGTTCCTAATTGTTGCAACGCCGATGTTCCACAATTTCTGGGATCATCAGGGCCCGGACCGGGCGTCGCGCATCAACGGCTTCGTCGGCAATGTCGCACTGAGCGGTGGTTTTCTGACGCTGATCGCACAGTCTGTCTAGGAAAAGAACAAGCGATCAGGTTTTCCCGCAGAAAGATCGACAGACGACGGGGATTGCAGGTAACGGCGGTGCTGTTTGACTTCGGCACCGGACGCTCTAACGTGCGCCGGCGGCTTCTTGTCAAGGAGTGGCCCCGTGTCAGTCGTGTATCGACCTGCCGGCGCGCAAGATCTGAAACGAGCTGACGAGCTTGTCGTTGCCAGCATCAACGATTTGACCGAGCGCCATGGCTTTGGCCCCATAGCCGTGCCGCGCCCGACCAATTTTCAATTGTTTTCCTTGAACGACGACGCCGCTGGCTTGTGGGTGGCGGAAGACGCCGGTGAAATCCTCGGCTTCGCCTGGAGTTGGGTCTGCGGGGATTTGTGGTTTCTCGCGCAGCTGTTCGTTTCTTCCAGTCATCAGGGCAGCGGGATCGGCAATCAACTGTTGAAACGAACGCTGGAGCATGCGCGGCAGTCGGGAGCGACCAACAAGGCTTTGATCACCTTCAGCTTCAACACCGTATCGCAAGGTCTCTACATCAGGCACGGACTGTTCCCGCGATTCCCGATCTACAATCTCAGCGTTGCGCAGGATGTCCTGAAAGGTCGATTGAAGGCCGGGCAGCTCCGCAGTGTGCCTCTGAGGGAAACAGCTTCGCACCTGCATAGCCTTGCCTATATTGACGATCGGGCCCTGGGCGTATCACGCGAAAAGCACCATCGGTATTTGATCAACGACGAGCAGACGAGGGGTGTCGTTCTCCATGCCGGGGAGGACTGCGTCGGCTACGTCTACATAGGCACCAACGGCCACATCGGGCCACTTGCGGTCGTGCGGCCGGATCAGCTCGACGCTGCCTTCAGAACCGCACTGACTCTCGCCGCGGAGATTGGCTCTTCGCAGGTGTCGGCGTTTCTGCCTGGCACGACGCAAACAGCTCTGAGCACCGCCGTCGAGCATGGGATGCGCATCACGCTTCCCATGGTTCTGATGTCGACGCGGGATCTTGGCGATTGGTCTCAGTATTTGCCCCGCAATCCTGGTTTCATGTGATCGCAGCCACTGCCTGCGTGGCATGGCATTCGACCCGCAGCCGCTCGTCGCCTCCGACGGCATCGATGTTATATCGGAACCAATCGAGCCGCTGATGCATTTCGCACCTGTATGCCGAGCATCCCGGGACGAAATATGAAAATTGCCCATGTCGCGCCGCTTTTTGAATCGGTGCCGCCCAGACTTTATGGTGGCACCGAACGCATCGTCTCGTACCTGACCGAAGCGCTGGTTGACCTTGGCCATGAGGTGACCCTGTTTGCCAGTGGCGACAGCCAGACCTCCGCGAAGCTGGTCGCCGGCAGGGAATGCGCGCTTCGCCTCGATCTGCGCCCGCTCAAATCCGAGATTGCGGCGCATCTTTCGATGCTTGCCGAGGTGCGAAGACGGGCGCGAGAGTTTGACGTCATCCACTTCCACCTCAGCCATTTCCTGCACTTTTCCTTCTTCGAGGACATGGCGGAGAGGACGGTGACGACACCGCATGGCAGGCTGGACTATGTCGACCTGGCGCCGGCCTATGAGCGTTTCCCGCGCTTCCCGATGATTTCCATTTCGCGCAGCCAGAAGACAGGCCTTGCCAGGGCCAACTGGCTGGCAACGATCCACCACGGACTGCCGACCGGTATTTACGAACCGACGTTCGAGACGAAGGCGCAAGAACCCTATCTTGCCTTCCTCGGTCGGTTTTCACGCGACAAGCGCCCGGATCGCGCCATCGAGATCGCCTTGCGCTCCGGGCTCAAGCTGAAGCTTGCGGCAAAGATTGGCGACGACGACCGAGCCTATTTCCACGAAGTGGTCGAGCCTTTGATCGACGGCGATCGCATCGACTATGTCGGCGAGATCGAGGAGGACCAGAAGGCGGAATTTCTCGGCAACGCGGCCGGCCTGCTGTTCCCGATCGACTGGCCGGAGCCGTTCGGCCTTGCCGCCATCGAGGCAATGGCCTGCGGCACGCCGGTGATCGCCTGGAATTGCGGCGCGCTGCCCGAGATCATCGATCAAGGCGTCACCGGCTTTATCGCGGATTCGTTGGATGGCGCGGTCGCCGCGGTGCCGGACTTGCTGCAGCTCGACAGGCGAAAGGTGAGGGGCGTCTTCGAAAAGCGGTTTTCCGCCAGAAGAATGGCCGGCGACTATTTGGCAGCCTATGCGCGCCTGCTCGGTGTCCCGAGCGAGGCGAAGGCGTCGTGAGCAGCGACGCGCTCGATCTATGGGAATGAAACGACAGGGATTTGTGACGAATGGCCCAACTCGATGAGCGCCAGCTCGATCCCGCCGTCGCGCTTGCCTCGCTCGACGCGACAGCGCCTCGTGAGCCGCACCGGCTGTTTGCGCTCAAACAGGGCGACTGCTTTGCGGTTGCCGATGCCTATGGCGATATACGCGGCGCCGGCGACGGTTTTTTCCGCGACGACACACGGGTGCTGTCCGAGTTCCGGCTGACCGTCGGCGGCAGGCAGACATCGCTGCTTGGCGCCTCGCTCAGCCAGGACAATGTGCTGTTCACCACCAACCTGACCAATCTGCCGATGCTCAGCGCCAGCGGTCGCGACATTCCGCAGGGCGCAATTCATGTCGAACGCGTCCGGCTGCTCTGGCAGGACAGACTGTTCGAACGCATCACCCTTTCCAATTACAGCCGGGAAACCTCGACGATCGGCGTTTCTCTGCACTTTGCTGCTGATTTCCGTGACATGTTCGAAGTGCGCGGCTCGACACGGCTGCGGCGCGGCATGACGCATGTGGCCGAGATGGATGCGACGTCCGTCCTGCTGCGCTACGACGGCTTGGACGGACTGGCGCGCGCATCGGCGATTTCGTTCTCGCAGGCACCGGATCAACTGACAGCCGACCGCGCCGATTTCTTGCTTGCGGTGACCAAGCGCAGCAGCAGTGTGCTCTATGTCGAGGTCGGTTCCGAGGTGGCGGATGCGCCCGATCGTGACCGTTTCCGCGCCGCAGCCGCCCGGGCCCGCTTTGGCATGCGGGCCAAGCGCCGCCATGGCGCGACGGTGCACAGTTCCGGTCGCGTCTTCAACGACTGGGTCGAGCGCGCCCGCGCCGATGTCGCGCTGCTGACCACCGAGCTTGCGACCGGACCCTATCCCTATGCCGGCATCCCCTGGTTCTCGACGGCGTTCGGCCGTGACGGCGTCATCTCGGCGCTGCAGATGCTGTGGCTCAATCCCGGCCTGGCGCGGGGGGTGCTGGCCTTCCTGGCCCAGCATCAGGCGACGGAGACGTCGCCGTTCAGCGATTCGCAGCCGGGCAAGATCATGCACGAGACCCGCAAGGGCGAGATGGCGGCGCTGCGGGAGCTTCCATTCGGTCGCTACTATGGCGGCGTCGATACGACGCCGCTCTACATCCATCTCGCCTGTGCCTATGCAGATCGTACTGGCGACATGGCGTTCATCGACAGCCTGTGGCCGTCGCTATGCGCGGCGGCCGAATGGACGGAGGAGGCGGGCCGCGAGACCGGATTCGTGACCTACCAGCGGGCTGCCGAGTCCGGCCTCGCCAACCAGGGCTGGAAGGACAGCTTCGATTCCGTCTTTCATGCCGATGGCCGTATCCCCAAGGGTCCGATCGCGCTGGTCGAGGTGCAAGGCTATGTCTTTGCCGCCTTCCGGGGGCTGGCGGCGCTTGCCCGTCGCCGTGGCGAGGACGAGAGAGCCGATCACTGGGACAGCCTCGCCGAGGCCATTCGGGCGGCGGTGGAACGCGATTTCTGGCTCGACGACCTCGGCTTCTATGCCCTTGCGATCGACGGTGCCGGCGAGCCCTGCAAGGTGCGAACCTCGAATGCGGGCCATCTCCTCCTTGTCGGGCTTCCGGAGCCGGCGCGGGCGCAAATGGTCGCCGATCAGCTGCTTTCCGCCTCCTTCCATTCCGGCTGGGGGCTGAGGACGCTTGCCGACGATGCCGTGTTCTTCAACCCGATGTCGTACCACAATGGCTCGATCTGGCCGCATGACACCGCCATGTGCGGCGCCGGGCTGGCGCGCTATGGCGAGCGCGACAGCGTGGTGCGCCTGATGAGCGGTACGTTCGAATCCGCTGTCCATTTCAACATGCGGTTGCCGGAACTGTTCTGCGGCTTTACCCGCGCGCCGGGCGAAGCACCGATCGCCTATCCCGTCGCTTGCCTGCCGCAAGCGTGGTCGGCGGGATCCGCCTTCATGCTGATGCAGGCCTGCCTCGGCCTGGAAATCGATGGCTGGGATGGCGAAATCCGCGTCACCCGTCCGAGGCTGCCGATCGGCATCGACACACTCACGCTGCGACATCTGGGCGTCGGCGAAAGGGTGGTCGATCTCACGTTCCAGCGTGTCGGCGACCGGGTCGTCGCTTTCCTGGCCGACCGGCATGAAGGCCTTGTGCCGCTCATCGTCAGAACATGATCCGATCCAGATTGGCTGGAACCGATCGCTGCCTTGTGCGTTGCACAATACAGGTCCGGGCGCCGACCAGGTTGCCGGCGGATAGTTTCTAGTCGGAAACACGAACAAAAAAGGCCGCCGAACGGCCTGAGGTGAGTTGGCATTCCAATGACAGATTATGGTGCGGACCTGCTCTGGGTTCTGATCCTCGCGAGCCTTTGTCTTTCCGCTCTTGCCGTTTTCTTCTCCATATCGCGGCAACGCCGCAGCCACCCTCCAACGGTTGCACATCCAGCCGGCGAGGACGTGGCCGCGGAAGCGGCGCGCAAGGTGATACGGGAGTTCGAAAAGAACGGCCAATCAGCCGATGCCGCCCTGGTGACGTGGTCGCCCGAGACATTGCGCAAGATCCTGGCTGACGATCTGCCCGATGCGCAGGTCATCGTGGTCTCCAACCGCGAACCATACATCCACAACGTCAGAGGCAATGGCGTCGAACTGCTCGTGCCGGCCAGCGGGCTGGTTTCGGCGCTGGAGCCGATCACCCGCGCCTGCGCCGGCACCTGGATAGCCTATGGCGGCGGCACCGCAGACCGTCTCATGGTCGACGAGGACGACCGGGTCCAGGTGCCGCCCGGCAATCCGTCCTACACGCTGCGCCGGGTCTGGCTGACGGAGGAGGAGCATCAGGGCTACTATCTCGGCTTTGCCAATGAGGGCCTGTGGCCGCTTTGCCATATCGCCTTCACCCGGCCGATCTTTCGCGCCTCGGACTGGGAGGCCTATGAAGCCGTCAACCGGAAGTTCGCCGATACGGTGGTGGCCGAAGCACGCAACGAGCGGCCGATCGTGCTGGTCCAGGACTATCACTTCGCGCTGCTGCCGCGGATGATCCGCGAGCGCCTGCCCGAGGCGATCGTCATCACCTTCTGGCACATCCCGTGGCCGAACTCGGAAGTCTACAGCATTTGTCCATGGCGTGAGCGCATCCTCGAAGGGCTGCTCGGCAGCTCGATCATCGGTTTCCACACCCAGTTCCATGCCAACAATTTCACCGAGAGTGTCGATCGCTTCCTGGAAAGCCGCATCGAGCGGGCGGATGCGGCCATCTCCTATGGCGGGCAGACGACGCTGGTGCACGCCTATCCCATCTCGATAGAGTGGCCGGCGGACCTCCTGGCAAGATTGCCTGATGTCGATGACTGCCGTGCCCGCCTGCGCGCCAGGTTCGGATTGAAAGCGGATGTGAAGTTGGGCGTCGGCGTCGAGCGTCTCGACTACACCAAGGGCATCCTGGATCGCTTTCAAGCGCTGGACGAATTGTTCAAGCGATACCCGGAATGGATCGGAAAGCTGGTCTTTCTGCAGATCGCGGCACCGAGCCGCGGCACGCTCCCGGCCTACAGGCAGCTCCACGACGAATGCCACCGTTATGCCGAAGAGCTCAACGAGCGCTATGGCAGCGACGGCTACAGGCCGGTGATCATGGTGGCCGAACATCACACGCAGGAACAGATCTATGAGATCTATCGTGCCGCCGACATCTGCATGGTCACCAGCCTGCATGACGGCATGAACCTGGTCGCAAAGGAATTCGTTGCGGCGCGCAACGACGAACAGGGCGTCTTGATGCTCAGCACATTCGCCGGTGCCTCGCGCGAATTGCTGGAGGCCCTGATCGTCAACCCCTACGATGCCGCCATGATGAGCGAGGCCCTGCTGCAGGCGCTGACGATGACGCCTGATGAGCAGCGCGAGCGCATGCGGCCGATGCGGCAGATGGTCCGCGACAACAACGTCTATCGTTGGGCCGGCAGCATGCTTCTGGATGCGGCACGCTTGCGCAAGCGCGGTGACGTCGATCGGGCAACCGGCACTGGCGACCGACAGCCTCCGAGTGCCGACAATGTCGTTTCCATGTTCGAGCGCAAACGGCTGGCAATGTCATGAGCGAGACTTTGCGAAAGCCACAGACTGTGCTGGCCGGCGAATGGGCGCTGTTCCTCGACATTGACGGCACCCTGCTGGAACATGCCGAACACCCGGACGCCGTCTCGGTCAGCGCCGACCTTCGCTCTTTGCTGCAAGGCCTGGATCACAAGTTAAACGGGGCATTGGCTGTTATCACGGGCCGCACGGTTGCGGCCGTGGATGAGCTTTTTCAGCCTTTGAAGCTGCGCGCGGCCGGGCTTTATGGCCTGGAACACAGGCTCCTGCCGGATGACCAAGTCGAAGTCGCTGGAGAGCCGGCGGATATTGCGGCCCTTGCCGACGAGATTGAGGCCGAGCTCGGTCGTGGGCAAGCCTATATCGAACGCAAGGGCCGGGTGCTGGCCATCCACACGCGCGCTGCCCCGCATTTGCTTCCGCGCGCGACGCAGCTTGTGGAGCAGGCGCTGGCCAGCCTGCCCGAGGGCTACCGGGTGGTTGCCGGCAATGCCGGCGTGGAACTGTTGCCGCTCGAGGCAGCCAAGGGTGCCGCGATCCGGCGGTTCATGGGCATAGCGCCCTTCACAGGCCGCCGCCCGGTCTTCCTGGGCGACGACACGCCAGACGAAAACGGCTTCGAAGCCGTCAACGATGCCGGCGGCATATCGATACGGGTCAAACCACCCGCCCATACCGCCGCACGGTACGGCCTTGACGGCGTTGCCGAAACGCTCGCCTGGCTGAGGGGTCAACTTTAGATCCAGCCGAGGGGCGTAACCGGGGCTTGGGGCGATATGGATCAAGCCGCAAATCGCAGGCCGCCGTCGCAGGTCAGCACCTGACCGGTCATGAAGCCGTTGGAGACGAGAAAGGCAATTGCGTCGGCGACGTCGTCGGCGCGGCCGATGCGGCCGACCGGGGTCTTGCCGGCATATTCGGCAAAGAGCGCCTGCCGCTGCTCCTCGGCCAGAAAATCCCACCAGGGCGTGTCGATGACGCCAGGCGCCACGACATTGACGCGCAGCGGCCTCAGCTCCACGGCCAGGATCGGCACGACGGTCAAAAGCATGCCGTTGATGGCGGCGATCCCGGCGACGCCCGGCGTCGCGAGCTGAGCCGAGACTGCCGAGATGAAGGTGGCCGATCCGCTCTTGTTCAGCGTCGGCAAGGCGGCCTGCAGGCATGACAGTTGCGGGCGGACTTTCTCGTCGACGCCGCTGCCAATGTCGGTCAGGTCGAGCGTTTGGAAGGGGCCAAGGCCCTTGCCGCCGCTGGCCGCCAGGACCAGGTGATCGAAGGGGCCGAGGCGTTCGAAGAACTGGCTGACTTCGTCCGGCTTCGAGGCATCGAAGGCAGCCTTTTCGACGGCCCCGCCGAGGCTCTTCCACGCGCCGTTGAGCCTATCCTGGTTGCGCCCGGTGATGGTCACCTTCATGCCGGGGCCAATCAGCTTGCGCGCCGTCGCCAGGCCGATGCCGGACGAGCCGTCGATGACGACGGTGTGCTGGATTGTCGTGGTCATGAGTGCTGTTCCTTCGATGTTGGGGAGGCGAGGCCGACGAGGTCGAGGCTCAAGGCTCGCAACTGTTGTCTTGCCTTGGCGTCGTAGGCCTGGGCGTCGGCGCGGGATTCCCGCAGGCCGTCGAAATAGAGGCCGCTCAGTCCTTCCAGCGCCGATGAGGTCGCGAGGTTGAGGATGGCGTCGGCGCCGGTTTCGACCGAACTCCATGGCGTGACGCCTGCCTGGCGGACCATGGTGGTGTTCATGTAGCTGGCCGGATGCAGCGCGTTGACGGTAACGCCTGTCCCTTTCAGCTCCTGCGCAAGGTCGACGGTGAACAGGACCTGCGCCAGCTTGCTCTGGCAATAGGCGCGCACGCCGTCGTAGCTGCGGGTCAGCATGACATCGCCGAAGTCGATCGCCTGCTGCCCGGCCGAGGCGACATTGACGATGCGCGCCGGCGCGCTCGCCTTGAGCAATGGCAGAAGTTCCGATGTCAGCAGGAAACCGGCGAGATAGTTGACGGCAAAGCGCAGTTCGTAGCCGTCGGCGCTGACCTGCCTTTTGGCACCTTGGCCTGCGGTGCCGATGCCGGCATTGTTGATGAGGATGTCGAGCCGGTCCGTCCTGGCGCGCACGGCTTCGGCGAGACGGCGCACCTCGGCCAGCGAGGAGAGGTCGGCGACCAGCAGCTCGGCCTTGCCGCCGGCGGCTTCGATGTCGGCGACGGTCGCCTTACCGCGCGTCGCATCGCGGCCATGCACCAGCACGCTGGCGCCATCAGCGCCGAGCCTTTGCGCGACGACGCGGCCGACGCCGTCGGTCGACCCGGTGACGAGGATTGTCTTGTCTTTGAGTTCCATGTTCGGAGCCTCCGTTCTGTTGCTCTGAACGGAAGATGGGACAGCCAGCGCGCGTCAAACAGTTCAAACTTTATCCTGGTATCAATACTGCTATATTAGCCTCATGGAATCCCAACCTCACTCTGCTCCCACGCACTCCGCCGAAGACAGCCGCCGGCGCGAGTTGGGCGCTTTCCTGCGCTCGCGCCGCGAAAGGCTGACGCCRGCGGCCACMGGCATTGCCACCGGCCTCAGGCGGCGCACGCCCGGGCTGCGGCGCGAGGAGGTAGCGATGATCGCCGGCGTCGGCACGACCTGGTACACATGGCTGGAGCAGGGGCGGGAGGTCAGGCCCTCGGTCGAGGTGCTGACGGCGCTTGCCGAGGCGCTGCGCCTCGATGCCGCCGAAAAACAGCATCTGTTCATCCTCGCCGGCCGCCAGCAGCCGGAGCGTCGCGCCGTGGCGCCGGAAAAGGTCGACGGCCCCTTGCTGCACATGCTGCAAAGCCTGGTGCTGCAGCCGGCCTATGTCGTCGGTCGGCGCTGGGATGTGCTGGCCTGGAATCCGGCGGCGGTGGCGGTGTTCGGCGACTATGGTCTGCTGGAGGGGGATGCCCGCAACATCGTCCACATGGTCTTCACCAATCCGCACCACCGGCGGCTGCTGGTCGACTGGGAGCAACTGGCGCGCATCGTGCTGGCCTCGTTCCGGGCTGCAAGCGCCAGATATGTCGGCGATCCGGATTTCGAGCGGCTGATCGAGTTGATGACGCGCTCAAGCCCGGAGTTTCGCGCCTGGTGGCCGCAGCGCGACGTGGCGCACCGATTGTCGGGGGTGAAGCATGTCAGGCATCCAAGCGCTGGCGGCATGACGTTCGAGCATATGAGCTTGTCGGTGGGCGACGGCTCCGACATGAAGCTGATCGTCTACACGCCGCTTGCCGAGCAGAACTCGATCGCAAAGCTGCAGACATTGCTGGATGCGCTGCCGGCCGAACGGCGCAGCGCCTGATAAGCGCCGAAAGTTAGTTTTTCGGCTTCAGCCCGTCGAGGAACAATTGCTCCAGAAAACGGGCGGCATCCTCGAAACGGCCATCGCCGCCGCGGTCGGGGCCGAGCACGGCTCGGACCTGGACGTCGAAATCGGCATAGTGCTGCGTCGTTGCCCAGATCGAGAAGATCAGATGCCAGGGGTCGGTCCTGGCGATCTTGCCGGCGCGCATCCAGCTCTTGATGACGGCGGCTTTTTCATCGACCAGCGTTTTCAGTTCACCCGCCAGCAGCGGCATGATGCGCGGCGCCCCTTGCAGGATCTCATTGGCGAACAGCCGGCTCTCACGCGGAAAATCGCGCGCCATTTCCAGCTTGCGCCTGATGTAGTTGCGCAATTCGGTCATGGGATCGCCGATGTCGTCCAGCTCGCGCAGCGGCGCCAGCCAGGTGTCGAGGAGCCGCTGCATCAGCGTCTCGTGGATGTCCTCCTTGCGGCGGAAATAATATAGCAGGTTCGGCTTCGACATGCCGGCGGCTTCGGCTATCTGGTCGATGGTCGAGCCGCGAAAGCCGTTGGTGGAGAAAACCTCGAGCGCCGCCTCCAGGATGAGTTCGCGCTTTTCCTGCTGTATGCGGGTGCGGCGAGGGGCGTCCGTGCTGGTGGTCACCGTTGCCAGCTCCCGCTTTGCCAAACCTCGCGTTCAAGGTCATCTGGACCAATTCTCTGGACCAGTTTTTCCTTGGCCTGTGGAACGCACTTCATGTGCCGCATTTCCGCTAGTAATCCCTTGACCGCCGACAGGGCGGTGCTAACGTTTGTCCAATCGGTCAAAAATTTGCGTAGCACGAAATCGCAACGAAGACCAAGCGTTGGGCGCACCGAAACAAGTTACAAGGGGAAGTCTTGGTCATGTCCAACCGGCTGAAAGTCACGCCGAACGATCTCAGTGCATTCTGGATGCCATTCACGGCAAACCGGCAGTTCAAGCAGGCACCGCGCATGATGGTGTCCGCCAAGGACATGCATTACACCACCAGCGATGGCCGCAAGGTGCTGGACGGCACCGCGGGTCTGTGGTGCGTCAACGCCGGCCACTGCCGGCCGAAGATCACCGAGGCCATCCAGCATCAGGCCGCCGAGCTCGACTACGCGCCGGCCTTCCAGATGGGCCATCCGATCGTCTTCGAACTGGCCAACCGCCTGGTCGACCTCGCGCCCAAGGGCATGGACCATGTCTTCTTCACCAATTCCGGCTCGGAATCGGTCGAAACGGCGCTCAAGATGGCGATCGCCTATCACCGCGCCAAGGGCGAGGGCTCGCGCACCCGTCTGATCGGCCGCGAGCGCGGCTATCACGGCGTCAACTTCGGCGGCATCTCGGTCGGCGGCATCGTCTCCAATCGCAAGATGTTCGGCACGCTACTCGGCGGCGTCGACCACATGGCGCACACGCATCTGCCCGAGAAGAACGCATTCACCAAAGGCGTGCCGGAGCATGGCGCGGAACTGGCCAACGAGCTTGAGCGTATCGTCGCCCTGCATGACGCCTCGACCATCGCCGCCGTCATTGTCGAGCCGGTCGCCGGTTCCACCGGTGTGATCCTGCCGCCCAAGGGCTATCTGCAGAAGCTGCGCGAAATCTGCACTAAGCACGGCATCCTTTTGATCTTCGACGAGGTCATCACCGGCTTCGGCCGTCTCGGCACACCGTTCGCCGCCGACTATTTCGGCGTCACGCCCGACATCATGACCACCGCCAAGGGCGTCTCCAACGGCGTCATCCCGATGGGCGCGGTGTTCGTGAAGAAGGAAATCCACGACGCCTTCATGACCGGCCCCGAGCACATGATCGAGTTCTTCCACGGCTACACATATTCGGGCAATCCGATCGCCTGCGCGGCGGCCCTGGGCACGCTCGATACCTACAAGGAAGAGGGCCTGCTCACCCGTGGCGAGGAGCTGGCGCCCTATTGGGAAGACGCACTGCATTCGCTGAAGGGCGAGCCGAACGTCATCGATATCAGGAACATCGGCCTGATCGGCGCGATCGAGCTGGCGCCGATCGCCGGCCAGCCGACCAAGCGGGCCTTCTCGGCCTTCGTCAAGGCGTTCGAGCGCGGCGCTCTGATCCGCACCACCGGCGACATCATCGCGCTGTCGCCGCCGCTGATCATCACTAAGGGCCAGATCAGCGAATTGATCGACCACGTGCGGGATGTTCTACGCTCGATAGACTAATCTGCTTATACCTGGACGGGTGGCGACGGGAACCGCCGCCCGTCCAGGACATGAAATGAGAGGACTTGGCATGGCCGCACCCGGCGAGAATCTGCGAATCAATTCAGACCGCTTGTGGGATTCGATAATGGAGATGGCGAAGATCGGCCCCGGCATTGCCGGCGGCAACAATCGCCAGACCGTGACCGACGAGGACGGCGAGGGCCGGCATCTGTTCAAGCGCTGGTGCGATGCGGCCGGGCTCGAAATGGGCGTCGACGAGATGGGCACGATGTTTGCCCGCCGCGAAGGCGCCGATCCCAGCCTGCCGCCGGTCTATGTCGGCAGCCATCTCGATACGCAGCCGACCGGCGGCAAGTATGACGGCGTGCTCGGCGTGCTGGGCGGGCTTGAAGTGGTGCGGTCGCTCAACGATCTCGGCATCAAGACCAAACATCCGATCGTCGTCACCAACTGGACGAATGAGGAAGGCGCGCGCTTTGCCCCGGCAATGATGGCATCCGGCGTGTTTGCCGGTGTGCTCGACCAGGCCGATGTCTATGAGCATACAGACAAGCAAGGCAAGAAATTCGGCGAGGAGCTTGAACGCATCGGCTGGAAGGGTGCCGAGAAGGTCGGCGACCGCAAGATCCATGCCTTCTTCGAACTCCATATCGAGCAGGGACCGATCCTCGAGGACGAGGGCATCGACATCGGTGTCGTCACCCACGGGCAAGGGCTGAAGTGGCTGCAGGTGACGCTGACCGGCAAGGAGGCGCATACCGGCTCGACGCCAATGCCGAAGCGCCGCAATGCCGGGCTCGGCATGGCGCGAGTGATCGAACTGGTGCACGAGATCGCCATGGACTACCAGCCCGACGCCGTCGGCGCGGTCGGCCATATGGAGGTGTTTCCCAACTCGCGCAACATCATCGCCGGCCGCACCGTCTTCACCATTGACATCCGCTCGCCCGAAAAGGAAGTGCTGGATGCGATGGACGGCCGCATCCGCGAAGGCATCGACACGATCTGCGAGGCGCTCGACATCCAGTACAAGATCGAGCAGGTCGGCGCTTTCGACCCGGTCACCTTCGACGCCGGCTGCGTCAAGGCGATCCGCGATGCCGCCGAACGCCTCGGCTATACGCACCGCAACATCGTCTCCGGCGCCGGCCACGATGCCTGCTGGATCAATCGCGTTGCGCCGACCGCGATGGTGATGTGCCCTTGCGTCGACGGGCTCAGCCACAACGAGGCCGAGGACATCTCCAAGGAATGGGCGTCGGCTGGTGCCGACGTGCTGTTCCATGCCGTGGTGGAGACGGCTGTCATCGTGGAGTGAGCCTCAAATCCGCATTCCAAACGCCGCTCGCAAAGAAGCGCGAAGAGAACAAGGGAACAAGAAAATGACCAAAGTCATCAAGAACGGCACCATCGTCACTGCCGACCGCACGTGGAAGGCCGATGTGCTGGTCAAGCACGGCAAGATCGTCGCCATCGGTTCGGACCTGCATGGCGACCACGAATTCGATGCCACCGGCTGCTATGTCATGCCGGGCGGCATCGATCCGCATACCCATCTCGAAATGCCGTTCATGGGCACCTATTCGGCCGATGATTTCGAATCCGGCACACGCGCGGCGCTTGCCGGCGGCACCACAATGGTGGTCGATTTCTGCCTGCCGGCGCCGCAGCAGTCGCTGCTGGAAGCCTTGCAGATGTGGGACAACAAAACCTCGAAAGCATCCTGCGACTATTCCTTCCACATGGCGATCACCTGGTGGGGCAAGCAGGTGTTCGACGAGATGGCCACCGTCGTCGACAAGGGCATCACGTCGTTCAAGCATTTCATGGCCTACAAGGGCGCGCTGATGGTCGACGACGACGAGATGTATGCGTCGTTCCAGCGCTGCGCCGACCTTGGCGCGCTGCCGCTGGTTCATGCCGAGAATGGCGACGTGGTTGCCGCCCTGTCGCAGAAGCTTTTGGCGGCCGGCAACAATGGCCCCGAGGGTCACGCCTATTCGCGGCCTCCGGAAGTGGAAGGCGAGGCGACCAACCGCGCCATCATGATCGCCGACATGGCAGGCGTGCCGCTCTACGTCGTGCATGTCTCCTGTGAGCAGAGCCACGAGGCGATCCGCCGGGCCCGGCAGAAGGGCATGCGAGTGTTCGGCGAGCCGCTGATCCAGCACCTGACGCTCGACGAGAGCGAGTATTTCAACAAGGACTGGGACCATGCGGCGCGCCGCGTCATGAGCCCGCCCTTCCGCAACAAATTGCACCAGGATTCGCTGTGGGCCGGCCTGCAGGCGGGATCGCTGCAGGTGGTGGCGACCGACCATTGCGCCTTCACAACCAAGCAGAAACGCAACGGCGTCGGTGATTTCACCAAAATCCCGAACGGCACCGGCGGGCTTGAGGATCGCATGCCGGTGCTGTGGACCACAGGCGTCAACACCGGCCGGCTGACGATGAACGAGTTCGTCGCCGTGACCTCGACCAACATCGCCAAGATCCTCAACATGTACCCGAAGAAGGGCGCCATCGTCGAAGGTGCTGACGCCGACATCGTCGTCTGGGATCCGAAACGCAAGAAGAAGATCTCGTCGAAGAAGCAGCAATCTGTCATCGACTACAATGTCTTCGAAGGGTTCGAGGTGACCGGCCTGCCGCGCTTCGTGTTCTCGCGCGGCGAATTGTCGATCCAGGAGGCTGAGGTCAAGGCCAAGCCGGGGCACGGCGAGTTTGTGGCCCGCGAGCCGAACGCGGCGGTCAACCGGGCGCTGTCGACGTGGAAGGAAATTTCCGCGCCGCGCAAGGTCGAACGCACCGGCATCCCGGCGACCGGGGTTTGAGCTTGGCGCGCTCGGCCGCGCTCATTTCGTTGGTCCTGGCGGCAGTTGTCGCTGGTCCGGCATCAGCGAGCGGCGTGCTGGCCGGCTCCTGGGGCAATGATGTCGGCTGCGCCGGCGTCAAGGCCGGCTATCAGGACAGCGATGCCTATATCGTGCTGACCGCCGAGGGCATCGAGACCTATGGCAGCGGCTGCCGGTTCGCGCAGCAATTGACGTCGGTGCTGGGCGCCCAATCGCTGACTTCGACCTGTTCCGCCGAGGGCGAGGCGGGGACGACGATCGAAACAATCGTGGTCACCAACAAGGGGGAGGATGGTTTCTTCGTCTCCATTCCGGGCCTTGAAGAAATGGGGCCGCTGCAATCATGTTCGTGACTTGGGGCGTTGGCATGCGCGGTTTTGGTCTGTCTGTTGCAATGGCGCTCGTGCTGGCTGCCGGTCAGGCTTCGGCAAAGGGGATTGATCTGTCCGAGCCCTATGGCAACAAGTCCGGCAGCATCAACAAGAACGGCCAGGAAGTCTATGCCGAGGACATGCTGCTGCTGACGGACACGGATCTGGTCACCGTGGCAAGCGCCTGCACCTTTACCGACAAGCAGGCGAAATCGGACGGTTCTCTGGTCATCAAGGCGCAATGCGAGGCCGAAGGCGAGGATGGGCAGTCGCCGGCAGAGTTCACCGTCAAGCAAAGCCCCAAGAGCGCCAAGAAGCTGGAGATCACCGATGCGGACGGTAATGTCATGGGGGAAGTCTCCCGGTGCCGATGACAATCAAGTTCCCATCGGCTTCAAGCGACCAGCGCATCCAGTTCCGGCAGCAGGACGACGCTTTCCTGTTCGTTGGGATCGGTGCGGGCAATGACGGCAGAAGACGGGGCGCCGCTGAGATTGGCCGGCAGATGCGGCACGCCGGCCGGAATGTAGAAGAGGTCGCCGGCCTTGACGACGATATGGTGCTCCAGCCGGTCGCCATACCAGGTATGGACTTCGCCGGAGAGCACGTAGATCGCCGTTTCATGGTTCTCGTGCATGTGCGCCTTGGCGCGGGCGCCGGGCGGCATCGTCAGTATGTGCATGCAGATGCCGGAGGAACCGACGGTTTCCGTGGCGATGCCGGCAAAATAGGTCAATCCCTGCTTGCCTTCATAAGTGGTTTCAGGGCGGATAAGATGACAAGTGGGCGACATCGGGGAAACTCCGGGCGTCGATTGAGCGGGACAAAATTAGTGGGACTGGGGCCAATGGGACAGGGGCGAGTGGAAAACAACATCACAATAAAAGCAATCGGATTCCGGTCGGCGCCGCTGTGGCGGGAACAGGCAGGCAGCAAGCGATGACGGGGATTTCGCCAGCCGTCGTCGCGGCAAGCCAACTCGGACTGACGTTCCAGACCAATGACGGGCCGGTGGAGGCGCTGTCCAATGTCGACCTGACCATCGGCAAGGGTGAGTTCGTCTCCTTCATCGGGCCGTCGGGCTGCGGCAAGACCACCTTGCTGCGCGTCATCGCCGATCTGGAGAAGCCAACCTCGGGGACGATTTCGGTCAACGGCATGACGCCCGAACAGGCGCGTGAGAAACGCGCCTATGGCTATGTCTTCCAGGCCGCGGCGCTGTTTCCGTGGCGCACCATCGAGCGCAATGTGGGGCTGCCGCTGGAGATCATGGGCCTGTCCAAGGCGGAGCAGGCGGAGCGCATCAATCGCACGCTCGACCTCGTCAACCTCTCAGGTTTCGAGAAGAAATATCCCTGGCAGCTTTCTGGCGGCATGCAGCAGCGCGCGTCAATCGCCCGGGCCCTGGCCTTCGACGCCGACCTTCTGTTGATGGACGAGCCATTCGGCGCGCTGGACGAGATCGTGCGCGACCACCTCAACAAGCAATTGCTGGAACTGTGGGGACGCACCAACAAGACCATCTGCTTCGTCACCCACTCCATTCCCGAAGCCGTGTATCTGTCGACACGCATCGTCGTCATGTCGCCACGTCCGGGCCGCGTTACTGATGTCATCGAATCGAYGCTGCCGAAGGAGCGGCCGCTCCACATCCGCGAGACGCCGGAATTCCTGGCGATCGCAGCCCGCGTCCGGGATGGTCTGCGGGCAGGGCACAGCTATGAAGATTGAGGCGGTGCGCTAGATGGACAGCTTCCGCGACAAGCTCGTTCCGGTGACCTCGATCCTCGCTGGCGTGGTCGTGCTCTGGTACGTTTTCGCCGTTATCCTCAACACGCCGTTCCAGCGCGATCTCGACCGGCGCGCCGGTGAAACCCCTGCCTTGAGCGAATTCATCGGCAAGACGCTGTCGCAGCCGAAGCCGACGCTGCCGGCGCCACATCAGGTGGCGGTCAATTTCTTCGAGAATACCTTTCTGCGCCCCGTCACGTCGAGCCGCAGCCTCGTCTACAATGCCTGGGTGACACTGTCGTCGACGCTGCTTGGCTTTGCTTTCGGCACGGGGCTCGGCATTATCATCGCCGTCGGCATCGTGCATGTGGCGACGCTAGACCGCAGCCTGATGCCGTGGATCATCGCCTCGCAGACCATTCCCATCCTGGCGGTGGCGCCGATGATCATCGTCGTGCTGGCGGCGGTCGGCATCACCGGGCTCATCCCGAAGGCGATGATCTCGACCTATCTGTCGTTCTTCCCGGTGACCGTGGGCATGGTGAAGGGCCTGCGCTCGCCGGAGATCATGCATCTAGACCTGATGCACACCTACAATGCCAGCGCGTCGCAGACCTTCTGGAAGTTGCGCGTGCCGGCCTCGGTGCCGTTCCTGTTCACATCGATGAAGGTGGCCGTGGCGGCGAGCCTGGTCGGTGCCATCGTCGGCGAACTGCCGACCGGTGCGGTCGCCGGCATCGGTGCCAAGCTACTGGCCGGCGCCTATTACAGCCAGTCTATCGACATCTGGTCGGCGCTGGTCGCAGGTTCGGTGGTGGCCGCACTACTTGTCATGGTGGTCGGCATAGCTGGGCGCATCGTCGACCGCGCCATGGGCGGGAGGCCGGCATGAACTGGCTGAAACCCTCGTGGCAAGCGGTGCTCGCCATCGCACTGTGCCTGATCGCTGTGGCGCTCGGCGCGATGTCGAAGCCCGAAGCGGCAGCGCTTGCCGACCCGGCAGTCAGCTTCAACTACCCCTACCTCACAACGAAGGGCTTGATCTTCGGCCTGGCCGTGCTGGCGGCGCTGATCTCGATGACCAGGATTCCGCCCCTTGCAGAGGCGGTGGTGCTGTTTGCCGGCGCCCACCTCGTCGCATGGTTGCTGATATCGGGCATAACCGGTTTTGAAGGCACGGCACTGGCGCCGTACTTTTTGCTGCTCACTGCTGCCTGGCTGCTCGGCTGGCGCTGCGTCGCCGTCCTGTCGGAGCTTCGCCCGATGGCGAACTGGGCCCGGAGCGCGCTGCGCCTGATCATCCCCGCCATTTTCGGCGCCTGGATCCTGATCATCTGGGAAGCCGTGACGCGGGGCGCCGGCATTCCCTTCATCCTTTTGCCGCCGCCAAGCGCCATCGGCGCGCGGATCGCCAACTCGCTGCCGGTGCTCGGCGCCGATGTCCGGCAGACGATCTTCAAGGCGGTGATCTTCGGGTATGTCGTGGGCAGCGGTGCCGGCTTCATCACCGCGATCCTCGCCGATCGCGTACCGTTCCTGCGCCGCGGGCTCTTGCCGATCGGCAACATGGTCTCGGCGCTGCCGATCATCGGCGTCGCCCCAATCATGGTCATGTGGTTCGGCTTCGATTGGCAATCCAAGGCGGCCGTCGTCATCATCATGACCTTCTTCCCGATGCTGGTGAACACGGTGGCTGGGCTCGCCGCGTCCGGCCATATGGAGCGCGACCTGATGCGCACCTACGCATCGGGCTACTGGCAGACGCTGCTGAAACTCCGGCTGCCGGCAGCAGCGCCCTTCATCTTCAATGCGCTGAAGATCAACTCGACGCTGGCGCTGATCGGCGCCATCGTCGCCGAGTTCTTCGGTACGCCTGTCGTCGGCATGGGCTTCCGCATCTCGACCGAGGTCGGGCGGATGAACATCGACATGGTCTGGGCCGAAATCGCAGTTGCAGCACTTGCGGGTTCGGTCTTTTATGGTGTGGTCGCTCTTGTCGAAAGAGCCGTCACGTTTTGGCATCCCTCTGTCCGTGGTGGATAGGGCGGTGGGTTTAAGGGTACTAACTTCAGAGGGTAAAAAGATGAAAAGACTGATTATTCCTGTCCTGGCCGGCGCAATGTCGCTAGCCGCTTTCCAGGCAATGGCCGCCGACAAGGTGACGTTGCAGCTGAAATGGGTCACGCAGGCCCAGTTTGCCGGCTACTATGTTGCCAAGGCCAAGGGTTTCTACGAGGCCGAAGGTCTCGACGTCGACATCAAGCCGGGCGGTCCCGACATTGCGCCCGAGCAGGTGATCGCCGGCGGCGGCGCCGATGTCATCGTCGACTGGATGGGTGGTGCGCTGGCTGCCCGCGAAAAGGGCGTGCCGCTGGTCAACATCGCCCAGCCGTTCAAGAAGGCCGGCATGGAACTGGTCTGCCCGAAGGACGGCCCGATCAAGACCGAAGCCGACTTCAAGGGCCACACGCTCGGCGTCTGGTTCTTCGGCAACGAATATCCGTTCTACGCCTGGATGAACAAGCTTGGCCTGAAGACCGAAGGCGGCCCGGATGGCGTCACCGTTCTGAAGCAGAGCTTTGACGTGCAGCCGCTGATCCAGAAGCAGGCCGACTGCATCTCGGTCATGACCTACAACGAATACTGGCAGCTGATCGACGCCGGCTACAAGCCGGAACAGCTGACCGTGTTCAACTATTCGGCGATGGGCAACGACCTCCTCGAGGACGGGCTCTATGCGTCGGAAGACAAGCTCAAGGATCCGGCGTTCGAGGACAAGATGGTGCGTTTCGTGCGCGCATCGATGAAGGGCTGGAAATACGCCATCGACAACAATGACGAGGCCGCAGGCATCGTCATGGACGGTGGCGGCCAGGACGAGAACCACCAGAAGCGGATGATGAGCGAAGTCGCCAAGCTGATCGACAATGCCGACGGCAAGCTCGATCCCGCGACCTACGAGCGCACCGCCAAGGCGCTGCTCGACCAGAAGATCATCACCAAGGAGCCGAAAGGCGCCTACACCACCGCCATCACCGACAAGGCGGTCAAGTAAGCCTAGCCGGCAATATCTTGATATTGACGAACGGCGCCTCTGTCAGAGGCGCCGTTCCTTTATGGTGTTCATGACGAAGCTGGTCTCGATCGAGGCGACGCATTTCAGCCGCGCGATCTTTTCCTTGATGAAGCGCTCGTACTGTTCGAGGCTGCCAGTCACCACCTTCAGCACATAGTCGCGCGAACCGGTGACGAGGTGGCATTCCAGCACCTCTTCCCAGCCGCGGATCGCGTCCTCGAACATGACGATCTCGTCCTCGTTCTGACGGCTGAGCCGGACGGTCGCGATGGCGACCATGCTCCAGCCGAAGGCGGCCGGATCGACCAGCGTGGTGTAGCCTCTGATGACGCCGGTCTCCTCCAGCCGCCGCACCCGCCTCAGACAGGGCGACGGCGACAGGCCTATCCGTTCGGCAAGCTCGTTGTTGGTGATGCGGGCGTCGGCCTGCAGTTCCTGCAGAATCCTGCGGTCGAAATCATCGGCTATCTTTTGCTGCACTTTCGGCCTCTCCCGGCAATTTGTTGCGAGGCTGCAGCCATGTGCGCCCAAAAATAGCAAGGACTGCGCGATGGGGATCGCATAAATTGCCGTGCGACACTCCTCGAAGAAGCAGGAAAAAGCCATGCCCGCGCCACGCCCCTCGAAAACCCATATCGGCAACTACAAGCTCCATCCGGAGACGCTGATGCTGAGCTATGGCTTCGATCCGCAGCTTTCGGAGGGCGCGGTCAAGCCACCGGTGTTCCTGACCTCGACATTCGTGTTCAAGTCGGCGGAAGAGGGACGCGACTTCTTCGACTACACGTCCGGCCGCAAGGAGCCGCCGAGCGGTACGGCGTCCGGTCTGGTCTATTCGCGCTTCAACCATCCCAACAGTGAGATCGTCGAGGACCGGCTCGCGATCTATGAGGGGACGGATGCCTGCATCCTGTTTTCGTCAGGCATGTCGGCGATCGCGACGACACTTCTCGCCTATGCTCGTCCGAGCGACGTCATCCTGCATTCGCAGCCGCTCTATGGTGGTACCGAGACGCTTTTGACGCGCACGCTTTCCGGCTTCGGCATCGGCGCTGTCGGCTTCGCCGATGGCGTCGACGAGACGGCGGTGCGCGCGGCAGCCGACGCTGCAGTCGCGAAGGGCCGTGTCTCGGTCATCCTGATCGAGACGCCGTCAAATCCGACCAACAGCCTCGTCGACATCGCACTGATGCGGAAAATCGCCGACGAGATCGGCGCAAGCCAGGGATCGGCGCCGATCATCGTCTGCGACAACACGCTGCTTGGTCCGGTGTTCCAGAGGCCGATCGAACACGGCGCCGATGTGTCCGTCTATTCGCTGACCAAATATGTCGGCGGCCATTCCGACCTGATCGCGGGCGCCGCCATGGGCAGCAAGGCCGTCACCAAACCGATCAAGGCGCTGCGCGGCGCGATCGGCACGCAGCTCGACCCGCATTCCTGCTGGATGCTTGGCCGTTCGCTGGAGACGCTGTCGATCCGCATGGAGCGGGCGAACGACAATGCGCGCATGGTCGCTGAATTCCTGCGCGATCATGCCAAGGTCGAGAAGGTGCATTACCTGCCTTTCCTGGGCGAGGATACGCCGGCCGGCCGCGCCTATAAGGCACAGTGCAGCGGCGCCGGCTCGACCTTCTCCTTCGACATACGCGGCGGACAGAAGGCGGCTTTCGCCTTTCTCAACGGCCTGCAGATATTCAAGCTGGCTGTAAGCCTCGGCGGAACGGAATCGCTGGCCAGCCACCCAGCGGCCATGACCCATTCGGGGATACCCTTCGACGTGCGCCAACGTATCGGCGTGCTGGAGACCACGGTCAGGCTGTCGATCGGTGTAGAGCATCCGGACGATTTGATCGCCGACCTGACGCAGGCGCTGGCAGCGGTCTGACCGTCTCCGAGGCGCGCCTCGGCAGCGAGGCGGAGGCGCCGTCGCAGCTTTGAGTTGGATAATCCCAGGAGGGGCGGGCAACCGCCTCTCTCTTTATCGGTCGTCATCACATATGCGTGCGCCGAGGATACTTTTGGCCGGTAGATCGTTGTGGTGATGTATCCATGCGCTGGGGGGCCGCAGGGTGTTTCATCCAACGGAGGTTTCTAAAATGCGCATGCAGTCCATTTCGCCGATCGTTTCGGCACTTGCCGTCACTGTTTCTATCTTCCTTGTCTCGCCGGCCTTGGCCGACACGGAAAAGTTCACTGCGACGCTCGATGGCGGCCAGCAGAGCCCGCCCGTCACAACGAAGGGCAAAGGCACGGCCACTCTTACGTTCGATACGGCCAAGAAGAAGCTCAGCTGGAACGTCAAATATTCCGGTCTCAGCGGGCCGGCGACGGCCGCGCACATTCACGGCCCGGCGGCGATGGGTGAAAACGCCGGACCCGTCATCCCGTTCAAAAAGCTCAAGAGCCCGATCAAGGGATCGGAGACGTTGACCGATGCGCAGGCCGCTGACCTCGAGGCCGGCAAATACTACGTCAACGTCCACACCGCCGCCAACAAGGACGGTGAGATCCGCGGCCAGATCGAAAAGGCGAAGTAGGATAACGTCGCCCCGGGGGACTGGGGGACTGAATTACCTCGAACTTAAGGAACAGCGTCCCCTCCGTCCGGTAGGATGGAGGGGACGCGACGCTGTTCGACCCATGCCGTTGGTGCTCAGGCCTTGTCGCGGATCTGGGTCATCGTCCGGGTCGGCGTGATCGCCTCGGGGTCGAGCCTGATCTCGACGATCGCCGGTTTGCCGCTGGCGCGGGCACGCTCGAAGGCGGAAGCGAAATCCGCGGTCTTCTCGACAGTCTCGCCATGGCCGCCATAGGCGCGGGCCAAGGCCGCAAAGTCGGGGTTCTTGAGATCCGTGGCAACGACGCGGCCGGGATATTCGCGCTCCTGATGCATGCGGATGGTGCCGTAGATGCCATTGTTGACGACGACGACGATGATCGACAGGTCATACTGGACGGCGGTGGCGAACTCCTGCCCGTTCATCAGGAAGCAGCCGTCGCCGGCAAAGGCAACCACCATGCGATCCGGGAACAGCCCTTTGGCGGCGACCGCGGCAGGGGTGCCATAGCCCATCGAGCCTGACGTCGGGGCTGCCTGCGTGGCGAAGCGGCGCGAGCGGTGGAAGCGATGCACCCAGGTGGCGTAATTGCCGGCGCCGTTGGTGAGGATGGCGTCGTCGGGCAACACCTTTTCGAGGTAGTTCATGATCGGCCCCATCTGGACCGGGCCGGGACCGCTCTCCGGCGGCGTCGACCAGTCGAGATAGGCCGCATGCAGCTTTGGCGTCTCGGCTGCCCAGACGGGCGCGGCGGCCGGCCCGCGCTTGGCGAAGGCTTGAACGAAGGCCGAAGGCGAGGCGTTGATTGCCAGTGTCGGCCGGTAGACGCGGCCGAGTTCGCCGGCATCGGCATGGACATGGACCAGCGTCTGGTCGGGGTAGGGGCTTTTCAGCAGCGTGTAGTCGGACGACGGCATTTCGCCCATGCGGCCGCCGATCAGCAGCACGAGATCGGCCTGCTTGATCGCGGTGGCCAGCTTCGGATTGATGCCGATGCCGACATCGCCGGCATAGTTCGGATGCAGATGGTCGAACAGCATCTGGCGGCGGAAGGAACAGCCGACCGGCAGCGACCACGCTTCGGCGATCGTGCGCATCTGCGGCACGGCCTCGGCATCCCAGCGGGTGCCGCCGAGGATGACGAATGGCCGCTTGGCCTTGGCCAGCAATGCCTCCAGCGCGTCGAGTTCGGCTTCGCCAGGCCGGGTTTCGACCGATGTGTGCGGCAAGGCGATGGGCGCTTCGACGACACTGGTCAGCATGTCTTCGGGAAGCGAGATGACCACCGGGCCGGGGCGGCCCGATGTCGCCACCGCGAAGGCGCGGGTGACGAATTCCGGGATGCGCGAGGCATCGTCGATCTCGACCACCCATTTGGCGATGTCGCCGAAGAAACGCTTGTAGTCGACTTCCTGGAAGGCCTCGCGCTCCTTGGCGTGGCTGGCGACCTGGCCGATGAACAGGATGACGGGAACCGAATCCTGCATGGCGATGTGGATGCCGGCGGACGCGTTGGTGGCGCCGGGCCCGCGGGTGACGAAGCAGATACCGGGCTTGCCAGTCAGGCGGCCATGGCAATCGGCCATCATGGCGGCGCCGCCTTCCTGGCGGCAGACGATGGTGCGGATCGCTGAATCGTGCAGCGCGTCGAGCACCGCCAGGTACGATTCGCCAGGCACGCAATAGATGCGGTCGGTGCCGTTGGCTTCGAGTGCGTCGACGATCAGTTGTCCGCCAGTCTTCATTGTCCAGACTTCTCCAGTTCGGCAAGGATTTCTTGCGTGTGCTCGCCAAGGCGCGGCGAGGGACGCTCATAGACGAGCGGCGTGCCGGACATCACCATCGGTGCGCGCACCGATGGCAGAAGATTGCCCTGGCCGTCGTCAAGGTCGAGCCGCATGCCGCGTGCGATGGTCTGCGGGTCGGCAAACATCTGGCCGATCGTGTTGATCGGGCTCGCCGGCACGCTGGCCGCCTCCAGCTTTGCCAGCAGCGGGTCGCGATCAAAAATCTTCAGCGCCTCGATCATGTGCTCGCGCAGCTTGACCCGGTTGGTGACGCGGGCAGGGTTGGTGGCGAAGTCGGGATTTGCGGGCAAATCGTCGAGCCCGACGGCGGCACAGAATTTAACGAACTGGCCGTCATTGCCGACCGCCAGGATGATATGGCCATCCCTGACCGGAACCACCTCGTAAGGCGCGATGTTCATATGCGCATTGCCCATCTGCACCGGCGACTTGCCGGAAACGAGATAGTTGAGGTTCTGGTTGCCGAGCGCCGAGATCTGGGTGTCGAAAAGCGCCATGTCGATGTGCTGGCCGTCACCGGTCTGTTCGGCATGGCGTAATGCCGCCTGGATGGCGATGACCGAATAAAGGCCGGTGAAGATGTCGGAGATGGCGACGCCGGCCTTTTGCGGCTCGCGGCCGACCTCGCCGGTGATCGACATCATGCCGGCCATTGCCTGGATGATGAAATCATAGCCGGCGCGCGGCGCGTAGGGACCATCCTGGCCGAAGCCGGTGATCGAGCAGTAGACGAGGCGAGGGTTGATCGTCTTCAGGCTGTCGTAGTCGAGGCCATATTTCTTGAGGCCGCCGAGCTTGAAGTTCTCGATCAGCACATCCGACGTCGCGACCAGCCGGCGCACCGTCTCGGCACCCTCGGGCGTCGAGAAGTCGATGGCAATGGAGCGCTTGCCGCGATTGCAGGAATGGTAATATGCGGCCGACAGGTTCTCGCCGTCCTTGCCCATGACGAAGGGCGGGCCCCATTTGCGGGTGTCGTCGCCGCCATCGGGGCTCTCGACCTTGATGACATCGGCGCCGAGATCGGCCAGCAATTGCCCGGCCCAGGGCCCGGCAAGGATGCGGGCGAGTTCGACGACGCGGACGCCTTTCAGCGGGGGTTCGGCCATAAATCACCGTGGTTGCTGCAATCACTTTGATTGCTGCGAAAGCAGAGCCTCTATCAAGCCCGGCGGTGGCTGTCACGGCCCTTGCAATRGGCCAAGTGCCAGTTCGACGCGGATTGGCACCGCTTTGGCCAGGTTCTCATTTTAGCACCCCGTCGGCCCAGGCCGCGAAATCGTCCATGATGATGTCGCGGTTGACCTCGTTCAGGCTTTCGTGGCGGGTGTCGGCGTAAACCTTTGAAACCAGATTCGAAAACCCCATCTTGCGCATGCGATTGGCAAGATGAGTGATCCCTTTGCCGTAATCCGAAGCGGGATCCTTCTCGCCACCGACGATGTTTACGGGGAGATCGCGCCTGATGCCGGCAAAGCCGGCGTCCCTGCCACCATTCAGCGCCATGCCGACGACGTCGCGCCACATCGACACCGAGGCATCCCAGCCGCAGAGCGGATCGGCAATGTACTTCGCCACCTCAGCCTCGTCGCGCGACAGCCAGTCGAACAGCGTGCGGTGATTGGGCACGGCCTTGCCCCAGGCCCGGAAGGTAAGTTTCGGCAGCAGGCGCGATGGGACATCCGAGCCCAGCCGCATCCGTTCCCAGCCAAGAATGCCCAGGGCCAGCTGGCCGAGCAGGCCTTGCGAGAAGTTGCCGTTCCAGATCGCGGCCGCATGAACGCGTGGCGAGTGGTGCAACAGGAAGTTCAGCGCCACGGACGCACCCATCGAATGGCCAAAAAGGATGACCGGCAAGTTCGGCTGTTCGCGGGCGATGAGATCATGGACGGCGCCGACATCGGCGATCACCTTGGCTGAGCCATCCTGGTCGGCGAATTTGCCGAGTGGCGCATCGGGCGCCTTGGTGGCGCCATGGCCGCGATGGTCGTGGACATAGACGTGGTAGCCGCGCGGGCCAAGAAAATCGGCGAAGCGGCCATAGCGCGCGGCGTGCTCTGCCAGCCCGTGATTGATCTGCACGACGGCACGCGGCCTGCCATCGGCCTGCCTGACGAAGAGATTGAGGTCGGCACCCGTCGGCGAGCGAACCACGCGCTGCTGGCTGAATGACATGCCGCTCGGTCTCCTGGTTCTGACCGCCATCGTGGCGCCGGCTTTGTTTGCGCCGGCACCGGTTTTGCGTCAATCCGCCGTGCCTGACTTTCCGCGACGATGTTTCTTGCCTTTGGCCAGCAAAATATCGCAATTCTGACATGGAGACAGCGGCAGTCTGTCGCCCACTTTCTTCAGCCGGGGATTCCTATGCGCATTGGTGTTGTTTTCGGATTGGCCATGCTGGCGGCCTCGCTGGCCGGTGCGGCGCGTGCCGACGTCAAGATGAGGGGCACCTTCGTCGCCGATGCGGCCTGTCCGGCAACGCAAGCCATCAAGAATGGCAAGAATCCCGGCAATGTGTCGACCGATGCCGGACAGAGCTACCAGCTGCTTGCCGGTAACAAGGATGCACCGACGCATTATCTCATCCTGGTGCCGGGCGCCGATCCGGAGCGTCGCTGGGTGAAGGTCAGCTGCGGCCACGTCTCCGGCAGCAGCGCCGCGACGGTGCCGGCAGCACCTGGCGGGCAAGGCAAGCCGGCGGCGTCGGGAAAGCCTGAATATGTCTTCGCGCTGAGCTGGCAGCCGGCTTTCTGCGAGACCAAGTCGAGCAAGACCGAATGCAAGGCGCAGAGCGCCGGCGATTTCGACGCTACGCATTTCACCTTGCACGGGCTGTGGCCGCAGCCGAACGGCAATTTCTATTGCCAGGCGACAGCGAGCGACAAGGCCAATGACAATCCGGCCCACTGGAAGGACCTGCCACCGGTCAATCTGGATGCCAGCACCCGCACGGAACTCGACCAGGTGATGCCGGGTACCGCTTCCCATCTCGAGCGGCATGAATGGATCAAGCACGGCACCTGCTACGGCAAGAGCCAGCAGGACTATTTCTCCGACGCGCTCAATTTGATGCGCGCGGTGAACAGCTCGCCGGTGCGCGATCTCTTTGCCAAGAACATCGGCGGCAAGCTGACGGCGGACCAGATCCGCGGCGCCTTCGACAGCGCCTTTGGCGCTGGGGCAGGGGACCGGGTGCGCGTCTCCTGCGTCATCGATCCTTCGAGCGGGAGGCGGCTGATCGGCGAACTGACGCTCGGCCTTGCCGGCCCGATCGGGCCCGACAGCTCGCTCAAGGACCTCTTGCTGGCTTCGGTGCCGACCAACAAGGCCGGGTGCCCGACCGGCACCGTTGACGCGATCGGGTTCCAGTAAGCACTGGCTGAACGCCGACGCCGGACTGTCGCCTTGCCTCGTCGTGGTGCTATGCTGCGCCGAGCATCATTCGGGCGGGGGTCTCAATGGTTGGCATGACGAGCAGCGCGCTGGCGCGGCTGGCCTTCTGGGCCAAGGGCATGGTCGCGATCAGCGACGGGCGCATGGAATGGCCGGGTTTTTCCTATACAGACTCCGAATGGGCGCGCATGCGGACGCTCTCCGAACCGATCGGCGCCGGCACCTACCAGCTGTTCACGATCGTCAATGCGGTGATCTTCATCACCATTGCTGCGCTCGGCATTATCGGCGTCTTCCTGCCGCTGGCGACAGTGCTGTTCCCCGTACCGGCCGAGACCAGCGCGCTGAAGTTTTCGCTGCTGCTGGCGGCCTGCGCTTTCCTCATCATCGGTCTTGGCCTGCCGATTTCGATGCGCCTCTCGGCAGTGCTGGCGGCCAGCAGGGCGGTGCGTGTGGCGCTTGTCGCTGCGCCCGGCGACGAGGCGCTAGCCTCAAGAGTGTCCTGGCAGATCAATCGCATCATGCTGATCATGTGCGGCCTGCTGGTGCCAGGCATACTGCTGTTCATAGCCTATGACATCGAAGCCGGACCGGTCATCACCGCGCTGAAATGGCTGGCGATCGCGCTGATGGCGGTTTCTACTTTGGCCGGCATTCGGCGGCAGAAAAAGTCGTCGTAAGCTTCACGGGACCGTGCTCTAGATCTGAGCGGATTTGGTCCATGCAACGGCGGCATCGGCCTCGTAGCCGTCCGGCTCGCCAACGACGCGATCGCGTCCGGTCGACTTGGCCTTGTAGAGACGCTGGTCGGCGAGCGCGAACAGATCGGCAAGGCAGCGCGTCGTTTCGCCGACGCTGGAGACGCCGGCGCTGACGGTCAGGTCGAAGCGGCTGGTGTTGGCGGAGGCCTTGACCGCATAGCGAATGCTCTCGCCGAACAGCCTGGCGACCGAGTGCGGACGCGAACTGAGGACGGCGAATTCCTCGCCACCGATCCGGAACACCTTGTCTTCCGCGCTTGCCGCCTCGCCAAGCAGGGTCGCAACGGCTTTCAGCACCTTGTCGCCTTCGGCATGGCCGAAACGGTCGTTGATCGACTTGAAATGGTCGACGTCGATGATCAGAAGGCTGAGCGGCTTCGCCGTTTGCAGGCTGACCTGAACGGCGGCTTCACCATCGCTGTCGAAGCGCCCCCTGTGCAGCAGGCCGGTCAGGCCGTCACGGCCGACATGTTCGACCAGCGCTTCGTAGCGCTCGCGATAGGTCAGCGTGTCGAAGATGTCGGTCAGTCCACGCGGTAGCGCGATCTGGCGTTCTTCGAACCATCTGAGATAGGCCACGAGCATGGTGCTGTAGGTCAGCGCGGCGACCATCTTGGCAAACCAACCGCCGAAAAACACTGCGATCGGCGCGCCGGCGACGAAATGCAACGCAGTGAAGAACCCCGCCTGGTCGAAGGTGAGCACGCAGGCGACCGAAATCAGGATGCGCGCGAACTGTGCCTTGCGCAGGTATCGCCCGAGCTTTTCATAAAGCAGGATGATCAGGATGGCGTCGACGAACAGCAGCGTCGTGCCCCACACCATCAGCCAGCCCATCTCATCGATGAAACCGATGTCGGGGAGCCTGCCATCGGACAGCGGGGCGATGGCATGCAGGCGCAACAGCAGCACCAGCCCGATCATCAGCGCATTGCCAAGCAGCAGGCCATAGATCGGCTGACGGACGGTAGCGGCGTCCTCCTTCATGTAGAGCAGCAAAAGCATGACCAGCTTGCCAGAAAACAGCACCGCCGAGCCCGGCGAGACCATGCCGAACGGCAATGCGACGTAAAAGACGCTGGCGAGGTAGGTCTCGAGGAAGTGCATGACGCCAAGCGCGCAGACAAAGACGCCGAGGCCGATGCGCTTCCTGAAGTGGAAAAGCGTCACCATGACGCTGAAGTAGACGACCGCTTCGGCAAGGAGCAGGAAACTGTTCAGCAATGCCGTCGATCCGATCTTTCTCCTGAATCGCGACAAGCCGGCGATTCCACCCGATCCTGTTTTGACGCCGAAGGGTTAACCGGAGCTTTCATCGCGTCCGGCCCCCAGCGGAAAACTTCAGGCCTGGCGGACACTTCCGCGTGTGACCGGCCAGAAGCGGCAAAAGCGATTGCCGTTCGCCGCCGCATCGCCTACATAGCGGCCAACCTCCATTCAATTTGACAAATCCAGTCAGTTTCTCTGGGCCAGTCAGTTTTTCWGGGAAAGCGCGCGTGGCACGCCAGTTCATCTATCACATGGCCGGCCTCAACAAGGCCTATGGCACCAAGAAGGTGCTCGAGAACATCCATCTGTCCTTCTATCCAGATGCCAAGATCGGCATTCTCGGCCCTAACGGCGCCGGCAAGTCGACGATCCTCAAGATCATGGCCGGGCTCGACAAGGAGTGGAACGGCGAGGCGTGGCTCGCCGAAGGCGCCACCGTCGGCTATTTGGCGCAGGAGCCGGCGCTCGATCCGAAGAAGACCGTGTTCGAGAACATCATGGAAGGCGTCGCAGCCAAGACCGCCATCATCGAACGCTACAATGAACTGATGATGAACTATTCCGACGAGACGGCCGACGAGTCGGCCAAGCTCCAGGACGAGATGGACCGGCTGAACCTTTGGGACCTCGAACAGCAGGTCGAGATGGCGATGGAAGCACTGGGCTGCCCGCCCAAGGACGCCGACGTCACCAAGCTGTCGGGCGGCGAGCGCCGCCGTGTCGCGCTCTGTCAGCTCTTGCTGCGCCAGCCCGACCTGCTACTGCTCGACGAACCGACCAACCATCTCGACGCCGAGACCACGGCGTGGCTGGAAAAGCATCTGCGCGCTTACCCCGGCGCAGTGATGATCATCACCCACGATCGCTACTTCCTCGACAATGTCACCGGCTGGATCCTGGAACTCGACCGCGGCCGCGGCATCCCCTACGAGGGCAACTACACCAAGTATCTCGAAGCCAAGGCCAAGCGCCTCAAGCAGGAAGGCCGCGAAGACGATGCCCGCCAGCGCGCCATCGGCCGCGAGCGCGAGTGGATCCAGTCGAGCCCCAAGGCCCGCCAGACCAAGTCCAAGGCGCGTATCCAGGCATTCCAGGATCTCCTGGATGCAGCCGACAAGCGGCGGCCGACGGACACGCAGATCGTCATCCCGCATGGCGAGCGGCTCGGCAATGTGGTGATCGAGGTCGACGGCCTGTCGAAGGGCTTTGGCGACACGCTGCTGATCGACGGCCTGGAATTCAAGCTGCCGCCCGGCGGCATCGTTGGCGTCATCGGCCCGAACGGCGCCGGCAAGACGACGCTGTTCCGCATGATCACCGGCCAGGAAAAGCCGGATGCCGGCACGGTCCGCGTCGGCGAGACGGTCAAGCTCGGCTATGTCGACCAAAGCCGCGATGCGCTCGATCCGTCAAAGACGGTTTGGGAAGAGATTTCCGGCGGCGCCGAAGTGGTCAAGCTCGGCAAGTTCGAAGCCAATACGCGCGCCTATTGCGCGTCGTTCAACTTCCGGGGCGGCGACCAGCAGCAGAAGGTCGGCAACCTCTCCGGCGGCCAGCGCAACCGCGTGCATCTGGCCAAGATGCTGAAGACCGGCGGCAACGTGCTGCTGCTCGACGAACCGACCAACGACCTCGATACGGAAACGCTGGCGGCGCTCGAAGACGCGCTGGAGAATTTTGGCGGCTGCGCGGTCATCATCTCGCACGATCGCATGTTCCTCGATCGCCTGGCGACGCATATCCTCGCCTTCGAGGGCGACAGCCATGTCGAATGGTTCGAGGGCAATTTCGAGGATTACGAGCAGGACAAGATCCGCCGCCTCGGGCCGGATGCCGTCAACCCGCACCGCATGACCTACAAGAGGCTGACGCGGTAAGGGTTTTTCGGCGGCGAATTCTCAAGCGACATGAGGAGCTCACATGGCTGATTGGTCCGCCGCCCAATATCTGAAATTCGAGGACGAGCGCACGCGACCCGCGCGTGATCTCGCGGCGCAGGTACCGGTGGATTTCCCGCGCCGGGTCGTCGACATCGGATGTGGTCCGGGCAACTCGACCGAGCTGCTTGTCGAGCGCTGGCCGGATGCGCAGGTGAGCGGCTTCGACACGTCGCCCGACATGATCGAGAAGGCGAGGGCGCGCCTGCCTGACGTCACCTTTGACCTTGCAGATGCCTCCAAATGGCAGCCGGCAGTGCCGGTCGATGTGATCTTCGCCAACGCGGTGTTCCAGTGGCTGCCCGAGCATCCGGCGGTCTTCCAGCGGCTGATGGGTTTTTTGGCCCCCGGCGGCGCGCTCGCCGTCCAGATGCCCGACAATATGGACGAGGACTCGCATCGCCTGATGCGGGCGACCGCGGCCGAAATGCCGTTTGCCGACAAGATCAAGGGTGCGGCGCGCGCTCCGCTGCCGCCGGTTTCGTTCTATTATGATCTGTTGTCGCCGCTCAGCGATCGGCTGGACATCTGGCACACCATCTACAACCATCCGCTTGCCGACGCAGAGGCGATCGTTGAATGGGTGAAATCGACCGGGTTGAAACCGTTCCTCGATCCGCTCGAGGCGGACGAGCGCAAAATGTTCCTCGACAGCTACACGGCGAAGATCGCCAAGGCCTATCCGCAGACGGCGAACGGCAAGGTGCTTTTGCGCTTTCCGCGCATCTTCATCGTCGCCAAGCGGGCCTGATTGTCGCGCCAGTTGCGGCCGCTTGACCCGGTTTCGCCGCCGTGCGCATTTCATCGCGTTGGGGTCACGATGGCCCATGGCAGGGGTGGGTGATGACACTGAAAAAGATGCTTTTCGGCGGCGGCGTGTGCGCGGCAGTGCTTCTGGCGTTCTCGATCTCGGCGGAGGCCAAGCGGGCGCGTTGCTATACCAGCGATGACGGCTATTTCTCATGCAGCTACAGGGCGATCGACGACGCGGGCAGCTTCCGCATCTCGGCGCCGGGCTACCCGACCTATGTCCTGGAGATCGACGGGCCGGGCTTTGCCTATGGCTATGTCAATCTCGGCCGCCGCAATGTGCCGCTGCCGGGACAGTTCGTGCGCAGTCGCGACGACGGCGCCTGCTGGAACAACCCGCAGACCAACACCAAGCTGTGCGCCTGGTGAAGTCAGATTTAAGCCGGCGTCAACCGCCTCGGTGAGAAAAGTGTTGCGCCCGAGCGTTTCGGCGCCCACATGAAGCCCGCAGCGCCTGCGGATGGGACGGACTGGACACATGCATCGCGTCATCATCAGCGGCATTGGCGTTGAAATACCCGAACCCAAGATCAGCAATGAAGAACTGGTCTCCAGCTTCAATGCCTGGGTCGACATGGAGAACGCGCGCCGCCAGGGCACCGACGAGCCGCCGCTGGCGAAATCGGACAGCGACTTCATCGTCCACGCCTCGGGCGTACGCACACGCCACGTGATCGAGCGCGAAGGCATTCTCGACCCGACCCGCATGGCGCCGCGCATTCCGGCACGGGCCGATGACGCGCTGTCGCTTCAGGCCGAGTTCGGCATTGCCTCGGCGCGAAAGGCTCTCGACCATGCCGGGCTGAAGCCGTCCGATATCGACCTGGTGATCTGCTCGGCCTCGCATCATCAGCGGCCCTATCCGGCGATCGCCATCGAAATGCAGGCGGCGCTTGGCACCAGGGGCGCCGGATTCGACATGGGGCTTGGTTGCTCTTCGGCTGCTGCTGCCTTGCACATCGCCGTCAGCTTGGTGCGGTCTGGCGCGCACAAGCGCATTCTGGTGACGACGCCCGAGATCATCACCGGCCATCTCAATTTCCGCGACCGGCAGACGCATTTCATCTTCGGCGACGCCTCGGTGTCGATGGTGGTCGAAGGGCTGGCGCAAGGCGAGAAGCGGCCGGGCCGCTTCGAGGTGCTGGAAACGCGTACCTGGACGCAGATGTCGAACAACATCCGCACCAATCTGGGCTACCACACCCGCACCGCCCAGGATGATCCTTACATGATCAATCTGGAGGGAAACCTGATCAAGCAGGTCGGCAACAAGGTGTTCAAGGAAGTCACCGTCGCCGGGCACAAATTCATCGTCGAATTCCTCGCCGAGCATGGGCTGACGCCGCAGGCAGTCCGGCGCTTCTGGCTGCATCAGGCCAATGCGCGCATGAACGCCATGATCCTGAAACTGTCGTTCGGCCATGAGGTCGACCACGATCGCGCGCCGATGGTGCTGGAGCGGCTGGGCAACACGGCGGGCGCCGGCGCGATCGTGGCGCTGTCGGAGAACCATGCCGATATGAAGCCCGGGGATTTCGGCTTGATCTGCGCGTTTGGCGCCGGATATTCGATAGGCGGTGCGCTTCTCAGAATGCTGTAGACTCGGGCATTCGATATTCAGCCGGCCTGCGGATTCGGTGCTCCCGCACCCCAAAGCGCGCCCCGTTGCGGTTCCCGGAATCCACCATTCCAGTCGCTTCGCGCCGATCTTCTATTCCCCTCAGCCTGACCTCGATCTCAACAGCTCCCCACGTTCGGGAGTGTCTCGGTTTGAAATCAACGCTTCTGAAAAAGGAAGTTTTGCAATGAGTGATGCCCGATGCAGTTGCGGTGCTCTGACGCTCACGCTTCCAGGACCATCAAAACTGGTCGTCGCCTGTCATTGTCTTGACTGCCAACGCAGGACTGGCGCGCCATTTGGCGTCGGCGCCTTTTATCCGGTCGACGCCGTTGCCATCTCCGGAACCGCGAAAGAGTTCACTCGCGACGCAGCAAGCGGCGGCAAAGTCCACACCTACTTCTGTCCAGACTGCGGATCGACGATCTATTGGAAGGCCGACAAGCTGCCGTCTTTCATCGGCGTTGCGGTCGGCGCGCTGGCAGACCCGAACTACCCGCCCCCCGTCAGGTCGGTTTTTGAGCAGTCGAAACATGATTGGGTTAAAATCGATGGCGCTGTCGAACACTTCCAGCAAAGCAGTGCGGCAAGAAAATCAGGCTGAGACGGCGCTCACCTGCCGTATCGGGCTGGCGCGAACGGCACCAGCATCGGCACCTGCCTGGCATAGTTGTCATAGGCGCTGCCCAGTTCGCCGCGCATGAAGTGTTCCTCGAGTTTTGCCTTCGTCACGATGCCGATGATGAGCAAAGCGGTTCCGACAATGCCCCAAACCGTACCTTTTGCCGCCATTGTGGCCAGGATCGCCACCAGCAGTCCGGTGTAGATCGGATGCCGGACCAGCCTATAGGGGCCGGTGTCGACGACGTGGTGTCCGGCCTTGGCGGTAATGGTGCCTGACCACAGCCTGCCGAGATGCAGGCGCGCCCACCAGGCAAAGGCGATGCCGATGGCGATCAGGACGACACAAATCCATGCCTCGGCGAAGTTCGGCATCCACAACCTGAGTCGGCCTTCATAGCCGTGCGCTGGAATGAACAGCAACGCCGCGCCGACCAGCCAGAGAATCCGATAGCGAACCTCCACCCTGAACCCGGCGCGTTTCTGGGCAGGGTCGGCCCAGAGCGCGGCGGCGGCCCAGGTCACCACCCAGATCAGCCAAAGCAGCGCGATTGCTGTCCCGGGACGCATAAGAACCTCCGCAGACTTGGTCTGGCGTCACCATGAAGCCGGCGCGGCGCGGCAGCAATGCGGCGTTGCGTGGACTGGTTCCACTTTCAGGTAAGAAGATCGTGATCCGCGCCGGACCTCATTCATTGGGACAGCTGAACATCCATTGCACGCCAAAGGCGTCGACCAGCATGCCGAAGCTGGTTCCCCAATATTGCCGCGCCATAGGGACGGTGATCCGGCCGCCCGCGGCCATGCGGGCGAAAAGCTGCCGCATCGCCGACAGGCTGTCGAATTCCAGGCAAAGGGCGGAGCCTTTCATCGGCTCGGCATCGTCATTGTCCGAGGCATGAAACAGAACGCCCGGACCTTCGAATCGCGCATGCAACACCTTTCCGCGCATGGCTTCGGTCCGCACCGGCATGGTGTTGTCGCCCCAGCGCAGCAGGATAGTCGCCCGGCCAAGACCGCACTGTTCGTAGAAGGCCAGTGCCGGCTCGCAATTGGTGGTGAAGAACAGCGAAGGTGAGAGCCGCATCGGTTCGCTACTGTTCATCGCGGCCGCCAGATCACTGCGCGGCGGCGGTCGCGGCAGCGACAAGTGCTTCGCCTGAATATTGCCGACTGCCGATACCCCAGCCGCCGTCGGGCGCATTGACGATGTTGATCCAGGTGTTTTCAGGCCGGTGGCCGGGCACGCAGAGCGCGGCGACAATCCCGGCGGCCGCATTGATGAACGCATTTCGGGCTTCGATCGAACCAAGGCCGATGTTCGGCAGCTTCAGTTCGACCATGACCACCGGCCGGTTGGCACCTCCGGCATAGATGCGATGCAGCGGCAGGACGTGGACCGTGCCGCCGACGATCGCTGTGAAGAACGCATTGCCTGTGGCGCCGGAGGCTTCGATGAGGGCGGCACTCAGACGCGGCAGGATCTCGCGCTCTCCCGCCGGTGTCAGTACGCCTTCGGGCGCGGTCACGGTGATTGGCATTTGGCTCTCCTTTTTCGCTGGTTTCCATGGCAAGACGGCAGACATGTGTTCCGGCTTGCCATGTTTCGTATCAATTGTTACGTTATGCGGAGAAGGTGAGTCAATAGGTTTCGTATCGATCACATGGATAATTTGGAAAAGCCTCGGGGCGGCCGGCCACGCGCGTTCGACCTCGATCGGGCGCTGGATGCGGCGATGCATCTGTTTTGGGAGCATGGCTATGAGGCGACGTCGCTGGCCATGCTGCGCGAGGCGATGGGGCTGACGCCGCCGCAGATCTACAACGCCTTCACCGACAAGGAGAGTTTGTTCCGCAAGGCGCTGACGCGCTACCACCAGACCGAGATCGGCTTTGCGCTGGAGGCGCTGAGCGCGCCGGTGCCGACGGGGGAGGCGATCCGGCGGTTGCTGCTCGGCGCGGCGGAGGCCTATTCCAGACCCGGCAAGCCGGGTGGCTGTCTGTTCGTCAGCGGTGCGCTCGCCGCCTCGCCGCAGGCGCAAGCCATTGCCGATGAACTCAAGGCCTATCGCAAGGCAAGTGAAGCGGCGATCGCCGAGCGGCTGGCCAAGGGCCGGGCAATCGGTGACCTACCGGACGGCCTCGCCGTCGAGGGCTTCGCCAAATACCTGACCGGCGTCATGAACGGCATGTCGATCCAGGCGCGCGACGGCGCTTCGGTCGAAGAGTTGCGCACTTTGGCCCAAACCGCTCTTGCGGCGTTCGCAATCGAAGGGCAAAAACAGGCGCATCATCCAAGGAATGAAGCCGATGCTGGATCTCTTCCCCGAGGCTGAAAAGCCTGTCGAAATCGTCCCGGCGCGTAAGCTGGTCGCCAAGGTGGCCGCGCTTTATCTGGCGCCGTCGGATCATTTCGAGACGCGCCCGGTCGACGCGTTGCGGCTGAGCTTCGATGGCATATCAGGTGATTTCCACGCCGGCGCGACACGGCGCTCCGGCGGGCGCGAGCCCTGGTATCCGCGAGGCACCGAAATGCGCAACGAGCGGCAATTGTCGGTCGTGGCGGCGGACGAGCTGGCCATCGTTGCCGACCGGATGGGCCTGGCCGAGATCAAGCCGGAGTGGATCGGCGCCAATCTTTTGATCGAAGGTGTGCCGCGTCTGTCTATGCTGCCGGCCGGCACGCTGCTGTTCTTCAAGGACGGCGTCACCATCAAGGTCGACGCGCAGAACGGACCTTGCCGCATCGCCGGCCGATCGATCGCCGAGCATGCCGGGATGGCCGACATCGAGGCCGGCGCGCTGCTGTTCCCGAAATCGGCGAAGCGGCTGCGCGGCCTCGTCGCCTGGGTCGAGAAGCCGGGAACGATCAAGGCCGGCGAAGAGATATCGGTGCGGGTGCCCGAGCAGTGGATCTATCTGAGCTAGACTCTCGCCCGTATTGAAATGCCGCATAGGGTAGGGGCTACGCCGCCGAGGCGGCGTAGCGATATCTCCGAACTGGCCTCAGGCTTTGCGGTTCTTCTTCGCGCCCTGCGCCATGATGGAAACGTCGTCCCACTTTTCCCAGGTGGCGATGCGGTTGGCGTATTCCTGCTTGATCATCGGCAGGCCGCCATCGCCGAAGAACACGCGCAGTGGCGGTTCGGCGGCATCGACAATGGCCAGCATCGCCGGTCCGGTGGCCTCGGGATCGCCGGCGACCGAATTGGCGCGGCGCTCGGCCATCTTGGCGCGGGCGGGCGCATAGGCCTCGATCGGCTTGGAGACCTTGGCCGACGGCCCGGCCCAGTCGGTGGAGAAGCCGCCCGGTTCGACCAGTGTCACATGGATGCCGAACTCCGCGACCTCGATGCCGAGCGACTGGCTGAAGGCCTCCAGCGCCCATTTCGAGGCATGGTAGAGGCCAAGCGAGGCAAAGGCATTGACGCCGCCGATCGACGAGATCTGGATGATGTGGCCGGAGCGCTGCGCCCGCATGATCGGCAGCGCGGCCTGGGTGACCCATAGGGCGCCCAAGACATTGGTTTCGATCTGGTCGCGGGCTTCCTGTTCGCTGACTTCCTCGATGGCGCCGAAATGGCCATAGCCGGCATTGTTGATGACGATATCGAGCCGGCCAAAGCGCTTGTGCGCCTCGGTGATCGCGGCGTCGACGGCCGTCTTGTCGGTGACGTCGAGCTTTATCGCGGCGATATTGTCGCCATACTTCTCGACGAGATCGGCGAGCGTGCCGGCATCGCGGGCGGTCGCGGCGACGCGATCGCCACGGGCGAGTGCAGCCTCGGCCCAGACGCGGCCAAAGCCCTTCGACGATCCAGTGATGAACCAAACCTTGTTTGTCATGATGTGGAGTCCTTGCCCCTGCGGGCGTGATTTCGTGTGAAAGCGGAGGCTTCTCCGCTTTCGGGCATATACGGACGATCGCGCGTTTTTCCAGAGGCGAAGGATATCTTTTTGAACAAGCCGCCTTGTTGATCAGGGGTATTGCACCGGGCTCGACCATGCCGGGTCGTCGTGTTTTTGCCAATAGAGCGCCATCAGGCGGCGGGTGATCGGCCCGACCTTGCCGCCCGCGATCCGGTCGCCGTCGATCTCCGTCACCGGCATGATGCCGCCGGCGGTCGAGGTGATGAAGACCTCGTCAGCTTCGCGCAAAGCGGCGACACTGACATCGGTGGCAACGGCGGCGAGACCTTGTTCAGCGCAGAGATCGAAGACGGTGCGCCGGGTGATGCCGGGCAGCACGCCAATGGCCGGCGTCGACAGTTTGCCGTTCTTGACGCAGAAGACGTTGAAGCCCGGGCCCTCGGCGACATTGCCGCTAAAATCGAGAATCAGCGCGGTCTCGGCGCCGCGGTCATAGGCATCATAGAGGCCGCGCACCAGATCGAGCCAGTGGTAATTCTTGATCGCCGGGTCGATCGAGGCCGGCGGGATACGCACCTTGTCGCTGATGGCGACACGCAGGCCGCGCTGCAACTGCTCGGCATTGGCGACCGAGCCGAACGGCACCGCGAACGCCATGAAGCGGTTGACCGCCTGCCGTGGGTCGCGGCTGAAGGTCGGCGAGGCGCCGCGCGTGCACAGCATTTCGACATAGGCGCTGCGATGTCCCGACAACGCCACGCAATTGTGCAGGATTTCGGTCACGCGTTCACGGTCGAAGGGGATCGTCATGCGCAGCTTTTCCAGCCCGCTGAAGAAACGGTCGAGATGCAGGTCGAGGCGGAAGAAGCGGCCGTTCCAGACATGCACGGTGTCGTAGGTAGCGTCGGAATGCAGAAAACCCCAGTCCAACACCGAGACCTTGGCTTGCGACATCGGCAGGTACTGGCCGTCGAGGAAGGCAACCCCGTCGGGATAGGAATGCGGGTCTACGTGGCTGTCGCTGACCGTTGGCAGTGGCTTCTCATTCGGTCTTGCGATCGTCTGGCGCATCGGGGCGTCCTCTCGCACAAGGCGGGATCAGCAGGCTATCGGCGCCACGCGGAAGGCATAGAGCCAGCCGACAGGCGCCGTTCGTCCTCGATGGCGATCCGGCCGATACATTGGACTGGAATTGCCCTATGTTGCGGGCTCTGACCGGGAGGGGACATGGGCAGGTTCGGGACCGTCATCGCAGCCATGATGATTTTCGCCGCCACAGGCCAAGCCAGTGCCCAATGCGCGCGCGAAGGCGAGGAACTGTGCCAGAGCGGCCAGACCTATCGCTGCGAGAAAACCGGCAGCGAATTGACGCCGATCTTCCAAAACGTGCCTTGCGCGGTGAATGCGCCGACGCTGAGCGGCACCTGGGTCGGCAGCGGCCACCAGAGCCCGGCCGGGGCCACCGGTGCCGACTGGTCGATCGCTATGACGATCAATGATAGCGGCGCATCGATCGACTATCCGTCACTTGGCTGCGGCGGATCCCTGTCCCAGACGTCCAGCGACGAGACATCAGCGGAATACCATGAGAGCATCACTTACGGTCAGGACAAGTGCATCGACGGCGGCAACGTCACCGTCAGGTTTTTCAAGGGAAATCTGTCCTGGACATGGACCGGCCAGGCGGACGGCCAGCCCTACAATGCGGTCGCCGTGCTGACGCGGCAATAACAGGCTCTGCCTCATTCCTCCTCGTCGTCGGCATCGAGCAGTCGCGTGGCTCGCCAGCGGGTGAGCATGATGTTGGTCTGTTCGATGACGAAGAAACGCGCCGAGTCGCGGTCATAGCCTTCGCCCAGCAGTTTTTCATAATCGGTGTGCACGTGGCGGATGTGGGCAATGGTCGCCAACCACACGGCGATGGTCGGTGGCAACGTCTTCATGTGAACCGAGCCGGCATCCGCGCGGATCTTCTCCATGTCGGCATAGGGCGCCAGCGGCAGCAGTGCTGTCAGCGCCTTGGCGATGGCGCGGCGGCGGCCGGTCGGCGCTGTTCTCATCGCCGAATCCGATTGGGCTCGTCGCGCCCTTCAATGGTCGCCTCGGCGAAGGCATCGGTCGAGGCGAAGTAGGGTTTTATGTCGATGACCGGCGTGCCATCGAGCACGTCGATGGCGTCGAGATCGAGGCGGCCGGTGCCGATGTCGAGCCCGACGAGTTTTGCCACATGCAGGCCGACCGGGTTCGGTCGGGCAGGGGAGCGCAGGCCGAATACGCCTTTTGCTTCAGCCGCATGGCGAGGTTTCTGCACAATCAGAGTCCGCGGCGCATGATGCATCCAGGACAGGATGATGATGTGGCTGGCGCGCTCCAGCCCCTGCAGGCCACTGCGATAGGGCGCGTCGATGGTCACCACGGCCGGCTGCCCGGTCTCGCGCGCGGCGCGCATGTTCTTGGGGCAGGTCTCCCGTGTCGTCCATGGCGAGGTGATGCGGCCGATGAAGACGATGCCGCCGTCGGCCGGCATCAGTGCCGGATCGTTTTCCAGCTTCTGCTCGCCGTCGCGCGCCTCGAACATCTCACGTGGTCCGGTCATTGCGCCCTCGCATCTTTGGACGTGCATGTCGTTGCCCCAAAACCGCTACACACTTTTGGGCGAGATGCACCAAGGGATCACGCAAGCGGCATTTTCTTGTCCGGAAGCGACATAGCGCTTGCAAGGATGCGAAAATCGACATAAACATATGTTTATATCTTTTTCAAAGAGAATACTCTGATGCATGTCTCGCTCGACACCATGGTGGACACATTGAAGGCGGCGGCCGAATCCAGCCGCCTGCGCATATTGGCACTGTTGTCGCGCGGCGACCTCACCGTTTCCGATCTTACCGAAATTCTCGGTCAATCGCAGCCGCGCGTTTCGCGGCACCTCAAGCTGCTGCTGGAGGCCGGGCTAATCGGCCGCTACCAGGAAGGGTCGTGGGCCTTCTTTCGCCTGTCTGATGCGGATTCCGCGCGCGGCTTCGTCATGGGGCTGGTTTCCAGCATTCGCGGCGCCGACCCGCAGGTCGAGCGCGATCTCGAGCGGCTGGGCTCGGTCAAACGCAAGCGGCAGGACCGGGCAGCCGAGTATTTTTCGGTGAATGCGGCAAGCTGGGACCATATCCGCTCGCTGCATGTGCCGGACCGCGCCGTCGAAGCCGCGATGCTGAAGCTGGTCGGCAAGCGGCCGTTCCAGTCGATGCTGGACCTCGGCACCGGCACCGGGCGCCTGCTCGAAATCTTTTCGCCGCTATACCGGCGCGGCGTCGGCATCGACATGTCGCGCGAGATGCTGACCGTGGCGCGTGCCAATCTCGACAAGGCAGGCGTTTCGAATGCTCAGGTGCGGCAGGGTGACATCTTCGCGCCGCCGGTCGAGCGCGATGCCTTCGATCTCGTCACCATCCACCAGGTGCTGCACTATCTCGACGATCCCGCGCGCGCCATCCACGAGGCGGCGCGGCTTTTGCGGCCGGCCGGGCGGCTGGTCATCGTCGACTTCGCGCCGCACACGCTGGAATTCCTGCGCGACGAACACGCGCATATGCGGCTCGGCTTTTCCGACCGGCAGATCGCCGACTGGTTTGCGGAAGCCGGCCTCGATCTCGAAGACAGCCAGGAGTTCGAGCCACGCGGCGGCAACGAAGCCAGGCTCACTGTAAAACTCTGGCTTGGGCGCGACCGGCGCCTGCTGATCGCCGATCCTTCCAACGACACAAGGCAGATAAGGGAAATTGCCTGATGAACCAGTTCCGCTTTTCCCGCCGCCCCGACATTGGCGACAAGGTCCGGGTTTCCTTCGAGTTCTTCCCGCCCAAGACCGACGAGATGGAGGCACGGCTGTGGGACACGGTGACCCGGCTGGAGCCGCTGAAGCCGAAATTCGTCTCGGTGACCTATGGCGCCGGCGGCTCGACGCGTGAGCGCACCGCCCGCACGGTAAAGCGCATCCTGACGGAAACCGGTATTCCGGCCGCGGCGCATCTGACCTGCGTCGGTGCAACGCGCGACGAGGTCGACGCGGTCATCCAGGACTATAAGTCGATCGGCATCAACCGGTTCGTGGCGCTGCGCGGCGATCCGGCCTCGGGTGTCGGCGAACCCTATCGCCCGCATCCCGGTGGCTACGAGAATGGTGCGGAACTGGTCGCCGGACTCAAGAAGATCGCGGATTTCGACATCTCCGTCGCGGCTTATCCGGAAAAGCACCCGCAGAGCCCCGATTTCGCCACCGACATCGAGATGCTGAAACGCAAGGTCGACAATGGTGCGACGCGCGCCATCACCCAGTTCTTCTTCGACAATGATCTCTACGAGCGCTATGTCGAGCGCGTCCGCCGCGCCGGCATCTACATCCCCATCGTGCCGGGCATCCAGCCGGTTCACAGTTTCAAGCAGGTCGCAAACTTTTCCGCGAGGGCAGGCGCGCATGTGCCCGGCTGGCTGGCGGAGCGGTTCGAGGGCCTTGACCGGGATCCGCAGACGCACGCGCTGGTGGCATCGGCGGTGGCGGCCGAACAGGTCATGGACCTGGTCGAGCGCGGGGTCGGGGATTTCCATTTCTACACGATGAACCGAGCCGATCTGGTATTTGCCATCTGCCACATGATCGGCATCCGCTCACACGAAGCCGAGGCGACGGGTTCGGCTGCGGCTTAGAGCAATTCCCCGTTCGGAATTGCGTCAAAGAGCTTCCGAAATGCAAAAAGGCCGGGTAAAAACCCGGCCTTTTTCGATGGTTTCGACTATGTGGTGCTGGTCTTCCCCGTCTTGGCGGGTCAGGGAAGAAAGCCCATAATGAGGGCTCCGATGAAGGCGAACGCAGCACAGATCATCAATGCGTTGATAGGCCTCGTAAGTCCCATGACATAGCCTCCTCTTAAAGAGCTATGTCTGAGAGACTAGGTTCATTTGTGCCACAGGCAAGCGAAAAATGTGCTGCATTGCGACGTGATTGCCAGATTTGCGACCCGCCTTTTGCCGTTAGGCATTGAAACTCTTCGGCAAAAACCCGCTTCAGACCTGTGAACAAAATGTGGCGGCGATGTGTCACTATCGTGTCATGGCAGCGCTACCGCGGCGCTCTAACGCCTTCCGAACAGCCGCCCGTCGATGGTGACGAGGCCAAGTGCGATCAGCACCACGCCGCCGATTTCGAACAGTTCGAGCCGTTCGCCGAGGAACAGGAAGCCGAGCAGCATGGCGCTTGCCGGCACGATGAGCGTGACCAGCGAGGCATTGGTGGCGCCGGCCGAGGCGACGAGGTTGAAATAGAGGATGTAGGCGAAGGCGGTGGACAAAAGCGCCAGCGCCAGCACCGCCGCCCAGACCGGAGGCGAGGCGGAGAACAGACCGGCAGGGCCATAAGTGAAGAGCACGATCGGGATCATGATGATGGTCGAGGCGGTCAATTGTCCGGTGGCGATGACCGGCGAGGGGACGCCTTTGAAGCGGCGGGCGACCATCAGCGCCACGCCATAGGAAAGCGAAGCGCCGATCAGCGCGAACTTGGCCCAGACCGGGCCGCCGAGCCCGGCAAGCAGGCCGGGGCCAATCATCACCGCCGTGCCGGCGACGCCGAGCGCAATGCCGGCCAGCTTGTTCCAGGAGAGCTTTTCGTCTGATGTCAGCGCGTTGGCGAGGATCAAAGTCCAGAACGGCGTCGTTGCGTTGAGCACCGAGGCGACGCCGGCGCCAAGCTGGGTCTGGCCGGCGAAGATCAGCGAGAAAGGGACGACATTGTTGGTCAATGCCAGCAGGAAGAACAGGCCGGCATGGGGAAGCGCGAGGCGGAAAGACGGTCCGCGAATGGCGAGATAGAGCTGCAGCGCGATCGCCGCGATGGCGACGCGAAACAGCACCAGCACCAGCGGATGAAGTTCCGCCACCGCGATGCGGGCAAAGAAGAACGAGCCACCCCAGATCGCACCGAGCAGCAGGAGCTGTCCCCAGTCCTTGAGCACCATCGGCCCGCGTGGCGCTGATGTCGCGGCCATTGCCATGTCAATCGTCCTCCCCAGATGGCCTGAATGCCAGCCGGTCAGCCAGAACGCATATCGGGTCTGGCGACAAGGGCCACCCGAAACCTGACTGATGGCAAACTCTGCCACTTGGACCTAGCGCAGCTGCGTCAGTGCCACGAGACACAGAATTGTTTTCATTAGCCGCTAGCTTGGATTAATTGTGCGCAGCCGACATGAGGATTCGTCCATGCAGCGATTCGAGAATGCCCGCGAGGCGGCACTGGCGCTTCGCCCGGACGATCCGGTCTATTGCTTCCGCCCGCAGGTGCTGATGGCGGATGCCAGGCAGTTCATGGGCATGTTCCCCGGCAAGACCGCCTATGCGGTCAAGACCAATGGCGAGCCGATCGTACTCAAGGCGCTGGTTGAGGCCGGCGTCACTGCTTTCGATGTTGCCTCGCCAGGCGAGTTCGCCGCCGTGCGCGCGGTCTCACCCGATGCCGAGATGCTCTACATGCACCCGGTCAAGGCGCAGTCGGACATCAAGCTGGCGCTGGAGAAGTACGCCATCCGTGTCATTTCGCTCGACCATGAGGACGAGATCACAAAGCTGACACGGGTGGTGCGGGCGCTTGACATCGATCCGGGCGCGATAGCCGTTTTCGTGCGGGTGCAGACCAAGGGGCTTGCCGCCTACGAACTGTCGAAGAAGTTCGGCGCCGGGCCGGCCTATGCGGTCGAGCTGGCGGAGCGGCTGAACCGCACTGGCTACAAGGTCGGCCTGTGTTTCCATGTCGGCAGCCAGATCGAGGATCCCGATACCTATGAGCGGGCGCTGGCCTCGGCCGACTGGGTGCGCAACCGCCTGACCTTCGACATTGCCGGGCTCGATGTCGGCGGCGGCTTTCCGGCCGAGTATGGGCATGATCCCAACCGCAAGCACATCGAGATGCCGTCGCTCGGCCAGATCATGTCGCGGCTTTCCGGCGACCTCAAGGAATACCAATTCGACCAGATACCGCTGGTGGCCGAGCCGGGCAGGGTGATCGTGGCGCGCTGCCTGTCGCTGATCGTGCGGGTGCTCTTGCGCAAGGGCAAGCGGCTCTACATCAATGACGGCATCTGGGCGTCGCTGTCGGACTCCTGGACCGGCAAGATCACGCTGCCGGCGCGTTTCATCCCCGATCCGGCGATCCGCTCGCGCAATGGGGAGGAAAAGAACATCGTGCCGTTCAAGGTCTGCGGCGCGACATGCGATTCCGTCGACATCCTGTCGCGGCCGTTCTGGTTGCCTGAAACGGTCGACACCGGCGACTGGATCGAGATCGGCCATATCGGCGCCTATTCGCTGTCGCTCAGGACCCGCTTCAACGGCTTTTACCCCGACACCTTCGTCGAGGTGACGACGCCGTTCGACGAAGGCGACGCGCCGCAAGGGTTTGCGAGTTTGGAGACGATGGCGAATTAGTGAGGTGGTGAGTAGAAGCAGCCCTTCTATTCACTACTTACTATTCGCACTCACTAGAGCCTCGCCAAAAGCTCCGGCGTCGGCCAGCCGTCCACAGGCAGGCCAAGGCGCATCTGCTCCTTGCGGATGGCTTCGCGGGTGTTGGTGCCGAGGATGCCGTCGACCGTGCCGACATCGTAGCCCCTGGCTTCCAGCCTGGTCTGCAACGCCTTCAGTTGCTCGTTGTTGAGGCCGGTCTCGGGATTGCGCGGATCGAACTGTGGCGCGCCCGCCAGCCTGGCGGCGAGGTTGGCAGCGGTCAGCGCGTAGGTGAAGGACTGGTTCCATTCGAGATAGACGTCGAAATTGTCGTAGGTGAGGAAGGCTGGCCCCTTGCGGCCCATCGGCAGCGCGAGGCCCGCTTTCAGACCATTGTCGACCAACGGGGCGCCGCTGGGGTAGGTGACGCCCCATTGCGCCCATTGCGTCAGCGGCAGCTTGTTGGTGCGCCCGGTCTGGTCCCACGGCATGTCGTCGGGCACGCGGACTTCCTGGATCCAGGGCTCGTCACGTTTCCAGCCACGCGACAGCACCTTGTTGGCGGTGGTCATGATCACATCCGGTACGTTGCCGCGCAGGTCGACCTTTCCGTCGCCATCGCCGTCGACGCCGCGCGCCAGATAGTCGGAAGGCAGGATCTGCGTCTGGCCGATCTCACCGGCCCAGGCACCCCTGACATCGGCCGGCACGACGCCGCGATCGATCAATTCCAGAAGTGGCACAAGCTGAGGCCGAAACAGTTGCGGGCGACGGCAATCATGGGACAGCGTCACCAGGGCGCTCAGCGTGTGGAAATCGCCCTGCACGGCGCCGAAATCGGTCTCCAGTGCCCAGAAGGCGGCGATGATCGGTGCCTGGACGCCGAATTGCTGGTCGGCACGGGCGAAGACATCGGCGTATTTCTTCATGTTCGCCGCGCCCTGCTTCAGCCGGTAGGCCGAGATCATGCGATTGGAAAATTCGGTGAAGGTCTGGGTGAAGACGCCCTGGGCGCGGTCGCGCGCCAGGACCTTGTCGTCGATGGTGGCATCCTCCAGCGCGTCCAGACCCACTGCACCGACACCAGCCGACTTGGCTTCCGCCGCTACGCCCTGTTTCCAGGCTTCGAAGTCGCCGCCACATTCCTGCGCCATCGCCGGCAAGGCCGTGGCGCACAAGAATAGCGCCGCGAGGGCTTGGGAACGCAGTCGCATCAGCTTCCTTTCGAACGAATGAGGGCATTTGTCGTGCCCCCCCTCGGAAGCCCCAACGCCCTTGATTACGGCCGGTTGCACTCTTTGCCGCCGGCTGTGTCGAAAAGCAAGCGGCAGGCCCGGTGTCAACGGTGTTCTGCCGCAGCCCCTTATACTGCTCTGCTTCGCTGCGGTTAAACCGGGGGTCAACGGGTGTTCTGCCACAGCCCCCTTTTCCAGGCGACTTCGTTGCCGTTGAACCGGGCTCAACGGGTGTTCTGCCGCAACCACTTGTTCCACGCAGCTTCGCTGCCGTTGAAGACGTTGATGTCGGACTTGCCGGTCATGCCCGGAACGACGCCGGTTCCGGTGTATTGCCAGAAGGTGAAGGGGTGACTGCCGTATTTTTCGCGCGGATGGCCGGCGACGGATCGCAGCCAGTAGGGATAGCCGCGGAAGGTCGATAGCTGGTTGTCGTCGAAGAAGTCGACCGAGGTGTAGATGATCGGCTTCTTGCCGTAGTGCCGTTCGACGATTTCGAGGAAGGTGGTCATCTCCGAGCGCACCGTGGCGGCATCGGGACGCAACCTGCAGGTTGGCGACTTCGGGTTCCACTCCATGTCGAGGACCGGCGGCATCGCCGAGCGATCGACCGGGACGTTCTGGATGAACCAGCGCGCCTGCTGGGCGGCGGGCGTGCAGAAGTAGTAGAAGTGGTAGGCCGCGCGCGGAACGCCGGCGGCTTTCGTGCGGGCCCAGTGTTCGTTGAAATATTCATCGAAGCGGTCGCCGCCCTCGGTCGCCTTGATGAAGGCGAAGGAGATGCCGCTGGCCTTGGCAGCCGGCCAGTCGACCGATGTCTGGTATTTGGACACATCGGTGCCGTGGACGGCATAGTTCCACGGCGCGCCGCTGTCCCATTCATGCGGCTTGGAATCGGCGAAGCGCGGCGCGCGCACGGCAACCGTCGTCGGGCTGCTGGACGCAGACGGCGACAGCGGCGAGAGATCGTCCACCGTCGAGCAGGCGCTAAGCAGTGTAAGCATGATGAGGCCCGCAAGACGGCGCATCGCAACTCCCGAGCCGGATTCAGCCGGTCGCTGATGGGTCTGTGCACTGATGGCCGGCGCTTGGTCTGGCCCCCGACGAGCGATCGCCCCACAGCATCGCCCGGTATCTTCGCTTTCGTGCATGTCGTTGTCCCAAAACCGCTGCGCAGTTTTGGGCGACATGCATTGATCGCCGAACATGGTTGATATCAGGTTGACGGCGCTCGACAAGCACTGCGATTTGCGGAAGCAATGGCGGCAAATCGATGACATAAGCGTCAGGCAGGGGCCTGGGAGGAAACAAATGCGGACCGTCGCCAAGATCGTCAGATGGCTGCTTGGCCTGGTCGTGCTGGCGATCGCCGCGCTCTTCGCCTGGCTCTACATCGCACCGCCGGAATTGATCCGTGTCGGTTCGGGCTATTCGGCCAAGATTGTCTGCTCGAACGTCTTCATCGCCGGTCGCGACGCCAATGAGGTGCTCGCGGTCGACGTGCAGGCGCCTGGGCACCCGCTGCTGCGGCTGATGCGGGTCTCGGTGGACAAGAACAGGGGAACGGTCTCGGCGGGCCTGCTCGGCTTCCTTGGCAAGAGCCTCGCTGTCGCCCGTGATGGGCTGGGCTGCGCCTCGGTTCCCGATGGCGATGTCGGCAAGGCGCGACGGACGGCGGTCTATGCCGAACCGTCGGCGGTCAGCCAGGACGCGCTGTGGCCGGAGGGCGAGCGGGTCGAGCCATCACAGGACCCGGTGATTGCCAAGCTGCTCGACGATGCGGCGCTGACCGGCACCGGCATGCGTGCGGTGGTGGTGGTCAAGAATGGCCGCGTCGTCGCCGAGCGCTATGGCGCGGGATTCTCGGCAAAGACGCCGATGCTCGGCTGGTCGATGACCAAGACGGTGAACGCCGCGATCGTCGGCACGCTGGTCAAGGACGGCAAGATGGCGGTCGACAACAAAGGCCTGTTCTCGCCATGGAAGGCGGACGGCCGCGCCGCGATCAGCCTTGCCGACATGATGGCGATGTCGAGCGGACTGGAGTTCAACGAGGACTATGGCGACGTTGCCGACGTCACGCGCATGCTCTACCTCGAACCCGACATGGCAGGCTTCGCCGAAGCCAAGCCGCTGGTGGCCGAGGTCGGCAAAGTGTTTACCTATTCGAGCGGCACGGCGGTGATGCTGTCGCGCCTCTGGCAGGATGCGATGGGCGACAAGGGCAAGGCGCTGACGTGGCCACGAACGGCGCTGTTCGAGCCGCTCGGCATGCACAGCGCGGTGCTCGAGACCGATGAACAGGGCACCTTCGTCGGCTCGTCCTATCTCTATGCCACGGCGCGTGACTGGGCTCGCTTCGGCCAGTTCCTGCTGCAACGTGGCGTGTGGAACGGCAACCAGGTGCTGCCGGCCGGCTTCGTCGACTGGATGCGGGAGCCGGCGCCGGCCTCGAAAGTCTACGGCAAGGGCCAGTTGTGGATCGAGGCACCGGGCGACGAGAAAAAGCCCGGCGCTGGCGTGGCGGCGGGCCTGCCCAAGGACACCTACTGGATGGAAGGCCATGACGGGCAGACGGTGACCATCATTCCCTCGGAGCAACTGGTGGTGGTGCGGCTCGGGCTGACGCCGGCCAAGCTCGGCTACCGCCCTCAGGCGATGGTCGGGGCTCTGGTGGCCGCGCTACATTAGCTTCTACGGACGCGGCCCGATCACGGCCAGCCACGCATAGCCGCGATAAAGCGTGCGGAAACGGAAGCTTGCGCCGGCTCGACGAGATTCCGATTCCAGGACCTCGCGCAGGGTTGAGCGCGGCGCGACATGGAACTTCTTGAGCCAGCCGCGCAGCAATGCCCGGAACCAACCCGGCAGGCCTTCCTGCTGGCCGAAATCGACGATATGCAGCGAACCATTCGATAACAGCGCAGCAAGTGCCGCCGACACCGTCTTTTCCCAGCCAGGGATCATCGACAGCGAATAGGAGACGAAGATGCGGTCGAACCGTTCGACACCGTAAAGCGAGTCTGTGTCGAAATCGGTGGCGTCGCCCCTCGCCAGCGTGACGCGGCCCGACAGGCCTTCGCGGGCAATGGCAGTGCCGGCCGTCTCCAGCATCTCGGCCGAAATATCGAGGCCGAAGAAGCGGGCGTCGGGATAGCGGCGGGCGGCCAGGATGATGTTGCGGCCGGTGCCGCAGCCGAGTTCAAGCACGGTGCCGCCGGCCGGTACGTCGAGCCCAGAGATCATCAGGTCGCGGCCGAGCAAATAGTATTTGCGGGTCAGGTCGTAGATGTGGCGCTGCCAGCGGTAGACGCCGTCCATCAGTTCGGCATGGCTGGCCGGCAGCTCGGTGGTGCTCATGCTGCGCGCTTCTCATAGAGATGGAAGCCGCCATAGATGGCCGAACGGTCACGGGCCGAGAATTCGCGCGACGCCTCGTCCTGATAATTCCACTGGTCGAGCAGCGAGCTGGAAACCCGGCCGGGCAACAGGCTGGGCTCGGCCGCGGTGCGGAAGATGACGCGGGCGCCGGCCGACGCGGTGCGGGTGATTTCGGACCATAGCGCATTGAGCTGGTCGTCGGTCATCCAGTCCTGCGCATCGAGCAGGATGAAGCGGTCGACCGCGCCTGCATCCTTGCCGGCAAGGAACTCGATCAGATTGGCATGGTGGATGGCGACGCGGTCGACATTGCCGCGGATGGCTTCGTAATTCCGCTTTTCGAGATAGGCGGGCAGGGCGGCCTCGCCGGGATTCGGATAGCGGCGGGCGAAGGCCTGCCAGGCGAAGTAGTTGTTCTCCAGCGGAAAATCGCAAGCGAGCTTTTCCAGCCGGGCCTTGAGCACACTGGCCATGGTGCCGTCACCCGACGTGATCAGCGAATCATACTGCGCCGGCGGAATGCCGAGGCCGAACAGCGAGGCTTTGCGCGACGTCGCCCATTTCAGCAGCGGCTTGTCGAAGACCGGCGCCAGTTTCTCGTTGAAGAAGCGGCGCTGCTCGCCGATGTTACGGGCCTGCATGATGCCGGCAGGATCGACACCGAAGAACTTTGCCGTGCGGTGGCCCATGGCGATGAACAGGCCGAGCAGGCCGGTCTGGTAGAAATTGCGGTCGAAGACGGCGATGCGCCGGCGGCCGCGCCAGTTGCGCCGCTCCCAGTAGTGACGGCTGACCGGGTCGAGATGCGGCGCGATGAAACGGTCGTAGGCTTGCGAATTGTGGCTGGTGTCGGCGGCGCCGAAGAAGCGAAACAGGTCGCCCTGCGAAGGCAGGTGGCGCATGGCCTCCAGCTTCATGCGGTTCAACGCGATATGCGCTGCATTGAGGTCGACGGCGTCAATTTGTGCTGGCGAACGGGTCAGGTAGGCGAGGATGTTGCAGCCGCCGGAGGCGATGGTGACGACGCGATGGCCCTGGCCAAGCTGCATCGCCTCCATGTCGACATCGGGGTCCTCCCAGATCTGCGGGTAGACGAGGCCGGAAAACAGGAAGGCGAACAGCCGCTCCGAGATGCCGGCTTTCGACAGCGGGCGGTTCTGGTAGACGGCCTTTCCAACTTCCTTGCCGCGGCGAAAAACCAGATCTGCGGAAACGTCCGTCATGGCAAGGTGATTCCCCATTTGCTTTGGCGCAAGCGGGTAGCGCAGGGTCATGACAGGCCAGTGACAGCCTGTTGACGTAGCTTCAGGCCTTGCCAAACCCGCCCGGCGTCGGCGTCGTCAGGATGACGGCGTCGCCGGCCTGAAGCACGGTCTGGTCGCAGGCTTTCAACAGGTCGATCGCGCCGTCCTTGCGGCGGACCTTGGTCGAGCCGACTTCGCCGTCGCCGCCACCGTCCAAGCCTTGCGGCGGGCGGTTGCGATGCGAGGACAGGATCGCGCATTCCATCTTCTCGAGGAAACGGATGGTGCGCTTTGTGCCGTCGCCGGCGCTCCATCTGCCCTTGCCGCCGGAACCTTCCCGAATGTGGAAATCCTCGAGCAGCACGGGAAAGCGCAGTTCCAGCACTTCCGGGTCGGTGAGGCGCGAATTGGTCATATGGGTGTGGACGCCGGAAGTGCCGGCGAAGCCGCGGCCTGAGTTCATTTTGCCAGCGGGCGAGCCGGAACAGATCGTCTCGTAATACTGGTAGTGCTTGTTGCCGAAGGTCAGGTTGTTCATGGTGCCTTGCGCGTTGGCCATGGCGCCCATGGCGCCGAACAGCGCATTGGTGACGTGCTGCGAGGTCTCGACATTGCCGGCCACGACGGCGGCAGGGTAGGCGGGTTTGAGCATGCAGCCGTCGGGAATGATGATGTTGATTGGCCGCAAACAGCCGGCATTCATCGGGATCATGTCTTCGACCATGACGCGGAAGGCATAGAGGACCGCCGCGCGGGCAACCGGCTCGGGCGCATTGAAATTGTTCTTCATGACCGGCGACGTGCCGGTGAAGTCGACAGTCGCCTCGCGCCGTTGCCGATCCACCGTGATCTTCACCTTGATGAGCTGGCCGGTATCGGTCGGATATTCATATTCGGAAGCGTCCGGCAGCCGCTCCAGCACGCGGCGCACGCTCTCGGCGGCGTTGTCCTGGACATGGCCCATATAGGCTTCGACGACATCGAGGCCGAAATGCGCGACCATCTTGCGCAGTTCCGCGACGCCTTTCTCGTTGGCGGCGATCTGCGCCTTGAGGTCGGCGATGTTCTGGTGCGGATTGCGGGCCGGCCACCGGTGGTCGGTGAGCAGCGTTTCCAGTTCCTTCTCGCGGAAGCGGCCGCGATCGACAATGCGGAAATTGTCGAACAGCACGCCTTCCTCGTCGACCGTTGTGGCGAGCGGCGTCATCGAGCCGGGCGCCGTGCCGCCGATATCGGCGTGGTGGCCACGCGAGGCGGCCCAAAACAGGATTTTCTGCTGAGCGTCGTCGAAAACCGGCGTCACCACGGTGATATCGGGCAAATGGGTGCCGCCATTGTAGGGGGCGTTGAGGGCAAAGACGTCGCCGGGGTGGATGTCGCCGGAATTCAGCCGGATGATGGTTTCGACCGAACGATCCATGGAGCCTAGATGCACCGGCATGTGCGGCGCATTGGCGACCAGCGCGCCGTTGTGGTCGAAGACGGCGCAGGAGAAATCCAGCCGCTCCTTGATGTTGACGGAATAGGCGGTGTTCTGCAGCGTCACGCCCATCTGCTCGGCGATCGACATGAACAGATTGTTGAAGACTTCCAGCATCACCGGATCGGCCTCGGTGCCGAGCGCTGCCTGCCGCTGCTTCTCCTCGACGCGGCGCAACAGCACATGATTCTTGGCGGTGATCTCGGCCTGCCAGCCCGGCTCGACGACGATGGTCTGGTTCGGCTCGATGATCAGCGCAGGACCGGCAATTCTATGCCCGGGCTTGAGCCCTTCGCGGCGGAGGATGTCGGCGTCACGCCAGATGCCGTCGGAAAAGATTTTTCCAACCTCCGAGGGACTTGCGGCGATATCTTCGACCGCTGAATCGGTTTCGTCGCGTTCCGTGCCGCCGGTGTCTGTGCCCTCGACGCCGACGGTCTCGACAATCATCGGCTTGTTGTCATAGACGAAACCGAACTGCGCCTTGTGGGCAATTTCGAAATCGCGCTTGGCCTTGAAAATCGAGTCTTCCTCGAAATTCACCGGCAGTGTCGTGTCGGTGCCGTCATATCGAATGTGCAGTACCGGCTTCGCGGCAACCATGTCCTCGGCGATGCCTTGCACTGCGAATTCGGCGATGACGGCCTTTTTCAAGGTGGCGATCAGGTTGCCGATCTCGGTTCTGGACTCTTCCGCCAGCGGCTTCAGCAGCGCCTGTTGGCGCGAGGCAAAAACCGAGGACAGGCCAATGCCATAGGCCGACAGCAGGCCGGAAAAGGGATGGATCAGCACCGCTTCCATGCCGAGCGCGTCGGCAACCAGGCAAGCATGCTGGCCGCCGGCGCCACCGAAGCAATTGAGCAGATATTCGGTGACGTCGTAGCCGCGCTGGACGGAAATCTTCTTGATGGCATTGGCCATGTTTTCCACGGCGATGGTGACGAACCCTTCGGCGACAGCCTCGGGCGTGCGGCCGTCGCCGATTTCGGCGGCCAGTGCGGTGAATTTTTCGCGCACCGTCTCGACGTCGAGCGGCTGGTCCTGGGCGGGACCAAATATCTTCGGAAAGAAATCGGGCTGCAGCTTGCCCAGCATGACATTGGCGTCGGTGACGGCCAGCGGTCCGCCGCGGCGATAGGCGGCCGGGCCGGGGTTGGCGCCGGCGGAATCGGGTCCGGCGCGGAAACGGCCGGCCTCGTAGTGGAGGATCGAGCCGCCGCCGGCGGCGACAGTGTGGATACGCATCATCGGCGCGCGGATCCGCACGCCGGCGACCTCGGTGTCGAAGGCACGCTCATACTCGCCGTCATAGTGGGCGACATCGGTGGAGGTGCCGCCCATGTCGAAACCGATGACCTTGCCGAAGCCGGCAAGCTTCGCCGTCTCGACCATGCCGACAACGCCGCCCGCTGGCCCGGATAGCAGCGCGTCCTTGCCCTGGAACATGTCGGCGGCGGTCAGCCCGCCAGAGGACATCATGAACATGAGGTGGGGAGATTGGCCGGGCGCCGCGCCCAATTCCCCCGCCACAATCTGCACATATCTCGACAGGATCGGCGACAGATAGGCGTCGACCACGGCGGTGTCGCCGCGGCCGACCAGCTTGATCAGAGGCGACACCTCATGGCTGACGGAAACCTGGCCGAAGCCGAGCTTTCGGCAGACTTTTGCCACCGCCTTCTCGTGGTCGGGGTATTTCCAGGCATGCATGAAGACGATGGCCACGGCGTCGATGCCATCGGCTTTCGCCTGCTCGATCGCCGGCCGGCAAGCGGCGATGTCGAGTAGCCGTTCGATGCTGCCATCGGCGCGCACGCGCTCGTTGATCTCGATGACGCGCTCATAGAGCTGTTCGGGAAGGATGATCTCCTTGGCGAAGATGTCCGGCCGCGCCTGATAGGCGATCTTCAGCGCGTCGCGAAACCCCTTGGTGATGAGGAGCAGCACCCGGTCGCCCTTGCGCTCCAGAAGGGCGTTGGTGGCGACGGTGGTGCCCATCTTGATGTCGCCGATCAGGCCCGGCGGGATTGCGCCGCCGGAGGACAGGCCGAGAAGGTCGCGAATGCCCTGGATAGCGGCATCGGCATAGGCTTCGGGATTTTCGGAGAGAAGCTTGCGCGGATGCAGCCCGCCTTGTGGGTCGCGGCCGATGACGTCGGTGAAGGTACCGCCGCGATCGATCCAGAAATCCCACGTCGCGGTCATGGCAGCTCCCAGCAGTTTCAGTTCGATTTGTTCAACACATCCTGTTAGTTCGCCGTTGTCTGACGGGCAATCGCAAACGGGCCAGATGATATTACATACGGAAACGCAACGTTACGAAACTCATGGCCGTCTGATGCATTCCCCTTCGACCGTTCACCGCAACGTGAACGTGTAGTGAAGGAGAGATGTTATGAAAAAGCTCATTCTTGCGTCCGTTTCCGCTTTGGCGTTGCTCGGCGTTGCTGCCTGCAGCGACAGCGGTACGGACAACACCACCACCCAGAGCACCAATCCGCCGGCCGCCGAGCAGCCGATGAAGCCGGCGACGCCGGAAGCCACGCCGCCGGCCGCAACGCCTCCGGCAACCGATAACTCAACCACCAAGAGCATCACACCCGAGAAGCCTGCCGAGCCGGCTCCGGCAACACCAGCTCCTGCGCCCGCGCAGTAGTCAACAAAGCAGTACTCGTGTGATGATTGAGGAAGGCCGGCTTCACGCTGGCCTTTCTCATATTGTCTGCGCGTCGTGACTACATCCCCTCGGCGTCAGGCCGATCGGTTGCGCCAAGGCTGCGGCACTGTCCCGGCTTGATAGCAAGGGGCCGTGGCCCTAAGAAGCAGGCCATGTCGATTTGGGATCGCCTTGGCGAGTTCATCACGCGCGTTTCATCCTCAACCTCGTCGGGCGTTGCCGACGTCGTTGAGGCCGTGCGCACGGTATTCTCCGGCGACGCCGACCTGCGCCGGCGTGTCGCCTTCTCGGTGGCGATGATCGCGCTGTCGGCCAAGATGGCCAAGGCCGATGGCATCGTGACCCAGGACGAGGTGCGCGCGTTCCAGGAAATATTCGAGGTCCCGCCGAAGGAGACGCGCAATGTGGCGCGGCTGTTCGATCTCGCCCAGCGCGACGTGGCCGGTTTCGAAACCTATGCCGAGCGGATGGCGCAACTGTGCGGCTCGGGCCATTCCAACTGCGTGATGCTGGAAGACATACTCGACGGTCTGTTCCACATCGCCAAGGCCGATGGGCTGGTGCATGAGCGCGAAGGCCACTTCCTGCATCGTATCGCCGAGATTTTCCGCATCGACGAGGCCCATTACGAGAGCATCATGGCGCGCCACGTCAATCTCGGCGCAGGTGATCCCTATGTCGTGCTCGGCATCGAGCGCGGCAAGCCGTTCGAAGAGGTCAGGAAGCGTTATCGCAAGCTGGTCTCCGACAATCATCCGGACCGGCTGATCGCGCGCGGCCTGCCGCAGGAGTTCATCAAGATCGCAACGACCAGGGTGGCGGCGATCAACGCCGCCTATGAGATGATCGAGCGGGGCCTGCGGCACGCATGAGCGGCTTCCTGCCCGACGAGCCTAGCGCCGAGGTCAGGGTATCGCCGAATTTCGGTCCGCGGCGCGACACGCTCCGGCCCGACATGATCGTGCTGCATTACACTGGAATGGCGACCGGCACCGGCGCCGAAGCATGGCTGTGCGATCCGGCCAGCGAGGTCTCGTCGCACTATCTTGTGCATGAGAATGGCGACATCGTGCAGATGGTCAGGGAAAGCGATCGCGCCTGGCACGCCGGCAAGAGCTCGTGGTTCGGACGCGCCGACATCAATTCCTGTTCGATAGGCATCGAGATCGTCAATCCGGGACATTCGCTGGGCTATCCCGGCTTTCCCAGAGGGCAGATCGATGCGGTGATCGGCTTGTGCGCCGGGATCGCAGGTCGGCACTCGATTGCCGCCGAGCGAGTGCTGGCGCATTCCGACGTGGCGCCGGGGCGCAAGATCGATCCGGGCGAGAAGTTTCCATGGCGGACGCTGTTTGCGGCCGGCGTCGGCCATCTCGTGGCGGCCGCACCCGTCAGGCGAGGGGCCGTGCTCAAGACCCGAGACACCGGCGCCGATGTCGAGGCGTTGCAGTCGATGCTGGCGCTCTATGGCTATGGCGTCGAGATATCAGGCATTTTCGACCGGCAGACGGAGATTGTCGTCGAAGCGTTTCAGCGACATTTCCGGCCGCGCAAAGTGGATGGTGTTGCCGATGGCTCGACACAGCGGACGCTAGAAAGGCTGCTTGCTTCCGTAAGGTCTTGATCTCGGGGGAAGCTGTTCCCAAGGTACTCATTCCAGTCCTTAAGTTACAAGCTGTCACTCAAAGTGACTTGCCTGGCCTTGTTTGGCACCAATTCGAGCTTCAAACGGCTGGCGTGCAAGTTGTCGGACCCCCAGCCCCCCGGATGTTCCGATATTGATTAAGCGTTGCTGCGTGAACACCTTTACGCGGTTCAGACAGAACAGGATCACATGCAGAAATTGACCGTTTTAACGGCAGCTGTTGCTGCCGGCGTAATGACTTTTGCCTTCGGTGCCGCGAATGCCAGCCCTCGGGCTGATCAAGGGCTCGTCGCGGTATCCGCAAAACCCAGCAAGGCAGGCCAAGACGCCAAGGCCACGAAGCGGTCTCCCGTGAAAATGGAAAAGGCAAGTTTTGCCAAGCCGAAGAAATCCGCCAAGAGGCAGACGAAGCGCGGCCGCAAGACCTTGGACATGGCGACAACGGCGTCGATCGACCTCAGGAACGCGGCTGCGTCGACGGCAGCAGTGGCCGGCGGCGGTCAGTATTCGGCGATCGTCGCGCGCTATGCCGCGAGCTACGGCGTACCGGTTTCGCTCGCTCACGCAGTCATCAGCATCGAGAGCAACTACCGGCCGAACATGGTCGGCAGCGCCGGCGAGATCGGCCTGATGCAGATCAAGCCGGCGACGGCGCGGATGATGGGCTACAACGGTTCGGCAAAGGGCCTCTTCGACCCGGACACCAACATCAAATACGGGATGAAGTACCTCGCCATGGCGCAGGACCTCGGCGGCGGCAGCACCTGCGGCACGATCCTGAAATATAACGCAGGCCACGCCGCAACGCGGATGAACCCGGTGTCGGCCGCCTATTGCAGCAAGGTCAAGGTGCAGATGGCGGCGCTTTAGCCGACTGGTTGCGTGGAGCCGGCCGGAGCGGCCGGCTTTTTCGTTTGCGTTTTCGAGCGTGAACCCCTTTATACGCCTTGCCAGCTGGCCGGGCGGCCGCACCCGCAACAGCCGAAAGGCCGCGGGTGAGGAAAGTCCGGGCTCCATGGAAACACGGTGCCGGTTAATGGCCGGCGGGGGCGACCCCAGGGAAAGTGCCACAGAAAGCAAACCGCCACGATCTAATCGTGGCAAGGGTGAAAGGGTGGGGTAAGAGCCCACCGCGCGACTGGCAACAGGAGCGGCACGGTAAACCCCACCGGGAGCAAGACCGAATAGGGGCGGTGCGAGGGGAAACCCTCGAGGGCTGTTTCCGGCTCACCGTCCGGGTAGGTTGCGTGAGGCGTATGGCAACATGCGCCCAAGATGAATGGCCGCCACGCTCTCGCCTCGCACGGGGCGAGGGCCATACAGAACCCGGCTTACAGGCCAGCTGGCAATTCTCTCCACGACATCGAAAAGAAGTCTTTGAGATCAGCAGGTTGCGCCCTCGGGCGCGCCTGCCGATTCAAGCTATTCAGTTACTTACCGTCGTAGCGGGAGCCTACCGGTTGCTTGAAGTTGGTGCGATTAAATCGTACCATGCGCCAGCGAACGGCATCAGCAGCCTTATCATGGGACAGGTCGACAAACGCAGCATCACGCTGTCGCCGGAACTGGCGCAGGCGGTGGACGATGTGGTCGCGGCCGGCGAATACGCTTCGGCGAGCGAGGTGATCGGCGATGCGCTCCGGCAATGGAAGGACCGGCGCGATCTGCATGGCTACACGGTCGAGGAAGTTGCGCAAGCTGGTGCAGGAGGGGATCGACAGCGGGCCGGGACGATTTGCATCGATGGATGACATCAAGGCTGAGGCGCGGAGGCGCTTGCGATCTGACGACGCAGCATGAATTTGCTGCCCGTCGCTCGGAACGCGCGCGGAAGACGATCTGATCGCGATCTGGCTTCATATTGCACGCAGCGAGGCTGCAGCCGACCGGTTGCTCGATCGCATCGAGGCACGGTGGCAGCAACTGGGCTACCGATCCTTTCTCAGGCGCGCCGCGCGACGATATCTCGCCCGGCATCCGTCATTTGGTGGTCGGCGACTACCTCACTCTGTACCGGGTCGGTGACGACGCGATCGAAATCATCCGCGTGCTGCACGGCAAACGCAGGATCGAAGCCGACGACCTCGGTTCGTGATCGCCCGGTCAGCCGCTGATCTTGTCCAGCGACGCCTCGATCGCCTTCCAGAGCTCTTCCACCGGCTCACAACCGACCGAGAGGCGAACGAAACCGGCGGCAACCGCATCGCCTCTCTTAGATCGGCGTTCGGCGGAGCTATGGACGCCGCCAAAGGATGTTGCGGCCTGCATCAGATCGCAGTTGTTGATGAAATCCTCGGCCTTGTCTTCAGAGGCAAGCTCGAAAGAGATGAGAAAGCCGAAGCGCTCCATCTGGGCGCAGGCAAGGTTGTGCGAAGAGTCGCTCTCCAGTCCGGGAAAACGCAGGCCGCTGATTGCCGGGTGGCTCTTCAGCCGCCGTGCGATCACTTCCGCCGAAGAGCACATGCGGTCGAAGCGCACATCCAGCGTTTCGAGGCCGCGATGCACCAGCCATGCCTCGAACGGCCCGGGAATGCTGCCGGAGATTTCTCGCCAGCCGGTCACGGCGGCGATGATATCGGCATTGCGGCTGGCGACATGGCCGAACAGAACGTCGGAATGGCCATTGGGTGCCTTGGTGTCGGCGGCAACGACTATATCAGCGCCATGGTCGAGCGGGCGCTGTCCGAAGGGCGTCATCGTCGTGTTGTCGACGGCAAGGAGCGCACCGGCCATGTGAGCGGCTTTTGCAACGGCCGCGATATCGCAGATGTCCAGTCCCGGGTTGGCTGGGGTTTCGACGAAGGCAAGGCGGTAACCTTCAAAGCCACCGTCGAGGAAGGTCGAAGTCGGCCTCATATCGTAGGTGACGCCAAACGGCTTCAGGAAGCGGTCGGCCAGGGCCCTTGTCGTGTGGTAGCCGTCCGCAGGCAGCAGGATACGGTCGCCGGCTTTAAGCAGGCCGAAAAACACCGAACAGATTGCAGCCATCCCGGACGGAAAGGCGACGCAGGGCGCACCTTCCAGATGCGCCAGCATATGTTCGACCGCATCCCATGTCGGGTTGCTGAAGCGGCCATACTCATCGAAACCGTTGGCGTCGCCGGGGGTGTGATAGATCGCGGCCATGGTCAGCGGCAGCGGGATCGGATCACCCTTGGCGAACCCCCTGTCGCGCAGATGGGGAAGTGCCGCAGCGCGTGCGTTCGCTGTTTCAGACATCGATTCTCAGACCCTCTTGGTGACCGACGAGATGCGGCGAGACGCTATGCCGGGCGGTGGCTTGCGGCAAGGCGCGTCCGGTTGGGCCAGGCGGGTCTAAACGCTTCGTTAGGCTTAATGGACCATAAAGACGAGACGTGCCGTCAAGGCTGCTTTCATTGGTCGCGACGCGCGTGTTTGTGAACCCATTCCCGTTGACGCCCATAGTGCCCCATGATATCCCATTTCGATACTCAAGCCTTCGTTCCGCGTCAGGGTAAAGCGTACGCCAATCGGGCAGCCGCGGCGGCTGCGCGTTTGCCGGTTTTTGCCCTTATGGACGAGGCTGACACGGGGCAGGGAGCGCGTTGCGGCGGCGCGTGCGACAAGATGGAGAGGGGTGCGGCGGCGCAAGCGGCTGTGACGTTCAATGGACCGGTTTCTGTCAAATACGGTGAGCAGGATCGATGCGAAGGGGCGAGTTTCCGTTCCGGCGCATTTCCGTGCCGTCGTGCAGAAGCGCGGCTATTCGGAGCTCTATGGGCTGCGCTGCCTCGACCAGCCGGCGATGGATGTCGGGGGGCTCGACCTGCTCGACCGCTACGAGGAGCGCATCGCGCTCGAAGATCCCTTCCTGCAGACGGCGGACGACATGTCGTTCTTCTGCCATGGCGATGGCGCCTTCCTGAAGCTCGACCAGGACGGCCGCATCACGATGAGCGATTTCATTCGCGAGCATACCGGCATTTCGGCGGAGGTGGCCTTTGTCGGGCGCGGCAATTTCTTTCAGATCTGGGAGCCGGGACGGCTAGCTGCCTATGGGGCGCAGGCGCGTGCCCGGCTTTTGCAGCTTCGGCAGGGGACGAAGCCTGGGGAGCGACCGGAATGATGGTGGGCCACGGCGATGACCTTCACGCCGTTGGCGGATCGGCCCGCCACATTCCGGTCCTCCTTGGCGAAGTGCTCGAAGCGCTGGCGCCGGTGGAGGGCGACACCATCATCGACGGCACGTTCGGCGCCGGCGGCTACACCAAGGCAATTCTGGCGACGGGCGCTTCCGTCGTGGCGATCGACCGCGATCCGGATGCCATCGCCGCTGGGCGCGATCTCGAGGCGCAATCCGGTGGCCGATTGAGGTTGGTGCAGGCGCCATTCTCGACGCTGGACGAGCATGTCGAGAGCGCCGACGGCGTCGTGCTCGACATCGGCGTGTCGTCGATGCAGCTCGACCAGGCCGAACGCGGGTTCTCGTTCCGTGCCGACGGGCCGCTCGACATGCGCATGGCGCAAGCGGGCCTGAGCGCCGCCGATGTCGTCAATTCCTTCAAGCCGGGCGATCTCGCGCGCATCTTCGGCTTCCTCGGCGAGGAGCGTCACGCCGGCCGTATTGCCCGCATGATCGAGGCTCGCCGCGAAAAGCGGCCATTCGAGCGCACGCTGGAACTGGCCGACGCCATCGAGACACATGTCGGCCGCGCACCAAAGGACAAGATCCATCCGGCCACGCGCGTCTTCCAGGCGTTGCGCATCTTCGTCAATGACGAGCTTGGCGAACTGGCGAAGGCCTTGTTGGCCGCCGAACGCGCGCTGAAGCCGGGCGGGCGGCTCGCCGTGGTGACGTTCCATTCGCTGGAAGACCGCATCGTCAAGCGCTTCATCGCCGATCGCGCCGACGCCGTGACCGGCTCGCGCCATATGCCAGAGGCGCAGGCGCGCACCGCGACCTTCCGCAAGGCGGGCGGCGGCGTGACTGCCGGCGATGCCGAGGTCGCAGCCAACCCGCGCGCCCGTTCGGCCCGGCTGCGCGCGGCCATCCGCACCGAGGCACCGGCCCGCAACAGCGACTTTTCGATCTTCGGCCTTCCAAAACTTCCCGGCATCGACCGGCCGGGGGAGAGGTAAGCACGTGTTTCGTACCAGCGACATCGTCCTGATCGCCGTCATGGTTTCGGCGGCGGCCCTTACCTACAAGACCAAGCGCGAAGCCGAGGAACAATTGGCAGCGGTGCAGAAGATCCATGAGCAGATCCGCTATGAGGAGGACACGATCGACCTGCTCAAGGCCGACTGGAGCCTGCTCACCCAGCCGTCGCGGCTGCAGAAGCTGGCCGACCTCTACAAGTCGCAGCTCGAACTCCAGCCGGTCAGCGCCCGCCAGATCGTCGGCATCGGCGACCTGCCGGCCAAAGCCCTGGACATTCAGGACATCCTCAAAGGACGCGAGGGCGGCATGGCCGACAATTCCGACAAGGCGTCCCCGGACGGCAAGGATCCCGTTGTGACCGGAGGCATCGCCCAATGATCGGCAAACTGCTGAAGCGCAGCACCAAGGCCGGTGAAGGCGGATCGATCGTGGTCGAGGGCGCCCGCAAGGCGACCGGCGGCAAGGGCAGGACGCGCATCGTGATGACGATGGCGGTGTTCTTCGGCATCTTCGCGACCATTTCCGGGCGGCTGGTCTATCTCGGCTTCCAGACCCCCGACATGTCGGGCGGCCCGCAGAGCCGGGTGACGGCATCGCGGCCCGACATTGTCGATCGCAACGGCGAAGTGCTGGCGACGGACATCAAGACGGCCTCGCTGTTCGCCGAGCCGCGGCGCATCGTCGATGCCGACGAGGCGATCGAGAAGCTGTCGACGGTGCTGCCGGAGATCGACTACGAGCAGACCTACCACAAGCTCAAAAGCGGCGCCGGCTTCGTCTGGCTGCAGCGGCAGCTGACGCCCAAGCAGCAGTCCGACATCATGCAGCTCGGTATTCCCGGTTTCGGCTTCCGCACCGAAAAGCGCCGCTTCTATCCGAGCGGCGAGACCTCGTCCTACGTTGTCGGGCTCACCAACATCGACAACCAGGGCATCTCCGGCATGGAGAAATATGTCGATGAGCAGGGCTTGAGCGACTTGCAGGCATCGGGCCTGGCGGTGGCCAAGGATCTGAAGCCGGTGAGGCTTTCGATCGATCTGCGCGTCCAGCATGTGGTGCGCGACGAGATCGCCGCCGGCCTGGAGCGCTATCGCGCCATGGGCGCTGGCGCCGTTGTGCTCAACGTCAAGACCGGCGAAGTGGTGGCGATGGCCTCGGTGCCGGATTTCGATCCGAACAATCCTTACAATGCACAGGAAAAGGACCGGCTGAATCGGATGTCGGCGGGGCTCTATGAGATGGGCTCGACCTTCAAGAGTTTCACCTCGGCCATGGCGCTCGATTCCGGCAAGGCGACGATGGCGAGCCGCTTCGACGCTTCGCATCCGATCCGGGTCGGCCATCAGGCCATTCACGATTTCCACGGCAAGAACCGTGTGCTGTCATTGCCGGAGGTGTTCCTCTATTCGTCCAACATCGGGTCGGCCAGGGAGGCCGAGATGGTCGGCATCGAGGGGCACCGCGAATTCCTGCATCGCCTTGGAATCTTGGACAAGATGCAGACCGAACTGCCGGAAGTCGCCCGTCCGACTGAACCGAAGGTCTGGAAACAGGTCAATTCGTTCACCATCGCGTTCGGCCATGGCGTGTCGACGACGCCGCTGCAAGCGGCTGTCGGCTGCGCGGCGCTGATGAATGGTGGCTTCCTGATGAATCCTACCTTCCTGGTCCGCACTCAGGAAGAAGCGATGGCGGTGGCCAAGAAGGTGGTCAGCGAAAAGACGGTCGATGGCATGCGCTACCTCTATACGCTCAACGCCGAGAAGGGCTCGGCCAGAAACGCCAGGGTCCCCGGCTACCGCGTTGGTGGCAAGACCGGAACAGCCGAGAAGGTCATCAATGGCCGCTACTCGAAGGAATTGAACTTCAATACCTTCGTCGCCGCTTTCCCGATGGACGATCCGCAATACCTCGTGTTTACGATCGCCGACGCCCCGCACCCGGAAAAGCCTGGCATGACCGACGTCGCGGCCGCGAATGCAGGGGTTATCGCCGGCAATATCATCAAGCGATCAGCGGCCATGCTTGGCGTGAAGCCAGATTTCAGCCATGAAAATGGTGCAACGCTGGTTTCCTATCAGTGATTCTTGGGGCGCGCCGGCAACTGCGCGCTATTTTGTTGTGGTGAACGGGACTCGATGAAGCTCAGAGATCTAGCCGGTATCCTGCCAGTCGAAGGAACAGCTTCCGCCGATCTGGAGGTTACCGGGATTTCGTCGGATTCCCGCCAGGTAAAGCCCGGGGTCGTCTTCTTCGCGCTCGCCGGTACCAAGGCGGATGGCGCCACCTATGCCGCCGACGCTGCCCGGCGTGGCGCCGCCGCAATCGTCGCAGGCAGCGCCATCGCCGGGTTGCCGGTTCCAGTGCTGGCGGTCGATGATCCGCGCCTGGCGCTGGCGCTGAGCGCGGCCCGCTATTTCGGCAAGCAGCCTGAGACCATGGTCGCGGTGACCGGCACCAGCGGCAAGACATCGGTCGCCGCCTTCACCAGGCAGATCTGGGAGCAGGCCGGCTATGCCGCCGCTTCGATCGGCACCACCGGCGTGGTGGCGCCGGGTCGCAACGAGTATGGCTCGTTGACGACACCCGATCCGGTCGCCTTGCACCAGCTGCTCAAGGAATTGGCGGATGCCGGCGTCACCCACGCCTCGATGGAAGCCTCCAGCCATGGGCTCGACCAGCGCCGCCTCGACGGCGTCAAGCTGGCGGCAGGCGGCTTCACCAATCTCGGCCGCGACCATATGGACTATCATCCGACCGTCGAGGACTACCACCGCGCCAAATTGCGCCTGTTCGACACGTTGCTGCCGAAAGGCGCGCCGGCCGTCATTTTCGCCGACGATCCGTGGTCGGCGCCGACGATCCAGGCGGCGCAGGCTGCCGGGCTGGACGTGCTGACGGTTGGCCGCCATGGCGATTTCCTCAAGCTGAAGCGGGTCGAGCACGAGCGCCATCGCCAGCGCGCCGAGGTCGAGGCCGGCGGCGCGCTCTACGAGGTCGACTTGCCGCTCGCCGGCGATTTCCAGATATCGAACGCGCTGGTTTCCGCGGGGCTTGCCATTTCCACTGGAACACCTGTCGCCAAAGCCTTGCTGGCATTGGAGAAACTGAAGGGCGCGCCGGGCCGGCTCGACCTTGTCGGCACCACCACCAACGGCGCGCCGGTCTATGTCGACTACGCTCACAAGCCCGATGCGCTGGAAAACGTGCTGGCCTCGGTGCGCCCGTTCACCACCGGTCGCGTCATCGTGGTGTTTGGCTGCGGCGGCGACCGCGACCGCGGCAAGCGGCCGATCATGGGCGAGATCGCGACGCGGCTCGCCGATGTCGTCATCGTCACCGACGACAATCCGCGCTCGGAAGTGCCGGAAACGATCCGCGCCGCTATTCTTGCCGCCGCGCCAGACGCCATCGAAATCGGTGACCGGCGCCAGGCGATCCACGAGGCGGTCGCCATGCTGCATGCCGGCGACACGCTGATCGTGGCCGGCAAGGGCCACGAGGAAGGCCAGACGATCGGCACCGAAACGCTGCATTTCTCAGATCATGAGGAAGTCCGCGCGGCGCTGCGGGAGCGTGCCGCATGAGCTTGCTGTGGACCTCCGAGGCGCTGGTTGCCGGCATGGACGGCCGGCCGCTCGGGCCGATGCCGGAAGGCATATCCGGTATTTCGATCGACAGCCGCAGCCTGCAACCGGGCGACGCCTTCTTCGCCATCAAGGGCGAGGTGATGGACGGTCATGACTTCGCCACTGCCGCCATCAAGGCCGGCGCCGGCGTGCTGGTGGTGGCGGAAGGCAAGCTGCCGTCGCTCGGTCGGCTGACGGCACCGATCATCGTCGTCGAAGACGTGCTGGCGGCACTTGAGAAGCTTGGTGTCGCTGCGCGCGCCCGCTCGGAGGCCAAGATCATCGCGGTGACCGGTTCGGCCGGCAAGACCACCACAAAGGAAGCGCTGCGCCACGTCCTGTCGGCGGTCGGCAAGGTGCATGCCTCGGCGCAGTCCTTCAACAATCACTGGGGGGTGCCGCTGACGCTGGCGCGGATGCCGGTCGATTGCGACTATGCCGTGTTCGAAATCGGCATGAACCATCCCGACGAAATCCGGCCACTGGTCAAGATGGTGAGGCCGCATGTCGCCATCGTCACCATGATCGCGGCGGCGCATCTTGGCTTCTTCCGCAATCTCGATGAGATCGCCAGGGCCAAGGCCGAGATATTCGAAGGCCTGGAGCCTGACGGCGCAGCCGTCCTCAATCGCGACGATGGGCGCTGGAAGCTTCTGGACAAGATGGCGCATGCCGCCGGAGTCGAGCACGTGTACGGCTTCGGCGAGAATGCGCGCTCGACCTTCAGGCTGGTCAAATGCGAGCTCTATGCCGACCATTCCGACATCACCGCCAGGATCGGCGGCCACGAGGTGACGGCCCGGGTCGGTGCGCCCGGCCGCCACATGGTGCAGAACGTGCTGGCGGTGCTGGGTGCGGCGCATCTGGTCGGCGCCGATCTCGACAGAGCGGCGCTGGCGCTGGCCGATCTTTCGGCCGAGCGCGGCCGTGGCAAGCGCCATGTGCTACGCCACCCCGGCGGGCCGATCACGCTGATCGACGAGAGTTACAACGCCAACCCGGCGTCGATGGGCGCCGCCATGGCGCTGCTCAATGCGACGCCGGTGACAGGCGAGGGGCGCCGCATCGCCGTCCTCGGCGACATGCTGGAACTCGGCGACCATTCGGCCAAGCTGCATGCCGCCCTTGCCGATCTCATCGTCGGCACCGGGACGCAGACAGTCTTTCTCGGCGGGCCGGAAATGCGGGCGCTGGCCGAGAGGCTGCCAGGCGAAATCAAGACGGAATACCGCGCCGGCGTCGAGGAACTGAAGCCGGTGCTGCTTGCCGCGCTGAAGCCGGGCGACGTGGTCATGATCAAATCGTCGAAGGGCATCGGTTTTGCAAAACTGGTCGATGCGCTGCTGGGCAAGTTCCCGGCTCAAACGACAAGCAAACAGACCTAGGTCGGGGGACGATAAGCGCATGTTCACACTGCTCGTCGATTTTGCGGACAAGATCTCGGTCTTCAATGTCTTCCGCTACATCACCTTCCGCACCGGCGGAGCGCTGATCACCTCGGCACTCATCGTCTTCATCTTCGGACCGACCATCATCAATTCGCTGCGGTTGCGGCAAGGCAAGGGCCAGCCGATCCGCGCCGACGGGCCGCAGACGCATTTCAAGAAGGCCGGTACCCCGACCATGGGTGGGCTGATGATCCTGTCGGGCATCATCGGGTCGTCGCTGCTATGGGCGAACCTGTCGAGCATCTATGTCTGGGTGGTGCTGCTGGTGACGCTGGGCTTCGGCTCGATCGGCTTCTATGACGACTATCTGAAGGTGACCAAACAGTCGCATCTCGGCTTTTCCGGCAAGGCACGGCTGGCGCTTGAATTCGTCATTGCCGGCATCGCCGCCTGGGTGATCATGCACAACGGCCAGGCGCCGTTCTCGTCGTCGCTGACATTCCCCTTCGCCAAGGAATTCATCATCAATCTCGGCTGGTTCTTCATCCCGTTCTCCTGCTTCGTCATCGTCGGCGCCGGTAATGCGGTGAACCTGACCGACGGCCTCGACGGGCTGGCGATTGTGCCCATCATGATCGCGGCGGCGTCCTTCGGCGTCATCGCCTATCTGTCCGGCAACGCCGTGTTCGCAGAATACTTGCAGATCCATTTCGTGCCCGGCACCGGCGAACTGGCGGTCGTGCTCGGCGCGGTCATCGGCGCCGGCCTCGGCTTCCTCTGGTTCAACGCGCCGCCGGCGGCGATCTTCATGGGCGACACCGGCTCGCTGGCCATGGGCGGCCTGATCGGCACGGTTGCAGTCGCCACCAAGCACGAGATCGTGCTGGTCATCGTCGGCGGATTGTTTGTCGTCGAAATCCTGTCGGTCATCATCCAGGTCGGCTACTTCAAGATGACCGGCAAGCGGGTGTTCCTGATGGCGCCGATCCACCATCATTTCGAAAAGCTCGGCTGGACCGAAAGCCAGGTGGTGATCCGATTCTGGATCATCGCCGTCATCCTGGCGCTGGTCGGCCTGTCCACCCTGAAGCTGAGATAGGAGGCCGCTTGATCCCCGCCGTATCCTTCGCAAGCAAGCGCGTTTCGCTTTTCGGGCTCGGTGGCTCGGGGATCGCGACGGCGCGCGCGCTGATCGCCGGCGGGGCGGACGTGTTGGCCTGGGACGACAACCCCGACAGCGTTGCCAAGGCGGCGGCGGACGGCATCGCAACCAGCGATTTGCGCGGCGCCGACTGGGCGAAGTTCTCGGCTTTCGTGCTGTCGCCGGGCGTGCCGCTGACGCATCCCAAGCCGCATTGGACGGTGGAACTGGCGCGTGGTGCCGGCGTCGAGATCATTGGCGACATCGAGCTTTTCTGCCGCGAACGGATGCTAGCCGCGCCGGCAGCGCCGTTCATCGCCATCACCGGTACCAACGGCAAGTCGACGACGACCGCATTGACCGCGCATATCCTCAAAGCGGCGGGACGCGACACCCAGATGGGCGGCAATATCGGCCGCGCGGTGATGACGCTCGATCCGCCCGAGCCCAATCGGCATTATGTCGTCGAATGCTCGTCGTACCAGATCGATCTCGCGCCCTCGATCAACCCGACGGCCGGCATCCTGCTCAATTTGACGCCGGACCATCTCGATCGGCACGGCACCATGCAGCACTACGCCTCGATCAAGGAACGGCTGGTGGCCGGCAGCGAGACTGCGATCATCGGCATCGACGATTCCTGGTGCGCTCAGATCGCCGAGCGGCTGGAGCGGGCAGGGCGGCATGTCATCCGCATTTCCAAGCGGCTGCCGCTGACCGACGGCTATTTCGCCGACGGCGGCAACCTGATGGAGGCGGTTAACGGCCGCTACAGCCGCGTCGCTTTCCTCGAAGGCATCGGCTCGCTGCGCGGCCAGCACAATGCGCAAAACGCGTTGGCGGCGGTCGCTGCTTGCCTCAAGGTCGGGCTGGACCTTGGCGAAATCCAATCCGGACTGGAAAGTTTTCCCGGCCTTGCGCACCGTATGGAGCAGGTCGGCCGCAAGGATCACGTTCTGTTCGTCAACGATTCCAAGGCCACCAATGCTGACGCTGCGGCACCGGCTTTGTCGAGCTTTCCGCGCATCTACTGGATCGCCGGCGGCCTGCCCAAGGAGGGCGGCATCGAGCCGCTGCGCGGCTTCTTCCCGCGCATCGCCAAGGCCTATCTGATCGGCGAGGCGGCGCCCGCCTTTTCGGCGACACTGGGCGAGGCCGTCCCCTACGAAATATCGGGCACGCTGGCCGCTGCGGTCGAACATGCCGCGCATGATGCGGCTCAAGACGATGCGAGCGAAGTGGTGGTGCTGTTGTCGCCGGCCTGCGCCAGTTTCGACCAGTTCAAGAATTTCGAAGTCCGCGGCGAAGCCTTCAGGCAAGCTGCGAATGCTATCGAGGGTGTGAAACCCATCGGAGGGGCACGATAATGCAGAGCCGTCTCGATAAAAGTCCGGTTGCGACCTGGTGGTGGACGATCGATCGCTGGTTCCTGGCGGCGTTCCTGTCGCTGATGGGGCTCGGCATCGTGCTGTCCTTTGCCGCCAGCCCGGCGGTGGCAGAACGCATCGGCCTCGACAGCTTCCATTTCGCCACCAGGCAGATCATCTTCACCGTGCCGGCGCTTGGCGTGATGCTGGCGGTGTCCTTCCTCGAATCCCGGCAGATCCGGCGCATGGCGCTGATCATGCTGTGCCTGATGCTGGTGCTGATGGTGGCGGTGCTCTACATCGGCGTCGAAGTGAAGGGCGCGCGCCGTTGGGTGTCGCTGGCCGGCCTGTCGATCCAGCCGTCGGAATTCCTAAAGCCCGCCTTCGTCATCATGTGCGCCTGGCTGTTCGCCGAACACAAGCGCCAGCCCGACATTCCAGGCAATCTGTTTGCCATGCTGCTGCTGGCGCTGGTCGTCTCGCTGCTGGTGGCGCAGCCGGATCTCGGCCAGACCATGCTGGTGACCGGCACCTGGGGTGTGATGTTCTTCATGGCCGGGCTGCCATGGCTGTGGATCATCGCGCTTGGTGGCGCGGGCGTCGGGGGCGTGTTCGCCGCCTATTCGGTGTTTCCGCACGTCGCCTTGCGCATCGACAAGTTCCTCACTGGCGAAGGCGACACGTTCCAGGTCGACATGGGCCGCGAGGCGCTGATCAATGGGGGCTGGTTCGGCGTCGGGCCGGGCGAGGGCACCATCAAGCGGGTCATCCCGGACAGCCATGCCGACTTCGTCTTTTCGGTCGCCGGCGAGGAATTCGGGTTGATCATGTGCTTCTTCATCATGTCGATCTTCGCCTTCATCGTGCTGCGCGGCCTCAACACCGCGCTGAAGGAACATGACGACTTCACCCGCTATGCGGTCGGCGGGTTGGTTACGGTGTTCGGCCTGCAGGCCGTCATCAACATGTGCGTCAACCTGCAACTGGTGCCTGCCAAGGGCATGACGCTGCCATTCATCTCCTATGGCGGCTCCTCTCAGATCGCGATCGCCATCTCGATGGGCATGGTGCTGGCGCTGACGCGCAAGCGGCCCGAAAAGCGCAAGCAAATGGGCTTTGCCCTGCCGCAACGCGCCTTGCCGGCGGAGTGATATGGCGAGAGGCGTCATCCTTCTCGCGGCAGGTGGAACCGGCGGGCATCTGTTTCCGGCCGAGGCGCTGGCGCATGAGCTGAACGAGCGCGGCTGGACGGTGCATCTGGCCACCGACGACCGCGCCGAGCGGTTCGCTGCCCATTTCCCGGCGGCCGCCATCCATCCGATCCAGTCGGCGACAATGGGCTCGAAGAATCCCATCGCCCTGCTTGGTGCCTTCTGGAAAATCTGGCGCGGAGTGCGCCAGGCCTCCGCGGTCATCGCCAGGATCAAGCCGGATGCGGTCGTCGGCTTTGGCGGCTACCCGACCTTGCCGCCGCTCTATGCGGCGACACGGCGCAAGGTGCCGACGCTGATCCATGAGCAGAACGCAGTGATGGGGCGCGCCAACCGGGCGCTGGCCGGGCGTGTCGACGCCATCGCCGGCGGCTTCCTGCCACAGGACGCGAGTGCGGCCGGCGCCAAGACGGTGACGACAGGCAATCCGGTCCGGCCTCCCGTGCTGGAAGCGGCCAAGACGCCTTATGCGGCATCGACCGGGGAGCAGCCGTTCAGGCTGTTGGTGTTCGGCGGCAGCCAGGGCGCCCAGTTCTTTTCGGACGCGGTGCCGGCGGCCGTCGCGCTGCTTTCCGATGCGCAGCGCAAGCGGTTGCTGATCACACAGCAGGCGCGCGCCGATGACGTGGCGCGGGTGAAGGCGGCCTATGCCGCACTTGGCGTCAATGTCGAAGTCTCACCCTTCTTCACCGACATGGCGCAGCGCATAGCGGCGGCGCATCTGGTGGTCTCGCGCTCCGGCGCCTCGACCGTTTCGGAGATCGCCGTCATCGGCCGGCCGGCGCTGCTGGTGCCATATCCCTATGCGCTCGACCACGACCAGGCGGCGAACGCGGCGGCCCTTGCCGCCGCTGGCGGTGGCGAAGTGCATCCGCAATCCTCGCTTTCGCCCGAGCGCATCGCGGCCCTCATCGGCGGGCTGATGGACAGCCCCGAGCGGCTGGAGGCCATGGCGGCGGGAGCGAAATCGGCCGGCCGGCCCGACGCGGCACAGTTGCTCGCCGATCTGACAGAGGCTATTGCGTCCCAAAAAACCGTTTCAGACTTCAGGAAGGGGACGCACGCATGAAGATGCCGCAGACCATCGGCCTTGTGCATTTCATCGGTATTGGCGGCATCGGCATGAGCGGCATCGCTGAAGTGCTGCACAATCTCGGCTACAAGGTGCAGGGGTCCGACCAGGCCGACAGCGCCAATGTGCAGCGGCTGCGCGACAAGGGCATCGAATGCTTCGTCGGGCACCAGGCCGAAAATCTCGGCGATGCCGAGGTTGTCGTCGTCTCGACGGCGATCAAGAAAACAAACCCCGAACTGAAGGCCGCGCGCGAGAAGCTGCTGCCGATCGTGCGCCGTGCCGAGATGCTGGCCGAGCTGATGCGTTTTCGCCAGGCGGTGGCGATTGGCGGCACGCATGGCAAGACGACGACGACCTCGATGGTGGCGACCTTGCTCGAAGCCGGCGGGCTCGATCCGACTGTCATCAATGGCGGCATCATCAACGCCTATGGCACCAATGCGCGCATGGGCGATGGCGAATGGATGGTGGTCGAGGCCGACGAGAGCGACGGCACATTCCTCAAGCTGCCGGCCGAAATCGCCGTCGTCACCAACATCGATCCTGAGCATCTCGACCACTATGGCAGCTTCGACAAGGTGCGCGAGGCGTTCCGCCAGTTCGTCGAGAACGTGCCGTTCTACGGCTTCGGCGTGATGTGCACCGATCACCCGGAAGTGCAGGCCCTGGTCGGCCGCATCGAGGACCGCCGCGTCATCACCTATGGCGAGAACGCGCAGGCCGACGTGCGCTTCACCAACCACCGCATGACGGGTGCCATTTCGGAATTCGACGTGGTGATCCGCAACCGCAAGAGCGGTGGCCAGACGACGATCGCCGGCCTGCGCCTGCCGATGCCCGGTCGCCACAACGTCTCCAACGCGACGGCGGCGATCGCTGTCGCGCATGAACTTGGCCTGTCCGCCGAGGCGATCAAGAAGGGCCTGTCGTCCTTCGCCGGCGTCAAACGCCGCTTCACTCATACCGGTTCATGGAACGGCGTCGATGTGTTCGACGATTACGGCCATCATCCGGTCGAGATCTCGGCTGTGCTGAAGGCGGCGCGCAGCGCCACCAAGGGCCGCGTCATCGCCATTGCCCAGCCGCATCGCTTCACCCGGCTGCACGACCTGTTCAACGAGTTTTCCACCTGTTTCAACGACGCCGACACGGTGATGGTGGCGCCGGTCTACGCGGCCGGTGAAGAACCGATCGAAGGCGTGACATCCGATGCACTGGTGTCGCGCATCCGCGCCGGCGGCCATCGCGACGCACGCTACATCGAAGGTCCGGCGGCAATTGCGCCGATCATCCGCGATCTGGCCAAACCCGGGGACTTCGTCGTCTTCCTCGGCGCCGGCAACATCACCCAATGGGCTTATGCGTTGCCCAAGGAGCTTGGCGGGACGGTCTCATGATGTATGGCCAGGCCCTGATCGACAGACTTGGTGACCGGCTTGCCGGCCTGCGTGGCCGCCTTACGCCGAATGCCGAGATGGACAAGATCACCTGGTTTCGCGCGGGGGGGCTGGCCGAAGTGCTGTTCCAGCCGGCCGACGAGGAGGACCTGGCCGCCTTCCTCAAAGCCGTTCCCGAGGAAATACCGCTGACCGTCGTCGGCGTCGGCTCGAACCTTCTGGTTCGTGACGGCGGCATTCCGGGTTTTGTCATCCGGCTTTCGGCTAAAGGGTTTGGTGAGGCAGAAATTGTTTCGCCGACCACGATCAAGGCGGGCGCGGCCACGCCCGACAAGCGCGTTGCCGCCGTGGCGCTCGAAGCTGGTATTGGCGGCTTTCATTTCTATCACGGCATTCCGGGCGCCATTGGCGGCGCGCTGCGGATGAACGCCGGCGCCAACGGCGTCGAGACGCGCGAACGCGTCGTCGAGGTGCGTGCGCTCGACCGCAAGGGCAATGTGCAAACGCTGAGCAATGCCGACATGGGCTACGCCTACCGCCATTCGGCGGCACCTTCCGGGCTGATCTTCACCTCGGCTTTGTTCGAGGGGTTTGCCGAGGACAAGGCAGCGATCAAGGCGGCGATGGACGCGGTGCAGAACCATCGCGAGACCGTGCAGCCGATCCGCGAAAAGACCGGCGGCTCGACCTTCAAAAATCCCGAAGGCACGTCAGCCTGGAAGGAGATCGACAAGGCGGGCTGCCGCGGCCTGATGATCGGCGGTGCCCAGATGTCGCCGCTGCATTGCAACTTCATGATCAATACGGGAACCGCGACCGGCTACGACCTCGAATATCTCGGCGAGACGGTGCGAACGCGGGTGCTGGAAAATTCGGGCATCCGGCTGCAATGGGAAATCAAGCGCATCGGCAATTTCCGGCCGGGGCATGCCGTGCAGGAGTTTCTCGGGCAACTTCTATAGTGGGTGTTGAAGTTCACGTGATGCATGAACTTCAATGGGGCCGAAAATGGCTCGCGACCGTTGCCGCAAAGACTCAACGGCGCGGTTTTCGCACCCATTTTCTCAGAAAGTGAATCTCTCGGAATCGTAAGTACTTGCCAGTGAATCAACTCTCTGATTCTCTGCTCCAAAGCGTTTCCTGATTTGAGTCGTTCGACGCGTTCAGCGTTTTCCGTCTGGGGGGGCAACCTGCCGGGAGACTCGGACTCAATGTTGCGGAAATCTTGGTTTTTGGTCCGCGGTGAGAGGGGATGACGGGGGAATGAAAAGCAAGCATGTGGCCGTCCTGCTGGGAGGTTTCTCGTCCGAGCGGCCCGTGTCCCTGTCCTCGGGAAAGGCTTGTGCCGATGAGCTCGAGAAGGAAGGCTACCAGGTCACGCGCGTCGATGTCGGACGCGATGTCGGCTCGGTGCTTGCCGAACTTCGGCCGGATGTCGCGTTCAATGCGCTGCATGGTCCGTTTGGCGAGGATGGTACCATCCAGGGTATCCTCGAATATCTCGGTGTCCCCTATACGCATTCCGGCGTGCTCGCTTCGGCGCTGGCCATGAACAAGGAGCAGGCCAAGCGGGTTGCCAGATCGGTCGGTGTCCCTGTCGCCGAATCGAAGGTCGCCAGCCGCTTCGCCATCCAGAACAAGCACCCGATGAAGCCGCCCTACGTGGTCAAGCCCGTCAATGAGGGGTCGAGCTTCGGCGTCGTTATCGTGCACGAGGGGCAGTCGCATCCGCCGCAGGTCATCGGCTCGTCCGAATGGAAGTATGGCGATACCGTCATGGTCGAACGCTACATCCATGGCCGCGAGCTGACCTGCGCCGTAATGGGCGATGTCGCTCTGGGGGTCTGCGAGATCATCCCGACCGGCCATTCCTTCTACGACTATGATTCAAAATATGTCGCGGGGGGGTCAAAACACGAATGCCCCGCAAAAGTTTCACCGAATATTTACCAAAAAATACAAACACTGGCGCTCAAGGCTCATCAAGCGATCGGCTGTCGGGGCGTTTCCCGGTCGGACTTCCGTTATGACGATCGGCATTCCGAAAACGGCGAGGTTGTCTGGCTCGAGGTCAACACCCAGCCGGGTATGACGCCGACGTCCTTGGTGCCTGAAATCGCCGCCCAGGCCGGGCATTCGTTTGGCGATTTGTTGAGTTGGATGGTGGAGGACGCTTCGTGTCTGCGTTGAAATGGGGACAAGGCAAGGGGAAGGGCGCGGCCGGGCCGGCGCTGTTCGGCCTGCCGTTGTCATCAGGCCATTTCGTGCTGCCGCGTGTGCTTCGCCGCCCGGTGCGCGTTCTTGCGCGCCTGGGCGTGGGTGAATTCCAGGCGCCGCGCTTCTCTGCGGCCATGATGTCTGCCGTGCTGCTTGTCTCGAGCAGTGCCTATGGCGCCTATCTCGGCGGCCATGTCGACGGCATCGTCCAAAGCGTCACTGCCCGCACCGGCTTTGCCGTCGATCAGGTCAAGGTGGTCGGCAATCGCCAGACCTCCGAGATCGACATTCTCGACAGACTTGAGCTCGACGGCTGGACCTCGCTGATCGGTTTCGATGCCGAGGCCGCGCGGGAGCGCATTGCTACCTTGCCCTGGATCGAGGTCGCCGCGGTGCGCAAGGTCTATCCGCACACGCTGGAAGTGCGCGTCGAGGAGCGCTTGCCCTTCGCTCTCTGGCAGCAGGGCGATGAGCTCTCTGTTATCGAGAAGAATGGCGCCGTGATTGCGCCGTTCTCCGGCGGGAAGCAGGTGCTTCTGCCTTTGCTGATCGGCGTCGGTGCGCCGGCCAAGGCGCCGGACTTCCTGGTCAAGGTCGAAAAATATCCTGAACTCGCGACCCGGATCAAAGGCTATGTCCGCGTTGGTGAGCGGCGCTGGGACCTGAAGTTGGACAACGGCATCACCGTCAAGCTTCCCGAGGATGGCGAGGATCAGGCGATCGCCGAACTTGTCAAGATGGACCAGGACAAGGGGCTGTTGTCGCGCGATATCGCCGCCATCGACATGCGCCTGACGGACAGGCTGGTCGTGCAGTTGACGCCCGAGGCGGCGACGCAGCGCGAAGCCGCCCTCAACGAAAAACCCAAAAGCCTGAAGCGCAAGCCGGAGACGAAGATATGAGCTGGCTTGGCGGTCATGGCGACGCCGCGTCGCGCCGGTCCGGCACCCTGACGGTGCTGGATGTCGGTTCGAGCAAGGTCTGCTGCATGGTGGCCAAGCTGAAGCCGAGCGAAGACGGCAAGCTGTTGCGCGGCCGCTCGCACCGGATCCAGGTGATCGGCATTGGCCATCAGAAGTCGCAAGGCGTGAAGTCGGGAGTCGTCGTCGACCTCGACCGCGCCGAGCATGCCATTCGTCTTTCCGTCGACGCGGCCGAGCGCATGGCTGGGCTGACGGTCGATTCGCTGATCGTCAACATGACCGCCGGCCGGCTGAAGAGCGAAGCCTTCTCGGCCACCATCAACCTTGGCGGCCACGAGGCCGACGAGGCCGATATCAAGCGCGTTCTCGGCGCCGGCGCCAAGCAGGCGCTGAAGGCCGAGCGCGAGGTGATCCATTCGCTCCCGGTCGGCTTTTCGCTCGATGCCGAGCGCGGCGTGCGCGATCCGCGCGGCATGGTCGGCGACGCACTTGGCGTCGACATGCATGTCTTGACCGGTGACGCCGCGCCGATGCGCAACCTGGAGCTTTCCATCAACCGGTCGCACCTGTCGGTCGAGCGCATGGTGGCGACGCCCTATGCCAGCGGGCTGGCCGCCCTGGTCGATGACGAACTGGAAATGGGCGCCGCCTGCATCGACATGGGCGGCGGCACGACGACAATCTCGGTGTTTTCGGACGGCAAGTTCGTCCATGGCGACGCCATCGCAATCGGCGGCAACCATGTCACGCTGGACATGGCCAAGGGCCTGTCGACCTCGCTCGACGCGGCCGAGCGGCTGAAGGTGATGCATGGCTCGGCATTGCCGGGCAGCGCCGACGACCGCGACCTGGTCTCGATCCAACCGATCGGCGACGATGGCGACGTGCCCCTGCAGATCCCGCGCTCGGTGATGACGCGCATCGTGCGCGCGCGCATCGACGAGACGCTCGAACTGCTGCGCGACCGGCTGAACAAGTCCGGCTACGGCAATGCGGTGGGCAAGCGCGTCGTCTTGACCGGCGGCGCCAGCCAGCTTGCCGGCCTGCCGGAGGCGGCGCGCCGGATCCTCGGACGCAATGTGCGCATCGGTCGCCCGCTTGGCGTGGCCGGCCTGCCGGAAGCGGCAAAGGGACCGGCCTTCTCGGCTGCGGTGGGGCTTCTGATCTATCCGCAGATGGCGAGCTTCGAGAGCCATCCGGCGAAAGGAATTTCCGGTCTCAGAATGACTGGAACGGGTGGAAAACTGCATCGCATGAGTCAGTGGTTGAGAGACAGTTTCTAATTGACGGGGACAGCCCCATAGGCGGCCGCGGCGGCGAAGCGGCGTGAAAGGCAAAGGACGGAGACAATGACGATCAATCTGCAGAAGCCGGACATCACCGAGCTTAAGCCGCGGATCACCGTGTTCGGTGTCGGCGGCGGCGGCGGCAATGCCGTCAACAACATGATCACCGCCGGTCTGCGCGGTGTCGAGTTCGTGGTGGCCAACACCGACGCTCAGGCGCTGACCATGTCGAAGGCCGATCGGCTGATCCAGCTCGGCGCGCATGTCACCGAAGGCCTTGGCGCCGGATCGCAGCCGGAAGTCGGCCGCGCGGCGGCGGAGGAATGCATCGACGAGATCATCGATCATCTGTCCAACACCCATATGTGCTTCGTCACCGCGGGCATGGGCGGCGGCACCGGCACGGGTGCGGCTCCAGTCGTGGCGCGTGCCGCACGCGAAAAGGGCATCCTCACCGTCGGCGTCGTCACCAAGCCGTTCCATTTCGAAGGCCAGCGCCGCATGAAGACCGCGGATTTTGGCATCGAAGAGCTGCAGAAATGCGTCGATACGCTGATCGTCATCCCCAACCAGAACCTGTTCCGGCTGGCCAATGACAAGACGACCTTCGCCGACGCCTTCGCCATGGCCGACCAGGTGCTCTATTCCGGTGTTGCCTGCATCACCGACCTGATGGTCAAGGAAGGCCTGATCAACCTCGACTTCGCCGACGTGCGTTCGGTCATGCGCGAGATGGGCAAGGCTATGATGGGCACCGGCGAGGCTTCGGGCGAGGGCCGTGCGATGGCCGCAGCCGAGGCTGCCATTGCCAACCCGCTGCTCGACGAGACCTCGATGAAGGGCGCCAAGGGCCTGCTGATCTCGATCACCGGCGGCCGCGACCTGACCCTGTTCGAGGTTGACGAAGCGGCGACCCGCATCCGCGAGGAAGTCGACCAGGATGCCAACATCATCCTAGGCGCCACCTTCGACGAAGAGCTCGAAGGGGTCATCCGCGTCTCGGTGGTTGCCACGGGTATCGACAAGTCGGCGGCGGAAATCGCCGCAGCGCCGATCTCGATCCGCACCGCTCCGCAGAAGCCGGTCCGCCCGGCCGTTGCCGCGGTGGAAAGCCGACCGGCGCCGGTCCAGCAGGCAGCTTACGAACCGCGCGCCGTCGACCCGGTCGCCGAAGCCATCCAGCTGGCGGAAGCAAATGCAGCGGCGATGGCGCAGGCTCGTCCGGCTCCCGTTGCCCATGCGGAGGATTTCCGCCCGCAGAGCAAGATCTTCCAGGCACCGCCAGCACAGCCGATGCCGCAGCCCGTGGCACACCCGGCCCCGCAGCCACGCGAAATGCTGCGTGAAGCGCCGCAACCGGTTGCCATGGCGCCGCAGCGGATGCCGCGCGTCGAGGACTTTCCGCCGGTCGTCAAGGCCGAGGTGGATGCCAAGAACCGCCCGGCCGACCACGAGAACAGCAGCGGACCGATGGGCCTGCTGAAGCGCCTGACGAACGGCCTGACCCGTCGCGAGGAAGAGCCTGCACGGCTGCAGCCGGCGCAGCCGCGCGAACCCAAGCTGCGCCAGGCAGCGCCTGAGGTGCGCCGTCTTGCCAGCCAGGATGCGCAGCTCTACGCACCGCGCCGCGGTCAGCTCGACGAGCAGGGCCGCCTGACGCCGCAGGTGAGGGCGACTCAGGACGATGATCAGCTGGAGATTCCGGCGTTCCTGCGCCGCCAGGCCAACTGATCGGTAAACGGGCTTTAAGAATTGTTAACAGGCAAGCAAGAAATTGCTTGCCTGTTAATGTTTAAAATCATGAGATTTCAATGGTTTATCAAGCTCAACTGGATCCGGCTCGCGGTTACAAAGAGTAAGAAACCGTGATTTGGAGTCTCCCACCCGCGACATTATCTTCCGGCCACCATAGTCGGTTTGTCAGGATTTCGGGGGAAGTCGCCCTGCCTGCCGATTTCAACAAGAGCCGCGCCCTCGGGCTGGAGAAGCGGACCTTAGGCATTACGGGCTTATGGGGATTGTCTTGCACGACTATCAGACGACAGTGAAGACGCGCGCGTCGCTTACCGGCACCGGCGTCCACAGCGGCAAGGAAGTTTCCATCAGCTTCGTGCCGGCAGATGCCGATACCGGCATCGTGTTCCAGCTTTTCAACGGCGCAGAGCAGGGCCGCGAGGTTCGCGCCCTGGTTTCCGAAGTCGGCGCCACAGACCTGTGCACCATGCTTGGTGATCCCGCTGGCGAGCACATCGCCACGGTAGAGCACATCATGGCGGCGCTGTTCGGGCTCGGCATCGACAATGTCGCCATCGAGATCGACGGGTCCGAGGTTCCCATCTTCGACGGCAGCGCCACGGCGTTCGTCGAAGCCATCGACCAGGCCGGCGTCGAGACGCTGTCGGTCAAGCGGCGCTATATTCGAGTCATCAAGCCGGTCCGCATCGAGAACGGTGCCTCGTGGGCAGAGTTCAAGCCTTACGACGGCACCCGTTTCGAGATCGAGATCGACTTCGAAAGCCCGGCGATCGGCCGTCAGCTGTTCGCGTCCGACCTCAACGCCGATATTTTCCGGCGCGACCTCGCACGCGCCCGCACCTTCGGCTTCATGAAGGATGTCGAGCGGCTGTGGGCCGCCGGCTATGCGCTCGGCTCCTCGCTGGAGAATTCGCTGGTGATCGGTGACGACAACCGCGTCATCAACATGGGTGGCCTGCGTTATCCCAACGAATTCGTCCGCCACAAGACCCTTGACGCCATGGGCGACCTGGCGCTGGCCGGCGCCCGTTTCATCGGCTGCTTCCGCTCCTATCGCGGCGGCCACAGGATGAATGCCGCCGCGCTGCGCCGCCTGCTGTCGGATCGCACGGCATTCGAGATCGTCGAGACGACTCGCCGCGAGCGCGGCCGCAGCGCCGAGATGAATGCCGTCAACGCGCCGCTCTACGCGCCTTGGATGATCTGATTTACTTAACTTTTTTCGGATTCCTGGCAGATAGAGGTGTTGCACAAATGCACCACCTGTTGGTGAAATTGCACTGATTTTCAAGCAGGGTCCGGCTGCCACAAAAATGTGCGATTGGCCGGCGATAGCGTTGCCGGGCAAGGCGGTTATGGTTTATGGCTCTGCCGTCGATTAGGGCATGTCGCTCAAAAGTGGGGATCAAGTTTGGGACCACGGCATGCAACACGCATTGAAATAACGCCGAAAGGGCGGAATCCAATCATGTTCTTCAAGCGAGTTGGTCAATCGAAAGCGCCGCAGCGGGCTGTTTTCCTGGCGCTTTCGGTGGTTGTTCCATCGCTCTTCCTGTCGGCCTGCATGTCGTCGGAGAAAGATATCGACCTGTCGACCTATGTCGACCAGACCGAGCCGGCCGATGTTCTCTACAATCAAGGCCTTGCCAATCTGAATGCCGGACGCCTGCAGGAGGCGAGCCGCAAATTCGATGCCGTCGACCGCCAGCATCCCTATTCGGAATTCGCCCGCAAATCGATGGTGATGGGCGCTTTCGCCGACTATCGCCAGGGCAACTACGACGAGGCGATCGGCTCGGCCAAACGCTACCTCACGCTCTATCCGTCGACTGACGACGCCGCTTACGCGCAGTACATCATCGGCTTGAGCTACTACCGCCAGATCAAGGACGTGACGCAGGACCAGAAGGAAGCGCGCCAGACCCTTCAGACGATGCAGGACTTGGTGACGCGTTGGCCGACATCGGAATATGTCGATGACGCCAAGGAAAAGATGCGCTTCGCCAACGACCAGCTGGCCGGCAAGGAAATGCAGATCGGCCGCTATTATCTCGAGCGCCGCGAATACATCGCCGCCGTCAAGCGCTTCCGCACCGTGGTGGAGAACTATTCCAACACACGCCATGTCGAGGAAGCGCTCGCCCGCCTGACCGAAAGCTACTACGCGATGGGCCTGACCTCGGAGGCACAGACCGCCGCCGCGGTGCTCGGCACCAACTACCCCGACAGTTCGTGGTACAAGGATTCTTACAAGCTGCTGCAGAGCAATGGGCTTGCGCCGCGCGAGAATGCCGGCTCATGGATATCCAAGGCCGGGAAGATGATCACCGGCGGCGCCTGACCCCAGAGCATTGGACCGAAGCGTACACAACGCTTTTTCGGATTGATCCGGTGCCCAAACAAAAAGATAGTGCGGCGCTGCGACTCCAGATGGTCGCGTGCCGCTCTAAAGCGCATCGCGCTTTAGGTCTTTTGTCTTTGTGCATGTCGTTATCCCAAAACCGGGTCCACTTTTGGGCGACATGCAATAGGTCCGGGTTCTGATGCTTTCCAGACTGTCGATCCGCGATATCGTCCTGATCGAGAAGCTGGATATCGACTTCCAGCCAGGTCTTTCCGTGCTGACCGGCGAAACCGGCGCCGGCAAATCCATCCTGCTCGATGCCCTGTCGCTGGCGCTCGGCGCGCGCGGCGACGCGTCGCTGGTGCGCCATGGCGCGGCGCAGGGCCAGGTGATCGCCGTCTTCGACGTGCCGCGCAACCATCCAGCCCGCACACTGCTTGCCGAAAACGCCATCGACGATGACGGGGATATCATCCTGCGCCGCCTCCAGACGGCGGATGGCCGCACCCGCGTCTTCGTCAACGACCAGCCTTCGAGCGTCACGCTGATGCGCGATGTCGGCCGCGCGCTGGTCGAGATCCACGGCCAGCACGACGAACGCGCTCTGGTCGATCCCGGCGCACACCGCGATGTGCTTGACGCTTTCAGCGGCCATCTCGGCGCTGTCCGCTCGACCGGCGAGGCGTGGCGGCACTGGCGCGCCTGCGAGCACGAGCTGTCGCGTCACAGCGCCAAGGTGGCGGCGGCCGCGCGCGAGGCCGACTATCTGCGTGCGGCGGTGGCGGAACTGACGAAGCTCGATCCGCAGCCGGGCGAGGAGACCGATCTCGCAGAGCTGCGCGCTTCGATGATGCGGGCGGAAAAGATCGCTTCCGAAATCCATGACGCGCAAGATGTGCTGTCCGGTCCGTCCTCGCCCTTGCCGCAACTGGCGAGCCTGCTCAGACGGCTGCAGCGCAAGGTGACGGAAGCGCCGGGCCTGCTCGATGACGTGGTCAAGTCGCTCGACGAGGCAATGCTGTCGCTCGACGCCGCGCAATCGGGCGTCGAGGCCGCGCTGCGCGCCACCGAATATGATCCACAGCGGCTCGAGAAGGCCGAGGAGCGGTTGTTTTCGCTGCGCGCCGCTTCGCGCAAGCACACTGTCGCCGTCGACGACCTGGCGCAATTGCGCGACACGATGTCGGCCGATCTCGCCGATCTCGATGCCGGCGAGGAACGCTTGCATGGGCTCGAAAAGCAGGCGGCCGCGGCGCGCGAGACCTATGACATTGCCGCCGCACAGTTGTCCTCGCTGCGTCATGCGGCAGCAGTCGGCCTGACCAAGGCGGTCATGGCCGAATTGCCGGCACTGAAGCTCGAACGCGCCGCCTTCATCGTCGAGATGAAGAGCGAGGCCGAGAGCCGCATGGAAGAAGGCATCGACCAGATCGAATTCTGGGTGCGCACCAATCCAGGCACACGGCCCGGGCCGATGATGAAGGTCGCTTCCGGCGGCGAGCTTTCTCGCTTCCTGTTGGCGCTCAAGGTGGCGCTGGCCGACCGTGGCTCGGCGCCGACGCTGGTTTTTGATGAAATCGACACCGGCGTGGGTGGCGCTGTGGCGGATGCCATCGGCCAGCGGCTGGCGCGGCTGTCGAAGCGCGTTCAGGTGCTGTCGGTCACGCATGCGCCGCAGGTCGCGGCGCGCGCCGCGACGCATTTCCTGATCTCCAAATCGGGCAGCACCGACCGGGTCGCGACCGGCATTGCCGAGATGGACCGGCCGGCGCGGCAGGAAGAGATCGCGCGCATGCTGGCCGGCGCCACCATCACCGACGAGGCGCGCGCTGCCGCCGAGCGGCTGCTGCGCGAGAACACCGCCGCGTCCTGACGATGCACGGTTCGCCAGGCTGGCAAAAATCCCGGCTTCGCAACAGAGTCAGCTTGTGGCGCCATCCCGCTGTTTCGGCGCGGTTTTATTAGAATTTTGCTCCCTTGAATCCGAAAGCTGATCTATGGTCGCGGACCGCCAAAGCGCGTCGCGCCGAATCGGATTTGCGCGACGTGTTCTGGGTCTTTGTTGCTATGTGTGTCGTTGTCCCAAAACCGCTGCGCACTTTTGGGCGGCATACATTGATGAGCCGGGTCTGAAACCATGTCTGAAAAACCAGTCGATGCCCTGACAGACAGCGAAGCCGAAGCCGAGCTGAGGCGCCTGGCGGAAGAGATCGCCGAGCACGACCGGCGCTACCATACCGAGGACGCGCCGGTAATCTCCGATGCGGAATATGATGCGCTGACACGGCGCAACCTTGCCATCGAGCAGCGCTTTCCAGCGCTGGTGCGCGAGGATTCACCGTCGCGCAGGGTCGGTGCGGCGCCGGCGGAAGGCTTCGCCAAGGTGCGCCATGCGGTGCCCATGCTCAGCCTCGCCAAGGCCTATACCGACGAGGATGTCGCCGACTTCATCGAACGCGGCCGGCGGTTCTTCGATCGCGACAAGGATCTCGACATCGCCTTCACGGCCGAGCCGAAGATCGACGGTTTGTCGGCTTCGCTGCGCTATGAAAGCGGCGTGTTCGTGCAGGGCGCAACGCGTGGCGACGGTGCCGTCGGCGAGGACATCACCGCCAATCTCAGGACGATCGCCGACATCCCCGCGAAGCTGAAGGGTTCGGGCTGGCCCGAAATCATCGAGATACGCGGCGAGGTCTATATGACCTACGCGGAATTCGAGGCGCTGAAGCAACGCTCGGCGGCGGTTGGCGGACAGGACTACGTCAATCCTCGCAACACGGCGGCCGGTTCCCTGCGCCAGAAGGATCCATCTGTCACCGCCAGCCGAAACCTCAAATTCTTCGCCTATGCCTGGGGCTATACGTCTGAGGATCCCGCTTCGACCCAGTACGGCGCCGTGCAGAAGTTCAAAGATTGGGGTTTCGCAATCAGTCCGCTGATGGTGCGGGCGAAGTCGGCCGATGAGCTGATCGCGCATTATCATCGGATCGAGGAGCAGCGCTCCTCGTTGGGCTACGACATTGACGGCGTCGTCTACAAGGTCGACCAGTTGGAGTTGCAGCGCAGATGGGGTTTCGTCACTGGCGAGCCGCGCTGGGCCGTTGCGCATAAATTCCCCGCCGAACAGGCGATGACGACCGTGCAGAAGATCGACATCCAGGTCGGCCGCACCGGCACGCTGGCGCCGGTTGCGCGGCTGGCGCCGGTCACGGTCGGCGGCGTCGTGGTCGAAAACGTCACGCTGCACAATGAGGACTACATCAAGGGCCTGGACAGCACGGGCCAGCCGATAAGGGACGGCATCGACGTGCGCATCGGCGATACGGTGGTGATCCAGCGGGCAGGGGATGTCATTCCACAGATCGTCAGCGTCGTCATCGACAAGCGTCCGCCCGACGCCGTGCCATACCAATTCCCGCACACCTGTCCGATCTGCGGCTCGCCCGCGACGCGCGAAATCAACGAGAAGACAGGCAAGGAAGATTCCCGCCGCCGTTGCACCGGCGAACTGATCTGCCCCGCGCAGGCCGTGGAAGGATTGCGGCACTTCGTGTCACGCGGTGCCTTGGACATCGAAGGCCTGGGCGCCGAGAACATAGACACTTTCTTCAATGCGGGATTGATCAAGACAGCCGCCGATATCTTCACGCTCAGGGATCGCCGTCCGGCCGTCACCAAGGCGTTGGCCGAGCGGCGTGAGGAGCAGGCCAGGCAGCGAGAGGCGGCATCGGGCAAGACGCGCAAGAATGTGCGCAGCGTCGAGGATCGCAATTACGAAGGCCTCGACAAACTGTTTGCTGCCATCGACTCGCGCCGCGAACCGGAACTGGACCGCTTCATCTTCGCGCTCGGCATCCGCCATATCGGCGAAACCACGGCCGCAGTGCTTGCCAAAACCTTCTCGACTATCGAGGAACTGATCCGCGTCGGCAAGGAGACAGCGGCGGCCGACGATCCGCACAGCGTTTTCCCATCGGTCAACGGCATCGGCGACACGGTCATCGATGCACTTCGCGATTTTTTTGGCAATGAGCGCAACGACGACGTGCTGGACGCACTGCTCAAACAGGTCAAGCCGAAGCCGTATATCGTGACCATCTCGGCCGACAGCGCGGTGGCCGGCAAGACGATCGTGTTCACAGGCACGCTGGAAAAGATGACCCGCCCCGAAGCCAAGGCAATGGCCGAACGCCTCGGCGCGAAGGTTGCGGGTTCTGTTTCGGCGAAGACGGATCTGGTGGTCGCCGGGCCGGGCGCCGGCTCCAAGCTCAAGCTTGCCAGCGAGCTCGGCGTCGAAGTGATCGACGAGGACGCCTGGCTGGTGCGGATCGGCAAGGCGTGATGGAAGGTGCATTCAAGGGTTTCGGGCCGAAGGCCATTCCGTTCCTGAAGGCACTGGATTTCCATCAGAGCCGGGAGTGGTTCCTGGAAAACCGCGACCTGTTCGAGAAGGAGTTGCGCGACCCCTTCGGCGATCTGGTCGAAACGCTCACGGAGCGTTTCACGCAAGCTGGGCTCGGCCTGCGCGGCGATCGCAAGAAGTCGCTGTTCCGTATCAACCGCGACGTGCGCTTCGCCAAGGACAAGCGGCCTTACAACCGGCACCTGTCGGCGATCCTGTCGCCCGATGGCACCAAGATGGCGCACGGCGTGTTCTACGTTCATGTCGGGCTTGAGGGTTGCTTTGCCGACGTTGCCTGGTGGCAGCCGGAGCCGGAACTGCTGCTGGCTATGCGCAAAGCCATCGCGACGCAGCCTGACAAGTTCCGCGCCATGGTAAAGGCGCTGAAGAAGAACGGCCTTGAGCTTGAGACGGAAGGCCGCATGAAGCGTACGCCACGCAGTTTCGAGCAGATCAGCGAACCCGATCTGGTCGAGGCCATTCGCAACCGGCATTTTGTCGTCCAGCACGTTATCGACCCGGCGGGGATCCATACGGCGGCGCTGGTCGACGAACTCATCGATTTCACCTTGCGCGCCAGGCCGCTTCTCGACTGGGGCAGGGCGATCGAGGGCAAAGCCCTCGCCGCCTAGCCTTCGACAAGCATCACGACGATCATTTCCGCTGATCATTTGGCTCAAGCAAATTCGTGTGACAGACCGGGCTGCGCCACCTACATACCGCCCTTCGCAAGGGAGTGATTGATGGCGACGGACGCAATCTCCGAGAGTGGCGCAAGGAGCGATTTCTGGCAGGGCGTGCGGCTCTCGATGCCTGTCGTCGTGGCGTCGGCGCCGTTCGCGGTGCTGTTCGGGGCGCTTGCCGTCGACAATGGCTTGTCGGTCCTCGAGGCCTTCCTGATGAGCGCGCTGGTCTATGGCGGCGCCAGCCAGATGGTCGGCATCCAGCTGTTCGGCCAACACGTGGCGCCGTGGCTGATCGTGCTGTCGATCTTCGCCGTCAACTTCCGCCATGTGCTCTATTCCGCCGGCATCGGCCGGCGCATCGCGCACTGGCCTGTCATCAGCCAGGCGCTCGGCTATTTCATCCTCACCGATCCGCAGTTCGCGGTGGCCGAGGCGAGGGCGCAATCCGGCCAGACGGTCGGCTTCGCCTGGTATCTCGGGCTCGGTCTTCCGGTCTATGTGTTCTGGGTGATCGAAAGTGCGCTTGGCGCGGTGTTTGGCAAGCTGATCCCCGACACGCATGCGCTGGGCATCGATTTCCTGCTGCCGATCTATTTTCTCGGTCTTGTCCTGGGTTTTCGCCAGCGGCCGCTGTGGCTGCCGGTGGTCATTGCCAGCACCGCTGCCTCGATCATCGCCTACAAGACCGTCGGCTCGCCCTGGCACGTCTCGATCGGCGCGGTTGCCGGCGTGCTGCTCGCCGTCATCCTGCCACCTCATCACAGCGGCGTGAAGGCACGGCCATGAGCACGACATTCTGGATCATCATCGCTGGTGCGATCGCGACCTACCTGACGCGCATCGGCGGGCATCTGGTCATCTCCCGTTTCGAGAACATCCATCCGCGCGTCGAGGCCGGCCTCAATGCCGTGCCGGCGGCGGTGCTGACGACCCTGGTCGCGCCGGAGCTGTTGAACGCGGGACCGGCGGAATGGGCAGCACTGGTTGTCACCGCCGTGGTTTCGCTGCGCGGCGGGCTGATGTCGATGTTTCTCGCCGGCGCGGCGGTGCTGATACTGGCGCGGCAGTTCGTCGGGTAGGAATTCTGCCGCGCGGTCCTTTTCGTACGGTTGGCGCCGCCCCTCATTGCCCTGCCGGGCAATTCTCCCCGTATAGAGACGGGGAGAAAGACGCTGCCATCGAGGGTTTCGCCAATCGCCAGCGTTGCAGAAAAGGGCGCCGAGGTCGCAACGGCCCCTTCTCCCCGTCACTATACGGGAAGAAGATGCCGGCAGGCAGATGAGGGGTGGCGCCAGCTTTCCAAGACCAGTCCCTAAATCTTCGCATCGTGCGGCAGCGGCGCGGTGGCCTTTTCCAGCCAGGCCAACGTTTCGCCGTCTAGCATCGGTCCGATCTCAGCCAGCACGCGGGCATGGTAGGCGTCGAGCCAGTGCAGCTCGTCGCGCGTCAGCAGATCGGTGCGCACCAGGCGGATGTCGATCGGCGCCAGCGTCAGCGTCTCGAAGCCGTGCATGGCGATGTCGCCGCCCTCGACCTGTTCCGCCGGCGTCACCAGGATCAGGTTCTCGATGCGGATGCCGTAGGAGCCTTCCTTGTAGTAGCCGGGCTCGTTGGACAGCATCATGCCTTCGAGCAGCTTTTCGGTGCCGGTGCGGGCAATGCGCTGAGGCCCCTCATGCACGGCCAGGTACGAGCCGACGCCGTGGCCGGTGCCGTGGGCGAAGTCGCAGCCGTGCTTCCACAGCGCCATGCGGGCGACGGCGTCGATTTCCGAGCCGCGCGTGCCGGCGGGGAAACGCAGCGTCGAAATGCCGATCATGCCTTTCAGCACCAGCGTGAATCGTTCGCGCATTTCCTCGGTCGGCTGGCCGATCGGCACCGTGCGGGTGATGTCGGTGGTGCCGTCCTGATACTGGCCGCCGGAATCGAGCAGGAACAACTCGCCGGCCTGCAGCTTGCGGCTGGTGGCGCGCGACACGCGGTAATGCATGATGGCGCCGTTCGGGCCGGCGCCGGAAATGGTGTCGAAAGAGATGTCGCGCAGTGGCATCTGGGTTTCCTCGCCGGTCTGCCGGCGCGTCTCTTCCAGCCTGGTCACCACGGCGATCTCGTCGAGCGAGCCGGGTTTCTGGCGCTCCAGCCAGCACAAAAGCTTCGCTACTGCAGCGCCATCGCGCCGATGCGCGGCGCGGGAACCGTTGATCTCGGCCTGGTTCTTGGTGGCGCGCGGAATGCGGGCGGGGTCGGCTGCGGCAACCACCGTGCCGCCATTGTCTTCGACCAGCATGCGCAGCCTGTCGGCCGCCAGCACCGGGTCGAGCGCGATCTTCGCGCCACCCTTGGCAAGGGCCACGATCGCCGCTTCGAATTCGCCGGGCTCATGCGGCTCGGCGAGCTGCGTGAGATAGGCCTCGACCTGGCGCGAGAATTTGCGCCCGTCCATGAACAGCTGATGCGATCCGTCGGCTGCGAGGATGGCGAAGCCGAGCGCCAGCGGTGTATGCGGCACGTCACCGCCACGGATGTTGAAGGCCCAGGCGATGGAGGAGGGGTCGGTCAGCACCGCATGGGTGGCGCCGTCCTTGGCGATCGCCGTTGCCAACCGCGCCAGCTTGTCCTTGGCGAGTTCGCCGGCAAAGCCGATCGGGTGGAGCTCGACCGGCGCCACCGGCGCCTCGGGCTGGTCCTTCCAGATGATGTCGATCGGGTTCTTGTCGAGCGGCACCAGCACAGCGCCGGTCTTGTCGGCCGAGGCCTGCAGTGCCTTGACCTCACTGATGGTGTGCAGCCACGGGTCAAATCCGAGCCGTGCGCCCTTGCCCAGATTGTCCCTGAGCCAGGCGGCTGGCGGGTTGTCGACCAGGCTTTCGATCGAAAAGATGTTGAGATCGACCTCGTGGCGCACCTGCAGGGTGTAGCGCCCGTCGACAAAGGCGAAGGCGCGGTCGCGCAGCACGATGGCGACACCGGCCGAGCCACTGAAACCGGTCAGCCATTTCAGCCGCGCCGAGCGATCGGCGACATACTCGCCCTGATGTTCGTCGGCGCGCGGCACGATGAAGCCGTCCAGCCCGTTGGCGGCTAGCCACTGGCGCAGCAGTGCGACGCGCGGCTTGCCGACTGCGGCATCGCCCGCGGAATCGAAGGTCTGGAACATCGTGGCCTCCCTGAATTCCGCGCGACCGTAGCGCACGGGCTTGAAAATCGGAATCGATTTCCGGCTGGCGCAACCTGCTACAGCATCGCTTGACTGACAACCGGCCGGGCTTGGTCCAAGCTGGGTCGTTGCCGGCGTGTCGGCCTCAATGCTTGAGGTGGATCGTCACCCAGCCCTCGCGGTGCAAGGTGCGCACGTGGCGGAAGTTCTGGCCGACATAGGCCGAGACGACGGCGTCGCGCTGGCGCTCGAGGATGCCTGACAGCACGACCGAGCCGCCCAACGCGATGTGATCGGCCATTTGCGGTGCAAGCCGCATCAGCGGCCGCGCCAATATGTTGGCGACGATGAGATCAAAGGGCGCGCGCTTGCCAAAGATCGGATGGTGAAAGCCCGGCGCGGTCACCGTCTCCACCAGCGCCTTGACGTGGTTGAGCCGCGCATTGGCGGCGGCCACTCTGACCGCCACCGGGTCGATGTCGGTGGCCAGCACCGGAATGTGCGCCAGCTTGGCGACGGCGATGGCCAGCACCGCGCTGCCGGTGCCGAGGTCGAGCGCTTTGCGCGGGCGCTCACGGCGCATGACCTTTTCCAGCATTTCGAGGCAGCCGGCGGTGGTACCGTGGTGGCCGGTGCCGAAGGCAAGGCCCGCCTCGATCTCGATGGCGAGTTCGCCGCTGTGGCGCTTCCTGCGGTCATGTGCGCCGTGGACGAAGAAACGGCCGGCGCGCACCGGCTTCAAGCCTTCCAGCGAGCGCGCCACCCAGTCGATGTCGGGCAGGGCCTCGCGGCCGATCGGCTTAGCAATGGAAAGGCCGGCAAGGATGTCCTTGGCCCGCGCCTCGACGGCATCGACGTCGCCATCGGCATAGAGCGACACTTCGTAGATGTCGCGATCCTCGTCGACCTCCAGCACGGCGATCGGCAGGCCTTCATCCTCGAAGGCCGCCTCGAAAGCCGCGAAAATGCTGATGGATTCGAGCTTTCCGGTAATGAAATGAAGCCGCGTCTGGGTCATCGATTATGTGTCTTGCTCGAGCATGATCTTGTCCGAAAACCGGTTCCCACTTTTCGCTGACGCGGTCCTTCGGTTCGGGATCATGCGCCCTCGGCCAGTCGCTTCAACTTGGCGACGGCCGTGTCAGCGCTTTCGCCATAGGCGATGGTGCCGGCAAAGTCGCCCTTGGCGTTGAGCAGCAGCACCGAGGCGGTATGGTCCATCGTATAGTCGCCGTCGCCGGTGTCGACTTTCTTCCAGTAGATGCCGAACGATTTGGCCATGGCATGGACCTTGTCCGGATCCCCGGTGATGCCGACGATGCGGTCGGAGAAATTGCTGACATAGGCGTTCATCACATCGGGCGTGTCGCGCTCCGGATCGACCGAGACGAAATAGGCATGCAGGTTCTTGCCGTCGTCGCCGAGCGTCTTCAGCCAGCCCGCCAGTTCGAACAGCGTGGTCGGGCAGACTTCGGGGCAATGGGTGAAGCCGAAGAAGACGACGCTGGGCTGGCCCCTGAACGCGGCCTCGGTGATCGGCGCGCCTTTCTGGTCGACCAGCGTGAAGGCGGCGCCGAAGGGCTCGCCGCCATAGTGGCCGCGGTACCAGTCAAAGGTCAGCCAGCCGATGCCGGCCGCCATCAGGACGAGAATGCCGACCAGAATAGAACGCATCATCAGTAAGGTCCGTCCGCAGAATCATCGGGGCGCCGGCCCAAGGCCGCGCCAGCACGACAGTCTTAACGGTTCGACCCCGTCCAGGCAAAGTGCCGCGTTGCCGCAACCGCAGTGGTGTTGACGTATATGCTTGCAAAGCGGGGTTGGTCGCCCCACCTGTGACCGGCAACTCGAAGCAGGAGGCTCCCTTGCAAGCACGGATTGGCCGGAAACTGATCGGCGGCGCGTTGGCCGCGTGCGTTGTCCTTGGCGCTGGCACGGCCGTGGCCGAGGAAGTCGGCAAGGTCGGTGTCGACTGGCTGGGCAACGACATCATCGTCGAGGCGATCAAGGATCCGAAGGTGGAGGGCGTCACCTGTCACGTCGCCTATTTCGATCGCGGCATCATCGACCGCCTGCATAAGGGCAACTGGTTCGAGGATCCGTCCGACTCCTCGATCTCCTGCCGCCAGACCGGCCCAATCACCATCGGCGACATCGATATGAGCGAAGGCGGCGAAGAAGTGTTCAAGCAAGGCATCAGCCTGATCTGGAAGAAGCAGGTGGTGAACCGCATCTACGACAAGGCCAACGAGACGCTGATCTACCTGTCGCATTCACGCCAGGTGCAGAACGGCTCGGCCAAGATGTCGGTCACCACCGTGCCGCTCTACGGCCAGAACGTGGTGTGGACCAGCGGCAAGCCGAAATAGGTGGGTCGGCTGGAACCGAGCTTACGGACGGTTGGTCCCGCTTGCGGGACCAACCGCCTAGGGGTAAAGCCGCCCGCATGGACCGTTCCGAAAATCTCGTCCCGAAGGATTCCGAGCCGCGCATCCATCCCACCGCGGAGCTGAAGGCCTGCAAGCTCGGCCGTTATGCCTCGATCGGCGAGCGGGTGGTGCTCCGAGAAGTGACCGTCGGTGACTTCTCCTATTTCGAGCGCCACGCCGAAGCGATCTACACGACGATCGGCAAATTCTGTTCGATCGCTTCAAACAGCCGCATCAACGCGCTGGAGCACCCCATCGAGCGGCTGACCCAGCACAAGGTCAGTTACCGGCCGAACGAGTATTTTCGCTGGCTGGGCGTCGACGCCGCATTCCGCGAGCGGCGGCAGGCGAAAGCAGTGACCATCGGCCATGATGTCTGGATCGGCCATGGCGCGGTGATCATGCCCGGGGTCACCATCGGCAATGGCGCCGTCATCGGCGCCAATGCGGTGGTGACGCATGACGTACCGTCCTACGCCATCGTCGCCGGGGTGCCGGCCAGACCGCTCAGATCACGCTTCCCGGCCACTGTCGCGGCTCGGATCGAAGCGCTCGCGTGGTGGGACTGGCCGGTCGAAAAGCTCGCCAGGGCAGTTCCCGACATGCAGGCATCGCCGATCGAGGCGTTCCTCGACCGCTGGGAAAACGACGCCATCTGACCGGGCTGAAACCCCTTCCGCCATGCGGGGGTGGCGCGGCGAAAGGGGCTGGAGATAACCCGCTGGGTAGCGGAAGGAACAAGCACTCTTGCCTGTGCCGCTATTGTGGCATTGAAGCCATAAGGCGTGTTTTCCGCCTTGTTCTCTTTATGCGTGTATCCAATTGCACCGGATGTATTTTGTTTGCGGCCGGAACCTGAAACGGTCGCTGGGTGTTTCTCATGGCGCCGCTGCGTTGAGGGATTTCGACACATGGAAAAGCTTTTCACCAAGATCGCCAACTGGGTCGCCCATGTCACCGGCCTGCCGCTGACATTTGCCGCCTGCTGCCTGATCGTCGTCGTCTGGGCAGTGACCGGGCCGTTCTTCGGCTTTTCGGACACCTGGCAGCTCGTCATCAACACCGGCACGACCATCATCACCTTCCTGATGGTCTTTCTCATCCAGAACACCCAGAACCGCGACGGCGCGGCGATCCAGGCCAAGCTCGACGAGCTGATCCGCGTCAGCGAGGGCCACAACAACTTCATCGGCATCGAACATCTGACCGAATCGGAGGTCGAGGAGATCCGTGACAAATGCGAGCGTGCGGCCAGGCGGCATGACGAGAAGATCGCCGCCATGGCGGCAAAGAAGGCCGTGGCGCAGAAGCGAGGGCCGAAAAAGCACGCGGCCTGAAGAGTCCGCGGTTTAGTTCGGGATCAACCGTGCGGTCATGCTCATTGCTTCATGAACGCCGCGAAATTCTCCTTGTAGTCCGGATGCCAGCGCGACAGGGCCGGACGGTTCTCGATGATGTCGCCGATCGCCCAGGCCATGCGCTTTTCATCCAGCGGCCGCGCCGCCTCATTGTCCGGGCACAGGATGTAGAAATCGCCCCTGGTCAGGGATTCCAGCATGAAATCAATGACCTGTTCGCCGCTCCAGGCGCCAGCCGGTTTTTCCGTCGCGCCCTCGGTGAGGCCGGTAAAGGTGAAGCCGGGGATCAGCAGATGGGCGGCGAGATGGGCGCCGGGTTCGTTGCGCAGCGCGTGTGCCAAGCCTTCCGTGTAGGTCTTCACGCCAGCCTTGGAGACATTGTAGGCAAGGTTGCCGGGCGGCGTGGTGATGCCTTGCTTGGAGCCGGTGTTGACGATCAGGCCGGGCTTGGCCGAGGCCAGCATGCGCGGCGCGAAGGCCTCGACGCCATGCACGACGCCCCAGAAATTGATGTCCAGAAGCCGCCTCCAAGCATCGCGGTTTTCCCAGGGCTTTCCGGGGTTGTTGCCAACGCCGGCATTGTTCATCAGCAGCGACACGTCGCCGAAGGCGCCGAACGCTCTTTCGGCGAGACGGTCCACTTCGTCCGCGTTCGAAACGTCGGCGGCAACGGCAAGCACGGCATCGTCGCCCGCAATCGCGGAAACGGCGCGGGAGGCGTCGTCAAGGCGTGCGCTGCCGATGTCTGCCAGCACGATCTTCATGCCCATCAATGCAAGCCGCTTGGCGGCCGCAAGACCAATACCGCTGGCGGCGCCGGTGATGACGGCGGTGTTGCCCGGGCCAAGCGCGGGCAGGGCGGTCTGGATTTCGGCGTCGGTGATCATGGGCTATGGGGTCCTTCTTTCGATGGCGCAGAACTTAGCGCTGGAACGGGCCAGCGCAAGCCTCACTCGCACGTAAAGCGCATTGGGTTTGAAGGGATTTATGCGGCGCGCTTCGGGCCTTGTTTTCATGCATGTCGTCGTCCCAAAGCCACTGCGCCCATTCGGGCGACATGCATTGGCCTGGGTTGACCAGCCCGGCCGAGGCTGCGCATGTTGCCTCGGCAAAAGGAGACTTTTGCCGTGAGAGATGGAGATTTCCTGATTGACGGACTGGGTCGCAATTCTGAAGGAACAGGCCGCCACGGGCGATCAGATGAGCCGCGAGGTGCCGCAGATGCTGGCCAACCCCGACATCAGCGAAGCGCAGGTGAAAACGCTCTTTTCCGCGCTGGAGAAACAAGCCGAGTTCGTCGAGAAGCTGCGCATGGCACTGGAGAAATTCGGCCATGATTTCTCGATCATCAAGGCGGCGGAACGGCTGGAGGAGCGCTATGCCGACCTTGCCGCCTCGGTGGCGGAAAAGCTGAAGGCGATGCGAAAGTGAAGCAATTCCAGGAAAAGTGTGAAACGGTTTTCCGTCCGGAATTGCGTAAGACATAGGTAGAGAAATTCCAGGAAAAGTGTGAGGCGGTTTTCCCGGGAAAAGAACGTAGCGCTTTCCCTAGGAGTCGCGTCAGACAAAAAGCGCTATTTTTCGATCACCCGGGCGAAGCGCCTGTCCGGCACAAACCAGATCATCGCAACCAGCACATAAACCGCGACGCCGATCCACTGACTGACGAAGGTCAGCAGGACGCCTGCGATGTAGAGGCTCAGCGAGATCTTGCCCTTGCGGTCATTGCCCAGCGCCTTGGCAAAGGCGGTCTCGTTGCCATGCAGGCGATGCAGTGCTGCGGCCAGTATCGTATAGGCGACGGCGCATAGCACGAGATCGATGCCGTAGACGGCGACCGGCACCGGTGCGAAGTGGTTCTCGCCCATGAAGGCCGTCGTCACCGGCATCAGCGACAGCCAGAATAAAAGATTGAGGTTCGCCCACAGCACGCGGCCGTCGACGCGCTGCACGGTGTGGAACATGTTGTGCAGATTGTTCCAGTAGATGCCGACGTTGATGAAGGACAGCACATAGCTGAAGAAGATCGGCCACAACGGCAACAGGGCGGCAACATCCTCGCCATGCGGCACTTTCAGCTCGAGCACCATGATGGTGATGATGATGGCCACGACGCCATCGGTGAATGCCTCGACCCTGCCTTTGCCCATAAGTCCTCCCCCACTGTCGGCGAAATCTACGCGATGGCGGGACCGGCGGCTACCCGCCATGTGGCTGGGCGACCACCTCTGACGACGGGATGGGACAGGTGCGGTTCGGGTGGAGGAAGATCAATTCGCCGCCGTTGCAGGCGAAGTGTGGAGGTATCTTTTGTCTTTCAGCCGTTGGGCGTCTCGGGCGCCATATTCGCACGCTGGCGCGGCACGCCAAGGCCGGTATCCGGCGGCTCGCCGGCAGCCGGCCTGTCCTCGATCATGTGCAGGGTGCGCCAGCGGCCGAAGCGGTAGTAGGCCGCGGCCAGCACCAGCGAGGTGATCGAGCCGGCCGGGAAACTCCACCACAGCGCTTCCTCGCCGATCACGCCGCGCATGAAATAGGCGAAGCCGGTGCGCACAACCAGCACCGAAATCACCAGGATGACGAGCGGCGGCATCACAGCGCCGGTGGCGCGCACGGTGGCGAACAGCACGATGGTGATCCCGAACAGGATGAACGACCAGGACGCAACATTGTTGATGTGGGCGGCGATGTCGATCGCAGCGCTGTCGTTGCTCAGGAACAGGCTCAGCACCGAACGGTCGAAAACCCAAAGCACGGCAACCAATGCGCCGGTCAGCACCAGGTTGAAGCCGACACCGGAGGCGGCGATGCGGCCGATCCGATCCCAGCGGCCGGCGCCGACATTCTGCGCCGCCATCGAGGAGACCGCCGCACCGATGGCGAGCGCCGGCATCTGGATGTAGGTCCAAAGCTGCGCGGCGATGCCGTAGGCGGCGGCGACCTGCGAACCGTAGGAGTTGACGATGCCCATCACCGTCAGCGCCGCCACCGAGATGACGATCATCTGCAGGCCCATCGGCACACCCTTGAACACGATGATGCGCAGCAAGGCAGGGTCGGGCCGCAGCAGAGCGAGGTTGGCGCCGGCCAGCCGCAGCGGGTGCTTGCGCACATAGAGCACGATCAGAATGGCGATTGCGCTGACCGTCTGGCCGATCAGCGTCGCGGTGGCGGAGCCGGCGATGCCGAGTTCCGGGAATGGCCCGATGCCACGGATGAGCAACGGGTTGAACACGATGTCGAGGACGACGGCGAGCGCCATGAACAAAAAGGGCGTGCGTGAATCGCCGGCGCCGCGCAGCACGGTCATGACGAAGGACAGAAGGTTCATCATCGGCACGGCGACAAAGATGATGCGCAGATAGGAGCGCGCCAGCGGCAAGGCATCGGCCGGAGTGCCGAGCGTGTTGAGGATGGCGTCGACCCATATCCAGCCGCAGACCGCGAAGATGACCGAGATGAGGAAGAAGAAGGTCGCGCTGGTGCCGACGATGCGGCGCGCCTCGGGCAGGTCGCGGGCGCCGACCGACTGTGCCACCAGGATGGTGGCGGCCATGCCGACGCCGAACACCGTGCCGAGGATGAGGAACAGGACGAGGTTGGCGTTGGAGGTGGCAGTCAGCGCCGATTCGCCGAGAAAACGGCCAACCCAGACGGCGTTGATCGAGCCGTTGAGCGACTGCAGCACGTTGGAGCCGAGCACCGGCAGGGCGAACAGCAGCAGCGTCCGCGGGATCGGGCCACTGGTCAGGTCGCCGGTGCGCCGGCGCGTGGGCATCTTGTCGTCCATGGCAAGGCAACTCGACGAAGGCTTATGTCGGTCCGTGCCTTGATCTAATCATGTTCTCAAAGCTTCCGTAATCGGATAGTGGTTCTGGGCGCGTGGGGCGCGTTCCTTACTTGATCAAACTCGTAAGCCGGGGGTTCATGTCCGATATTCCACTGTGTTTTGAGCGCCTGAACAGGCGCGCGTTTCTCGGTGCCACCGCTTTGGGCGCGGCCTCCGTGGCTCTTTCGGCGTGCACCACGACGGAGGTGGTGATGCCACCTGTGGCGGCACCGCCAAGCGATCCGGCTTTCGGTGATGTCGCAACCATGTATGCGGCGCGCGTCGACGAGGGCTATCAACTGCCGGCGATCCCGGTGGCTAAGATGGATCCGAGGTTCGTGCGTCAGATCGTGTCCGACCCGACCGGAGAAAAACCCGGCACGATCGTCGTCGATGTCTCCGAGCACTTCCTCTATCTGGTGCGCGATGGCGGCAAGGCTATCCGCTATGGCGTCAGCCTGGGCAAGGCCGGTTTCGGATGGACCGGCAGCGCCGTGGTCCAGGCGAGGAAGAAATGGCCGGTCTGGACGCCGCCGCCGGAAATGATTCAGCGCCGGCCGGAACTGGCGAAATACAAGGACGGCATGCCGCCCGGCCCGCAGAGCCCGCTTGGCGCCCGCGCGCTGTATCTCTTCCGCGACGGCAAGGACACGATGTACCGGCTGCACGGCACGCCGGAGTGGGATTCGATCGGGAAGAACGCTTCGTCCGGCTGTGTGCGCTTCATGAACCAGGACATCATCGACCTCTACGGCCGCGTCAACGGCGTCGCGCCGGTCTTCGTGCGCGCGAACCTGTCGGCCGCCGCGAAGATCACCGCCGTGTCGAACAGGACTGCCGAGCCGATCGATGCGGGCGTACCGAAGGACGCGGAGATGTTACAGTAAGTTTGCCTTCACGATCCGTAGGCGGACGCGCTTGGCGCGTCCGCCTGGGTGGTGGCGTTACTTCTTGGCGAGGCCGGGAAGCGTGACCTGATAGACCGTGAACATGGTGTCGACATCGGCGCCGTCCTCGGCCTTGTAGGGTGCGCCGACCTGGAAGCCGTCCTGGGTGAGGAAGTCGTTGTCGTTGGCCACGAACAGGAAATAGTCGTCCGGCAGCTTGGGATCGAGCACGCTGACCACCGACATCGCCTCCCACTTTTCCGAGAGGTTGTTCTTGTCGTTCGGCGCGCCATTGTGCAGGCCAAAGCGGCCAAGTTCGCCCTTGTCGTTGAGGTCGATGAATGGCGTCAGCTTGGCCGGCGTCACCGATGGGTCGAGCACGCCCTTGGGCGCCACCGGCTTGTCGGCGGCGTCGAAGGCGCCACCGGCGATGTCGGTCGCGGCGGAGAGATCGACGATGTTGATCTGGCGAAGCAACGAGGTGTCGCCCTTCAACCCCTGGCCGCTGCCGCTGTCGCGGGTCAGCATCAGGAAGGTCTGGTCGGACAGGGCGACGATCTCGCTCTGCGCCGCCACCTTGGTCTTGCCCTTGGCATCCTTGAACACCGGCAGCGGCACGACATATTCGTGCGCCAGCTTGAGATGGGCGAGGTCGGAAGCGTCATAGACCAGCGCGCGCGTGTTCTGGCGCGTCGCGCCGGAATCGCCGCCATCCTGCCGGGGCGCCGACTGCAGCACGGCGATCAGGAACTTGCCGTCCGGCGTCATCGCCATGCCTTCGAGGCCCTGGTTGTTCTGTCGGCCGGTATCGGGATCCTTCGGATCGGGCTCGGCAGCACCCGGGCCGGGATTGTCCGAGGCGAAGTTCGGCGCGCCATGGCGCATCGGCACGAGGGCAGCCGGCGGCTGGGTCGCCGACAGCAGGCGGCCTTCGGCGGAAAACCGATAGATGTTCGGGCCGTATTCGTCGGAGATGAACATCGAGCCGTCGGCTAGCCGCACGATCGCCTCGTTGTCGAGCGCCAGCTTGCCGTTGGCCTCGGGCAGGATCGGCATGTCGCCGCTTGCTGCGCGCACGCCGTTGAGCGGGTCGAGGCCCGTGGCATCAGCACCCTTGTCGTCGGTCAGGAGCATGGTGTCGGCGAGTGTCGCCTTGACGCCGGACTGCTCCTTGCCGTGAGCGGGTGCCGCACCAGGGGCGGTCGGCGCGAACTCGATGCCGATCGTGTTGAGGCGCGGCCGGTAGTCGGTGGTGCCGACGACGTTGTAGCCGCGGTCCGGCAGCAGCCAGAGCGAACCCTTGTAACCGTCGGCGCCATGCGTCCAGCCGGCGGTGTCGATCGCCATGCCGGAACCTGAGCCAAACGTTTCGCCGAACTTGTCCTTCTGGCTGGCCGGGATGCGGCCGACGCCGACCAGTCCCTTGTTGACGAAGCTGATGCCGCCGACGGTCGCGGTGCTGTCGGCCAGCCCCGGCGTCAAGGCGGTGAACATTGCCAGCGCGACGCCGAGCGACGCGGTTCGGTGCAGGTGTTTCATGGATGATCCTCTTTGTAACAAAGCGTGCCGGAGCGGCCGATGGCGAAAAAGCTGAAAGAGGTGCGGCATCGATGATGCCGCGCGCGCCTCCCCGAAAGCGGTCTACGGCCCGAACATGATGCTTGCGTGACAGCGCGCAAGGCCTCCCCGTCAGCTTCTTTGTAAGCCGACAAAAACGTGTGGTCGCACGAAAGAATTGATCACTCCCTCAGGCTCAGGTCGACAAAACGAGGTGTGTGCGCATCGCACTAGACACATATGTCCAGTGCGTATATGGTGCAGCCTTCGGACTAACCGGGGAGGGAAGCCTTGAAGTCGCACTACCGCTCAGTCGTCATCGGGGGTGGCGTGGTCGGAGCCTCGGTGCTCTATCATCTGACACGGTTCGGCTGGAGCGATGTGGCGCTGATCGAGCGAGCCGAACTGACGGCCGGTTCGACCTGGCACGCGGCGGCCGGGTTCCACGCGCTCAATGCCGATCCCAACGTCGCGGCGCTGCAGGACTACACCATCAAGCTCTATCGCGAGATCGAGGCCGAATCCGGCCAGGACGCGGGCCTGCACATGACGGGCGGCGTCAACATGGCCAGCGATCCCCAGCGCTGGGAGTGGCTGAAATCGGCCTGGGCCGTGTTCCAGTCGGTCGGCATCGAAACGGCTCGCCTGGTGACACCGGAAGAGATCAAGGAGATCTGCCCGATCGTCGATGTCAGCGACGTGCTCGGCGGCCTCTATGATTCCAACGAAGGCCATCTCGACCCTTACGGAGCGACGCATGCCTATGCCGGCGCCGCGAAAAAGCGTGGTGCCGACGTGATCCTGCGCAACCGCGTGGTCGCGTTGAAGGCGCGTGCCGACGGGCACTGGGATGTCGTCACCGAGCAAGGCACGATCGTGGCCGAGCATGTCGTCAACGCCGGCGGGCTATGGGCAAAGCAGCTCGGCCGCATGGCCGGCGTCGACTTGCCGGTGACGCCGATGGAGCACCACTATTTCATCACCGAAGACATTCCGGAGGTTGCCGCTCTCGACAAGGAACTCGGTCTTGCGGTCGATCTCGACGGCTTTTCCTACCTCAGGCAAGAGCGCAAGGGCGTGCTGCTCGGCGTCTACGAGCAGAACCCGAAGCACTGGAACATGGATGGCGCGCCATGGGATTACGGCATCGAGCTGATCCCGGAAGACATCGACCGCATCAGCCCGGAACTGTCCAAGGCCTATGAGCGCTTTCCGTGCCTGAGGACGGCCGGCATCCGCAAATGGGTCAACGGCGCCTTCACTTTCACCCCCGACGGCAATCCGATCGTCGGGCCGGTGCGCGGGCTGAAGAATTACTGGCTTGCCTGTGGCGTCATGGCCGGCTTCAGCCAGGGTGGCGGCGTCGGCAAGTCGCTGGCCGAGTGGATGATCTATGGTGAGCCGCAGGCCGACATCTTCGGCATGGATATCGCCCGCTATGGCGCCTTCGCGGCCAACCGCGAATATCTCAGGCAGACGACGCGCCAGTTCTATTCGCGCCGCTTCGTCATGACCTTTCCCAATGAGCGGCTACCCGCCGGCCGGCCGCTGAAACGCCCCGGCGCCTATGACGGCATGACGGCGGCGGGATGCGAATGGACGGCGTCCTGGGGTCTGGAAATCCCGGCCTATTTCGCACCGATGGGGTTTCGCGAGAACACGACGCTGCGGCGTTCCAACGCCTTCAACATCGTCGGCGACGAGGCGCTGCAGGTTCGGCGTGCCGCCGGTCTCGTCGATATCTCGGCCTATGCGCGTTATGCGGTCTCGGGGCAAGGGGCCGAAGCATGGCTTGACCAGTTGCTTGCCTGCAGGCTGCCGAAGCCGGGACAGGCGAGGCTGGCGCCGATGCTCGGCCATGACGGGCGGCTGAAGGGCGACCTCACGGTCATCAACTGGGGTGGCGGCGACTATTGGCTGATGGGCTCGTACTATCTCAGGGAATTCCACATGCGCTGGTTCGAGAGCCATGCGGCGGAGGGGATCACTGTCACAGACCTTTCCGACACGATGAGCGGCTTCCTGCTGACCGGGCCGAATGCACGCAAAATCCTGGCGCGCACGACGCATCAGGACGTGTCGGGCGCGGCACTGCCGTTCATGGCCTGCGGGGCATTCGACATCGGTATGGTGCCCGCGCGGGTTGCCCGCCTTTCGATCGCCGGTGAGCTCGGTTTCGAGATCAGTTGTCCGGTCACCATGCATGCCAGCTTGCGCGAAACGCTGCTGGCCGCCGGCGAGGATCTCGGCCTTGCCGAGATCGGCTATTACGCGCTGAATGCGCTGCGGCTGGAGAAGAGTTTCGGCATCTGGTCGCGTGAATTCACCCAGGGCTACACACCCGATCAGGCCGGTCTCGACCGGTTCATCGCGTTTGGGAAGGGTGACTTCACCGGTCGCGAGGCGGCATTGAAACAGCGGGAGGGCGGCAGCGGCCAATGCCTGGTGACGCTGGAGATCGATGCCATCGACGCCGACGCCAGCGGCTTCGAGCCGGTCTGGCATCAAGGCCGGCGCGTCGGCTTCGTCACTTCGGGCGGCTATGGCTATACTGTCGGCAAAAGCCTGGCGCTGGCGCTCGTCGATCGTGATTTCGCAGGCGAGGGCACCGCGCTCTCGGTGCATGTCGTCGGCACGGAGAGGCCGGCGCGCGTCATCGCGGCCTCGCCCTACGACCCCGAAGGCAAGGCGATGCGGCAATGAGGAGGATTTCTGATGGATGACGCGGCACGTGACAGCAGGCGCGAGCGCCGGCGTGGACGGACGGGCGAAGCCGGCTCGGAAACCAGCCGCCGCCCCAATTACCGTTCGCTGAGGAACCCGTTCCTGCCGCAGCCGATCTTTTCGGATGATCAGGTTGCCGCCATCCACGACACGGCGCTGCGCGTGCTGGAAGAGCTCGGTATCAAGGTGCTGTTGCCGCAGGCGCGTGAACATTTCGCCCACGCCGGCGCCCTGGTCGATCCGGACACCGACATGGTGCGCATCGGCCGCGATATGGTGACGGCGGCACTGGCCTCGGCGCCGAAGTCGATCCATGCTCATGGCGGTGCTCACACTCGCGATCTGACGCTCGAACTCGGCTCGATGACTTTCCTGGCCGGATGCGGGGCGCCGAACGTCACCGATCTCGAGCGAGGCCGGAGGCCGGGGACGCTGGCCGATTTCGAGGATCTGATACGGCTGGTGCAGCATTTCGATGTGCTGCATATGCTGGGACCCTGCATCGAGCCGCAGGACGTCGACAACCGCTTTCGCCACTATGCGGTCAACCGTGCCCAGCTGACGCTCTCCGACAAGCTTCCGTTCGTCTTCGCGCGCGGCACGCCGCAGGTCGAGGACGGCTTCGAGATGCTGCGGTTGGCGCGCGGCCTGTCGGAGGACGAATTCCTTGCCGGCGCGCACTGCTACACCGTCATCAACACCAACTCGCCGCGCCAGCTCGACATCCCGATGGCGCAAGGCATCATCGATTTCGCCATGGCCGGGCAGATCTCCGTCATCACGCCCTTCTGCCTGGCGGGCGCGATGGCGCCGATCACGGTCGCCGGTGCGCTGACGCTGCAGCATGCCGAAGCGCTGGCCGGACTGACGCTGGCGCAGATCGTGCGGCCCGGCGCGCCGGTCGTCTATGGCTCCTTCTCCTCCAATGTCGACATGAAATCCGGGGCGCCGGCCTTCGGCACGCCGGAGCATGTCAAGGCGACGCTGGGCGCCGGCCAACTGGCGCGCTTCACCGGGCTGCCATGGCGGTCCGGCGGCGGCAGTGCGGCCAACATTTCGGACGCGCAGGCGGCGCACGAGACGCAATTCGCGCTGTGGGGCTCGGTGCTGGCCGGGGCGACGATGTGCATCCATGCCGCCGGCTGGCTGGAAGGCGGCTTGAGTGTTTCCTTCGAGAAGCTGGTCACCGATATCGAGGCGCTGCAGACCGTGGCTGAACTCTGCGCCCCGACGCCCGGCGACATCGATTCCATCGGCTTCGAGGCAATCGCCGAGGTACAGCCGGGCGGTCACTTCTTCTCGGCCGGCCACACCATGGCGCGCTACCGCACCGCGTTCTACGAACCGCTGGTCGCCGACTGGTCGAATTTCGGCAATTGGACGCAAGGCGGGTCGAAGACGGCGAGCGAGCGCGCCACCGGTGTCTGGAGACGGGCGCTGGCCGATTTCGTGCCGCCGGAATCGGCTATCGCGACCGCCGGCGTCCTCGACGCGTTCATCGCCCGGCGCACGCAAGAGGGCGGCGCAGCACCGGTGTCCTGAGGGCGGGCGCAGTCGCGCAAGACGCGTTACGCAGCTTTCGCGACGTGATCGGTGCCGGGGTCATTGGCAATCGGCGCATCCCGTGCAGAAATGGGCGCATGCGCGAAGCTTTGATCGCAGTGATGATCTTCCTGTGCCTGACAGCGGCGCCGCTGGCCAGCATGGCGATCTGGCCCAGGCTGCCGGTCAGACATCGCGACGAAGATACGAACAATGTGGTTCGGCTCGCCGCCAACCTGTTTGGAGTCATGACCTCGCTGGTGCTCGGCCTGATGATCAACTCGGCCAAGAACACGTTCGAATCGATCGATCACAACGTGCACGACTATGCGACGGAGCTGATCCTGCTCGACAGGACCTTGCGCGAGTATGGCCCGGAGACCGACGAGGCGCGCCAGCTGCTGGTCGTCTATGTGCAGAGGGTGGCGGGCGACGCTTCGCCGACGGGTGAAACTCCGGTCGTCGCCAACCGGCTGTCCGAACATCTGCTGACGGAGATCGGCACCCGGCTGAGGGCGCTGGAGCCGGCCGACGCGGCGCACAGCGCCCTTCTGCAGGATGCCGGTCAGCGTCTGCAGAAAGTGGTGGAGTTGCGATGGATTCTGATCGAGCAGTCGGAGGGCACGATCCCTGCGCCGCTGATCGCCATGCTGGTTGCGTGGCTGGTGCTGATCTTCGCCAGCTTCGGGTTCAGGGCACCACGCAACGCCATCACGGTTTCGACCTTCGTGGTTTCGGCCGTGCTGATCGCCGGTGCGATCTACCTCATCCTGGATATGGACATACCGTTCTCCGGCCCGATCCAGATTTCGCCGGCGCCCCTGCAGAGGGCATTGGCGGAATTGCAGCGATGATACGGAACCGGCGTCGATCCCGGGCATTCTGTGAGATGGCTCCACGGAGGACGACATGGGATTCGACCAGTATCACGAACCGCCTGAAGAACTGTCGCAGAAGGTGCGGACCTTTGCCCGCATGATCACCTCGCTGATCGAGGAGGCGGAAGCGATAGGCTGGTACGAACAGCGCATCTCGGTGGAGAAGGACCCGCAGGCCCGCGCCATCATGAAGAACGCGCAAGGCGAGGAGTTCAAGCATTTCGGCATGGATCTCGAATTCCTGCTGCGCCAGAAAAAGGATTGGCGGGCGGAACTGAAGGAAATCCTGTTCACCACGGGCGACATCGTCAAGGCCGGCGAGAGGGGTGAGAAAAAGGTGGATTGAGGCCTGATAGGTAGCGACCGATCTGACTCTGCTTTCGGCCAGATCAATCGCTGTCGCGCGCCACAAGCTCTAGCGGCCAGACCTCGCGCATGATCCGCGGACCCTCCGGGCCGGCGAAGGCCGGGATCGAGGCCAGCAGCATTTCAGCGAGCCGCTGACCCATCGGCTCCAGGGCAGGGCGGAAGGCGGTCAGCGCCGGCGAGAAGTAACGGCAGAGCGGCGTGTCGACGATGACGGTCACCGCCATGTCGTGCCCCGGCCTGATCCCCATCTCGGCCAGCGCCTTGCAACCGCCAAGCGCCATCGCGTCATTGTTGAAGATGATGGCGGTCGGCGGGTCCTTGGAGCGCATGACCTGCGGCGTCACCTCGTAGCCGCCGGCCTCGTTGATGAAGCCGGACGCGATCAGTTCGGGGTCCACTTCGATGTCGTGCCGCCGCAAGGCCTTGCGATACCCGTCGAGGAACAGATAGGCGAAATTGAGATCGAGCGACGGGCGGATGGCGGCAATGCGGCGGTGGCCGCGCGCCACCAGGCGGTCGACCGCGTCGGCACCGGCCTTTTCGAAATCGAGATCGAGCGAAGGGTATGACTTGGCTCCGGAGCGGCTGCGACCGAGCGTGGCGAACGGGAAGCCGACCCGGGTGAGATAGTCGATGCGCTCGTCCTCGCGCCGCGTCCAGGCCAGAACCACGGCATCGGCGCGGCGTGTCTCGACGACACGACGCAGGCGTTCCTGCTGGTAGTCGCCCGGCGCGCCCATGACCACGATCAGGTCGAGGCCGCTCTCGGCGAGTTTCGCCTGCAGCCCGATCAGGAAGGGAATGAAGAACGGCTCGCCATATTGCTGGTCACCCGGATGCGGCTGCAGCATGAAGGCGATCGAATGGGTGGCGCCCTGCCGAAGGCTGCGGCCGGACTGGTTCGGCGAATAGTTCAGCGTCCTGGCCGCCTCGAGCACGCGCTGGCGCGTGTCGGCGTTGACGTCGGCGCGGCCGTTGAGGGCGCGCGACACGGTGCCGATCGAAATGTTCAGGTGACGGGCAAGGTCATGAATGCTGGACGCCAAGTGACTGTTCTCCCCCTTGCTTGGCTAGCACCGGTAAGCGCTCAGGCCAAGGCGACAAGACAACTTTTTGCGAGCGACCAATTGACATTCTACACCTTCGGGTGTGTTCTCGTAAACGTTTACGGAAAAACGTTTACGGCCATGCCGTGAATGCCGTGACGATCGGTCTGGAGGGACCGAGCGGAGGAGGAGTGCTGGATGATCAATGTCGTCCTGGCCGGCTGCGGAGCGATGAGCAAGCAGTGGCTCGATGCCGTGAGGCAGATCGACGGGCTTTCCGTTGTCGGCCTTGTCGACCTCGACGCCGACAGGGCGAAGGCGAGGGCGCGCGAATACGACCTCACCAGCGCCGTCACCGGCACCAGCCTCGACGCGGTGCTCGACCAGACCAGGCCGGACGCAGTGTTCGATGTGGTGGTTCCCGCCGCCCGGCGTGAGGTCGCGTTCTCGGCCTTTGCCCATCATTGCCATCTCCTGACGGAAAAGCCGCTCGCCGACAGCCCCGAGAATGCGCGCGCCATCGTCGAGGCCGCGCGCCGGGCCGGGCGTATCCATGCCGTCGTCCAGAACCGCCGCTATGTCGCCAATGTCAGGCGTATCCGGCGCTTTCTCTCTTTCGGCGCCATCGGTGCCGCGACCAGCATCCATGCCGACTTCTTCGTCGCGCCGCATTTCGGCGGTTTTCGCGAGGAGATGGCCCACGTCCTGCTGCTCGACATGGCGATCCACACCTTCGACGCCGCCCGCTACATGGTGAATGGCGAGCCGGCCGGCGTCTATTGCCAGGAATGGGAGCCGGCGAGTTCCTGGTACCGGCAGGGATCATCGGCCAGCGCCGTCTTCGATCTCGGCGGTGGCAAGGTCTTCACCTATGCCGGCTCCTGGTGCGCCGCCGGCTTTCGCACCAGCTGGGAGAGCACATGGCGCATCGTCGCCGAGCGCGGCAGCCTGGTCTGGGACGGCAATGACGAGTTGAAGGCCGAGGTCGTCCTGCCAGCCCGTGAAGGCCTGTTCGACCGTACCGAGCCGATCGCCGTGCCGCCGCTCGATCCCGCCGACCGCGTCGGCGGACATCTTGGCATCATCCAGGATTTCATACGCGCGATCGAGACCGGCACCGAGCCGGAGACGCGCGGCGCCGATAACATCAAGAGCCTGGCCATGGTCTTCGGCGCTATCGAGAGCGCCGAGACCGGGCGCCGGGTGACGATCTCTTCGCAGGAAGGACAGTGATGCCAAACCCGCTTCTCGACATCAGGATCGGCACCATGGTGCGGGCCAATCTCGATGACCCGGCCGCCTATATCAAGGCGATCCTGCCGCTCGGTTTCGAGTGCATCCAGCCCTTCTTCTGGCAGACGCTGGGCGGCAAGGATCTGCCGCGGCTTGCCGGCCAGATCCGCGAGGCGATCGGCGATGCCGACGTCACGGTCTCCTCGATCGGCGTGTTCGGCAATCCGCTGGAGAGCGGCGAAGTCGATCGCGGCGTGCTCCAGGCCTGGGAAACGGTGATCGACAACGCGCATCTGTTCGGCACCTCGATCGTCAGCGGCTTCACCGGCCGCCTCCGTGGCAAGCCGTTGCCCGACAGCCTGCCACGCTTCAAGGAAGTCTGGGGTCCGCTGGCCAGGCGCGCCGCCGACAAGGGCGTGCGCATCGCTTTCGAGAATTGCGCCATGGACGGCAACTGGGCTGGCGGAGACTGGAACATCGCCCACAATCCGGATGCCTGGGAGCTGATGTTCAATGAATTGCCAGACGAGAATCTCGGCCTCGAATGGGAGCCCTGCCACCAACTCGTCTACCTGATCGATCCCCTGCCACAAATCCGCAAATGGGCGCCGCGCATCTTCCATGTCCACGGCAAGGACGCGACGGTGCGCTGGGATGTGATCCGCGAACACGGCGTGTTCGGCCGGCTGCCGTTCGTGCAGATGCGCACGCCGGGCTTTGGCGACAGCGACTGGACGCGGGTGATCAGCGAACTGCGGCTGGCCGGCTACAAGGGCGCCATCGACATCGAGGGCTGGCACGATCCGGTCTATCGCAACGAGTTGGAGATCACCGGGCAGGTACGCGCCCTGGACTATCTGAAGCAATGCCGGGGAGGTGCCAGCTACCTGCCTAACCCGGTGTGAGAGCGAGCCGGCGGGAGGTGCCGGCTGGCCAAGATTGCGGCGCACTGCCGAAGCGATCGTCGAAAACCCCTCGGCCTAGCCAGGGAAAAAAGGGAGGATAAGTGCATGAGCATGACGATGAGAAGGACACTTCTGCGCTCGACCATCGTGGCCGCCGCCACGACGCTCGCCGCTGCGATCTCGACCTTGCCGGCGCAGGCGCTCGACGCCCAATGGTGCAAGGACGTCCACATCCGTTTCTTCGTCGGCGGCGCCGAGGGCGACGCCTTCGGCACCATCGTCTACAATGGCGCCAAGCAGGCGGCAGCCGATCTCGGACCAAAGGTCGATTACATCTTCTCCGGCTGGGACGTCGAAAAGATGGTGCAGCAATTGCGCGAGGCGGTCGCGGTCAAGCCAGGCGGCATCGCCATGATGGGCCACCCCGGCGACGCGGCGATCATGCCGCTGGCCGAACAGGCGCATAAGGATGGCATCAAGATGATGTACCAGAACGTGCCGGTGCCGACGGTGACGGCGGCGTTCGGCGGCGGCTATGTCGGCGCCCAGCAGGAGCAGCAGGGCCGCGCGCTCGGCGCCGAGGCGTTCAAGCTGGCCAAGCTCAAGGCCGGCGACAAGGCGATCATGATCGGCCCGTTCGAAAATGAGAGTCGGGGCGCGCGCGAGCGTGGGACAGTCGCCGCGCTGAAAGAGGCCGGCATCGATGTCATTCAAATCAATTCTCAAACCGAATGGGCAGCCGATCCGAATCTCGCGATCCCGTTAATCACCGCCGCGTTGCTCAACAATCCCGACGTCAAGGCGGTCGGCTATCCCGGCGGGCAGATGCTCGGCAATGTGCCGACATACATGCAGGCCGCAGGGAGGAAGGCCGGCGACATCTTCAACTTCGGCTTCGACACCAGCCCGCAGATCGTCGAGGCCTTCAAGGGCGGCTGGGTACAGCTGACGGCCGACCAGCAACCGTTCCTGCAGGGCTATCTGCCGATCCTCAGCCTCTGCCAGCAGGTGGTGCTCGGTCTGGCGCCGATGAATGTCGACACCGGCGCCGGCTTCGTCACGGTTGAAAATTACGAGATCGTCGCCGAACTCGCCAAGCAGGCACTGCGCTGACCTCCCAAGCTGCCGGCCGGGGCTGAGCCCGGCCGGCAGGACCGCCGGCAGAGACGCTGGCAGCGACAACAGAGGTGAGGATCCGATGGCCGAACGCATCATCGAACTGCGCGATATCAGCAAGTCCTATGGCCAGGTCTATGCACTGGGCGGGGTCAATCTCAGCGTCGATCGGGGCGAAGTGGTCGGCCTGATCGGCGACAATGGCGCCGGTAAGTCGACGCTGATCAAGATCCTGTCCGGCGTGGTCAGGCCGACCAGCGGCGAGATTCTCGTGCGCGGAAAGGCGGTGACGGGATGGAGCGCGGCGCGTTCGCGCGACGCGGGCATCGAGACGGTGTTCCAGGACCGGGCGCTGGCCGTGCAGCAGACGATCGTGCGCAACATCTTCATGGGCCGAGAACTCACCGGCTTCCTCGGCTGGCTGAAGGTCAACAAGGAGATCGAGGAAGCCAGCCGGCTGATGCGCGAGATCGGCTTCACCTCGAAAGTGTTCACGCCGCAGTCGATCGTCGGCCAACTGTCGGGCGGCGAGCGCCAGGGCGTGGCGATCGCGCGCGCCATCTACAAGCAGGCGGAACTGATCATCCTCGACGAGCCAACGACGGCGCTGTCGCTGACCGAAACCGCCAAGGTCTTCCATTTCGTGCGCCAAGTGCGGGCGAGCGGCCGCTCGATCCTGTTCATCGGCCACAACATCCATCATGTCTTCGACATCGCCGACCGCTTCGTGGTGCTCGATCGCGGCAAGGTCGCGCTCACCGCCGACCGCAGCGAGGTCAAGTCGGCCGAGGACCTCATCAACTTCATGGAGGATGTCGCACATCCCGGCGGGCTGGCCGGGTTGCACGACACCGGCGACGCCGAGAGGGCAGTGCGATGAGCAAGACCATGGAACCCGATCTGCACGAGCCGTCCACCGCCATTCCCAGCCCACAGAAGGAGTGGAGACACCCATCCGATCAATGGCTGCGCGGGTTCATCCTCGACAACCGTGCTTCGCTCGGCACGCTCGGCGTGTTCATCGTCATGATGGCGGTGTTCATGATCGCCAACCCGACCGTGTTCACCACCTGGTATCTCTACAGTTCGGTGCTGACCACGCTGCCGGTCGCGCTGTTCGTGGTGGTGCCGCTGGTCTTCGTCGTTACCTGCGGCGAGATCGACCTGTCGTTTCCGGCGACGATGGGTTTTGCCTCATGGGTCTTCGCGCTGGTCGTGCAGGCCGGCTACGATCCGTTTCTCGGCATTTTGGCGGCGCTCGTCACCGGCATACTGCTCGGCTTCCTGGTGGGCTCCCTGGTGGTCTATGGCGGGCTGTCGTCGCTGATCGCCACGCTCGGCATGAATTTCCTGCTGCGCGGCCTGATCCAGATCATCAACGAAGGCAAGTCGATGGCGCTGACCAACCTTGCCGACAGCTGGGCCTATAAGATTTTCTCCAGCCAGGTTTATGGCATCCCGGTGCAGATATTCTGGGCCATCGCCTTCGTCGTATTGTCGGCGATGCTCTACAACCGCCACCGCTTCGGCGCGCAGGTGAGGGTGGTCGGCGACAATCCCGACAGCGCCCAGCAGATGGGCATCGACGTCAAGCGTGTGCGGGTGAAAGTATTCGTCTTCGTCGGCATCGGTGCGGCGATCGCCGGCACCTTCTCGGTGATGATCAACTTCACCTGGTGGCCGACCGCCGGCGACGGCTATCTCTTGCCGGTGCTGGCATCGGTGTTCGTCGGCGGTACGCCGACCTGGGGCGGCATCGGCACCGTCGTCGGTGGCGCCATCGGTGCGGTCACCGTGTCGTTCATCCAGACCGGCGTCGTGGCGGCGGGCCTGAGCGGCTTCTACGTGCAGTTCTTCAACGGGCTGATCATCATCCTGTCGCTGCTCGGCCACAAATGGAACCAGGCGCGGTATCGGTGACGGGTGGAGATTTCTGGCTGGGGCGGTCGCTTGTAGGACAACGGGGCAAGCGGCCGTTCACACCGCCGCGACGAACCCGTCCAGCACGCGCTTCTGGCCGGCCTTGTCAAAGTCGATCGTCAGCTTGTTGCCTTCGATGGCGGAAATGTTGCCGTTGCCGAATTTCTGGTGGAAGACGCGATCTCCGACGCTGAAGGCGGATGGCGTATCCGAGACGGATTTGGCGACCAGCTCGCCGTCGATGGTGCGGCCTTTGACACTGGTGCGGCCGGCGCCGTAGCCGGAGTCGGTCTCGCCGTAGCCGATGCGCTCGACCTGATGGCCGGAGCGCGAGCCCCAGTTGCGGTCGGTCGCTTCGGTGCGGTTTTGTTGCGCGCGCTGCCAGCCCGGCGTCGCATAGGTGTTGGAGAAGGCGCCGGATTTTTCGGTGTTGGCGCCGACATTGTCGAAGCGCGAGGCGCCATAGGGATTTTGCCGGCCACCGCGACCGGAGGCGAATGAGCCCCCGCCATAGGAATTGCCATAGCCGCCATAGCTGTTGCCGCTTTCGGCGACATCGACATGGGCTTCCGGCAGTTCTTCGAGAAAGCGCGACGGGATGGTCGACTGCCACAGGCCGTGGATGCGACGGTTGGAGACGAACCACAAATGCAGGTTCTTCTTGGCGCGGGTCAGGCCGACATAGGCCAGACGCCGTTCTTCCTCCAGCCCGGAGCGGCCGCCTTCATCGAGTGCGCGCTGGTGCGGGAACAGGCCTTCCTCCCAGCCGGGCAGGAAGACGGTCTCGAATTCGAGACCCTTGGCCGAATGCAGCGTCATGATATTGACGGCGTCGAGCTCGGCATTCTGCTCGGCGTCCATGACCAGCGCCACATGCTCGAGGAAGGAGCGCAGCGACTCGTATTCCTCCATGGAGCGGATCAGCTCCTTCAAATTCTCCAACCGGCCGGGCGCTTCGACCGAGCGGTCGTTTTTCCACATGTCGGTGTAACCGCTCTCTTCCAGAATGGTCTCGGCGAGTTCGGTGTGCGGCGTGGTCTCCAGCGCCTTCTGCCAGCGCTCGAAATTGGCCGCGACCTCGCGCAAGGCGGCGCGCGGCTTCGGCTTCAACTCGTCGCTTTCGGCGAGCTTGGCGGCGGCTTCCAGCATCGGCACGCGCAGCGCGCGCGCCGTGTCGTGTATCTGGCGGATGGTGGTTTCGCCCAGCCCGCGCTTCGGCACGTTGACGATGCGCTCGAAGGCGAGGTCGTCGGCGCCTTGCGCGACGACGCGGAAGAAGGCCAGCGCATCGCGTATCTCCATGCGCTCGTAGAAGCGCGGACCGCCGATGACGCGGTAGTTGAGGCCGAGCGTGACGAAGCGGTCCTCGAACTCGCGCATCTGGAACGAGGCGCGGACCAGAATGGCCATGTCGTTGAGATTGTGCTTCTGGCGCTGGTAGGCCTCGATGGTCTCGCCGACCGCGCGGGCTTCCTCCTCGGAATCCCAGGCGGCGTGGACATGCACCTTGTCGTCCTCTGGCTCGTCGCGGTCGGTGAACAGCGTCTTGCCGAAGCGGCCCTCATTGTGGGCGATCAGGTGGGAGGCAGCCCCCAGGATATGCGCGGTGGAGCGGTAGTTGCGTTCCAGCCGGATGATGGTGGCGCCGGGAAAATCCTTGTCGAAGCGCAGGATGTTGTCGATCTCGGCGCCCCGCCAGCCATAGATGGATTGATCGTCGTCGCCGACACAGCAGATGTTGACTTTGTTGTCGCTCACGGGCTGTTCCGCGCCTGCCGGCGCGGGCCCTCCGCGGGGGCCTCGCAACGGCTCGGACGGACGGTCGTCCTTGCGGCCTTCGGCCGACTGCAGGCCGGCGGTCGACGAAGATTGGCGCGACGGTGGCGGCCGCTGCGCCAGCAGGCGCAGCCACATGTACTGGGCGGTGTTGGTGTCCTGATATTCGTCGACGAGGATGTATTTGAAGCGCTTGTGATATTCCTTCAGCACATCTGGATTGGCGCGGAAGATGCGGATCGGATGACACAAAAGGTCGCCGAAGTCGCAGGCGTTCAGCGTCTGCAGCCGCGCCTGATAGGCCTTGTAGAGCTCGCGGCCCTTGCCGTTGGCGAACGCGCGTGCGTCGCCCTCGGCGATGTCGCCCGGGCCTTGTCCCTTGTTCTTCCATCCGTCGATCATCTGGGCGAACTGCTTGGCCGGCCAGCGCTTGTCGTCCAGCCCCTCGGCCTGGATCAACTGCTTGATCAGCCGCACGACATCGTCGGTGTCGAGGATGGTGAAGTCGGAGCGCAAACCGGCAAGCTCGGCGTGTCTGCGAAGCAGCTTAACTCCGATCGAGTGGAAGGTGCCGAGCCACGGCATGCCTTCGACATTGCCTTCGCCGATCAGGATGCCGATGCGCTGTTTCATCTCGCGCGCGGCCTTGTTGGTGAAGGTGACGGCGAGGATCTGCGAGGGGAACGCCTTACCGGTGGCGAGGATGTGAGCGATGCGGGTGGTGAGCACACGCGTCTTGCCGGTGCCGGCGCCGGCCAGCACCAGAACCGGGCCCTCAGTGGTTTCCACCGCCAGCCGCTGCTCGGGGTTCAGCCCCTTCAGATAGTCAGGTGCGTTGTTGTGGCCGCTGCGGGCAGCCATGGCGCGCGCGGCAATGCCCGACGGGGCCGCGGGCCGCGCATTGGGTTCATCGAAAAAGGGCATGTCTTCGGAAAAGCCGGACATCTCCCCCGAATGTAGTGATTCGGCGGCGAAAGGCCAGAAGTGTCTACGTTTTGTTCCGCCAAAGTGCCTGATACGGGCCGTTCAGGCCTTGCGGTAACCGAGGGCGACGAAAAATCGATGTCCGAAGGAGCGCGCCTCGTCCGTCATCACGGCGCCGAGAGCGACCTGCATCTGGTCGTAATAGTGGCTGCCGGCGGGCGATGTCAGGAAAGTCTGGTAGAGCTTGAGATCGTCAAGCGGCAGATCCCGGTAGATGTAGGCCACCGATGCCATGACGTCCGTTTCGATGTCATGGCGAAGGCCTTCGGATCGCTGACGCAGCAGGGCCATGATCTGGTCGTCGGGCAGGGGCTTTCCGGCCGCTCCCAGCATCTCGGAAAGCATTGCATAGCCCATGTTCAAGGCCACGGCTTCTCCGGTATCGACAGCGCTGAGATCGTCCACGAGCTTCTTGTACAGTGCGAGCCGAGCCGGATCCCTGGATGGAAGTTCGCCCAGGATCTTGGGACCTTCGATCGTCTTGCGTTGCCTTTCTTCCGGAGTTGACGCCTGGATTTCCAGTGCCGTGACTTGTTTACCGAGGGGCGACGCATAGAACGAGGCCAGGTCGGACAATTCACTGGCGGGCAGTTTGTCCGCCATTCGCGCTTCGATGGCTGCCTCCATCTTGTTCGCGTCAAAAGCGCCTTCCATGGCCGCCGCCAGGGCGTCCTGGACTTTTTGCGGCGGCGTTTCCGGCGCCGATTTCACGGCTGCGATGAAACCCGGACCGATAGCCATCAGCATCTCGTGAAAGCCGTTCGCCTTGTTGATCTCATGCAGCGTCTGCGCAGGCGCAGCCACGGTGAGAGAGACAAGGCAACAGAGTGCAAGCATCAGGCGCGTCAGCGGCGGAACGAACGACGTCATTTGCTTGCTCCTGCGGAGAGATGATTGAGACTGCTGGAAAACCCGACCGCAGGCAAGATGGATTGCCACCTTGGCGTGTGCGTCGCCTTGACAGGCGGGGCGGGCGGGAGAAAGCTGTGCGAAGGGCAGGAACGGGTGCATCGGGCTGTCCTTGGGCGTCGCAAAACGCAACAGTCGAAGGAGTATCATCTTGGCTGTCACCATCACCTCCCTCATCCTTTTCCTGATCGGTCTGGTGCTTGGCGGCGGCGGCATCCGCTTGGCTTCGCTGGGCGGCAGCTGGTACTATATTATCGTCGGCCTCGCCTTCCTGATCGCCGCCTGGCTGCTCTACCGGCGCCGGTCCACCGCGCTGTGGCTCTACGCGGCGATCGTGATCGGCACGCTGGCCTGGGCAGTCTGGGAAACCGGCTTCGACTGGTGGGAACTCGGCCCGCGCGGCGGCATCATCGTGCTGGTTGCACTGTGGCTGCTGACGCCGTGGGCGCGGCGGGGGATTACCGGCCCTGACGCACGCGCGCCGCTGATCCTTGCCGTGCTGGCGTCGCTGGCGGTCGCCGGTTATTCAATGACAGCGGATCCGAAGGACATTGCCGGCGAGCTCGACACCGACAAGGTGATCCCCAATGCCAATCTCGGCAACGATGTGCCGGCCGGTGAGTGGCACTATTACGGACGCACGCAGTTTGGCCAACGCTATTCGCCGCTCGACCAGATCACGCCGGACAATGTCGCCAAGCTGCAGCCGGCCTGGACCTATCGCACCGGCGACGTGAAGGGGCCGGACGATATCAGCGAGACAACGTATCAGGTGACACCGCTGAAGATTGGCGACACGCTCTACATCTGCACGCCGCACAATTTCGCCATCGCCGTCGATGCGGCGAGCGGCAAGGAGAAATGGCGCTACGATCCCAAGATCAAGCTCGACAAGGACCGCCAGCACCAGACCTGCCGCGGCGTGTCCTATTATGCCGATGCCGCCATCGCCGCCGGCCAGCCCTGTGCAAGCCGGGTCTACCTGCCGACCTCGGATGCGCGGCTGATCGCGCTCGACGCCGCCAACGGGCAGGTCTGTCCGGCCTTCGCCGAGGGCGGCACGCTGAACCTGCTGACCAACATGCCCTATCCGAAGTCGGGCTATTACTATTCGACCTCGGCACCGTTGGTATCGGGCGGCATGATCATCGTCGGCGGCGCCGTCAATGACAATTATTCGACGCAGGAGCCGTCCGGCGTCATCCGCGCCTACGATGTCAACACCGGCGCCCTGGTGTGGAACTGGGATTCCGGCAATCCGGACCAGACGACGCCTCTGGCGGCGGGCCAGACCTATACCGCCAACTCGCCCAACATGTGGTCAACGCCCAGCGCCGACGAGAAGCTCGGCTTGCTCTACGTGCCGCTCGGCAACCAGACGCCGGACCAGCTCGGCGCCGGGCGCAGCGACAATGTCGAGAAGTTCTCGTCCTCGATCACCGCGCTCGACCTCAACACCGGGCAGTTGCGCTGGGTGCGGCAGACCGTGCACCACGACCTGTGGGACATGGACGTGCCGGCGCAGCCGAGCCTGATCGACATCACCAAGGCCGACGGCACGGTGGTGCCGGCGCTGGTCGGGCCGACCAAGCAGGGCGACCTCTATGTGCTTGACCGTCGCACCGGCGAGCCGGTGGTTGCGGTCAAGGAAGTGCCGGCGCCCGGCGGCGCCATCGAGGGTGACCACAGCGCGCCAACACAGCCAGCGTCGGACCTCTCCTTCAATCCGAGGCCGCTGACCGGCGCTGACATGTGGGGCATCACCATGTTCGACCAACTGGCGTGCCGGATCGAATTCCAGGGCCTGCGCTACGAAGGCCGTTACACGCCGCCGTCGGTGCAGGGGTCGCTAATCTATCCCGGCAATTTCGGCACCTTCAACTGGGGCGGCGTCGCGGTCGATCCGGTGCGGCAGGTACTATTCGGCATGCCGACCTATCTGGCTTTCAAGTCGCAGCTCATTCCGCGCGATCAGGTGCCGCCGCCGGATGAAGGGCGCGGCAGCGAGCAGGGGCTGAACCGCAACGAGGGCGCGCCCTTTGCGGTGGTGATGGGACCGTTCCTGTCGCCGCTCGGCATTCCCTGCCAGGCGCCGCCCTGGGGCTATGTCGCGGGTGTGGATTTGCGGACCGGCACCATCGCCTACAAGCATCGCAACGGCACCGTCTACGACATGACGCCGCTGCCATTGCCACTGAAGGTCGGTGTGCCGGGCATTGGCGGACCGATGATCACCGCCGGTGGCGTCGCCTTCCTGGGTGCCGCGGTCGACGATTATCTGCGCGCCTATGACCTGACATCGGGCAAGCAGCTCTGGCAGGCGCGACTGCCGGCCGGCGGGCAATCGACGCCGATGACCTACACCGTCGCCGACGGACGCCAATTCGTGGTCATCGTTGCCGGCGGCCACGGCTCGGTCGGCACAAAGCCGGGCGACTATGTGATGGCCTACGCGCTGCCGAAGTAGGGAGCCTACTTCAGGACGTATTGTCTTGGCAGATCGACGCTTCAGCTGATCCCTAGATGGCTCTTCAGGCCGGGCACCGAGCCCAGCACCTCGTTGGTCAAGTCGGGGCCGGCGGCGGCCTCGGCCTGCTGGATCAGCGTCGCGCCCGCCTTCTGGATCTGCGCCATGTCAAGGCCGGATGCCTTGAGCGCCGCAATGCCGTTGACCAGTGCGCCGGCTTTCTCGCCGAGAACTCCGCCAAGCGCGCCCTGCAGCGAGGACAAAAAGCCGCCACCGCCGGCCGGAGCGGCGGCCATGACGTCATACTTCTGGGCCAACGCGTCGGCGCCGGGGATCTTCGCGAAGAACGAGGAGGCGCTGGTGCCTTCCGCCTCGTGCTCGAGCACCGAGAAAATGGTGCCGACGACCWTTTCCGTCGTCGCCTGGTCGAGACCGGCCTTCTGCGAAACTGTGTTCACGATGTCCTGTACGTCCATGACTTCACCTCAACCCTGGGTTTTCGTGTTTGCCGGATGGCGCTGATGGCTGCGGACCTTGATCATGGACCTTCGACTTGCGGCAACGATCGTCGCGCGCAACGCTGGAATGGCGGTCGCGGCAAACAGGAAGGCGGTTGCCAGGATTGGCGAGGGCATGGTCATCGGCGTCGTTCCTTTCCAGATCGGGCCTTTAAGATCAGGACCGTGACCGCGCCAAGGCGCGGCCGACGTCTGTCAGTGTCCCCCACTATTGTGGCAGCGCCATCAGGATTTGTGGCCGATGACCAAAACGTGATGATGCTGGAAGCCTCCAGGGCATTCGCGAGGGAAGGACGAGGTGTCACCGGGCCGTGACTGGACGACAGGAGCCTCGCCCCTATCTTGCGAACGATGCCACAGCGGATCGAAGGAGCGCGCCCATGACGAAACCTGCCATCACCCAGGCGATGATCGACGCCTACGATGAATACACCCATCTGACACTCGACCGCCGCCGCTTCATGGAGCAACTGACCCGGCTCGCCGGATCGGGTGCTGCCGCCGCCGCAATCGCACCGCTGCTGGCGGCAAATTCGGCGCAAGCGGCAATCGTCGCCGACAACGATCCACGCGTGAAGGGCGAGGACATCACATATGCCGGCAGTGGGGGCGAGATGAAGGGCTATCTGGTCAAGCCGGCGAGCCAGTCCGGCAAGCTCGGCACCGTCATCGTCATCCACGAGAACAGGGGACTCAACCCGCATATACGCGATGTGGCGCGGCGCGTGGCGCTGGAAGGGTTCGTGGCGCTGGCCCCGGATTTCCTGTCGCCGCTCGGCGGCACGCCTGATGACGAGGACAAGGCGCGCGACATGTTCGCCAAACTGGATTCCGCGCAGACCGTCGCCAACGGGGTGGCAACGGTCGCTTTCCTCAAGGCCGAAAAGGACGGCAACGGCAAGGTCGGCGCCGTTGGCTTCTGCTGGGGCGGGGGCACGGCAAACATGTTGGCGGTCAACGCGCCCGATCTCAGCGCCTCCGTCGCCTATTACGGGATGCAGCCGAAGGCCGCCGATGTGTCGAAGATCAAGGCTGCACTGCTGCTGCACTATGCCGGGCTGGACGAGCGCACCAATGCCGGCATCGACGCCTTCAAGAAGGAGCTCGATGCCGCGCATGTCGAATACACGGTGTATGTCTATGAAGGCGCCAACCACGCCTTCAACAATGACACCTCGGCGGCGCGCTACGACAAGAAGGCGGCCGATCTCGCCTGGGGGCGCACGATCGCATTCTTCAAGGAGAAGCTGGCGTAGAGCTTTTCATCGCGGTAACGCCGCGCCGCTCGGATTTGCCTTAGGGAAAGCGCTACGCGCTTTCCCGTGCTCCAGCTTTGGAGTCAGGCACCTGAGGACGCCCAGACGGTTTCGAAGGCCGGCGACAGCGTGAAGCCGGACGGCAGCACCGAGACGGGCGGCGGACGGCGCACGCCTTCCTGCAGATAGCGTAACGCGGAGGTCAGCCCGTTCATCGTGTAAGGTTTGGCAATCACGCCGATCGCGCCTGCGAAATGATCGGGAATACGTTTCGGGTTGGCGGTCATGAACACCACCATGGCGTTCTTCTTCTGGCCGATATATTCGGCCACTTCGACGCCGGTCGGCCCGTCGGTCAGATGAATGTCGACAAAGGCGATGTCGGCGGCCGTTGTATCCACCATGGTCCTTGCTTCGGTCAGGGAGGTCGCCCAGCCAACGACGCTGTGGCCGGCGTCCTCGACAAGGCCTTCCAGTTCCATTGCCAGCAGCGCTTCGTCTTCGACGATCAGGACCTTGAGCGGTTCAATCATGACAGATTCCCTTTTTGCTGCGGTTCGTTCGGCATCGAGATGATAACTTTGGTGCCGGGGCCGGCGTCGCGCCATTCGATGTCGGCTCGCAGCTGACGGGCCAGCGACTTGATCAGCCGCATGCCGAAAGACCCGTCGCCGCTGGCATCAGCCATGCCGACCCCATCATCGGACACCTCGATGTTGAAGTGGCCGTCAGGCTGGCTCATCTTGATGCCGATGCGTCCCGCCCTCGTGCCGTCCGGCTTATCCTTGAAAGCATGTTTTAGCGCGTTGGTGACAAGCTCATTGACCATCAGGGCGACGGGCGTTGCCTTTTCAGCCGAAATGACGATGGGTTCGAGGTCGAGGGTCGACTTGATCTCCGAACGTCCCGAAGCCGTGAGCAGGTCGGATACGAGATCCCTGGCGAAATCCGAGACGTCGAACCGGCTAACGTCCTTCGACTGGTAGAGCCGGCGGTGGACGGTGCTCAGCGCCTCGATGCGCGCCAGCATGGTGGACAGCGACTGCTTGGTCGATTCGTCCTTCATGGTCCGGCTCTGCATGATGATCAGTGAGGAGATCATCTGCAGGTTGTTCTTCACCCGATGGTCGACCTCGTGGAGCAGGGTTGTCTGCGCCTCGAGTGCGGCTTCAAGCTCGCTGGTACGTTCCTGTACTGCCTTCTCGAAGCGGTCCTTGTCCGCTTTTACGCGATGCTCCGAGCTCTTGCGGTCCGAGACGTCCAGTTGCGAGGCGAAAAAGAACTGCAATTCGCCTTTGTCGTTGGAAACCGGACTGATGTAGAGCGCATTCCAGAAGCTGGAACCGTCCTTGCGGTAGTTCAGAAGATCGACGGCGATGTCGGCTCGATCTTCGATCGCGGCGCGCACCTTGTCGACGGCGGCCTTGTCGGTCTTGGGTCCTTGCAGGAAACGGCAGTTCTTACCCATGACCTCGTCGCGCTCATAGCCGGTCAGGCGCAGGAACGCGTCATTTGCAAAGACGATCGGATTGTCCTGTTGCCGGGGATCGGTGATGATCATCGACATGCGGGTGGCGCGGATGGCGGCGGCGAACGGATCGCCCTTGCCGTGTTCTGCATGCAGATCGTCTGTCATGCGCCAGGCGTCAGCCGGTTCCCTGGTCCGTTTCCAGTCCATTTCTTTCTACTCCAAGCCGTTTTCGTGGGGACCAACGGCTCAGGAGTGGAAATAGTTCAATCTTGAGCCATTTTATCGCAGTCTGGCGAATCGCGGAGCTCAAGAGTTGTTGATTTAAGCCTTTGATAATAAACTGTTTTATTCAACTTGTCTGACGGCTGCGGGTTTATGCAAGGCAACGCCAGCGACGACCAAAATGATGCCGAAGCAGTCAATGAGGCTCGGAATCTGGCGCAAGACGATGACGCCGATCAGCGTCGCGGTGACCGGCAGACACGACAGCATCAGCGCAAAGCTCGCGCGCGGCAGCCGCGACATGGCGAGTTGGTCGCAGATGTAGGGAATGACCGACGAGCAAATGCCGACGCCGATGGCGGCGAGCAACAGCACTGGTGAGAAAAGGGCCGGCAGCGCGTCGGTGAGGCCGATCGGCAGCACGACGATGAAGGCAATGGCCATCGCTGCGCCGAGGCCCGCTATGCCGTCGCCTGCGCCCGCGCGGGCGACGCGGTGGCCGAGCACGATGTAGCCAACGAACAGAACCCCGTTGAGGAAGGCCCAGGACAGGCCGAGCGGATCGCTCGACCACTTGACGTCGATGAGCAGCAGAGTGCCGGCGACGGCAATGGCAAGCGCGGCGAGATTGCGCGTGCTCCTGAGGCCGATCAGCGCAATGCCGATGGTGCCGACGAATTCGATTGCCGCGACCAGCGAAATCGGCAAGCGGTCGAGCGCCAGGTAGAACGAACAGTTCATCACCGCCAGGCAGGCGCCAAAGGCCAGCAACAGCAGCCGCGTCGAGCGATCGGCGCGGGCGAAGGTTCGCCATGGACGGGTCACTGGCGCGAAGACCAGGGCTGCGGTGGCGATGCGCAGCCACGCCATGCCGAGCACGCCGACATGCGGAAACAGCAGCACGGCGAATGCCGGCCCGAGATAATGGAAGACGGCGCTGACGCCAAACCAGACATGCGGCGGCAGTCTTGTCGCCAGCCCGCTCTGGACAGGGCCGGCAGGGGAAGGGCTTGCCGCGAGAGCTTGCGTTTGATCATCCATCGGATCAGTATCGCAGGCAGTATTGTCGATTTATATGGGTGATGATTGGCTCGTCTGGCTATCTCTCTCCCGGAAGCAAGGAGATTTCCTTGAAACGCCTTCGAACTGAAAGCGCCGACCTCGATGCGGCGGATATGAAGATCCTGCGGCTGCTGGAAAAGGACGCGCGCATCAGCACGGCGGAGCTTGCCCGCTCGGTCGGCCTGTCGGCGCCGAGTGTCGCCGAGCGCATCAAGCGGCTGCAGGAGAGCGGCGTCATCGAGGCCTATTCGGTCAGGATCAACCCTGCGGCACTTGGCCTGCCGCTATCGGCATGGCTGCGCATCCGTCCGGTGCCGGGGCAACTGGCTGTGGTGGCCGAGATCATCCGCGAGCTGCCGGAGATTGCGCAATGCGACCGGGTGACAGGTGAGGACTGTTTCATCGCGCTGGCGCATGTCGGCTCCGTGGCCGAGCTCGAACGGGTGATCGACCGCATCATTCCCTACGCGATGACCAACACGGCGATCATTCAGTCGTCGCCGGTGGTGGCGCGCTCGCCGCTGGGAGCGGTGAAGCGCCAGTCTTGAAGGCGAGGATGTCGGTCGAAGGCTCTAGGCGTGGCCGCGCTTCATGCGCGCCTGCTTCAGGATGGCGCGCCAGCGGATCATGTCGAACGGGATCGGCTCGTTGTTGTTGGCGATGTGGAAGATCTCGTTGTTGACGTTCTTGAGCGAGCGCCAGAAATCATAGTCGGTGATGCGCGGATCGGCTACCAGCCTGTCCACCTCGACCTTGATGTCGGTTTTCATGCACGTCCCTCGAACCGGCTTCGCCCGCCGCCGTATCGCAACCCATGAGCATCGTTCTCGACCGCTCCGCTGAGTCGTTCAATGGCTCAATTGGCTTGTTCCCGTTAAAACCTCGGTAAGGTTAACGTGGCTGTCGAGCCGCTTCAAGCGGTCTTGCGGCGAATCCCGATCGAACGGCCGGCGCGCTCCGGCATCGGCAGTGCCGAATGGGCGGCGCGCATGGCTTCGACCTTGGCAAGCACATCGGCGGGAAAGGGCGCCACCTTCGGCCCGGACATGTCGACATGCAGTGAAAGCGATTCCGATGTCGCGGCCAGCCAGCCGTCGACGTGGCGGATTTCCTGGTAGACCCGAAGTCGCTTGTCGTCATGGTCGATCAGCTGGAAGGTGACGGTGACCTTGTGCTCGAGGTGCAGCTCCTGCACGTAGCAGACATGGACTTCCGCCGTGTAGATGGTGAGGCGGCGGTCCCTGGCGTAATTCGGCCCCATGCCCATCGCCTCAAAGGCGTCGTCCGAGCAGCGGTCGAACAGCACGTTGTAATAGGCCATGTTGAGATGGCCGTTATAGTCGATCCAGTCCTTCTCGATGTCCATGGATTGGGAGACGAAGGGGGCGGGAATGGGCATCGAAACTTCCTTGTTCTGGTGCTGGACAGACTGTTGCCGGTGAGACTAGATCGGTTCATCGTTTCACGGAAACGCCGAACTGCTCTATCTCCTTGTTTGACGCAATTCCGGACGGAAGCTTCACGCCTTTCCTGGAATCGCCGAGCGCATCATCCATAGATGCACAACAAGGGTGCGCGCTGGTCCATTCGCGGAGGAATTCATGGCTCTGAGCGACCTTAATCTGGTCGAACGCAACGAGGAAGGCATCGCGGCGGTGCTCGGCATCCTCAAGCAGCGACTCGGCGAGCGCTTCCAGACTGGCCAGGCCATCCGTTCCCAGCACGCGCACACCACCACCTATATTCCGACGCAGGCGCCGGATGGTGTCGCCTTCCCGGAGACGACGGCCGAGGTGCAGGAGATCGTGCGCGCCTGCGCCGCGTATCGGGTGCCGGTGATCGCCTTCGGCGTTGGCTCATCGCTGGAAGGCCACACCAATGCGCCGGGCGGCGGCATCTCGGTCGATACGTCGCGAATGAACCGCATCCTTGCGGTCAATCCGCAGGATCTCGACTGCACGGTCGAAGCCGGCGTTACCCGCGAGGATTTGAACCGGCATTTGCGCGACACCGGCCTGTTCTTTCCGATCGATCCGGGCGCCAATGCTTCGCTCGGCGGCATGGCGGCAACGCGGGCGTCCGGCACCAATGCCGTGCGCTACGGCACGATGCGCGAGAACGTGCTGTCGCTTACCGCCGTCATGGCCGACGGCGAGACGGTGACGACCGGCAAGCGCGCGAAAAAGAGCTCGGCCGGCTACGATTTGACGCGATTGCTGGTCGGCTCGGAGGGCACGCTTGGCATCATCACATCGCTGACACTGAAGCTGCAAGGCATTCCGCAAGCGATCTCCGGCGGCGTTTGTCCCTTCCCGAGTGTCGAGGCGGCCTGCAACGCGGTCATCGCGACGATCCAGATGGGCATTCCGGTGGCGCGCATCGAACTGGTCAATGCACTGCAGATGCGGGCGATGAAGAACTATTCGAAACTCGATTATCCCGAGAGCCCGTGCCTTTTCGTCGAATTCCACGGCAGCGACGCCGGCGTTGCCGAGCAGGCCGAGACCTTCGGCATGATCGCCGAGGAGAATGGCGGCGGGCCGTTCCTGTGGACCAGTGTCGTCGAGGAGCGGACGAAATTGTGGAAGGCGAGGCACGACGCCTACTGGTCGTCGCTGACGCTGCGGCCGGGCGCCAAGGGACTGTCGACCGATGTCTGCGTGCCGATCTCGCGCTTTGCCGAATGCGTCACGGAGACCGAAGCCGATATCGCGGAGATGGGGCTGATCGCGCCGATCGTAGGCCATGCCGGCGACGGTAATTTTCACGTGCTGGTGCTGATGGACGTCGACGACCCCAAGGAGATCGCGCTGTCGGAAAAATTCGTCGCGCGGCTCAACATGCGGGCGATCGCCATGGATGGCACCTGCACCGGCGAGCACGGCATCGGCCAGGGCAAGATCGGCTTCCTGCGCCATGAACTCGGCCACGGCGTCGACATCATGCGCACCATCAAGCAGGCGCTCGATCCGCTTGATATCATGAACCCGGGCAAGATATTGCCTGGAAATTAGGGCGCGGACTTGTTAGCGCGTAGTTGGCTCGACCCAATCGCGAAGCTTGCGCTGAACCACTCGGCGAGGACTTGCAGGTCACCAGTTGGGATCTCGGCCTTCAAGATCTTCGTCCGGGACGATCGGCGGTTGGCGACGAAGACCGGTGTATGGGTCCAGGTAGGCCATTTTGAATGCGTCGCCCATCACACCGCATATGGCGTTGAGAGTTGCGCCGATTGCAAGCCTCGGAAAGCCTAGCCGAGGCAGTTTAAGGCGTCGGATGTTAATCAGGACGGTGGTGGAGATGTCGGCCATGGTGTCCTCCAGTGACGGTGAGAATGACACCGTGTCCCACTCAGGTCCTTGGCTCGGACCTGAAAGGTTCTGAACTACCCTGAAGTTCGCCTTCAGGACCGTCTTGGGTTATCGTTGCCTCGAGGGACGGGTTCTTTTGCAAATGGACTTGGAGTTTGGGAATTATCGTCTGAAACGCGCCGAACGGCTGCTGCTGGGTCCCAAGGGGCCGATGGAGCTGTCGACGCGATCCTTCGACATCCTCGCCACGTTGCTGGAGAGGCCGGACGAGGTGATCGGCAAGACCGAACTCTTCGATGCTGTCTGGCCCGGCGTGGTGGTGGAGGAGAACACGCTGCAGGTCCACATTTCGGCGCTGCGAAAACTGCTGCCCGCTGAAATGATCGTAACCGTCCATGGTCGCGGCTATAAATATGCTGGTCCCAAGCCCTTTGTGGCTATCGCAGAGGCTACAGCGCCGGCCAGAGCGTCCATCGCTGTTCTTCCCTTCGACAACATGAGCGGCGACCGGGAGCAGGGCTATTTCAGCGACGGGATAACCGAAGACATCATCACCGAGCTTGGCAAGTTCAGGGAGTTCCTGGTCATTGCGCGGAACTCTTCCTTCCAGTTCCGCGGCAAGGCGAATGACGTGGCCGAGGTGGCGAAGAGACTTGGCGTCCAGTATGTCGTCGAAGGCAGCGTGCGGAAGATCGGCAACCGGGTGCGGGTCACCGTGCAGCTGATCGACGCATCTTCAACAGCTCACATCTGGGGCGAGCACTACGACCGCGAACTCGATGATATTTTCGCCATCCAGGATGAAATCACCCAGATGATTGCAGCCCGCCTGGCCCGCCAGGCCAGAACCGCGATTGCATCGCGCGCCAGGGCCCGGCCGACGGACAACATGTCGGCCTATGAGTTTTACCTCCGGGCGCTGCAATTGGCGGCCGTCTATGACGCCGCGCACGAAGCGGAACCGTTTCTGCGCCAGGCGGTAAAGCTCGATCCGCGGTTTGCTGCTGCCCACGCCATGCTCGGCGTTGTCGAGACCCTCAAATTCTTCTGGGTCTACTATAATTCAGATTATCTGCATTCCGCGCTGGAGATGGCAAAAACCGCGTTGCAACTCGACCCCGACGGGGCGTATGGCCATCTCGCGACCGGCTTTGCTCTCTTGTACTTGCGCCAATTCAGGCAGGCTGAAATCAGTCTTGACCGTGCGGTTGCCCTGAATCCCAACGACCCGTTCATCCTCAGTATCCGTGCCCTTTTCCTCAATTACACGGACAGGCCGGATGAGGCGCTTGTTGAAATAAACCAAGCCCAGCGCCGCGACCCTTACGCTGTGGGATGGTATGAGGACTTTCGCGGCATCATACTGACCACTGCTGGACGATATCGCGAGGCAACGGCCTGCTACGCGAAAATGGCGAGCGTACCGCGGTGGTCGCTCGTTCGTCTTGTCGTCTGCCATTGCGAACTCGGCGAAATCGAGCAAGCGCAAGACGTCCTGGCAAAAGTCAAGGCACATTACCCTGGACTAGGCCTTGACGAGATCGTCGATGCGGAATTGGATTTCTTTGAGGATCCCGCTGTGTGCAGCCGTTACCGCGCGATCCTGGCCAGTGTCGACCGGCAAGAATAAGCGTCTCCCAAGCCGCAGCCCGCTGTGAGCTGTGATTGCCCATCGACCCGTCTCAAGACAACGCGCCGCGTCGGACGGCCCTGCCTTCAACTTGCGCACCTCGCGCAAGGGCATGCGGTCGGTGGCAAACCAGAGGACGGCGGACTACCGTGCGGCCGCAGGCTTCTCCTGCGCGCCCTGAACAAGCTTTTGCAGCATGGGGCGGGTTGGCGCGAAGAACGTCGCGCCGGTGTGCGGCGTGGAGAAATCGAGCAACCGGTCGTAAGCGCCCGGCGGGTCACCGATGTACATTCTCTGCAGCATCTTCTCGATCACCCAGAGATACCTGGTGTAGCCGATAAAATAGGTTCCGAATTCTCGTCGCCCCGGCTGGCCGAAGGGCATGTTGTCGCGCAAGATGTCATATTCGTTGCCATCGGCATCCTCGATGGTGGCCAACGACTTGTGCGATTTGCGCGGCGCGGCGTCATCATCGATTTCGATGTTGTCGATCTTGGTGCGGCCGATGATCTCTTCCTGGAGGGGCGTTGGCGTTCGCGCCCACGCATTGAGATCGTGCAGATATTTCTGAACGACGACATAGCTGCCGCCGGCGAAGTCGGCATCTTCGTCGCCGACGAGCGCCGAGGCGGGCAGATCGAGACCGGTCGGGTTGGCCGTGCCGTCGACAAAGCCGAGCAGGTCACGCGCATCGAAATAGCGGAAGCCCGAGACCTCGTCGACGACCGTCACGCCGTCGCCAAGGCTGTCGAGCAGGATGCGCTCGAACTCGAAGCACATGTCGGGGCGTTCGGACCGGATGTGGAAGAGAAGGTCGCCCGCTGTCGACGGCGCCGAATGAACCGCGCCCTTGATCGGCGCAAACGATCTCAGCTCCAGCGGCCGCCGGTCTGGAGAGAGACGATCCCAGAGCTCGCGGCCGACGCCGGCGATGCAGGACAGGTGGCCGGACAGGTCACGGAATCCGACAGTCTTGACGAGATCGTCAAGCCCGCCGAGCACGGCCGCGACCTTGGCCAGAGCGCTTTGCTCGCTGGCGACGGTGACGACAAGAAAGACCGCCGACAACGACAGTGGAGCATCGACGCTCTGCGCATCGATCGGCACGCGGTCCCAGTTCTTCCCTGACATCCGAAAAATCTCCGCTTTTCCAGGATTTGTTTCAGATCATCCGGCTTCACGCAACTGCGGATGAGACATCACGCAACCTGCGGATGAGGCATCACGCAACGCTGGACGAATTGCCTCTTTATCGACACGCGGATGCAGGTAGAGTGCGGCAGAATTTCAATCAACCCGTTTGGAGCTGATGCTCGCACGCCTGTTCGTGATCTTCGGTGGCCTGTTCGTGCTGGTGCTCTGTGCGGCGCTAGTGGTGCCGTATTTTGTCGACTGGACCGGCTACCGCGCCGAATTCGAGCGCGAGGCCAGCGCCATCCTCGGCCGCAAGGTGACGGTGCAGGGCGATGCCACGGCGCGGCTGTTGCCGTTTCCCTCGGTGACCTTTTCCAACGTTACCGTCGCCGGTGGCCCGAATGGCCAGCCGGCCATGACCGTCGAGACGTTTTCGATGGATGCGGAGCTGGCGCCCTTCCTGCGTGGCGAGGTGCTGATCTTCGACATGCGGCTGGTGCGGCCGCAAGCGACCATCGATATTGCCAGCAACGGTACCGTCGACTGGGCGATGCGACCGTCCTCGCCCTTCGACCTCAACCAGATTTCCATCGAAAAGCTGACGGTGACCGAAGGGCAGATCAAACTCAGCCATGCCGCCGGCGGACGCAGCCATCTCATTTCCGAGATCAATTCGACGATCTCGGCCAAGTCGCTGGCCGGGCCATGGCGCATGGACGGCACGCTGCGGCTCGACGGCCTTCGCACCACGGTCGTGGCGTCCACCGGCAAGGTCGAAGGCACCGGGCAGATGCGGCTTCGGCTGAAGGCCGATCCCGATGCCTATCCGCTGGTCATCGAAACCGACGGCAATGCCGGCATCGTCAAGGGTGCCGCCGTCTACTCCGGCCAGTTCAAGATCTCCGGTGCCGACAAGAACAGCGCCGCGCTGCGCGGCAACGACGGCGAGACGGTGAAGGTCAGTGCTGGCAAGCCCGATCCGGGCTTTCGGCTGAACGGCAAGTTTTCGCTCGACCACCAGAAGCTCGGTGTCGACGAATTCCGCTTCGAGACGGGGCCTCTCGACAACCCGTACACCGCCGACGGCAAGGCTTCTGTCGATCTCGGCCTGAAGCCGAGCTTCGCCATCGAGGCCAGTGGCGCGCAGGTGCAGTTCGACGAGGCGGTGGGCGCCGAGGCCGACGCCGGTGCGACGCTCGATCAGCGCATCGCGGCGCTTGAGCAAGCGTTGCACGAGCTGCCGAAGCCAACCATGCCCGGCACCGTCGAGGTCAAGCTGCCGGCGGTGGTCGCCGGCGATACCACGGTGCGCGACGTCCATCTTTCCGCCGAGCCGACCGATGGCGGCTGGTTGGTGGAATCGCTCGCCGCGACACTGCCTGGCCGCACCACGCTGGAAGCCAATGGCATGCTCAGCGTCGAGAATCATTTCGGCTTCACCGGCTCGCTGCTGCTGGCCGTGGCGCAACCTTCAGGCTTTGCCGCCTGGCTGTCGAAGGATGTCGACGAGGCGATCCGCCGTCTGCCGGCCGCCGGTTTCAAGGCCACGGTCGATCTCACGGAAAAGCGCCAGGCCTTCAGCGATCTCGAATTGATCCTGGGCAAGGCGAAGTTTTCCGGCAGTATCGATTCCAGCCAGCCTGACGATGCCAAACCGTCGGTGCTGATGCGGCTCGAAGGCGGTGAGCTCGATGTCGACGGGCTGGCGGCCTTCGCCTCGATCTTCGTCAGCGACAAGGGCGCCAACCGCTTTGCCGACCGCGACCTGGATTTCCAGATCAAGGCCGGGCCGGTCAGCGCCGGCGGCCTGACCGCCGACACGGTCGACACGGCGCTGAGGCTACGCGACGGGTTGCTTGAAATCGACCGACTGTCGTTGGGCGGGTTGGCCGGCGCCTCGATCAGCGCCACCGGCCGGATCAAGGATTTTCCGGCAAGTCCGACCGGAAAGCTCGACGCTTCGGTGGTTGCCGTCGATCTCAAGCCGCTGGTCGACGTCGCCGCACAGCACTATCCCGACAATGCCGTGCTGAAGGGGCTTGCGAGCCGTGCGGCGGCCTATCCCGAGCTGTTCCAGGATGCGCGCGTCGACCTTGTGGCAAGTGCCGCCGACAATGGCGATGGCACCACGGGGCTGGCGGTGAGCGGCCAAGGCAAGGCCGGCGGCTCGGCCTTTTCGGCGTCGCTGTCGGGGAAGGGAGCCGCGGAGAAGTTGCTCGAAGCGCCGGTGACGCTGACCTTCAACGCCAGGAACCCTGACGCCACCGCCCTGCTGGCGCTCTACGGCCTGCCGGCGCTGCCGCTCGGCATGCTGGGCGAGGCGAGCACGGACGTTCAGGCCAAGGGCACGCTTGGCGGCGGCCTGGCGACGACTTTCAGCCTCGCCGGCAACGACTTCAAGGCTGGTTTCGTGGGAACCGTTGCGGACACGCCGCAAGGGGCTACCGTCAAAGGCAAGCTCAGCCTCGATGCCGCCGACATCGAGCCGTGGCTGATGACGACCGGCATCGGCCTGCCGGGCATGGGCGCTGGCATGTCGGCGTCACTCGCGGCGCAGGGCGACTATGGCAACGGCCTGTTGGTGCTGGATAATCTCAGCGGTGCCCTAAACGAGGCGGCGGTGTCCGGCGACGTCAATGTCGAGGTCAAGGACGGCGTGCCGCATCTGGCCGGCGCGCTGGTGCTCGACGAACTTGATCTCGATCCGATGGCGGTGGCGCTGTTCGGCGATTCCGCTTTCCTTGCCAATAAGAGTGGGGGCGACAAGAATGGTGGCTGGCCGGCTGCTCCGTTCAGCCAGAAATCCAGTCTGCCGTTCACCGCCGATCTCGACCTGACGACGGCGGCACTTGCCGCCGGGCCGTTCGCCACCGCCTATGACGCCGGCTTCTCGCTCAAACTCGACCAGGAAGGCATCCGGGTTTCGGACCTCAAGGCGAAATTCCTCAATGGTGCGCTGACAGGACTGTTCGAATTGAAGAACAATGACGGCACCGGACTTTTCAGCGGCCAGATGAAACTGGCCGGCGCCGATCTGGCGACCGTGCTGCCGAATGCCGGCATCAGCGGCAATGGCGACTTTTCGACGGCGCTGTCGACCAGCGGCAAGTCGGTCGATGCGATGGTGGCCGCTCTGTCCGGCTCCGGCACGGCGGCGCTGAAGGGCTTGCAGGTCGCCGGCGTCAATCCCGATGCGTTCAACGCGCTTCTTGCCAAGGCGGATGTGATAGGGCGCGACATCGACGCGGCCAAGACCGCCGCCTTCGCGCCGCAAATCGCCGCCGATGGCAGTTTTGCCGCCAAGGATACATCTGTCGCCTTCACGGTTGCCGGCGGCACGGTGCGGGCACCGCCGATCAGCCTGGAGAATCCGGCGGCGACCTTGTCCGCCGACATTATTGCGGACCTCAACGCATCCATGGTTTCCGCCAAGGGGGCGATCACCTATAGGCCCGGCGACGACGCGCTGGTCGGCTCCGAGCCGGTCGTGAACTTCACCGCCGAGGGGCCGTTCGGCGCCGTGAAACGGCAGTTCGACAGCGAGCCGCTGGCACAGTTCCTGACCCAGCGCGCGCTGGAAAGGGAACAGCGGCGCGTCGAGGCGATGCAGGCGGCGCTGCTCGAAAAGCAGCGGCTGCGGCGCGAGGTGCGCTACTACGCGGCGTTGCAGGACGAACGCGACAGGGCGGCCGAGGAACTGCGCCAACAGGAGGAAGCGGCGCGGCTGAAAGCCGAGGCCGACGCCAGGGCAAAGGCGCAAGCAGATGCGCAGGCCCAAGCTGAAGCGGATGCAAAGGCGAAAGCCGATGCCGAAGCGAAAGCCCAGGCAGATGCCGAGGCCGCGGCCCAGCAGCAGGCCGCCGACGAGGCAGCCAAGGCGCAGGCCGACGAGCAGGAACGGCAGAAGGCGGAGGAGGCAAGACGCATCGCCTCGCAGGAAAAGGCAAGGCTCGAGGCCGAACGCAAGGCCGCGCAGCAGGCCCCGAAGGTGGAGCGTGCGCCGCTGCCGGAGGCCAACGACAGCCCGCCGCCGGCCAAGCCGAAGTCCAATCCGTTCACCATCGACAATCTGCTGAAGTCGTTGCAGTAGCGGAAACTACCGCCGGCGCTGAACAATTGCCTCAGAGGACGGACATCTCGGCGCTGTCCGCAACGTAGCGAGCGTGACGAAAATCGCGAATGGCGGCAAGCCTGCCCGCCTGCCATCCCAGCAGCACGAAGTAGGAAGGCCGCACCGTCAGGTCATTTGGATCGCAGACAAGGACTGCCGGCCTGCCTTCGACGAAGCCCGGCACGAAACGCCAATCCTGGACCGACGAATAATTGCGGAAATAGGTGCCCACTTGCCCGCGGCCATTCAGCCGCGCCCTGGCCACCAGTTCCAGCCGCACCTCGTCCGCCAGCATGTCGCGCACCGCATCGAAATCGCGGGCGTTGAAGCGATCGATGTAGGCGTCGAGGAGCAGGCGTTCGGACGCACTCAGCCTGGGGGAAGGGCGATCCTCGGGTTCATCGGCGAGCTGGCGCAGGCGGCCGCGGCCACGATGCAGCGCCGCCTTGATGGCCGGAATGCTGGTGTCGAGCATGGCGCTGATCTCCTGCAGCGAATAGCCCAGGACATCCATCATGATGATGCTGCTTCGCTGTGCGACGGGAAGGCGCATGAAGGTGTGCAGGCCGGCGGCCGCGGCCTGACGATCGACGGTGGGATTGGCCGGGTCGACGATCATGTCCGGATACTCATCGGAAAAGGCCTTTTCACGGGCGCGACGGCGCAGGAAATCAAGCGCCGCATTGTGGGCGATGCGGAACAGCCAGCCTTCCGGATTCGCTATCGGGCCGGTGTCGGGCAGCGCTTCGAACGCCTTGGCCAGGGCTTCCTGCAGCACGTCTTCACCGTCGATGGCCGAGCCCGTCATGCGGGCGCAGTAGCGGTGCAGCTTGGGCCGCAATTCCCCGAACAAGCGATCGAAGGGATCGCGGATATCGCCAGGGATGTTCATGCGCCTCTATCCCGACTACTCGCCCAGCATCCGATAGCTGCCTACGACGGTCATTTCGTCACGTTGGGGGCGCTCAACGCAACGGTCCCGGATGCCGTTCTGAAAGGCCTCGAATGCCGCAAGCCCGGTGATGAGTTCGGCATGGGCATCAGTTTCCGTTTCGACCAGATGGACAAAGGTCCCGTCGCCGGCCCGCAAGGTCATATAGCGAACGCCGTCCGGAGATTTATCGCTCAGTTCCTGGAATACGGCCTTGATCAGGCGCTCGTTCTCATCGGCCAGCTCCGGCTTGGTCTTGTAGCGTATCAGGTGGCGTTTCATCGTGGTTGTTCCTTGAATCGTGTTTCGCCTTGCCGGCCCACTCCTGTCGAGACGTTCCCGGGAAGCCCGAGGATTCGGGGTGCCAGGAATTATTCGGTGCCGTGCCGCCACGACACCGGTGCGTCACTCACGGACGAGCAGGCGCTTGAGCATGGGTTCGATGCGTGACAGCTCGTCGAGATGTGCTGCCGACAGCTCGGCCAGGCAATCGTCGGCGCGCTCGGTCAGCCGCAGCAGCACGCGGCGATGGTCATCCTTGTCCTGATCCCTTGCCACCAGTCCTGCCTCGCAAAGGCGGTTGACCAGCTCGACGGCGCTGTGATGACGAATGCGCAGGCGCTCCGCCAGATCGCCAACCGTCACCGGTCCGCCGCCCGGGAATCCCTTGATTGCAAGCAACGCCTGATGCTGGCGCGGCGTCAGGCCGGCGTCTTCCGCCTGGATCTGGCTGAATTCGAGGAAGCGGCGGATCAGGTAGCGAAATTCGGACAGCCGCTGGTAGTCGGACTGCTTGATGGCGGGGCGTGGTTTCTGCGGCTGCGTCATACCAGACATTTGTTCGTTTTCCAGGAAAGCTCAAACGGATTTCGCGCAAAACCGGCTTGAATATTTATATCGTCTTACGATACATAGCCAGCCGACAAAGCCGGCTGGCCGCCTCGACCATGCCGCGAGATACGGCTCGCCGCCAGAAAGCAAAGTCCGTCATGAAGCCCAATCACTCCAATCCCGGTGATCTCAGGGATTTCACCACCGATGCCAGGGTGCTGCTGGTCGCCGCCATCGCCGTGGTGGTGGCGACTGCGGGGCTGTTTGCCGGCATCGCGCTTTTGAAACTGATCCGTCTTGCCACCAACATTGCCTATTTTGGCCAGTTCACGCTTGCCGATATGAAGCTGCAGGACACGCCTTTGGGTTATGCCTCTGTTGTCGTCCCGGTGATCGGCGCGCTGATCATCGGCGTGATGGCGCGCTTCGGCAGCGAGAAGATCCGCGGCCACGGTATTCCGGAGGCCATCGAGGCGATCCTGCTCGGGCGCTCGAGGCTCGACGCCAAGGTTGCGATCCTGAAGCCGCTGTCGTCGGCGATTTCGATCGGCTCGGGCGGCCCGTTCGGGGCCGAGGGCCCGATCATCATGACGGGCGGCGCGATCGGCTCGCTGATCGCACAAATGCTGCCGGTCAGCGACAATGAGCGCAAGACGCTGCTGGTGGCAGGTGCGGCGGCCGGCATGACCACGGTCTTCGGCACACCGATCGCGGCCATCATGCTGGCGGTCGAACTGCTGCTTTTCGAATGGACTCCGCGCAGCTTCATTCCCGTGGCGGTCGCGGCAATCATTGCCGAGGTCGAGCGCACCATGCTGCATCTGCCGGGCCCGATCTTTCCGTTTCAGGGCGGCATGGAGGTGTCCTTTATCGGCCTTGCCGGCTGGGTCTCGATCGGAGTGGCGGCCGGCCTGTTGTCGGGGCTGCTGACGCAGATGGTCTATGCCTGCGAGGACGGCTTCCAGAAGCTGCCCATTCACTGGATGTGGTGGCCGATGCTGGGTGGCCTGGTGGTCGGCATAGGCGGACTGATCGAGCCGCAGGCGCTCGGCGTCGGCTATGACAACATCACCGACATGCTGGATGGCCGCACGGTCGCCACCGCGGCACTTATCCTCCTTGTGGTGAAAGCCATCATCTGGTCGGTGGCGCTCGGTTCGGGAACGTCCGGGGGCGTGCTGGCACCGCTGCTGATCATGGGCGGTGCGATGGGAGCGGTGCTCGCCGGCATTCTGCCTGCGGCCGATCCGGGCTTCTGGGCGCTGCTTGCCATGGCCGCCACCATGGGCGGCACGATGCGGGCGCCGCTGACCGCAACCTTCTTTGCCGTCGAGCTGACCGGCAACACGCACATGCTGGTGCCGCTGATCGCGGCCTGCGCGGCGGCACATGCCGTCACCGTCCTTTTGATGAAGCGTTCGATCCTGACCGAGAAGATCGCCAGAAGGGGACACCATCTGGTTCGCGAATACCGTGTCGATCCCTTCGCCCTGACCAGGGTGCGCGAGGTGATGACCTCTCAGGTCGAGAGCGTGCCGGCGACGATGACGCTGCATGGCGCGGCGGCGTTCCTGACGGCGCCGGAAACGCGGCATCCGAGCTTTCCCGTCGTCGACGAGAACGGGCATGTGATCGGTCTCATCGATCCGCCGGCAATCCTGCGCTGGAGACGCGCCGGCAGGCACCGTACCACGACGCTTGGCGAGCTGCTGGCCGGCAGCAAGATCACGCTGGCCTATCCGGATGAATATCTGGAGGGTCTCTCCGACAAGCTGCTGCTGGCCAACGTGTCCCATCTGCCCGTCGTCACCCGAGAGGGCCTGCAGCTGGTCGGTTATGTCGGCTGGAAGGATCTGATGCGCGTGCGGTCGAGGAAACAGGCCGAGGAACGCGATCGCTCGACCCTGCTTGGTTTCGGCACCAGACGCAGGAAAAAGGCGGACGCGGTCGAGAGCCTCTAGGAGCAATTCCAGGAAAAGGGTTTAGCGGTTTTCCGTCCGAAAGTGCTTCAAACAACGAGTTAGAGCGGTTCGCCGTTTCCGGGAAGTGTCTAGCGGTTTCCGTCCGGAAGTGCGTAAAGACAAAGATTTAGCCGGCGCCGCGCTTTGCCCACTCCAGGACAACGAGCCGGAGCGCCGAGGACAGGTTGGTGTCGCGGGGCCGCGTCTCGTCGACTTCGGCGACAAGAGCGGCGAGCGTCAGCTTCCTGGTCGCCGCGATCCCGACGAGATCGTCATAGAAGGGCTTTTCCAGCGAATAGCTGGTGCGGTGACCGCGAATGGTCACCGAGCGCTTTTCGACGGCGCTCACGGCGGAGTGCTCATTTTGCTCTAAGCATCGGATTCATCCCGAAGCCGCCGCGCGCTTTTCAGTCCGATGCTCTGGTTGTCTTTATCGCCAAAGGGTTCGCGACGGTGGCCAGCGACGAATTTGTCGCTCTTGTCGGCGATCATGCGGTCGCGTTCCTTTTCGACCTTGGAACGACCGTGCAGCGCCCGGTTCTGTTCGGCGACGCGCAGTTTCTCGTCCCGCGCCTTCTGCTTGCGGGCCTGGCGGAGGTTGACGATGTCGGCCATGGCGCGAGGCGWGGACTATTTCTTGCGGAAGGCGTCGAGCGAGACCACTTCGGCGCCCTTGGTGGCGGCGTCGGCAGCGGCGGGCTTCTTCTCCGACTCGGCGGCGGCGGCCTTCTTCTCGGCCTTCGGCTTTTTCTCGGAGACGATGGTCAGCGGCTCGGGCGAGGCTTCAGCGGCTAGTTCCTCGGCTGCCACACCGTCCGTCTTGACGTCGAATTCGAGTTCGAAATTGACCGAAGGATCATAGAAGCCGCGCACGGCCGAGAAGGGGATTTCGAGTTTCTCCGGCACGTCGGAGAAGGACAGGCCGACCTCGAAGCCGGTGTCGGTCACCTTCAGGTCCCAATACTGGAACTGGATGACGATGGTCATCTGCTCGGGATAGCGCTCGCGCAGCCGCGACGACACGCGCACGCCCGGCGCGCCGGTCAGGAATGTGATGAAAAAGTGGTGGTTGCCGGGGAGGCCGGTGCGCGCGACTTCGGCCAGGACCTTGCGCATGACGCCGCGCAACGCCTCCTGGGCGAGAATGTCGTAGCGGATGTGGTCGTCGGCCATGTGGCGGTCGGGTTCCGTTGAATCGTCCGCATAGCTGTAATCAAGCTTGAGCGCGGCGTAAACCGCATATAGATCACCTCCGCACCGAGACGAGGACTATTGCCGACGATTTGATCGCTCAGGCGCTGGCCAGCGCGGCCTGCTTTTCAACCGATGCGACGGACCGGCGCTTGCCAAACGCACGCAGGAAGGTGCGCACGCCATTGGTCGCCGACTGGAGCACCTCGTCCTCGCGCGGCGTGCCGCCGAGCATGAAGGTCGTTTGCAGCTCGGCATTGACGAGGCCGAGAAACTGGCGTGCCGCTACATCGGGATCCTCGATCGCGAGGTAACCGCCATAAGCCAGCCGCGCGAAGCGGGCGGCGATTGCCGGCCAGGTCCGGCCTGGGCCCTGTTCCAGCCATTCTGCAAACAGTTCGGGATAGCGCTCGCCTTCGGTCTGGATCAGCTTGCGCAGGAATTTTCCGTCGCGGTTGCAGATGCAGTTCTGGTTCAAGCGTACGGCAAAGCCGATCAGATCGGCTTCGAGGTCCTTGGGCTGATCGGGGAAGGTGGCGATGGTGGCGAAAATGCCGGTATTGCAGCGCTCGGTCAGATCGCGCACCACGGCGACGAACAATTTTTCCTTGTCGCCATGATGGTTATAGACGGTCTGGCGTGAGACGCCGGCCTCGACCGCGATCAGGTCGATGTTGGCGCCGGCATAACCTTCGCGACAGAAGACTCCAGCTGCGGCGTCGACGATCGATATGCGCTTGGCCTCATGGCCACGTGGCGGGAAAGTGTCAGGAGAAACGTGCAGCTTCATAGAAATCTATATAGAGGTGATTGACGAATTAGACAAGAGTGTCTAAATTTGTGGACACAATACGAAGAGATTTCGCTCCGGAGAGACGAAGAGAATTCGCTCTTGGAGAGTCGGAATTTCAGGGGATGGAACGTCCTTGGGTTACCCGCCGGCCCGCGGCGGCAACCAGATTCGAAAGAAGCCTTTATCATGAGTCCCAAATTCCTCCGCATTGCGGTCGTGCTCGGCTTGTTGTCCGCCATCGGCCCGTTCGCCATCGACATGTATCTTCCGGCGCTGCCTTCGATCGGCGCGGATCTGCACGCCGGCACCGCTGCCGTGCAGATGAGCCTGTTGATCTTCTTCCTGTCGATGGGTTTTGGCCAAATCGTCGTTGGGCCGATCTCCGACATGGTCGGCCGCAAGCTGCCGCTCTATGGCGGCCTTGCGCTGTTCATGATCGGCGGCATTGGTTCGGCAATGGCGCCGACCATCGAATGGCTGATCGCTTTCCGCTTTCTGCAGGGCCTTGGCGCCAGCGCCGGCATGGCCATTCCACGAGCCATCGTGCGTGACCTGCACACAGGCAATGAGGCTGCCAAGCTGATGTCGCTGCTGATGCTGGTGTTTTCGGTGTCGCCGATCCTGGCGCCGCTGACCGGCAGCCAGATCATCGAGAATTTCGGCTGGCGCGCGGTGTTCTGGACGGTGACGGGTGCGGCAGTGCTTGCCACCATCCTGTTGGCGACTTCGCTCAAGGAGACGCGGCCGGTGGAAGACCGCGCCGGTTCCTCCTTTGCAACCGCGCTTTCCGGCTACCGCTTCCTGATGGGTGATCGCAACTTCCTCGGTCTGGTGGCGATCGCCGGTTTCGGCATTGCGAGCTTCTTCGTCTATCTGTCGAGCTCGTCGTTCATCCTGATCGACCACTACGGGCTTTCGCCTTCGGTCTACAGCGTGTTCTTCTCGATCAATGCGGTCGCCTTCATCGGCATGTCGCAGCTGACGGGTCTGCTGGCCGAGCGCTTCGGGCTGCGGCGCGTGGTGCGTGTCGCGGTGACTGGCTACGCCACGACGATGGTGATGCTGTTCGCGGTGATGGCCACAGGTATCGACCGGCTCGACGTGATGGCGGCATTGCTGTTCGTCGGCTACGGCTTCCTCGGCCTGGTCATCCCGACCACCTCGGTGCTGGCCATGGAAGAGCATGGCGAGATCGCCGGCACGGCTTCGGCATTGATGGGCACGCTGCACTTCGCCATCGGTGCGGTGGCCATGGGCGTCGCCGGGGTGTTCTTCGACGGTACGCCGCTGCCGATGGTGGCCGGCATCACGCTCTGTGCGGTGATCTCCTTCACGCTGGCCAAGGTCACGCTCGGCCGCTCGCGCGAAGCTGTTGAGGCGCCGGCGGAATAACAATTACAATCCACGAAAAGGCCGGGCTCGCCCGGCCTTTTTTATCTCAATCCTGCCTCGGCCAGCACAAATCGCAGCCGGACCTCGATCGGCGCCAATGGCAGCGGGACCAGCTCATAACCCAGTTCCGTATAGACGCCGACCAGCGCATGATAGGTGCGCTCGGCCTCGTCGAGCGTCTGCTTTCTCTCGGCATCCTGCGTGAAGATGTCAGGCCATGGCGGAGCAATGAAGACGCGCTTGGCATAGCGGAAGCGTTCGGCGGCATGCATGACGTGCTCGGGAACGGGCAGGTCGGTCAGGCGCAGATAACCAAGCGTGTCCGGTACGCCGCGATCAAAAAAGACCGGGCCTGAGGGTTCGCACGCGACCTGATGGGAGCGCATCTCCCACGACAGCATCAACTCGGCAAACAGCGCGCGATCATGCCAGGGCAGGGCAGTCCCGCCTATGGCGGACTGGTCGCGGATGATGCCGCGGCCGGCTTCGACCGAGGTGGCAAAGCCTGCCTGGCGCAAGGCTTCGATCAAGGTGGTCTTGCCGGAGCCGGGACCACCGGTCAGCACGAAGAATCGATCTGAATCGTTTTGCATCTTTTGTCCATGGAGACGGGCACGCGGGGCTGCGCCCTTCGCGGCCATGGCGGTGCAAAGGGGCTGATCAGCCGAAGCTGCCGTTGCGCGTGAAGCGTATTGAAGGGGGGAGAAGTGGAGGTTTCTGTTGCCAGGTACCTCCGAACCCCGCCTAGAAGTGCGAACCTCTAGGACTTGAATTGAAGCTATCGCACCGCATTAAGCAGCGAGACGTGCTTCCGCATAGTTGTCGTTGGCAACTATAAGTTTAGCCCGATGACGGTGGTACAATGCCGGGCAAAAGTACGATCTTTACACCTTCGTCGATCCTATTTCGCCCCCAGCAAAAACCGCTCTGTTCTCAGCAGCGGCTTTTGGTGGAGGCGCCGGGTACCGCCCCCGGGTCCGAACGGCTTATTTCATCGCCCATTTATCGCCATAGTCGGTCAAGCCGACAAAACGAATATAGGGGCCGATGGTGGAAAATGAAAGGCCGCAATGGCACTTTGTCCCCATGCCAAAACCGCATTGCCAAGGGTTGACTTGGGCGCGGTCTCAACCGAAGCTTTGCAACGGTGAGGAGTTACCGACCTAGCGCACAGGTTGCAGCAGCGCGCCACAGCCCTCATCGATCAGATTCGTGGCGCCGACGAGGGGAATTCTGATGGCCGACTATCTTGCAGACGTGAAGAAATACGACGCCGCGGCAAGCGCCGACGTGGTCGACAAGATCGTGAAGCATCTGGGCATTGCGCTCAGGAACCGCGATTCCTCGCTGGTGTCCTGCACCGACCCGAAGGAGCTCGACCGCGTCAAGGCCGGCTGGGTGTCAAAAAAGCTTGGCATATCAGACGACAAGAAGGCTGATGCGTCGATCGAAAAGGTCTGCAAGGCGATGGCCGCCGACAACACCAAGAACCGGGTGACTTTCTACTATCTGGTCGCCAAGGACCTGGGCAAACTCGGCTCCCTCTGACGGTCGCGCGACCGACGTTGCAAGAAGGGCGCCGACGTTGCTGCCGGCTTCTTTCTCCCCGTCGCTATACGGGGAGAAATGCCCGGCAGGGCAATGAGGGGCGGCGCAGACGCCTGCAAAAGAGTGATGGAGCAAGCAACGCTTGCGCCGCTTTGTAGTGTTCGGCCTCCTGTCCGTCGGCTATGATGGCAGGACAACCGAATCGAGCCGGAACCGATGCGCCAATATCTTGACCTCTTGCAGCATGTGCTGGACAACGGCGCCGATCGCGGCGACCGCACCGGCACTGGTACGCGCTCCGTGTTTGGCTACCAGATGCGTTTCGATCTGGCGCGCGGCTTTCCCGTCACCACCACCAAGAAGCTGCACTTGAAGTCGATCATCCATGAACTGCTGTGGTTCCTGGCCGGCGACACCAACATCAAATACCTCACCGACCATGGCGTTTCGATCTGGGACGAATGGGCCGACGAGAATGGTGATCTCGGCCCGGTCTACGGCAAGCAATGGCGCTCGTGGCCGGATGGCCATGGCGGTTCCATCGACCAGATAGCAAATCTCTTGAAAGAGATACGCCGCAATCCTCAATCGCGGCGGCTGATCGTTTCAGCCTGGAACCCGGCCGAAGTGGAAGCCATGGCGCTGCCGCCATGCCACTGCCTGTTCCAGTTCTATGTTTCCGAGGGCCGGCTTTCTTGCCAGCTCTACCAGCGCTCCGCCGATATCTTCCTCGGCGTGCCGTTCAACATCGCTTCCTACGCGCTGCTGACTTTGATGGTGGCGCAGGTGACCGGGCTGAAGCCAGGTGATTTCGTCCATACGCTCGGTGACGCGCATCTCTACGCGAACCATTTCGAACAGGCGCGCGAACAATTGCAGCGCACGCCAAGGGCGCTGCCGACAATGTGGATCAATCCCGAGGTGAAGGACCTGTTCGCCTTCCGCTTCGAGGATTTCCGGCTGGAAAACTACGTCGCCGATGCGACCATCAAGGCGCCGATCGCGGTCTAAGTCCCGCCGATCGGCTCACCCTCGAAATCAGGTACCGATCAGTCGATGCCGACCATCACGTCCGAAGCCTTGATCACGGCATAGGCCTGCTTGCCCTTTTCGAGCTTAAGATCGGCGACGGCCTCGTTGGTGATCGAAGCGGTGACGACGGCGCCGCCAATGTCGATCCTGACATGCGAGGTGGTGGCTCCCTTGACGATCTCGGTGATCGTTCCCTTGAGGATATTGCGGGCGCTGATTTTCATCGGAGTTTCCTTTCCAGGGTTTCTTTGCCCGTCTTACCAGACCAATCGGTGTCGCATAGGGGTACGGGGCCTTCCCTTGTTATATTCATGCGGATATATCGGTTGGCAGGCTTCGAGCCGATCGGATTTCAAACCCAGGGGAGTTTTCCATGACGCGCAAAGGTTTCGGATTGGGAGCGATCGCCATTGGCGGTTTTGCCGCGACGCTGATGGCGGCAGTGCCGGCCGCGCATGCCGAAGACAAGGTGGTGGTGTTTGCCGCGGCCAGCCTCAAGGACGCGCTCGACGCGGTGAACAAGGCATGCGAGGCCGATGTCGGCGAGGCCGCGACCGTCTCCTACGCCGCAAGCTCGGCGCTGGCCAGGCAGATCGAGGGCGGCGCACCTGCCGACGTCTTTATTTCGGCCGACCTCGACTGGATGAAATATCTCTCCGACAAGAAGCTGACCAAGCCGGACACCGAAGTGAAGTTGCTCGGCAACGAGATCGTGCTGGTGGCGCCGAAGGACTCGACGGTTGAAACCAAGATCGAGAAGGGTTTTGACCTTGCCAAGCTGATTGGCGACGGCAAGCTTGCCATGGGCGACTTCAAGGCTGTGCCGGCCGGCAAATACGGCAAGGCCGCGCTTGAATCGCTCGGTGTCTGGTCGTCGGTCGAAGGCAAGGTGGCGCAGGCCGAGAATGTGCGCGCGGCGCTGAAGCTGGTTTCGACCGGCGAAGCCGCCCTCGGCATCGTCTACGCCACCGACGCGCATGCCGAGAAGGGCGTCAAGGTGGTCGGCACCTTCCCGGAGGATTCGCATCCGCCGATCATCTATCCGGTTGCCCAGACCGCCGATTCGAAGGACAAGGATACGCCGGCTTTCCTGAAATGCCTGCAGTCGGGCAAGGCTGGTGCGCTGTTCAAGGAGCAGGGATTTACTGTCCTGACGCCGAGCAATTGAGGTACGAAACCAACGCATGAACTGGCTGCTGGACCTCACTCCCGACGAATGGAATGCGGTCCGGCTGTCGATCAAGGTGGCGACGGTGGCGATGCTCGCCAGCCTGCCGCCGGGCATACTGATCGCGCTGCTGCTTGCCCGAGGACAATTCTGGGGCAAGACGCTGCTCAATGGCCTGGTCCATCTGCCGCTGATTCTGCCGCCGGTGGTGACGGGCTATCTGCTGCTGCTGACCTTCGGCAAGCGAGGGCCGGCCGGCGCCTTCCTGGCCGAGCATTTTGGCATCGTCTTCTCGTTTCGCTGGACGGGTGCGGCGCTCGCTTGCGGCGTCATGGGCTTTCCCCTGATGGTGCGCGCGATCCGGCTGTCGATCGAGGCGGTTGACCGCAAGATGGAAGCGGCGGCGGGAACGCTCGGCGCAAATCCCTACTGGGTGTTCGCCACCATCACGCTGCCGCTGATCCTGCCCGGATTGATCGCCGGCGCCATCCTGGCTTTTGCCAAGGCGATGGGCGAGTTCGGCGCGACCATCACCTTCGTGTCCAACATCCCCAACGAGACGCAGACACTGCCGTCGGCGATCTATACCTTCACGCAAGTGCCGGGCGGTGACGAAGGCGCGCTCAGGCTGACGCTGATCTCCATTGTCATCTCGATGGCCGCACTGGTCGCTTCGGAGGTGCTGGCACGGCGTGTCGGACGGCGGATGGACATTGAATGACCGTCCTCGTCGACATCAGCCATCGCCTCGGCGATTTCAGCCTCGATGTTCGCTTTGAGAGCGCCGGGCGGCTGACGGCGTTGTTCGGACCCTCCGGGTCTGGCAAGACGACGCTGATCGATATGATCGCCGGACTGATCCGGCCCGACAAAGGGCGCATCGAGGTCGATGGCCGGGTGCTGGTCGACACCGGCGCTAGCATTTTCGTGCCAAAGCACAAGCGCCGCATCGGCATGGTGTTTCAGGATGCGCGCCTGTTTCCGCATATGAGCGTGGCCAGCAATTTGCGCTATGGCCGCTGGTTCACGCCGGCAGCGGAGCGCTACGCTGAGATGGATGCCGTTGTCGAATTGCTCGGCATTGGACCGCTGCTGGACAGGCGGCCGGCAAGGCTCTCGGGCGGCGAGAAGCAGCGCGTGGCGATCGGCCGGGCGTTGCTGGCCAGCCCCAGATTGCTGCTCATGGACGAACCGCTGGCCTCGCTCGACGAGGCGCGCAAGGCCGAGATCCTGCCCTATGTCGAGCGGCTGCGCGACGAGACGAAAATTCCGATCGTCTATGTCAGCCATTCGGTTGCCGAGGTGGCTCGGCTGGCCACCGACGTGGTGACGCTGGCGCAAGGCCATGTCATCGCCAGCGGACCAACAGAGGCGGTGATGCAAAGGCTCGACCTGCTGCCGGCGGAGGAGCGCGCCGAGGGCGGCGCCGTGCTGGACACGAAGGTGCTGCACCATGACGAGATTTTCGGCATGACCGTGCTCGGCTCGGCCGCCGGCGAGATCCGGGTGCCGCGGCTGGCGATGAAGACWGGGGCGCGGGTGCGCGTCCGCATCCGCGCCCGCGACGTGATGATCGCAACGGAGAAACCGACAGGCCTCAGCGCGCTCAACATTCTGCCGGGCACCATTGTCGCCATCAATCCGGGCGAGGGCGCGACAGTCGAGGTCGGCATCGACTGCAACGGCGCAACCGTGCTTGCCCGCATCACCGAGCAGTCGCGGCAGGGGCTGAAGCTTCGGCTCGGCGGCAAGGTTTTCGCGGTGGTCAAGACGGTGAGTTTCGACCGGGCAAACACCGGCGCCGGCCTGCCCGTCGAAGTGGACGGCTGACCATCGCTATGTTTTTTTGGAATAGCGGTATCACTAAAGAGCTTCTAGTATGGGATCGGGCGTGATCGCGGAGGAGCCAAAATGCCGTCGCTGAGCTTGCGGATAAATCTAGACCCCGACGGGCGCATCGGACCGGGCAAAATCGAGCTTCTCGAGCAGATCGCCGCCTTCGGGTCGATCTCTGCGGCCGCGCGTGGCATGGAAATGTCCTACAAGCATGCCTGGGACCTGGTCGAGGACATGAACCGGGTGTTCGGCAAGCCGCTGGTCGCGGCGCAGACCGGCGGTCGCAAGGGCGGCGGCGCGCAACTGACGGCGGTGGGGCTTGCGGTTGTCAGCCGCTTTCGCGCCATCGAGCGCGCGGCTGCGGCTGCGGCTGCGACGCATATGGAGGCATTGCAGGCTGAAATCGACGCCGGGTGAGAGCTGCCGAGCGGAAGATGGGACGCCCAGTTCACGGCGCCAACCAGAGGCCGACAGCGCGGTGCCAACAACATCATCGCAACGGTTGCTTTGTGCGCTCGCGGGCCAGTTGTCCGGCTCCGGATTCTTGGTTAGAATTGGCACCTCTTGGTTAGACGACACGTTGATGCACAGCAGATCGGCCCCCTGAGCACTCCATACATCGAGGAAACTGAGGCCATGATCTTGGAAACAGCGCAGCACTAGCAACAACTCAACACGAAGAGGCGCTGCGCGATGAGGGTACTGCTTCGGCTTACCTATGTCTGGCGGCTATTGCCTCGCGCAATGCGGGCTCGGCTTGCCTCGCTTCCCCTGTTGAGAAGACTGCTGCCGCTGCTCAGGCGCGGGCTAATTCGAATGGACGCCGGCCCCACAGAGTTTCACCGAAACGACCTGACTGCCCTTGTCGGACGCAAATCAGCCCTTGAGATCGGGCCTTTCACCAACCCAACGCTTCGGGGTCCAAACGTCAGATATCTCGACGTCTTGGACAAGCAGGGCCTGATCAAGAGGGCGGATGCGGTCGGCTACCCATACTCCACCGCCCCTGTGGATATCGACTATGTCTCCAGCACCGGCGATTTGGGTATCGTCGCCGAGACGTTTGACTTCTGCCTGAGCAGTCACTGCATCGAGCATCAGCCGGATCTGATCCACCATCTGAGACAGGTCGAGAGGATTCTCGTGCCGACAGGCAGATACCTCCTGATTGTACCGGACAAGCGCTATTGCTTCGATCACTTCATTCCAGAGAGCTCAATTGCAGATTTCATCAACGCTCGGGGCAACAGCGTTCACTGCCTAAAGAGCGTCATCGAACACAGAGCACTGATCACGCACAATGACGCTGCCCGTCATTGGGCCGGAGATCATGGGCTGCCGGTTTATCGGCAGAATATTGCTGCCGTCTCCGTGGCCATGAGCGAATATGACAATTCCGGCGGGGCATACGTCGATGTTCACGCGTGGCAATTTACGCCGCACAGCTTCCGCGACGGCATAGAGGCACTTTCCAATCTCGGTCTCATCGGGCTGGATGTCGAGCAAGTCTATGCCACGCCGCACAACAACTTTGAATTCTGCGCAATTTTGAAACGACGGCAGGCGTAGGTCGTTAGGTTTGGACCTTCGGTTCCTGAAAATTACCGATCGTCCTGCGGCTCACCAGGCTTGCGCAGCAGATACGTATCCATGATCCAGCCCTTTTGCAGACGGGCTTCCTCGCGGACCCTTTCGATCTCCGGGCCGACATCGCCGATCCGGCCCGAGAGAATAATCTCGTCCGCTGTGCCGAGATAGGCGCCCCAATAGATAGCGACATCCTTGTCGGCAAGCGTGTTGAACGCGCATTTTCCATCCAGCATGACGACGGTGCTGCCGGCATTGTCGGCCAGGCCCTCCTGGGAGAGGCGGCGGCCGGTGGTGACGAGGACGGAATCGCCAATGCGGTTCAGCGCCATTTTGTGGCTGGCGGCAAGCGCCTGGATAGCGGTGATGCCTGGAATGACCTCCAGTTCGAACGCGACATTGCCTCTCAGGCGCACGCGCTCGAGGATTCGCAGCGCGCTGTCGTAGAGCGAGGGATCGCCCCAGATCAGAAAGGCGCCGCAGCCATCCTGCGCAATCTCGTCGCGGATCAGGGCTTCGTAGATGGCGGCAATGGCCTCGTGCCAGTCGTCGACCGTCGAGCGGTAGGAGGGCGCCGGCTCGGCGCGCACCGGCACGTCGAATTCGACGCGGCGCGACTTCGGGTTGGTGACGAAGCGATCGCAGATCTGGCGGCGCAGGTCGGCAAGGTCGTTCTTTTTCGCGCCCTTGTCGGGGATGAACAGCACGTCGGCGCGGTTGAGGCCGTTTATGGCCTGAACGGTCATGTGGTCTGGATTGCCGGCGCCGATGCCGATGACGAGAAGCTTGCGCATGGAACGATCTCCTGCCCGATCGAAACCTGTTAGTCCAGAGCGTCATGGCGCGCCCGCGGATGCGGAAGGGCTTTGAAACGCCACATTGAAACGGCTAGGGTCGTGTCGGCATTCTAGCCGAGGGGGCTTCCATGTTGCGATACGTCCTGACCGCCGTGCTGGCGCTTTCAGCCGCGCCTGCATTCGCCAATGATTCGGTTGCCGAGCTCGGCACCGGCGGCCTGATCCTGTCGCGCAGCGATGCCGTGTCGATGCAAAGCGAGGACCTCTTCATCTCGCCGCAAAAGGTGACGGTCGACTACGTCTTCCACAACAACACCGACAAGGATGTCGACGCGATCGTCGCTTTCCCGATGCCCGACATTTCTGGCGATCCCGAGGAGATGCCGGCGATCCCTGAAAATCAGAGCGACAATTTTCTCGGCTTCGAGGTGACGATCGACGGAGTCGCCGCCAAGCCCCAGCTCGAGCAGAAGGTGTTCGCGCTCGGCATCGACATCGGTGCCGATCTGAAGGCTCAGAATGTGCCGTTCAACCCGTTCGGCGACGAGGCGAAGGCCGCATTGGCAAAGCTGCCGCAAGCGGTGGCCGACGATTGGGTCAACCGCGGCATCATCATTGAGGACACGATTGACGACAGCCCCGGCGCGAAACCCAACTACGCGCCGTTCTGGCAATTGCGGTCGACCTACTGGTGGCGCTCGACCTTTCCGGCCAACAAGGACGTTCATGTCTCGCACCATTACAAGCCGAGCGTCGGCGGCACGTCTTCGGTCAGCTTTTTCTTCGACGGCAAGTTCCAGGGCCAATACGCCAGCTACAAGACCCGTTACTGCATGGACGACACCTTCGAGAACGCGGTGCGCAAGGCGGCGAAGGATGGTCCAGACGGCTATCCCCAGTACAACGAAAGCCGCATTGCCTATATCCTGACCACCGGCGGCAACTGGGCGGCGGGCACTATCGGCAAGTTCAAGCTGACCGTCGACAAGGTTAATCCGAAAGCGCTGGTTTCGTTCTGCGGCGACAATGTCAAAAAGGTCGGGCCGACGACGTTCGAGATGACGGCAGACGATTTCTATCCCGAGCACGACATCGACATCCTGCTTCTCGATCCGACGGCCAGCAATGGCGGGGAGGCCAACTGATGCATGTCGCGATTTATGTTGCCATTGCCGAGAACGGCCTGATCGGGCGGGATGGCGGGCTGCCCTGGCGGCTGTCCACCGATCTCAAGCGCTTCAAGGCCGACACGATGGGCAAGCCGATCATCATGGGCCGCAAGACCTTTGAAGGCATCGGCCGGYCACTGCCGGGCAGACTGAACATCGTGGTCACCCGCGACAAGGCCTGGCGCGCCGAGGGTATCGAGGTGGCGCATTCACTCGAAGCCGCGATCCAGCTGGCAACGGTGCGCGGGCGCTGCATGGTCGGTGTGGACGAGGTCTGCGTCATCGGGGGCGGCGAAATCTACGCCCAGGCGCTGCCGCTGGCCGACCGGCTGCACGTCACCCATGTGCTGGCAGCCGTCGACGGCGATGCGCATTTCCCGCCGATCGATCCCAATTCCTGGCGTATGGTCAGCTCACAGGAGATTCCGGCGGGGGAAAAGGACAGCCACGCGACGCGCTATTCGGTTTACGAGCGACGCCGCGACGTGCATTGAAAGACGACAAAGGGTCGCGACCGGGCCAAATCGGACGAAGTCGGCAGCGCATCGCGTTGAAAGCGTCTCGTGGCGTCCCTATAGAAGAACGATACTGGATTTCGCGCCATAATACCGGCGCTTGAGGGAATTCCATGCGAAAGGACATTCATGCCCTGGAACGATAAAAGCGGCGGCGGCGGCCCATGGGGCGGCGGCGGCAATAATCAGGGACCCTGGGGGCAGGGACCAAAGGGACCGAGCGGCCCGCAGGGCTCGCCTCCCGATCTCGAAGACATCATCCGCCGCGGCCAGGACAGGCTACGGCGCGCACTGCCGGGTGGCGGTGGCGCAAGCCCGGCTATTTTCGCGCTGATTGCGGCAGCATTAGTGGTGCTGTGGGCGTTCCAGGCGGTTTACACCGTGCAGCCCGATGAGGTCGCGGTTGAACTGCGCTTCGGCAAGCCGAAGGCCGAACTCTCGCAACCCGGCCTGCATTTCCATTGGTGGCCGCTCGAAACCGTCGAAACGGCCAAGATTTCCGAACAACTCGTCGACATTGGCGGCGGCAACACCAGCGGCAACGGCCTGATGCTTTCGGGCGACCAGAACATCGTCAATGTCCAGTTCTCCGTAGCCTATCAGGTCTCCGACCCCCGGGCCTATCTGTTCGACGTCTCCGATCCTGACGGCATGCTGCGGCAGGTTGCCGAAAGCGCCATGCGCGAAGCCGTCGGTCGCCGGCCGGCGCAAGACATCTTCCGCGATGACCGCCAGGGCATCGCTGCCTCGGTTCGCGAGATCATTCAGACCACTCTGGATGGCTACAAGGCGGGCCTCAACGTCAATGCCGTCTCGATCGAGGATGCAGCACCGCCACGCGAGGTGGCCGATGCGTTCGACGAGGTGCAGCGTGCCGAGCAGGACGAGGACAAGTTCGTCGAGCAGGCCAACCAGTACTCCAACCAGAAGCTCGGCCAGGCGCGCGGCGAGGCCGCACAGGTTCGCGAAGACGCGGCCGCCTACAAGAACCGGGTCGTGCAGGAAGCCGAAGGTGAGGCGCAGCGCTTCATCTCCGTCTATGACGAATATGCCAAGGCGCCGGATGTGACACGCAAGCGCCTCTATCTGGAAACCATGGAGAGAGTTCTGAAGGATTCGAACAAGGTGATCGTCGAACAGGGCAACGGGCAAGGGGTCGTTCCCTATCTGCCGCTGCCGGCATTGCAGCCGAAGGCGCCGGCACCGGCCGCCCCTGCTGCCGTCACGGGAGGTAACCAGTAATGGCCAATCGTCTCCCCATCATCGTCGTCGCCGTGGCGATCATCCTGTTCCTGCTCTATTCGTCGGTCTTCGTGGTCAATGCGCGCCAGCAGGCGCTGGTGCTCAGGTTCGGCGAGATCGTCGACGTCAAGAGCGAACCCGGCATCTACTTCAAGGCGCCGTTCTCGTTCTTCGACGCCGATACGGTGCAGCTGATCGAGAACCGTGTGCTGCGCTTCGACCTCGACAACATCCGCGTCCAGGTGTCGGGCGGCAAGTTCTATGAGGTCGATGCCTTCATCGCCTATCGCATCTCGGATCCGCGCGTCTTCCGTGCCGCCGTGTCCGGTCAGATCGAACTGGCCGAAGCCCGGCTCAGGACGCGTCTCGATGCTGCCTTGCGCCGCGTATACGGTCTGCGCGATTTCGAGGCCGCGCTCTCTGAACAGCGCGCCGTAATGATGCGCGAAGTCCGCGATCAGCTCCGGCCCGACGCCACGTCGCTCGGCCTGCAGATCGAGGATGTGCGCATCCGCCGTACCGATCTCACCGCGGAAGTCTCGCAGCAGACATACGACCGCATGAAGGCCGAACGCCTGGCAGAGGCTGCGCGGCTGAGGGCACGCGGCAACGAAGCGGCACAGCGCATTACGGCTCGCGCCGATCGCGAAGTGGTCGAGATCGTTGCCGAAGCGCGCAAAGAGTCGGAAATCCTGCGAGGCGAGGGCGAAGCCCAGCGCAGCGCCACCTTCGCGGAAGCGTATAAGCGCGACCCGGCCTTCTTCGATTTCTATCGGTCGATGAACGCCTATGGCACGGCGCTGGACAACACCGGGACGACCATGGTGCTGTCGCCGAACTCGGAGTTCTTCCGGTTCTTCCGCGATCCTGATGGCAAGGAGGCGCCGGCGAAGCCGGTTTCACCGGCACCTGCCGCGCCGGCGACGGCACCTGCCGCGCCGGCGGCACAGCCCAGCACCAGCCCGTAGCGGCAGGTGCAGGACTTTCTCGCCGCCATGGGCCTTGTCCTTGTGATAGAAGGTCTGGTCTATGGCGGCTTTCCAGGCCTTGCCAGGAAGCTCGCCACTGAAGTGTTGTCGCTGCCCGAGAATGCGTTGCGGATCGCCGGGCTGGCGGCGATTGCCATCGGTGTCGGCATCGTCTGGCTGGTGCGAAGCGGGTGAGGGCGGCGAGTTTCGATCCCGGGGGATACGAGCTTCGATCCCGGGATAACGGATGATTTATCCTCTGCCGATAGTCATAGCCGCAAACGTGCCGTATTTTTTGCCAACATGGCGCGACGCGGCGTTTTCGTCGAAGCGCTTTTCTTTTCAAGAATACCGGGAGGCTTCTCGATGACATCCAATACCCTTTTGCGCGCGGCACGGCGGACGCTCATCGCCGGTGCGGCAGCCCTTCTTGTCAGCGCCGTCGCTGCCCCGTCCTTCGTGACGCCGACATTGGCCGCCGACGGCCCTGCTTCGGTCGCCGACCTGGCGCAAGGCCTGCTCGGCGCGGTGGTCAACATCTCGACCTCTCAGACTGTGAAGGGTACGGAAGGTCCGGGCGCGGTGCCGATGCCGCAGTTGCCCGAGGGTTCGCCTTTCCAGGATTTCTTCGACGATTTCTTCAAGAACCGTGGCGGCGACAAGGACAATGGCGGGCAGAAAGTGCAGTCGCTGGGTTCCGGCTTCGTCATCGACGCGGAGCAAGGCATCGTCGTCACCAACAACCACGTGATCGCCGATGCCGACGACATTGAGGTCAATTTCTCGGACGGCATCACCTTGAAGGCGACGCTGGTCGGCACCGACACCAAGACCGATGTCGCGGTGCTGAAGGTCGACCCGAAGGGCCACAAGCTGACGGCAGTGAAGTTCGGCGATTCCACCAAGATGCGCGTCGGCGACTGGGTCATGGCGATCGGCAATCCGTTCGGCCTCGGCGGCACGGTGACGGTCGGCATCGTTTCGGCCCGCAACCGTGACATCAATTCCGGCCCCTATGACGATTTCATCCAGACCGACGCCGCGATCAACCGCGGCAATTCCGGCGGTCCGCTGTTCAACAGCGCCGGCGAGGTTATCGGCATCAACACCGCGATCATTTCGCCGTCGGGCGGTTCTATCGGCATCGGCTTCTCCATCCCCTCGCAACTCGCCTCCGGCGTCGTCGACCAGTTGCGCCAGTTCGGCGAGACCCGGCGCGGCTGGCTCGGCGTGCGCATCCAGCCCGTGACGGACGACATTGYCGAGAGCCTCGGCATGGCCACCGCCAAGGGCGCGCTGGTCGCCGGCGTCATCAAGGGCGGCCCGGTCGACAACGGCACCATCCAGGCCGGCGATGTCATCCTTAAGTTCGACGGCAAGGACATCCATGAAATGCGCGACCTGCCGCGTGTGGTCGCCGAAAGCCCGGTCGGCAAGGCGGTCGACGTGCTGATCGTGCGCAAGGGCGTCGAGCAGACCGTGAAGGTCACGCTCGGCCGCCTCGAAGATGGCGAAAAGCTTGCCAGCGGCGAGGACGGCAGCAACACCGACCAGAACAAGGGCGACAAGGCTCCGGCGGTCTCGACGGCTTCGGTGCTCGGCATGACCGTCGGCGAACTGAACGACGAGACACGCAAGAAGTTCAGCATTGCCGCCGATGTCTCCGGCGTCGTCATCACCGATGTCACCAAGGATTCGGCTGCCGCTGAACGCGGTATCCAGCCGGGCGAGGTGATCACCGAGATCGCACAGGAATCGGTCGCCACGCCCAAAGACGTCATGGACCGGATTGGCGCCTTGAAGGAGCAAGGGCGCAAGAACGCGCTGCTGATGCTGGCGTCGAAGACCGGCGAGCTCAGGTTCGTGACGATCCGGATGGACTGAAGTCTGGAAAGGCTTTAGTGCCCTGATTTTGAGATGAAAAAAGGCGGCTATTGAGCCGCCTTTTTTCTTGCCTGCCAGTCCTTGCGCGACAATCTGTAGAGGACATGCCGCTTGAGCGCCGGGTGGCTGTCAGGGATGTCGGGATGGTCGAAGTCGCTAGCCGGGTCGAACCTCATGCCGAGGCGTTTCATGACGGCGGTGGAGCGATGGTTTTCGTAAACCGCGAACGAGACGATTTCATTCAGGTCGAGCGTTTCGAAACCGTAGGCGAGCCAGGCCTCGGCGGCCTCGGTGACGTAGCCCTTGCCCCAGAATTCCGGGGCGAGACGCCAGCCTATCTCGATCGTGCCGGCGGGCAGGACGTCGATGTCTTCTGTCCCGGTTATCCCGACAAAGCCGATGCACTCTCCGGTGGCCGCAATCTCGGCCGCGGCGAAGCCATAGCCGTCCTCATCGACCCAGGCGCGGACCTCGTCCATCTTGGCGTCCGCCTGCGCGCGGGTGCGGCGGAACGGAAAGAATTCCATGACCTGTTCGTCGGAGTTGATCCGGTGGAACAGTTCGCGATCGCGATCCTCCCAGTTGCGCAGGATCAGGCGCTCGGTACGCATTGGTTTCATTGCACAAACTCTTCCTGTCTGTAGCCCTGCATATAGAGCAATGCTGTCAAGTCGCCGTGGTCGATGCGAACCTTTGCCTGTGCCGCCACCGTCGGCTTGGCATGGAGGGCGACACCGGTGCCAGCCAGCCGGATCATGTCGAGATCATTGGCGCCATCGCCGACAGCAATGGCGTCAGTCGGCGTCAGGCCGAGGCGTGTGGAAATCTCGATCAGCGCATCGGCCTTGGCGGCGCGGCCGAGTATCGGTTCGCCAACCTGCCCGGTGAAGCGGCCGTCCTGTTCGAGCAGGCGATTGGCGCGGTTCTCCTGGAAGCCAAGCATGGCCGCGATGCGCGTCGTGAAGACCTCGAACCCGCCAGACACCAGCGCCGTCCAGGCGCCATGGGCCCGCATGGTTCGCACCAGCGCGCCGCCGCCCGAGGCCAGAGTCAGGCGATTGGCGACGATGCGGTCGACCACGGTGGCGTCGAGGCCCTTCAACAACGCCACCCGCTCGCGCAAGGCCGGTTCAAACGCGATCTCTCCATTCATCGATCGCGCGGTGATGGCGGCGACATGATCCTTGACGCCGATCTCGTCGGCCAGTTCGTCGATGCATTCCTGGTCGATCATGGTCGAATCCATGTCGGCGATGAGGATCTTCTTGCGGCGCGTTTCCGCCGGCTGGACGATCACGTCGACCGGTTCGGTGGCGAGTGCTGTACGAAGGGCGGCACTTGTATCGCCGGCGTCAGCCTCTTTCGGCAAGGCAAGATCGCAGGCGATCCTGTCGGCAAGCCAGACAACAGCGCTTGCGCCGACCGACCGTGACGCCATATTCGCAAGCGAAAGCGACAATGCGCGATCGGCGGGACGGGAAACAAGCGTGGCGATGAGCGGCATGGACGATTCCGGCGGACAGGCGGGCAAAGGCCGCGTGAAGGACGCGATCCTGATAGCCGGGCCGACCGCCAGCGGCAAGTCGGCCCTTGCCTTGGAGCTGGCCGAGCGCAAGGGCGCCGTTGTCGTCAACACCGATTCCATGCAGGGCTATTCGGTGCTCGACGTGCTGACCGCCCGGCCGGGGGCGGCCGACCTCGCCCGCGCGCCGCATTTTCTCTATGGCCATGTCCACCCGGCCACAGCCTATTCCACCGGCGCCTGGCTGCGCGACGTGATGAAGCTGATCGATGAAGGTACGCTCTCCGGACAGCCTGTTATTTTTGTCGGCGGCACCGGGCTTTACTTCCGTGCGCTTGCCGAGGGCATTTCGGAAATGCCCAACATTCCTCAGCGGATTCGTGACCGCTGGCGCTATGAGTTGAAGGAGCAGGGCGCCGTCAAGCTGCACAACGTGCTGCTGCGCCAGGATTCTGCGGCTGCCATGCTGCTGAAGCCGACCGACAGCCAGCGCATCGTGCGGGCACTGGAGGTGCTCGATGCGTCGGGCCGTTCGATCCGTGAATGGCAGGCGGAGCGCGGCCGGCCGCTCATCGACAGGCAGAGCGCGCGTTTCTTCGTGATCGAGCCGGACCGCGCGGCGTTGGTCGACCGCATCGAAAAACGCTTCGACCAGATGCTGGACAAGGGGGCACTGGACGAGGTCAAGCGGCTATCGGCGCTCGGCCTCGACCCCGAATTGCCGGCGATGAAAGCGATCGGTGTTCGCGAACTGCAGGCCGCGATGGCTGGAGAGATTGGCTTTCCCGAGGCGATCGAGCGCGCCAAGATCGCAACCAGGCAATATGCCAAGCGGCAAACGACCTGGTTCAGGCATCAATTGGGCTCGGAATGGCAAAGATTGCGGCCCGGTGACGATCTGGAAACCACGATTTGATCGCCTGTTTCCATTGCAACCTGAAAAGTTTATCTGCAAGGTAAGGTTCCCGTTGCGGTTGTCCAAATTAACCCTCCGTAAGCCCGCCCATGCCATAAGGTCAGTGGGCACTTTTCCATTGGGGAGCAGATGCGTTTCCATAAGGCGGAATCAGCATTTTTCGTCTTTATCTTCGTGATCCTGGCCGCCGGCTTGGTGACGCTGCATGCCTATGGACTGCTGCAATCCTTCGCCACCGAGCTTCATACGGCTTCGGGCATGGACAAGGTCATCTATCTCAACAAGCTGCTGTTCGCGACAGGCGTGCTTTTGGCCACTGCGCTGTTCTTCGGCATTTTCTTCATCTATCCGCTGATCCGCAAACAGGCGACGGAGGAAGGCAAGCTGCGCGCCATGACGGTATCGCTCAGTGCCCGCTCGGAGACACTCGAGCATGCCGCGCTGACCGACGGCCTGACCGGCATGCAGAACCGGCGCTATTTCGACGACGCGCTGAAGGAATATCTCGAGGAGTTCCGGCGCATCGAAAAGCCCGTCGGGCTGATGATCCTCGACCTCGACCATTTCAAGCAGGTCAACGACACCCATGGCCATGATGTCGGCGACGAGGTGCTCAAGGCCGTCGCGAGCTGCCTCAAGGACATGACACGCTATCACGACGTGGTGGCGCGGCTGGGCGGCGAGGAGTTCGCCGTGGTCACGCCCAACATGGACTCCGAACTGCTGGGCAAGTTTGCCGAGCGCATCCGCAAGGCGGTCGCCAACATGTCGGTGCTCTCCGGCAATGTCCGGCTCAAGATCACCACCAGCGTCGGTCTGGCTGTCTGGGACCGCAAGGAAACCGCGGAGGAGTTCTATCGCCGCGCTGATCGCCAGCTCTACGAGGCGAAGAGGCAAGGCCGCAACCGCGTCTGCGCCTAAAATCCCGAAGAAGAATTCATGAGGCCGGTCGCCTGACGCGGCTTTCTCGACTTCCGGTGCTCACGGACTAAATGTCCGCTCCGCTCCGGCTTCTCGAAACCCACGTCATTCAACTCGGCCTGATGAATTCCCTTTCGGGATTTACCCCCGGCATACCAACGAAGCAGGAAGCCTGACGTGGCTTCCAAGTCGGTCGGCGGAATGGCGCAAGGCTGTCGGCTCAGTCGTTTTGCGGGCGTAGGCCGAAGGTCGCGGGCTTGAGGCCGTAGCGCATGTCGAAATCGTCATCCGATTGCACCCGGCTGGTGGCCGGCGGCTTGCGGTAGTCGGGATCGCCGGCCTGGCGGCTTGAATCGACGACTTCGGCGAAGGCCATCCCCTGCTGCGTAGATTTCGGCACGTTGCGCAGCCGCTCGACGATCGCCACTAGGTCGACATCCTCGCCGGCTTTCGACTCGGCCTCTTCGCGTTTGTTGGTGCCGGGGATCAATTCCGAGGATAGTTTCTCGAATTTCAGCCGCATCGTCGTCGCCACGCCTTCGCCAAAGGCAATGGCCTCGCGCTGGCCCATGGACGACAGGAAAGCCAGCGTCGAGGCCGAGGAGTCGGCAATCGCCGAACGGATGATCGCCTGGTCCTGCTCGTTGGCAAGTCGCATGGCGAAGAAGGTCGAACATTGCGACAGGATGGTCGGGTCGAGCTCGCCCGGTCGCTGAGTGACGACGCCAAGATAGCAGCCATATTTGCGGCCTTCCTTGGCGATGCGCGACAGCGCGTGCCTTGTCGGCGCAAAGCCGAGACGCGGATCGGCCGGCATGTAGCGGTGCGCTTCTTCGCACAGAAGCAAAAGCTGCAGCTTGCCCTCGCTCCACAAAGCGAGGTCGAAGGCCAGGCGCGCCAGCACCGAACAGACGGAATTGACCACTTCGGACGGCATGCCGGCCATCTCGAAGCAGGTCACCGGGCGGCCATGATGCGGCACGCGGAAGAGGTTGCCGATCGTCTCGTGGATGGTGTCCTCGATCAGGCGCGAGTTGAACATGAAGCGGTAGCGTGGGTCGGCCGCCGCCGACTCGACGCGCGTCTTCAGGGATTTCAGCGTCGGGCGATCGGTCTTGCTTTCGAGCATGCCCATACGCTCGTCGATCTGCTTGATAAGGTCCGCGATGCGGTAAGGCACCGGCGTATCGGCGGTCAGCGCATCGCTGCCGCGCCTGATGTAGCTGCCCGAATTCGGGTTGCGGTAAAGGTTCTTGGCGGCGGGGATGAGGTCGCGCAAGGCGTCAATCTCTTCCGGCACCGTCTCGCGGCCGCGGAACAACACCTCGGCGAACTCCTCCAGCCTGAACATCCAGAACGGAAGGTCGAGCGTCTTGGAATCGACCCTGACGCAATATTCGGGCAGCGACGCGGCGAACTCGTTGTGCGGATCGAGGATCAGGATGCGCAGGTCCGGCCGTGCCGCAATCGACTTGCGCAGCAGCAACGAGACGGCGGTGGATTTGCCGACACCGGTGGTGCCGACCACGGCGAAGTGACGCGCCAACGTATCGTCGATGGCGATGTTAGCGGCGATCGTCTCGTCCTGTGAGAGTGTGCCGATGGTGATCGAATGACGCCCGGCCAGATCATAGACCGCCTGCAGGTCACGGGTGCGGATGCGATGGGCGATGGCGCCGATATGCGGATAGGTGGTGATGCCGCGATCGAAGATCGGCTTGGCGCCAGGTTCTGCTCCGTCGCGGACTTCGCCGATCAGCTCGATGCTGACCTCGATCGGGTTTTGACCTTCATTGCTCCAGGCGCGGTCCGACTTGCCGATCCCGTAGACCAGGCCGACGGTTCGCGTGGATCCCAGATTGATGGAAATCATCTTGCCGACTGTCCACAGGCCGGTCACCGCGCCGTCAATATCGTCCGCAAAGGCGCCGATGGTGGCGCGCGCGCCGTCGCATTGCACGACGTTGCCCAGAATGCGCCTGTCGTTCTGCTCCGCGTTGCGACGCTCCTGCGATGTCGGTTCTCCAACGGAGGCTTCGCGTTCGACATACATGGACAGACCAACCCCCATTTTCCCTGGAGCATCGACCCTACAGGAACGGGGTTAAGGCTGGATGAGGTCGGATGGTGTAGAGACGATTAAGGGGTGCGTGAAAATTGTCGCGAGGGGGCTCTTCTCCATCGCCCGCATTTCGCTATAATGGATATATGGATGATATAGCGAACGATATTTCCTCGACCATCGGCAGAAGAATACACGCCGAAAGGACCATGCGGGACTGGTCGCTGGCCGAGCTTGCGGGGCGCTCCGCCGTGTCGAAGGCGATGCTGAGCACGATAGAGCGCGGCAAGACCAGCCCGACGGCGGCCCTTCTGGTGCGCATAGCCTCGGCCTTCGGCATGACGCTGTCCACGCTCATCGCGCGCGCCGAATTGCAAGGCGGCGGGCTGCTGCGCGAGGCCGATCAACCGGTGTGGCGCGACCCTGGTACGGGCTATGTCAGGCGGCATCTGTCACCCGCCTCGGACATGCCGCTGGAACTGATCAGGGTTCAGTTGCCGGCGGGCGCCAGGGTCAGTTTTCCCGCCGCGTCCTATGCTTTTATCAGGCAGCAGATATGGCTGATTTCGGGGCGGCTCGAGTTCGCCGAGGGCGATGTGGTGTACCGGCTCGACCCCGGCGATTGTCTGGCGCTCGGCGCGCCATCGGACTGCACCTTCCACGCCCTGGAACCCGGTGCCGACTATCTGGTCGCGCTGGTCAGGGGTTGAAGTCATGGCCAGACGACCAAAGCGGTCCCACAATGGGGGGCCGCCTCTTGACGAGTACAAGGGGCCGCCATGGGGCAAGGGCGTCCCTATATCTTCCTTGCCTGGCAGGCCGCCCATGCCAAGGCGTGGAAGGCGCCAAGCCGCGAGATCATGCTGCTGCGCATGGATAAGGCCGAGCGGCTGGGCCTGACCTATGAGGAATATACGCTCGAGATATTGGAGCGCGGGCGGCATCTCAGGGAAGAAGACACCGAACGCATTGGCGCCATCAAGGCGGCACGAAAGCGCCGCCGCGTGCGCCATCTCGACTGACGACCGCTTCAGTCGTGCCATCGCAATCACGGGACATCACGCGCATGAACTCGATCGAGATCGGAACACTGACCCCGGCTGCGGCGACGCAGGAGATGCTGGCCGAATTGCTGGTCGCAACGGTAGCGGCCGGTGGATCGGTCAGTTTCACGCATCCGCTGCCACCGGAAGCGGCTAGTGCATTCTGGCAGAAATCCCTGGCAGCAGCGGCAAGAGGGGAAAGGGCGGTGCTTGGTGCCTGGGACGGCGAGGTCCTGGTCGGTACTGTCACCCTGTTGCTTGACTGCCCGCCCAACCAGCCCCACCGGGCCGAGATCGCCAAGCTGATGACCCGTTTCGATTACCGGGGCAGGGGCGTGGGATCGCGCCTGATGCGGGCCGCCGAAAGCCTGGCGGTGGAAAAGGGCCGCACGCTGCTGGTTCTCGACACGGCGACGGAGGAGGGTGCTTCAGGCCTCTACGAGAAGCTCGGTTTCACGCTGGCCGGCGAGATACCGGACTATGCCTTGAAGCCGCATGGCGGGCTGACCGGTACGCTCCTCTACTGGAAGCGTATCGGGCCAATCTCGTAACCAGTCACGCAGGACCGTAACCGGAGAGGCGCGACAGCAGCCACCGGCGGAAATCCTGCTCGGCGCTGGTCAGGCGCGCGGTCGACGCCTTGGTCAGGAAATGCCCCGAGGTGCTGGAGAGTTCGAAGTCGGAAAGCCTGACCAGGGTCCTGCTGTTGAGCGCGGCATCGACCAGTGGCCGCGAGCCCAGCAGCACGCCGGCACCGGCCCTGGCCGCCTCCATCGCGGCAACGAAACTGTCGAAGCGATGCGATCGCCGGGGGTGGCCGGCCAACCCTGCGGCCGCGAACCATTCCGCCCACATCTCGCGTGCGCCGGCGACCAGAAGCAGCGGCAGGGAGGTCCAGTCGGCGTCGCCGGCCAGGGCCGGGGCAGCCACCGGCACGAGCCGCTCGGCGGTCAGCCTGTCGGCGTCACGTCCGGGGAAGGATCCGTTACCGAAACGGATGTCGAGCGCCGAACCCGGCAGGTCGTAGTCGGTCGGTCGGTGGATCGTCACCAGATCGAGCTGAATGCGCGGCAATGCCTTGGCCAGATCGGGCAGGGCCGGGACGATCATCAGCAGGGCAAAGGAGATCGGCGCTCGAACGGTCACGGTCTGGACGGCGCGGGGCTCGAACAGTTCAGCGGTGCTGCTGCCGATGGTGGCGAAAGCCGACTGGATGTGGGGCAGGTAAGCCGCGCCTTCAGGCGCCAGCGCGACTCCACGTGCCAGCCGTAAGAACAGGCGCGTCTTCAGCCGTTCTTCGAGAAGCCGGATGTGCTGGCTGACCGCCGCCTGGGTCAAGCCAAGCTCGGTTGCCGCGGCGGTGAAATTCGACAGCCGCGCCGCGGCCTCGAAACTGCGCAGCCAGTCAAGCGGAGGCAAGGGTGGGATTGTTCGAGCCATTAGTTGATTGAGGTCATTGGCCAAAAAAGGATAATTTGAGTTATGCCTTTCGTGCGGTCAACATGCAATCGAAACCCAGGGCCGAGCCGTGGGAATAATACGAACAGGAATGGATCTCCATGCTCACCCACGCGCTGATCGGCGATGAAGGCAGAACCATCGAACTTGGCTGGAGGGACGGGACGCGCACCCGGTTTCACGCCATGTGGCTGCGCGACAATGCGCTGGACGAGAAGACGCGCAGTGCGGGCAACGGCCAGCGGCTCATCACCATCCTCGACATTCCAGCCGCGACGAAGATCGGCGCGGCGTCGATCAAGGGCGACGCCCTCGAGGTCAGCTTCGTGCCGGAAGGAAAGACGGTGAGCTTTCCTTCAAAGTGGCTGAGCGCCAATGCCTATGATCGCGACGCGGCCCGCCAGGCTGGCTGGACAGGTGAGGACACAGTGCGCTGGACCAAGGCGACGATGCAGAATTCCGTGCCGCGTGCCGGCTACCCTGCTGCCAGCCGCGACCGCAACGTCTTGAGGCAATGGTTGTCGGCGGTGAAAGCCTATGGCTTCGCGGTGATGGACGATCTGCCGGCAGAATCCGGGGCGCTCTGCAAAGTGTCCGATCTCTTCGGCTATATCAGGGAGACCAATTACGGGCGCTGGTTCGAAGTGCACGCCGAGGTCAATCCCAGCAATCTCGCCTACACCAATCTCGGCCTCCAGGCGCACACCGACAATCCCTATCGCGATCCGGTGCCGACGCTGCAGATCCTGTCATGCATCGAAAATACGGTGGAGGGTGGCGAGTCCAGCGTCGTCGACGGGTTTGCCGTGGCTGCCGCCTTGCAGGCTGAGAACCCCGAAGGCTTTCGGCTGTTGAGTTCATGCCCTGCGCGGTTCGAATATGCCGGCTCGGCCGGCGTGCGGCTGCAGGCGAAGCGGCCGATGATCGAACTCGGTCCCGACGGCGAGCTGATCTGCATCCGCTTCAACAACCGTTCGCTGGCGCCGACGGTCGACGTGCCGTTCGCCGACATGGAGGCATACTATGCCGCCTATCGCCGGTTTGCCGAGCTGATCGAGGATCCATCCTTCGAAGTGACCTTCAAGCTCGAAGCGGGCCAGGCGTTCATCGTCGACAACACCCGCGTCATGCATGCCCGCAAGGCGTTTTCCGGCACCGGCAAGCGCTGGCTGCAGGGTTGCTACGCCGACAAGGACGGCCTGCTGTCCACGCTCGCGGCGATCGAACACGGGTTCAAGGAGGCTGCGGAATGAGCGGCCAGGACCTGAACGCGGACAACATCGTCGAGTTCATCGCCGACATCTTTGAACGCAGGGGGGCGGAATCCTACCTCGGTGAGCCCGTCACCATGTCGGAGCATATGTTGCAGGGCGCATGGTTCGCCGAGCAGGACGGCGCGCCGGACGAGCTGGTGGCGGCGGCCCTGCTGCACGACATCGGCCACTACACCAGCGAGTTCGGCACCTATTTGCCGGAGGATGTCGAGGACAAGCATCATGACGAAGCCGGCGGCGAGGTGCTGGCGCCGTTCTTTCCGCCTGTCATCGTCGAATGCGTCAGGCTACATGTCTCGGCCAAGCGCTATCTCTGCGCCACCGACCCGACCTATTTCGGCAAGCTCTCGCAGGCATCGGTGCATACGCTGTCGCTGCAGGGTGGGCCGATGAGCGCGGACGAGGTGGCCGAATTCCGCAAGAACCCCTTCCACGAGGAAGCGGTCCGGGTCCGCATCTGGGATGAGAGCGGCAAGATCGCCAACATGAAGACACGGACGTTCCGCGATTACGTGCCGCTGCTGCAGCGGGTCGTTCGCGACTTTCGCGATCGCGCCTGACGCAACTCCCTCGAGGCCGAGCACGCTCGCCGTCTTGCCGTTGCGCCTGTTCCGATGTATTAGCCGCGCCCGACATGCGGCCCGCATTTTCATTGGCCGCACCGTATAGACCACGCTTTTGATGGAGGCGACGATGAGATCTTGTTCACGCATTTTGCGCCTCCGCGGCGGACGAACGGGCTGACCCGCGCCATAGCGGTTCCAATTTCCTGACACTCTGAGGATCGCCGTGCTGCGATGCGCGGCGCCGTTGCCGTCTACCCGCGCTGCGTAACCCGCGACGGCGTTAAGCCTCGTTGTCCATGAAGACGGCGGGAAGCCTAGAGCTCCCCGCTGATGATCGCGGCTGCCTGAAAATCAAAGATGCTGCTTTGCAACACTCCGGCAGGCCATTGTAAACATTGAAGGAATGGCACTTGCGCCGAGTTTCTTGTGAGCCTAGAGACCGCGCCATTCCCAACACGTCATGCTGAAAGGAGACCTGTCCATGCCACGCCAACCCAGATCGACACATTCCGTGCCGACGCTGGAATTGCGTGCGGCTGACAGGGTTCCAATCAGGAAGAACGGCCATGGCGAAGTCCATGATCCAGCGCAGGCAGGACGCCGAGCGCGAACGCATTGAAGCATATCAAGCATCGCTGCGGCGGGTTTCCGCTATGCCGCGCCCCGCTCCCGATTTCGAGCGGGCGCTCGACGAGGTACGCCGCGGCTATGCAGGCATGGCGATACGCGACGGCGCGTTGTGGCGTCCAAAGCTGAAGACGCGCGACCCGGCGCGGCTGCGGCTGGCTGCCGCCCGCTATCTCTTTGCGCGTTATCCGGTTTCGGCCGCGCTCGAGGCCATCTGGCTGGATAGGTCGGGACTCGACGGCCAGGAGATCGCACTTCGCCTGGCCTGGTACGTCACGGCTGCGGGTGGCGGCTCGCTCTACAAAGCGGGCGCCAATGCGTGGCTATCGCGAAAGGAGGTGCACTGCTTCCTGAACGTGTCCGGCGATTTCACCTTCGACGAGGCGTTCTGGTTCGCGATCGTCCGGTCCTACACCGAGGATTGGGGGCTGGCTGCACGACTTGCACGCACGAAGATCGCGCGCACGCCGCGTGGCGAGTTGGCCTTCTGGCGCGAGGTGGCGCGCTTCTTCTGCGAGCATCCTGCTTCGAAGGAGGAGATCGACGATCTCTGTGACTATGTCGGCGCCAAGCACCGGCGCGATGCTGCCTACAGCCTGAAGGGCCGCACGCTCGCCTCGCTGCACCGGCAGATGTCGGACTGGCATCGCGATCTTATTGCGATCGAACGCATCGAGGCGATGCGCCGGCGGGTCGCCGCGCGGGCCCAGCCCGTCGCCGGCGCACCCGCGCATTGCAGCGCCTGGGACGGCTCGCGCCTGCAGGATTGGGAATGGCATCCGCCGCCCAAGGAGGCGAAGGCGCATGGCGAGTGGTTCTCCATCCGCCAGTTGAAGACCGCAGAGGACCTCGTTGCCGAGAGCCGGGCGATGCATCATTGCGTGTCGTCCTATGCGACCAAATGCATTGCCGGCAATGCCTCGATCTGGGCGCTGCGGCGCAAGGCGCTCGGCAAGACTGAACGCTTGCTGACGATCGAGCTCGATCCGCAGCATCGGGCGGTGCAGGTGCGCGGTTTCGGCAATCGTCTGGCAACGACGGACGAGCGCAAGATCCTCGAGCGTTGGGCCAAGGCGAAGTGCGTGACGCTGCAGGACTGAACAGAAAGAGCCCGCGCGGCGGAATCGCCGCGCGGGTTCAAAAAGGGCGGATGTGCGAGGCGCTATCCCTTGTGATGGACCTGCTGCAGCCCGTAGACCGGCGTCGGCAGGCCTGCGTGCCTGGCCTTCAACTGCAGCGACAGGAACTGCGAATAGTGGCGTGACTGGTGCAGATTGCCGCCATGGAACCACAGTGCTTCCTGCTGCGTCGGTTTCCACATGTTCCGCAATTCGCCCTCCCATGGACCGGGATCCTTGGTGGTGTTCGAACCGAGACCCCAGCATTTGCCGACCTTATCGGCGACGTCCCTGGAGATGAGGTCGGCCGCCCAGCCATTCATCGAGCCATAGCCGGTGGCGTAGACTATGACATCGGCGGGCAACTCGGTGCCGTCACTGAGCAGCACCGACTGCTCCTTGATCTCGGCAACGTTGACACCGCTTTTCAGCTTGATCGAGCCATCGATGATCAGGTCGGAAGCGCCGACATCGATGTAGTAGCCCGAACCGCGTCGCAGATATTTCATGAACAGGCCCGAATCGTCATCGCCCCAATCGAGCATGAAGCCGGCCTTCTCCAGACCCGTGTAGAATTTTGCATCGCGCTTCTTCATCTCGGCGTACGCCGGAATCTGGAATTCGTGCAGGATCTTGTAGGGCAGGGAGGCAAAGACGAGGTCGGCCTTGGCCGTGTTCATGCCGCTCTGCACCGCCTGTTCCGAATAGAGGGACCCCAGCCCGATTTCCATCAACGTGTCGGACTTGACGATATGCGTGGTCGAGCGTTGCACCATGGTGACATCGGCGCCTGCTTCCCAAAGTGCCGCGGCTATGTCGTGGGCGGAATTGTTCGAGCCGATGACAACAGCTTTCTTGCCGGCATAGGCATCCGGACCGGGATGCTTCGAGGAGTGATGCTGATCACCTTTGAAGTTTTCCATGCCTTTGAATTTCGGCATATTGGCCTTGCCGGATTGTCCCGTAGCAAGCACCAGCTGCTTCGGCCTTAGCGTAATGTCCTTGCCGTCGCGGTGGACGACGACCGTCCATTCCTTCTTCTTGTCGTCATAGGACGCGCTCTTGGCCTCGGTCGAGGACCAGTAATTCAGCTCCATCACCTTTGTGTACATTTCCAGCCAGTCGCCGATCTTGTCCTTGGGCGAAAAGACCGGCCAGTTCTTCGGGAAATCGATATAGGGCAGATGGTCGTACCAGACCGGGTCATGCAGGCAGAGCGACTTGTAGCGCTTGCGCCAGCTGTCGCCGGCCCGCTCGTTCTTCTCGATGATGATCGTGGGAACGCCGAGCTGCCGCAGGCGCGCGCCGAGCGCGATGCCGCCCTGGCCGCCGCCGATGATCACCGTGTAGGGCTGCGTCTTGAAGCCGAGTTCAGCGGCTTCCTTCTCGCGTTCTTCCTTCCAAGTCTGACGGTTCTTGCCCGAGCCGTGTTTGGCACCCATCGGCCGCGCGAAACCCGCCGGCTCCTCGTGGCCTTTCAATTCGACCATGGTGGTCAGCAGCGTCCAGATCTTGCCGTTCTTCAGCCTGACATGGCCGAAGCCGCGCGCCACCTCTGTCTCGAAGCTGATCCAGCCGTCGATCACCCCGCCGCTCTCGGTCGCGTCCTCACCCTTGGCGATGGCGAAGTGGGATGGCTTGGTCTTCGACAACTGGCTCTTCAGCATGTCGCGGACCTGGTCGCGACCCTCCATGGTCTTGATGTTCCAGGTGAAGGTGACGAGGTCACGCCAATAACAGTCCTCCTGAAAGCAATCGACCGCTTTCTCGATGTCGTTGGCGGCCAGGGCGGCGCCGAATTGGTCGAGCAGGTCGGACAGTTTCTTGTTAGGGGCCTTGTCGAGCATCAGCTTTCCTCCTTGGATTGTGATCGCTTCTCGATCGAGCGATTTGGCCGGACCGAGTTGTCCACGATGAGCTGAGTATTTCTTCAAAAGCTCCGCAGCGTCACGCCCTCCAATAGTTTGGCGTGTTTTCAATGCCTTATCGGAAACCTATGGGATTTTTCCGGTGATGGCTTGCCGGTGCCGAAGAGGAGAGCCGGCCCCTTTGCTGCGGGTTCATGTCACTCAGATTCGCCGTTGACAGCGGCGTAAAACCAATTCTATTGTCCGCCACCATGAAAACGGCACTCATTCTCGTAGGAAAGCGCGTGGGCAAGGCGGTGTAACCGCCGGGCGAAAACCTCCCATGCGCACACACAGGCTCCCTCGGGGGCCTTTTTTATTGCCTGAAACACGACTAAACGACCAGCAATCGCCAGATGGCGGCAGTACGGGACCAGACCGATGAGCAACGGACAGAGTGAGCGGCGCGAAATGCCAAGAACCGAAATGACGGGCGCCGAAATGGTGGTGCAGGCGCTGAAGGACAATGGCGTCAAGCACGTCTTCGGCTATCCGGGCGGCGCGGTACTCCCGATCTACGACGAGATTTTCCAACAGGACGAGGTCGAGCACATCCTGGTCCGCCACGAGCAGGGCGCCGGTCATGCGGCCGAAGGCTATGCGCGCTCGACCGGCAAGGCCGGCGTCATGCTGGTGACATCGGGACCCGGCGCCACCAATGCGGTGACGCCGCTGCAGGACGCGCTGATGGATTCGATCCCGCTGGTCTGCCTGACCGGACAGGTGCCGACCTCGCTGATCGGCTCCGACGCTTTTCAGGAATGCGACACGGTCGGCATCACGCGCCCCTGCACCAAGCACAACTGGCTGGTGAAGGACGTCAACGAGCTCGCCGCGACCATTCACGAGGCCTTCCATGTCGCGACCACCGGCCGTCCCGGTCCGGTCGTGGTCGACATTCCGAAGGACGTGCAGTTCGCCAGAGGCTTTTACGTGTCGCCGCAGATCGCGCCGCGCACCAGCTATCAGCCGAAGGTCCAGGGCGACCTGGACAAGATCAAGGCGGCGGTCGAATTGATGGCCAGCGCCAAGAAGCCGATCATCTATAGCGGCGGCGGCGTCATCAATTCGGGTGCGGAAGCAAGCCATCTGCTGCGCGAACTGGTCGATCTCACCGGCTTCCCGATCACCTCGACGCTGATGGGGCTCGGCGCTTATCCGGCATCGGGCAAGAACTGGATGGGCATGCTGGGCATGCACGGCACTTATGAAGCCAACATGGCCATGCATGATTGCGACGTGATGATCTGCATCGGTGCGCGCTTCGACGACCGCATCACCGGGCGGCTGACCGCGTTTTCGCCGAACTCGAAGAAGATCCACATCGACATCGACCCGTCATCGATCAACAAGAACGTCCACACCGAAGTGCCGATCATTGGCGATGTCGGCCGGGTGCTGGAGGATATGGTGCGGCTGTGGCGGGCCACCGCCAAGGCCGACAAGAAGGCGCTCTACCCCTGGTGGGAGCAGATCGCCAAATGGCGTGCGCGCGATTCACTCGCCTACAAGATGAACAACGACGTCATCATGCCGCAATACGCCATCCAGCGGCTCTACGAACTGACAAAGGGCATGGACACCTACATCACCACCGAGGTCGGCCAGCACCAGATGTGGGCGGCGCAGCACTATCATTTCGAGAAGCCGAACCGCTGGATGACGTCAGGCGGGCTGGGCACGATGGGTTATGGCCTGCCGGCGGCATTGGGCGTGCAGATCGCGCATCCCGATGCGCTGGTCATCGACATTGCCGGCGACGCCTCGGTGCAGATGACGATGCAGGAGATGAGCGCGGCCGTGCAGCACGACGCGCCGATCAAAATCTTCATCCTCAACAACCAATATATGGGCATGGTGCGGCAGTGGCAGCAGCTGCTGCACGGCAACCGGCTGTCGCATTCCTACACCGAGGCGATGCCGGACTTCGTCAAGCTGGCCGAGGCCTATGGCGGCCACGGCATCCGCTGCGAGAAGCCGGACGAGTTGGACGATGCGATCAAGGAGATGATCGCGGTGAAGAAGCCGGTGCTGTTCGATTGCCGCGTGGCAACGCTTGCCAACTGCTTCCCGATGATCCCGTCGGGCAAGGCACACAACGAGATGCTGCTGCCCGACGAGGCGACCGACGAGGCGGTGGCCAACGCCATCGACGCCAAGGGCAGGGAACTGGTGTAGTCCGCTCAGCCGAGGCAGGGCTGTCGCGAGAAGCCGTGCGAAAACAGAGAATTAGCTCAATAGTTTGAAATCGAGATTCATGTCATGAACGCACAGCACCTTCAGCCCACGGGCTCCGCCTACTTCATCGCCAAGGAGACGGAGAGGCCGGAGAACCACACGCTTTCCGTGCTGGTCGACAACGAGCCGGGCGTGCTTGCCCGGGTCATTGGCCTGTTCTCCGGGCGCGGCTACAACATCGAGAGCCTGACCGTCTCAGAGACCGAGCATGAGAAGCACCTGTCGCGCATCACCATCGTGACGCGCGGCACGCCGCATGTGCTGGAGCAGATCAAGCATCAGCTCGAGCGCATCGTGCCGGTCCACCGCGTCGTCGACCTGACCGTGCGCTCACACGAGTTCGGCCAGGAGCGGCCGCTCGAGCGGGAGCTGGCGCTGGTCAAGGTTGCCGGCACCGGCGAGGCCCGCGTCGAGGCGCTGCGGCTGGCGGACGCCTTCCGCGCCAGCGTCATCGACGCCAACACCGAGCATTTCATCTTCGAGATCACCGGCAAGGGCTCCAAGCTCGACCAGTTCATCGCCATCATGAAGCCGCTCGGCCTGGTCGAGATCTGCCGCACCGGCGTGGCGGCGATGAACCGCGGCCCGCAGGGGATGTAGGCACGGCCGGGCCTTCCACAAGCGTAGGTCTGGCTCTGCCTACGGCCGCCGGAAAGAGACAATAATGCTGACGTGTCTGGGAGGATATCATGTCGCTTGACGCATTCCTTGCCCTGCTCGTCTATGCCTTGGTGACGTCGATCACGCCGGGGCCGAACAATTTCATGCTTCTGGCATCGGGAGTGAATTTCGGCATCGTCCGGACGGTTCCACACATGCTGGGCATCAGCATCGGTTTCCTGGTGCTGCTGGTGGCGGTCGGGCTTGGCCTGGGTGCGGTGCTGACCGCGTTTCCGATCCTGCATACGGCACTCAAGGTCGCCGGCGGCGCCTACCTGCTTTATCTCGCCTGGAAGATCGCCATGTCGCGTTCGCTTGCCGGCAAGGGTGAGGCGAAGGGGCAGCCCATGCGTTTCATCGATGCGGCGGCATTCCAGTGGGTCAACCCCAAGGCATGGGTGATGGCGATCACCGCCATGGCCGTCTACACCAATCCGGAACATCCGTTCCTGTCGGTGGTGTTGATCTCGGTGGCCTTCACCGTCGTCAATTTGCCGAGCGTCTCGGTGTGGGCGGGTTTCGGCACCGCGCTGCGCGGTTTCCTGTCGGACCCCGTGCGGCTGAAATGGTTCAACATCGCCATGGGCGTGCTGCTGGCGGCGACGTTGTGGCCGATGCTCCGCTAGGTGTGTCGACATTCAAGTGATGCGGGCAGGTGATGCCGGCCTGACCTGAAACCCGGCCCACCTTGGTCGGCTGCACATCCATTGTGCAGTGCACATTAAATCTTCGTAATGCCGTGTTTTGGCCCTTTTCCGCCAAAGGCGTGTCCTATCTATTCGGCGAAATCGCGGCAACGGGTCGTGATTTGCGCTAGAATGCGAACCATCGGCCCATCGCGTGTCGGATGGAGAGGGCCTTTTGACCATGCGTGGAAAAGTCGTTCTTTCGTTGCTTGCCGTCGCTTGCCTCGGCGCGGCGGGCTGGCTCTATCTTTCGCCGGACGCGCTGGGCAAGGTTGAACAGATCATCGGCGCAAAGCAGGTGGCCGCGGCGGACCAACCGGCCGCGGCTTCGGACAAGAAGGGCGCCACGGCGGCGCGCTCCGCCTCCATCCTCTCGGCCGTCGCTTCGACGGCCGATTTCCCGATCCGGCGCTATGCGATCGGTTTCGTCTCGTCTCCGGCCGTCGTCAGCATCAATGCACGGGTGTCCAGCCAGATCGTATCGATTGACGTCAAGGACGGGCAGATGGTGAAAACAGGCGACGTTTTGTTTTCACTGGATGATCGCGCACTGAGGGCGCAACTGGCCAAGGACCAGGCGGCGCTCGCCAAGGACCAGGCGATGCTCGCCAGCTCGAATTCGGATCTCCAGCGCGCCAAGGACCTGGTCGCCAAGCAGGCCGGGACGCAACAGACCTACGACCAGGCGGTTGCGGCGCAAAAGGCGGCGACAGCGACCGTGGATGCCGACAAGGCGACAATCGACGCCGACAACGTCCAGCTTGGCTTTGCCACGATCACCGCGCCGATTTCCGGCCGGCTTGGCGCCGTCAATGTCGCGGTCGGCGACCTCGTCACCACCAGCAATGGCAACAACAGCAGCACGGCGACCCCGCTGGTGACCATCACCCAGATGGATCCGCTGCAGGTCAACTTCAATCTGCCGGAAAGCGACCTGGCGCTTCTGCACAAGGCGCTTGCCGCGCCGCAGCAGGATGCCGTGACGCTGACCAAGGACGGCGACCCGAAGCCGATCGGCAAGGGGACGCTCGATTTCGTCGACTCCAGCGTCGACACTGCTTCCGGAACGATTGCGACGCGGGCGAGCGTGCCGAATGCCGATCTCTCGTTGTGGCCGGGCCAATATGTGAATGTCGTGCTCGATGCCGGCATCATGCCTAAGATGACATCGGTCCCCACGGTTGCGGTGCAGCCCAGCCAGAAGGGGCCGTTCGTCTATGTGGTCAAGCCGGACAACACGGTCGAGATGCGGCCGGTGGAGGTGGCCCTGACCGAAGGTGAGAACAGCGCCATTAGCCAAGGGCTGAAAAGCGGTGAGAAAGTTGTCACCGAAGGCCAGACTAGGCTGAAGGACGGCGCTGCCGTGCATGAAGGCAAGGCCGCGACCGGCGGCGGTCAAGCCGCTCCCAAGGTCGCGCAAGCCGACAAGGCCGGCGAGGCCGCCCAATGATCTCCGAATTCTGCATTCGCAGGCCGGTCGCCACACTCCTCATGTCGTTCGCCCTCGTGCTGGGCGGACTGTTCGCCTACAAGTTCCTGCCGGTGGCGGCACTGCCCAGCGCCGAATTCCCGGTGGTCAATGTCTCGGCCCAATTGCCCGGCGCCTCGCCGGAAACCATGGCCACATCGGTGGCGACGCCACTGATCAAGCAGTTCGCCACCATCGCCGGCATCGATTCCATTTCGACCACGAACTCGCTCGGTTCGACTTCGATCGCCATCCAGTTCGTGCTCAACCGCGACATCGATGCGGCAGCGGCCGACGTGCAGGCGGCGATCGCGCGCACGCAGAAATCATTGCCGCCGCAGATGACGGCGCCGCCGAGCTATCGCAAGGTCAATCCGGCCGATGCGCCGATCCTGCTGATGTCGCTGGTCAGCGACACCGTTCCGTTGACCGACCTCGATGCTTTCGCGGAAAACGTCATCTCGCCGTCACTGTCGACGATCGATGGGGTGGCGCAAGTCTCGATCTTCGGCCAGCAGAAATACGCCGTGCGCATCCAGATCGACCCGACCGCGCTCGCCGCGCGCGGCATCTCGATCGACCAGCTGCAAGCGGCGATCGCGTCTGCAAACAGCAACACGCCGCTCGGCGTTCTGCAGAACGACAAGCAACAGCTTACCATCACGGCCAACACGCAACTGACCGACGCTGCCGGCTTCTCCAACCTCATCATCGCCACCAAGAATGGTCACCCGGTACGGCTGGGCGAGGTGACCCGCGTCGTCGATTCGGTGCAGACGACCACCACCGCAAGTTGGTACGATGGTACCCGCGCGATCATCATGGCCGTGCAGCGCCAGCCCGACGCCAACACCGTCGACGTCGTCGACAAGGTCAAGGCGATGTTGCCGTCCTTCCAGGACCAGATGCCGGCCGCCGCCTCGATCAAGCTGCTCAACGACCGTTCGACCTCGATCCGCCAGGCCGTCGATGACGTGCAGTTCACGCTGCTGTTGACCATCGCGCTGGTGGTCATGGTGATCTTCGTGTTCCTGCGCCGGGTGACGGCGACCATCATCCCGGCCGTGGCGGTGCCGATCTCGCTGATCGCCACGCTTGGCGCGATGTTCCTGTTCGGCTTTTCCATCGACAACATATCGCTGATGGGCCTGACGCTTGCGGTGGGCCTTGTCGTCGACGATGCCATTGTGATGCTGGAAAACATCTTCCGCCATATGGAGGAGGATGGGTTGTCGGCATTCGATGCGTCGCTGAAGGGCGCGCGCGAAATCGGCTTCACCATCATCTCGATCTCGATATCGCTGGTCGCCGTGTTCATCCCCGTGCTTCTAATGGGCGGCGTGATCGGGCGCATCTTCAACGAGTTCGCCGTCGTGGTGACGGTCGCCATCCTGGCCTCGATGTTCGTGTCGCTGACGCTGACGCCGATGCTGTGCTCGCGGCTGCTGTCGGTTACGAAGGCCGATCGCGACAAGCATGGCCCCGGTCACAAGCAGGATTTCATCACACGCGGCTACGACCGGATCTTGAGCTTCTGCCTGCGGCACACCTTCCTGGTGTTCCTCGTCTTCATCGGAACCGCGGCAGCGTCGGTATGGCTGATCCAGGTCTCGCCGAAGGGCTTCTTCCCGCAGGAGGATATCGGCCAGATATCGGTGACGACCATCGCGCGCCAGGACATCTCGTTTGACGCCATGGCAAAGCTGCAAGGGCAGGTGGCCAACGTCTTCTCGCATTCGCCTTATGTCGACCATGTGGCGTGGTCGGCGGGCAGCGGCAACAATGCGCTCAACCAGGGGCAGCTGTTCGTCCAGCTCAAGGGGAAGGATCAGCGTCCCGATATCGAGAAGGTCCTTTCGGATCTAAGGCGACAACTGGCCGGCGTGGCGGGTATCGAGACCTACATGCAACCGGTGCAGAACCTGAGGCTGGGTTCGCGGTCGTCGGCCAGCGCCTATCAGCTCGTGGTTCAGGGTCTGGATACCGGCCAGACCGATATCTGGGCGCAGAAGATGAACGACGCGATGGCGGCCGACCATGCGACCTTCGCCGACGTCACCAGCGACCTGCAGAACAATGCGCTGCAGGCGACGCTGGTGGTGGATCGCGATAAGGCCGCCCAGCTCGGCATCGATACCGACACGCTGCGCTCCGCTCTCTATGGCGGGTTCGGCACCGACCAGGTTTCGACAATCTTCGGTTCGGCCGACAGTTACGAAGTCATCACCGAACTCGATCCCAAGATCGAATGGTCGCCCGAACGGATGCTTGCCATCCAGATGAGGACGGCGAGCGGCAGTCTGGTGCCGCTTGGCGCCTTTGCCCGGGTCGATCGCACGGCCGGCGCCTTGACCGTTAACCAGCTTGGCCAGCTGCCCGCTGTGACCATCTCCTACAATTTGCCGCAAGGCGTGGCGCTCGGCGACAGCGTGACCCGCATCAACGCGCTCAAGGAGCAGATCGGCATGCCGACGGCGATCTCGACGACCTTTGCCGGCACGGCCAAGACCTTCCAGGATTCGCTGGCCAACCAGGGCCTGCTGATCGGCGGCGCCATCCTGACCATCTACATCGTGCTTGGCATCCTCTACGAAAGCTTCATCCACCCGCTCACCATTCTCACCGGCCTGCCATCGGCGGTGCTTGGGGCCGTCGTTGCGCTGCGCTTCGCCGGCATGGATCTGTCGGTGATCGCGGTGATCGGCATTCTGATGCTGATAGGCATCGTCAAGAAGAACGGCATCATGATGGTCGACGTGGCGCTGGAATTGCGACGAGACGGCTTGTCGGCCACCGAGTCCATCCACAAGGCCTGCCTCATGCGTTTCAGGCCGATCATGATGACGACGCTGGCCGCACTGATGGGCACGTTTCCGATCGCGCTCGGCACTGGCGCCAGCGCCGAGCTGCGCCAGCCGCTGGGCGTTGCCGTTGTCGGCGGCCTGCTTGCTTCGCAGGCGCTGACCTTGTTCGTGACGCCGGTGATCTATGTCTACATGGAGAATTTCTCGGGCTGGCTGGTCGGGCTGATGCCGAAGCGCAAGGCTGAAGAGATCCCGAAGGAACCTGTGAGGCAGCCCTCTCTGTTCGATGTCAACGAGGAGCAGCAGCTCGAACCGCAGAAGACGGCCGCCGAATAGAATTCAAGGTCGCCAGCATCTGGCCCAAGGCGTTGCGCTTGCGGTGGCATCACCGGAAACGTAATTTGCGGTCATGTCACACGATCACGACCACGACAACGAGCTCGATCCCTTTGCCGCGCGGGTGCGTGCGCTGGAGACGATCCTCACCCGCAAGGGGCTGATCGATCCGGCCGCGATCGACGTCATCGTCGACACCTACGAGACCAGGATCGGCCCGCGCAATGGCGCCAGGGTGGTGGCGAAGGCCTGGAGCGATCCTGCCTATGCCGACTGGCTGAGGCGCGATGCGACGGCGGCGATCGAATCGCTCAGCTACACCGGCCGCCAGGGCGAGCATATGCAGGCGGTCTTCAACACCGAGGAGACGCACAACCTCGTCGTCTGCACGCTGTGCTCCTGTTATCCGTGGTCGGTACTCGGCCTGCCGCCGGTCTGGTACAAGGCGCCGCCCTACCGCTCGCGCGCGGTCATCGATCCGCGCGGTCTGCTAGAGGAGTTCGGGCTGACGCTGCCGGCCGACAAAAAGATCCGCGTATGCGATTCCACCGCCGAGCTGCGCTATCTCGTCGTGCCGATGCGTCCCGACGGCACCGAGGGCTGGAGCGAGGAGCGGCTGGCAGATCTGGTGAGCCGCGACGCGATGATCGGCACCGCTTTGGCGAGGCAGCCGGCATGAACGGGCCGCAGGACCTTGGCGGGCAGATGGGCTTCGGTCCGGTCGCGCCGGAAATTGACGAGCCGTATTTCCATGCCGCCTGGGAAAGGCGGGCGCTGGGCGTGACCCTATGCGCAGGCGCGATGGGCGCATGGAACATCGACGAGAGCCGGCATGCGCGGGAATCGCTGCATCCCGCCGATTACTATGCCTCCAGCTACTACGAGATCTGGATCAAGGCGCTGGAAGTGCTGCTCAAGCGCCATGGGTTCGTCAGCGAGCGCGATCTTAAGGCAGGCACCGCAGTCGATCCGGCAGCGGTGCCGAAACGGGTGCTGAAGGCCGAAAACGTGGCCGCGGTGCTGGCCGACGGCGGTCCTTGCGACCGCCCGGTGGCGCAGCCGGCGCGGTTCAAGGCCGGCGACCCCGTACGGACCAAGAACTTCAACCCGACGGGCCACACCAGGCTGCCGCGCTATGCACGCGGCAAGCACGGAACGATCGAGGCGGTGCGTGATGGCTTCGTGTTTCCGGACAGCAACGCGCATGGCCATGGCGAAAACCCGCAATGGGTCTACACGGTGGTTTTCGAAGGGTCGGAAATCTGGGGCGAGGGCGCCGACCCGACGCTGAGCGTGTCGATCGATGCCTGGGAGAGCTATCTTGAGCCGGCGTGAGGCAAACGGACCCGCCGCCGATTTGCCGCTTGGCGTCGATGCCCCGGTCTTTGCCGAGCCATGGCAGGCCGAAGCATTCGCCATGACGGTTGCGCTGCATGACAAGGGCCTGTTTTCGTGGGGCGAATGGGCACAGGCACTGTCGGCGCAGGTGAAGAAGCCAGGTGCCGCGGTTGACGGCCATGACTATTACGAACATTGGCTGGCGGCGCTGGAAAGCTTGCTTGTTTCGAAAGGGCTGACCGCCAAGGCGGATGTCGATGCCATGGCTGAAGCCTGGGAGCGCGCCGCGCACGCCACTCCGCATGGCAAGCCGATCCTGCTGGAGAACGACCCCAGGCCGACCAGACAGGTCGTGGCGGCAGCCCGACCATAACCGCGGCGTTGCCACGTCTGTTCTCTTTACGTTCTTGTTTGCGCCTGATAGCCTGACCCGTCCGTGGCGCTGAAGCGCCCCGACACGTCGATGGTGGTGGCGGCTATCTTGTCTTTCCCTTGCGAATCCGGTCTCTCGCGCTGATGGAATTCTCTCCCCAACAGGACGAGGCGCTGCAAGCGGTTGCCCGCTGGCTCAAGACCGGAAAGCCGCAGCTGTTCCGGCTGTTCGGCTATGCCGGCACCGGCAAGACGACGCTGGCGCGCTATTTCGCCGAGCATGTCGACGGCCAGGTCCAGTTCGCCGCCTTCACCGGCAAGGCCGCACAGGTACTGCGCTCCAAGGGCGCGATCAACGCCCGCACCATCCATTCGCTGATCTATCGGCCGAAGGGCGAGGAATCGGTATCGGACGAGGTCACCGGCAAGACCTCGATGTCACCGACCTTTTCGCTCAACCGGCAAAGCCCGATCTCGCGGGCGAAACTGGTCGTCATCGACGAATGTTCGATGGTCGACGAACAGCTTGGCCGCGACCTGATGAGCTTCGGCACGCCGATCCTGGTGCTCGGCGACCCCGGCCAGCTGCCGCCGATTTCGGGCGGCGGCTTCTTCACCGACCACGAGCCGGATTTCCTGCTCACCGAAATCCACCGGCAGGCACGCGACAATCCGATCCTGCGGCTGGCGCTCGATGTTCGCGAGGGCCGCGAGTTCATGCGCGGGGACTATGGCACGGCCCAGGTGATCGGCAAGGAAGACGTCACCCAGGAACTGGTGCTCAAGGCCGACCAGGTGCTGGTCGGCACCAACCGCACGCGGCGGCGCTACAATCAGCGGCTGCGCGAACTCAAAGGCTTCAATGCCGACTATCCGCAGGCCGGCGACAAGCTCGTCTGCCTGCGCAACGATCCGGCCAAGGGCCTGCTCAACGGCTCGCTATGGAAGGTGATGACCTCGTCGCGCGAGACGGTGAAGCCCGGCATCAACCTTCTGGTGTCGCCGGAAGAGGACGATCCGGATCGCGGCGTTGCCAAGATCAAGCTGCTCAAGGCAGCCTTCGAGGATCCGGATGCCGACATCCCCTGGCAGCAGAAGAAGCGCTTCGACGATTTCGACTATGGCTACGCGCTGACTGTGCACAAGGCGCAGGGCTCGCAATGGAACGAGATCGTGCTGTTCGATGAAAGCTGGGCCTTCAAGGAAACCCGCCAGCGCTGGCTCTACACCGCCATCACGCGCGCGGCCGAGCGGCTGACGATCGTCAGGTAGCAGGCATTCGACGGCCCTGCGGGGCTGTCGTGTTTCAGCCGCGACCCTGTTGCTCTTCGGTCGGCCGGGCTCCAAGCCATTGCCAGGCCGAGGCTTCGTCCTCGGTCTCGAAATGCTTGAATTCGATTGCCGGAGCATCCCGCAGGACATGTCGCGCGTCGGCGGTCCAGTCCGGCTCGCCGATCGTCGCGCAACGGCCGACATGTTGCATTGCATGGGCGGTGCCCTGCGTCAGGGTCTCTTCGGCAATATTGGCCCAGTCGACGCCATCGTGATCGACAAGGCGCACCAACACGTCGATATGTGGGTGAAGGGCATAGGCTGCCTCCATCAACCCGAAAAGGTTTTCGCCATCGGCCGCCGAGACGTGGCCGACGACATCGATGGCGAGAAGATCGTCACGGCTGGTCTCGAGGCGACGGATAGCCGGTACGGCATCGAGAAAATTCATGGCGCTTCCTTTCGCGGACTCACTTCATCACGCTTGGAACACTCGAAACCCCCTGTCTGTTCCCGCCAAAGGCATTATAGGTGGCGCGTCGAATGATCTCCGAGGCCGCTTCCATGCCCGCAAAACTCTCCGTCAACCTCAATGCCGTCGCCATGCTGCGCAACCGGCGTGACCTGCCGTGGCCGAGCGTGACGGGCCTCGGCCGCATCGCGCTCGCAGCCGGGGCGCATGGGCTGACGGTGCATCCGCGCCCCGACGAGCGGCACACGAGACACTCTGATCTGCCTGAGATACGGTCCCTGATCGACGACGAATTTCCGCGCGCGGAATTCAACATCGAAGGCTATCCGACCGAGGATTTCCTGGTGCTTGTGGAAAAGCATCAGCCCGAACAGGTGACGCTGGTGCCGGACGATCCGGCGCAGGCGACGTCGGACCATGGCTGGAACTTTGCCGCCGAGGCCGCGTTCCTTACTCCGATCGTCAGGCGTCTGAAGAAGGGCGGCTTTCGTGTGTCGCTGTTTTCGGACCCGGATCCTGCGGGCGTGACGGCCGCGCGGGACATCGGCGCCGACCGCATAGAGCTTTATACAGGCCCTTATGGCAGTTATCATTCCGATCCCGCCGGAGCGGCCAAGGAATTGGAAAGACTGGGAAAAACCGCTGATGCCGCGCTTGCCGCCGGTCTTCAGGTCAATGCCGGGCACGATCTGGTGGTCAGCAACCTTCCGGCACTGGCAAAGCGCATTCCGGCATTAGCCGAAGTGTCGATCGGACATGGATTGACAGCCGACGCGTTGGAGTATGGCATGGCCGGCACGGTGGGGCGGTTCCTGAAGGCCTGCGGGTGGTAGGGTAGAGCCGCGCATTGAAAGTATGGCAGCCATCGCGTGCAATTGATATCGTATCGCAGCATGCATAGAGCGCCGCGCGCTTGTCGGAGAGTGGTCGATGGCCCTTGCCAGTAGCGGTAGCGAGGCTGGAACCGTCGAACAATCGAGCCATTCCGAGGTCGAAAAGCACAGCACCAAGGTTCTGATGCTGGGCGCGCTCGGTGTCGTCTATGGCGATATCGGCACCAGCCCCATCTACGCCTTCCGAGAAGCGCTCCATGCTTCTCCCGGCACCGATACGCGTAGCGATGTGCTGGGCGTTCTGTCGCTGATTGTCTGGGCGCTGACGATCATCGTCACCATAAAGTATGTCGCCTTCGTGCTTCGTGCAGACAACAAGGGCGAGGGCGGCACGCTATCCCTGATGGCGCTTGCACGAAGCGCCTATCCGAAAGGCGCCCGACTAATTCTCGGGATCGGGCTTTGCGGTGCGGCGCTGTTTTTTGGCGACGCTATCATCACACCGGCCATCTCCGTGCTGTCGGCGGTCGAAGGCCTGGAGGTGGTGACCCCGACACTGGATGCCTATGTCGTGCCCATCACGTTGGTCATCCTGGCCCTTCTGTTTTCGGTGCAACGCTTCGGCACCGGAAAGGTCGCGGCGGTGTTCGGGCCGGTGACAGCGCTTTGGTTCCTGGCCATCGGCATCGCAGGGCTCTATCACCTGACGGACGATCCATCGGTCCTGATGGCGATCAATCCTTACTACGCCGTCTATTATCTCGCCGGTACTCCGACCGCCGCCTTTGTGACCGTCGGTGCGGTGTTCCTGGCCGTGACCGGGGCCGAGGCGCTCTATGTYGATCTCGGCCATTTCGGGCGCAAGCCGATCGTGATGGCCTGGTTTTCCGTGGTTTTCCCGTGCCTGCTGCTCAACTATTTCGGGCAAGGCGCTTTTGTCCTGGCCAATGGTGGCAGGCCGACCAATCCATTCTTTCAGATGCTGCCTGACTGGGCACTGATGCCGATGGTGGGCATGGCAACGGCCGCGACCGTTATCGCCAGCCAGGCGGTCATCTCAGGCGCTTTTTCACTGACTCGTCAGGCCGTGCAGCTCAACCTTCTGCCGCGCATCGAGGTGCAGCATACCTCTGAAATGCAGCTCGGGCAGATTTACATGCCCCGCGTCAACCTGCTCATCGCGATCGGGGTGATGCTGCTGGTGGTTGGTTTCGGCAGCTCGAGTGCGCTGGCCTCCGCTTACGGAATTTCGGTCACCGGCGAAATGCTGATGACGACCATTCTGCTGTTCGTGGTGATGCGCAAGCTGTGGAAATGGAAGCTGGCGCTTGCCTTGGCTCTGGCCCTGCTGTTCGGCATAATCGACAGCGGTTTTTTCTTGGCAAACGTCGTCAAGATCTTCGAAGGCGGATGGGTATCAATTACTGTCGCCTGCATAATGGGGCTGATCATGTCGACATGGATTCGCGGCACCCGCTATCTGTTCGACAAGACCCGGCGCAACGAGATCCCGCTCGATTTCCTCGCCGGCAATCTGTTGAAGAAGAAGCCGCAGCTGGTGTCCGGCACCGCCGTGTTCCTGACCAGCGATCCCTTGAGCGCGCCAACGGCRCTGATGCACAGCCTGAARCACTACAAGGTGCTGCATGAGCAGAACGTCATCCTTTCGGTGGTGACCGCGCCGCAGCCGGTGGTGCCCGACAGCGAGCGGGTCAAGATGGAGACGGTCAACGAGCTGTTCATGCGGGTGACGCTGACCTTCGGCTACATGGAGCAGCCCAACATCCCGCGCGCGCTGGCGATCTGCCGCAAGCAGGGCTGGAAGTTCGACATCATGACGACCTCGTTCTTCCTGTCGCGACGTTCGCTCAAGGCCTCGCCCAATTCCGGCATGCCGGTGTGGCAGGACCGGTTGTTCATCGGCCTGGCGCGCACGGCGGCCGACGCGACCGAATATTTCCAGATCCCGACCGGCCGTGTGGTAGAGATTGGTACGCAGGTAGCGATCTGACGGACGCATGTGCTGCCGGTCATGCTGGTGCGACCATGCCTGCAGATCGAGCCTGCGAATCTCGCGTGGACCGATGATCTCCCGAGCAGCCGAGCGTTGCCGGCATGGGGGCCATCACGCGACGGCACTTGATATTGCATCGCAGCAAGCGTAGATGACCGCGCACTTATCGGAGTGTCGTCCATGGCCCTTGCCAATGCTGGTAGTGAGGCAGAACCCGTCGAACAATCGAGCCATCCTGAAATCGAACAGCACAGCACCAAGGTGTTAATGCTGGGCGCGCTTGGCGTCGTCTATGGGGATATCGGCACCAGCCCGATCTATGCGTTCCGCGAGGCGCTGGTGGCATCGTCGCGCGGTAGCGTGGCGGATCGCGGCGATATTCTTGGCGTTCTGTCGCTGATCATCTGGTCGCTGACGATCATCGTCACCATCAAATACATCATGTTTGTGCTGCGCGCCGACAACCGCGGCGAGGGCGGCGTGCTGTCGCTGATGGCGCTGGCGCGCGGCAGTTTCCCCAAGCGTTCGGCGCTGATACTTGGCATCGGCATCGTCGGGGCATCGCTTTTCTTCGGTGACGCCGTCATCACGCCGGCAATCTCGGTGCTGTCGGCCGTCGAGGGCATGAATGTCGTCACGCCTGCCTTCCAGCCTTATGTGGTGCCGCTAACTCTGGTCATTCTTGCCATGGTGTTCGCGGTACAGCGCTTTGGCACGGGCGGGGTGGGATTGGTGTTCGGCCCGGTGACCGCAGTATGGTTCCTGGCCATTGGCCTTTCCGGTCTCAACCACATCATCGCCGATCCGGAAATCCTGTGGGCGGTGAGCCCACACTACATCGTTGCCTTTCTGATCAATTCGCCCGACGTCGCCTTCGTTACCATCGGCGCCATCTTCCTCGCCGTCACCGGCGCCGAAGCGCTCTATGCCGATCTCGGCCATTTCGGCCGCAAGCCGATCGTGCTCGCCTGGCTGGCGATCGTGTTTCCCTGCCTGCTGCTCAATTATGCCGGGCAAGGCGCCTTCGTGCTGGCAAAGAACGGCGTGGTCGGCCATCCGTTCTTCGAGATGAACGAGGGCTGGACGCTGATCCCGATGGTCGTGCTGGCGACTGCTGCGACCGTGATCGCCAGCCAGGCGGTGATTTCGGGCGCCTTCTCGCTGACCAGGCAGGCCGTGCAGCTCAACATGCTGCCGCGTCTGGAAATCCTGCACACATCCGAAAAACAGTCCGGCCAGATCTACATGCCGCGCGTCAATCTCCTGCTGGCGCTGGTGGTGATGATGCTGGTCGTCGGCTTCGGCGAGTCCAGCAAGCTGGCGTCGGCCTATGGTATTTCGGTGACCGGCAACATGCTGGTGACGACGGTGCTGCTCTATGTCGTCATGACGCGTATCTGGAAATGGCAGCTGTGGCTGGCCGTCTCGCTGACGACGCTGTTTGCCTTTATCGACATCGGCTTCTTTGCCTCCAATATCGTCAAGGTGTTCGAGGGCGGCTGGGCATCGCTGGCCGTGGCCTTCACCATCGTGCTGGGCATGTGGACCTGGGTGCGCGGCAGCCGCTATCTGTTCGACAAGACCCGGCGCAACGAGATCCCGCTCGATTTCCTCGCCGGCAATCTGTTGAAGAAGAAGCCGCAGCTGGTGTCCGGCACCGCCGTGTTCCTGACCAGCGATCCCTTGAGCGCGCCAACGGCACTGATGCACAGCCTGAAACACTACAAGGTGCTGCATGAGCAGAACGTCATCCTTTCGGTGGTGACCGCGCCGCAGCCGGTGGTGCCCGACAGCGAGC